>JBBQWM010000034.1:0-63445 GCA_038210655.1 Chloroflexia bacterium
ATTGAGTTCAAAGGCTTAAATCAGTAAGTTCTGGTAAGAGACTGAAACAATGCAACGGTATTTAGTTTTGAGCCTGTACTAGTTATACTCATAATTGGCTTATACTATGTTATTTATAAATTGACGGCTATGGGCGACCACGTAGGGTCGCCCCTACCACCCAATTCTTTACAGTTTACCGTACCTGAAAGTATTGGCTCTAAACCAGCACTAGACTCCAAATCTGGTTGTCGGTAGCCGCCACCAGACCGCCGCTAAACTGACCCAGGCGAGTCGCAGCGTTTACATAAGGCCCGGTTGCCGATAGTTCGGTACGCTGACGCTGTTCGAGTTGTTCTTTGACTAGCCCGTTAGTACCGGGCCAGAGCGCAACCCCGCCCGAATAGAGCGCGGTCTCGATATTCTGGCTTTCGTCATCGTCTTGAAGCTTGCGGCGCTGGGCAAACACTGCTTGACCTTTAGCGTCGAACGCATCCAGGCGGAGATAGGCGACCCCAGCCTGACGGGTTTTACGCAAGATCAGGCCCGGCTTGACGGCCCATTCTGTGACCGCCTCGTCCGCCTCAAGCACTGAGATTGGCAAATCGCTACGCCCGACCCGTTCTACCCCAAACCACTGCCAATCCCGAAAAACCCGACTAAACCCTGTAATAATTTCCTGACCCTGACGGTCGGTACCGACCTGAAACCAGCTTTGACCCTCTTGAATAGCCGTCACAGGCCGTTCGACCAACTGCCCATATTTGATTTCGCCGCGCAGTAGCATGCCACCTGCCGTGCGGTAGAGCGCCTGGGCAGTCGTGGCAAAAACCGCTTGCCCGTTGAAGCGGCCTGTGGTGGTCTTGGTGATCTGTTTAACCCCAGTCGCGGCCAATTCGAGTAGCAGCAAATCGGGGCTGGCGTGCGGATTAACCACCAGATAGCCGTCCATAAAGTCGTAGCGTGCGCCGGATAGCCACTTAAACAATTCGATCCGGCGCGAAGGTTGGCCCGGCTCTTTGGTGTAAAGCACCGCCAGATTCTCCTCCCGCGCTACACAATACAACCGCTCCCCAATAATCTTAAAAGCGATGATCGGGCCAAGCGCCACTATCAATTCCTCGGCCCGAATGCCTGCTGCCACCTTGAATTTTGGTAACACAAAAGCCAATTGCCCCTGACAAGCCGGGCAAACCCGCCGACTGGCCGGGAACCAGGCCCGGCAGGTGCTACATTCGGTCAGATCGGCGGCGTACTGAGTTAAGACTTCGCCGGGGAAAACGCCGCGCCAGCCCTGCCCAAAAATCTGGTGGAAGACCCCGGCTAATTCGTCATTTAGAAAGTTGGGGCTAAGCGCGATTTTGGGATAAGTCACTTCGGGGTGAAAGACCGTCACGCGCTGTTCGGCCCGTTGGGTAAGCTGTTTAATATGCGGATGCGTCCCGCCGTAAGGATGGGCCAGCAAGAGCGACCGAAAAAACAGCACCGCAAAGCTGTACCAATCGTGTTCAGGTCGGAAGCTAGGGCGGGCCGATAGGTCGAGGCCATAAAGCTGCGGGTCGAGATAGGGTTCGGTCGCCACCGGGCAGGGATACGCCCCAAACTGGTAGCTATCCACATCGATAAAGGCCGGTTCGGTGGCCTCGAACAGCACGTTCAAATCGTTGAAATCGCCCACGACCAATCCGGCCCGGTGGATCGCCTCGACAATCGCGTGCATCCGCAAGAAAAGGCTTGTTACCTGGCAAAGCGTAACGCCGTGCGCCGCCCGAAAACCCTTGTTGCTCAAGCTAGAGAGGGCCGCCAATCGATCCGGCAGGGCAGGCATGGTAAAACCGAGCAGCGTCGCGCCGCTCTGGTCATACACCGGAGCGCTCGGGCAAACCACCTCGGCAGGCAAGCTAAGTTGCATTTGCAGCAACTCTTCCAACTTGCGGGCGCGGGCCGACGTTGGATCATGGTAAAGCTTGACCGCCTCAGAACCATAACGCAACACTACCGCCTCACCGCCCGACCCCAGCACGTCCTTATTATCCAGGTTCACCCGTTTGTTATTAATTACTACTTTCATTTATTTACCCCGAAATCTGAGAGATGAAGGGAATTTACGATTTACCCCCAGAGGGGGCGAGGCCGCGATTTACGATTTACGATTTACCCCCAAAGGGGGCGAGGCCGCGATTTACGATTTACGATTTACGATTACAATACATGCTTCGCGCTTACTTCTCTTCTGCATTTCTATTCTGCCTTCTGCATTCTGCCGATAACGTATCCTTTGCTAAGGGTTCAGTTTGGACAGCCTTTTTTGAGTTCAAATTCGAGCTTTCAAAAGTCAACCCTTAGAGATCGATACGTTATCCATTCTGCCTTCTGCATTGTTCATCGGTGTTCATCTGTGTTATAATTCCTCATTCCTCATCCTTCATCCTTTCTACCGTAATTCCGGTCGTGTCGTCGGCGAAGAGCTTTTGTTTGGCCCAGACATTTAGCTTACGTTGCAGACTGCGCGGGCCACCGAGTTGCCAGATTTGGTCTTGCAGGGTCGGGTCGAACCCATCGGTCCAGACTGCCAGATGATTTAACTCGGTTGTATCCAGCGTCAGGGTATCGAAGTTGGTACGAGGTGGACGACTGGTCTCCAATTGGGAAGGGTCAAGCAGGCCATAGGCCAGATAGTGCGGCGCGTTACCTTCGTCCCGGACGATTAGCTCATCGTTGAGGATTATCAGCCCATCTCCCGCCGCAAATACAACCGTCTTTTCTTCGCCCACGATAAAACCTACAATGGTCGCCAGCAGGTACGTTCCGGCAAACCCGCTCACAGCCTCCGATGCGGCTTCTTCGCCCAGCAGCAAGCCAGTCAGACCGTCCAAAAAGAGCAAGGCTCGACCGTATAACTCACCGGGGATTTGCTCAACCGCACACCCAACCTTTAACCGCCGTCCGGCCTCCTGCACGATAAATTCGGCTAGTAACGCCGCCCCGACCTCACTCTGTGGCCCACCACTACAGCCGTCGCAAACCACTCCAACCAGATAGCTTTTAGCTTCAAGCTGAATTTTGGCGTAACGGTATTTATCCTGACAGTTGGTCTGACGGAAAACGTGTTCGCTACCAATAACGCTCCCGACCCTGACCTCGAAGGTTTGCTGCATAAGCTTAGTACTTTCATGTTTAGTGTAGAAACTACACTATATAATCTCTACACTACTTATAGCACCGAGGCGTAACTTTGTCAAGGGCTTTGATACGTTTTTCAGCATCACCAAGAAAATTAGCCAATTATAAGAAGAGGCCAATCAATTTTATCCTGTGAATCCTGTCTATCCCTGTTAAATAAAAGAATTTGGGTGCGACGGCAGGGCGGCGCTGCCCTGCCAGATCGACCCGGCTTGCTAAAAGAGGGAACTAACGGGGAGTCAGGTCGAAGCTCTTGCGGATCGGCACAGGGCCGTGAAAGCCGGGGGCTAGATCGAGCAGCAGGGCCGTCTCGTCACATTCGGTAAACTTGGGGCAGCGAAAGCATTCGCTCCAGGTCTTTTGGGGTAGTTCTTCTTTGGTGCCGACCCGGAAGCCAAACCGCTCGAAAAAGGCCGGGATCGTCGTCAGGGTAAAGAGACGCAGCATCCCCAATTCGCGGGCATCCTCGATGATAACGTTCATCAGTTGTTCGCCCCAACCCTGCCCCTGGTATTCGGTATCGACCGCCAGCGAACGTATCTCGGCGAGGTCTTCCCAAAAAATGTGTAGCGAACAGGTTCCGATCACCCGCTCGTTGTCCACCGCCACTACAAAGTCGCGTACATGCTCGTACAACTCGGACATCGAGCGCGGCAACAAATTGTTCTTCAGGCGGGCCATCTGGTTGACCAGCTTGAAAATCTGGGCCACATCTTTAATACGGGCCTTGCGAATAAGAATTTGCTCAGCCTCTTTCCCGGCTATCCCGGTCTGAATTATTATATCGGATTCTATTTGTAACACTTGGTTCTCCTTCTTAGCCTATATCAGGCCATTTACGATTACGATTTACGATTGTAAGATGGGCGATCAACTGATTAACATTCTGCATTCATTATTCTGACTTCTGCATTGTTTATCGGTGTTCATCTGTGTTATAAATCCCCTATTCTGCATTCTGCCTTCTGCCTTCTGCATTAAAAAACGACCCTCGCGGGCCGTTCTAGTTTGCGGTTATGCTTTCTCGACTTTGGGCTTTAAGTCGCCCGCCGACTTTTCAAATAGCATTTCACCTCAACTCCTTCACGCCGCCGCCCCACTTTCTCCCCGCACAGGCGTTAGCTGCGCGGGGCGCACGGGGAGTCGTCGGCGTTGTTCGTCCCAGTCGGCCTGGGAGATTTGGTCGTCGGCTAATAGCACTCGTTCTAAGGCGACGATAGCAACTTCGACCATCGCTAGATCGGGCTGGCGGGTGGTCAGTTTTTGGAGGGTCAGACCCGGCTTCATAATAGCGCGGATAATCGGGTTACTGAAATGGGCCGCACTCCACTTTATATACTCGTAAGCAACAGCAGCCACGAAGGGAACCAGGGCTACCCGTAACGGCAAGCTGATCCACATGGGAGGGTTGCCTAGCGCGGTAAACACGAAGCTGAACAAGACAATCGAAAAGACGATCACCAGCAGCAAAAAGTTCGTCCCGCAACGAGTGTGAACAGTCGTAAAGGTCTGGACGCTTTCGGGGGTCAGGGGTGCGCCGCTTTCAAAAGCGTTGACCGTTTTGTGTTCGGCCCCGTGATACTGGAAGACCCGGCGCATATCCGGCATGAACCCGACCAGCCACAAATACCCCACCAGGATCAATATCCGCAACCCACCTTCGACAAACAAATTGCTAATAAGATGATCGTGGATAAACCAGTTGTTGGCAATCCCGGCTATAAAAGCCGGCAGCAGGATGAACAGCCCGACCGAAAAGCTGATCGAGAACAGGACGGTCAGTATCATCATCCAACCGGGGATTTCGCTTTCTTCCTCTGTGGGGGGCGGGCTACCTTCGCTCGGTTCGGTGCGGGTTTCTTCGACTGAGTCAATTGTCGCCAGCATGACAGTCGGCAAAAGCAACCCGGTCGCCGCGATATTAGCCGACCAGGAAAGGGATTGAATACCCAGCACCAGCATATCCCACAGCATTACAAGGCCGCGCAAGAGGGGCCACTTCATCACTTTGCTGGTGTAAATCCGAGCTTGCAGCGGCTCGGTCTTGAGGTTAATCTGGCCCTCCGGGTCGCGCACGGCCACCGCCATCTGGCGCTGCCCACGCATCATCACCCCTTCGATTACCGCCTGCCCACCGTAATTAAACTTCATGGAATCCTTTCCCGCTCAAACCTAAGTATTATAAAAATATCCGCTTTATTGTAACAAATTTCACTCGGAAAAAGCAAATTTGTTGCGTAGTCAAATCATCTAAACCCGGTTTGGTTTCGTATGTTATCATGAGTCAGGTGAGTGGCATTTAAAGGTTAGCTGGCCCACAAAAGATTATCGCAAAACGGGCTTGCGCCATCTACCAAAAAGGTATATTCTAGCATGGCTAAGGCAACTTTAGTTATACGGGACTAAGTGTCCCTTTATCAGGCTGAACCAGGAGAACTAGGCCTTCATCCAGCCAAAAACACGGTTGGGCTAGTCAGTACTCAGCATTCAGCGTAATTATAAAGGCAATTATGGACTTTGGTTTATTTGGAATAGGTTTACCTCAAATCTTGCTAATTATGATGGTCGCGCTGATCGTCTTTGGGCCGGAACGGTTGCCGGGGATTGCACGGCAGGCCGGGCGCTATGTCAATGATTTGCGTCGGCTGACCCAGGAGGCCAGGGGCGAATTGCAGTCGCTAACCAAAGACCTCGATATTCGCGAGAGCTTGAAGACTGTGCAGGATGATTTGCAGGAAATCAGGCGAGACCTGGCCTCTACCAGCCAGGACCTTGTGCGGGATTTGCAGGAAATCAAGAACGAAGTTGATGTGCGGGACGATATTACCAGCGCCCTAAACACCGCCGGACAAGTCAGCCCCAATGTCGATGAATTGTCGGCGGTCGAAGCGGGGGTCGTTCACCCAACCGCCCTCGAAAATGCGATTGACCAGGCCAGCCAAAGCGCGGAAGAAATCGGCGCGATCAACAGTACCGTAGATCAGGCCAGCCTTACGATGGCTCAGGTCGCAACGGTCGCCGACGAAGAAGAAGCGGCGGAAGCCTTACGACGGCAGAATTTGATCCAGGAAGCCGTCGAGCAGAGCGCCACCGATTCGGCAATCGAAATGCCAGTCTCCCCGTTACCCGTCTATAACCCTGGGCCTTTGTTGCCGCCCGACGCGCCTCTCTTGAACGGTCAGCACTCCTCAGCTGAAAATGTCGAGCTATGGCAACGGGTCAATGCGCTTGAGGGGCGGATCGAGGGTAGCCGCTTTGAAATCTTCCAGCGAATGGAGACATTAGAACAGCGTTTGCTCGAACGGCTCGAACGACTCGAACAGAGTCTGGCGGAACCGACCCATTCGGGCCAGAATTAAAACGTTACTCGTTATCATTTTATCATTGTAAAGAAAAGGTAAGGGCAGTTCCCCGGTGAGCGCCCTGCGAACAAGGAATTTTAAGCAATGGCACTTACTGAAAATGAAATCGAAACTCGTGGTGGTACAAAAGCGATCAAACCGCGCCGATTTAGATCATCCAAGCCGGAAAAACCCAAAAAGGCTAAAACCCCGGCAGCCCAAATGACTTTCTTTGAACACCTGGGCGAACTACGCAACCGCCTAGTGTGGTCGTCGCTGGCGATTGCGATCTGTACAACCGTAACCTGGTTCTTCCATAAAGAATTGTTGCAAGCCTTTATCGATCTGGCCCGCGACCCGATGAATGATATTGCGGCCCGGACGGGCAAGAAATCCGACTTTGTCAATCTAAATGTGGTCAACGGCTTTTCGATTTACTTCGAGTTGGCTCTTTACGCCGGTTTACTTCTGGCAAGCCCGGTGCTGGTCTATCATATTCTGGCGTTTATGGCTCCGGCCCTCGAACCCGAATCGCAACCGAGCGACCCTGGCTATGCCGAAGAAGTTCGGTTGCTCAAATCGATCCGCCGCAGTCTGGTCTTTTTTATCCCGCTAGTGGCGTTGTTCTTCCTGGTTGGGATTGCCTTTGCCTATTATCTAGTGCTACCGGCAGCCATCAAATTCTTGCTTGGCTTTGGGGCCGACCAGTTTGTAACCACCCCCGATCTAAAAGTTTATATCGGGCAGATGAGCAAGATAATGTTTTGGAGTGGACTGGTCTTTGAGCTACCGATTTTTCTCTTTTTGCTGGCGAAAATCCGGGTAGTCACGTGGCGCAAGCTGGCCGCTTTTTGGAAGTGGGCTTTAGTGCTATCGCTGGTGGTAGCCGCTTTTATCACGCCCAGCCCCGACATTTTCAACAATTTGATTATCTCGATCCCGGTGTATGGTCTTTACTGGCTAGGGGTGCTATTCGCCCGCTTTGCCTAGAATTTATTTCCAGTATAGGCGGGGACGTAGATGGGGCAATCAAATTAACCAATTCAGCAGGGATAGATAATTTATTTGTAACTACTCACACCGGGCGACCACATAGGGTCGCCCCTACCCGAAATCGGTTGTAGGGTGCGACCCTGTGTGGTCGCCCAAAATGGGTAAACTGAGTAGTTACATTTATTTTATCCTGTTAACGCCCGCAAGGGTGTGTCTATCCCTGTTAAATTCCGAGGAGGACTCCAATTTGACCCAGGAATATAGCGCGGAACTCGTCGAGGAGGCCCGCGCCGCTCGTGAAAGAGCTTACGCTCCTTACTCGCGCTTCAAGGTCGGAGCGGCTTTGCGTACCAAAAGTGGACAGGTCTTTCGGGGCGGCAACGTCGAGAATGTTTCGTATAGTATGACGATTTGCGCCGAACGCAGCGCCGGAGTAGCAGCAGTGGCTGCCGGGCAACTCGATTGGGAAGAGATTGCCGTCGTCGGCGATACCGAACGGCCTACTACCCCCTGTGGCGCTTGTCGTCAGTTTTTGGCCGAGTTTAACCCCAATATGCGGGTGGTAATTGCTAACCTCCAAAGTGTCCATCTGGTCTGTACAGTCGCCGACCTACTCCCCCACGCCTTCGATTTGCAAACCTTCGAGTCGTGAAACTCGCCTTGCTTAAGCTGATCTCGATCCAGCCTGGTTAGCTCCTATTTTCATCCTCGAATACAACCTGCTGGTTGGGTAGCCGAAAGCTGCGGGCGATGCCGTCCTCGAAAAGCAAATCCCCTCTATCGCGCATCTGCTGAAGCCAATAATAGAGCGTAGTTTGTCCCATATCTAACTCACTTCTGATTTCCTGGATCGAAGGGCTGTAACCCTGACCTTGCCAATAAGCCCGCAGGTATTCCTGAACCGTCCGGGCAACTTCAAGATAGCGTGGATTGCGAGGCTTCTCAGTCAGCAACCACACAGTTTTATTATAAAGGCTCATCCAACTCCCCTTTCTTCTTAAAATGTAACTACTCAGCTTATCTACTTTGGGCGACCACAAGGGTCGCCCCTACCCAAAATTCGTGGTAGGGGCGACCCTTGTGGTCGCCCGGTCTGAGTAGTTACCTTAAAATTAGGTAGCAGGCATTCAGTTTTGGTAGAATGCAGTATCTTAATAGCAATTTGCACAGATATTAACCCTTGTAGGAGCGAGCTTCTGCTCGCGATTAAATTGGCATCTGGGTGTTCAATCGCGAGCAGAAGCTCGCTCCTACAGGTAAGGGTTTAGCTCAATTACTTTGCAATCTGCTATAAGCTTGACATATATGCTAGTATAATAGCATAGGGAACTATTTCATGCAATAGATTTTCGTACAAATATTCTAAATAGGTTGGAAAACCTCTTTACAAATCCGAAATTTGTTCTAAAATATTAGCGAAAGAAGATGCAAAATAAGCCAGTAGAAGGGTAAAAAGATGACATTGGGAACTAAGGTCAAAGAAATCCGGGAGCAAAAGGGCTGGACCCAGGGCCAGTTAGCCAGTTACGCCGATTTGGGTAAGAGCGGACGGCAGTATATCTCGCTTTTGGAGATTGACAAGATTTTGAATCCAAGCGTCGATAAGGTCTTGCGGATCGCCAAGGCGCTGGAAATTCCAGAGGACGTACTATACGAAGCGGCAGGACTACGGACGCGGGCCGTTCCTAACACCGATCTGGACGATTTGGTGTTTTATCTGCATAGCAAAAATCCCAGCCCGGAATTAGTTCGGCAATTACGCAAAATTGCCGAGGCGTTGCTACCGGGGCCGGGGGAAAGTTAAAAGGACAACTAAATGGGACATTCTGTTAGTTATTTGCGTAAATTTGATTTTAGTATGATGAATGATTTTATCGACGTTTTCGATTTGCATCATTCATATCCTGTACCAGCCGCGCCGCTCTATGAAGCCCTGAATGTAATGTGCTGGCACAATGTTGCACTACCAAAGCCGGACGATTGCCCGGCTTTTTCAGCCTTGCACCCGCGCCAGGGGTTTGGGGTCGCCGTGTTTGACCCAGGTTTGAAAGGGCCAAAGCTGACCCATTCGCTCTTTCACGAATTGGGCCATCTGATGCTGCACACCTGGGGTAAGCCGCGCGGTTGTGTTAGTACCCAGACTGGGCTGATAATCAACGGGGTCGTCCTCAAGGAAGAATTGGAGGCTGATCTGGTGGCCTGCTATCTAGCGGCACCGGGGCAGGCCGTGCTGGAACTGTTTCAGGCCGGACTGATGGCAGCCCAGGTTGCCGCGACTTTGAATATTACGCCTGAGATGCTTCAGCTGCGGGCCGAGGTGATGATAGCCCGTAACGAGTTTGGCGTGCGCGACAAACCGTTTTATATCAATTTGTGATGGTTGTCATAAAGCTCTTAAAAATCGAGGGTTAGCTGGTAAAAATTGGGCTTTGGGCCAAACCAGAAATGATACCAGGGTAAATCTTGAACCGCGACCACTTCTAACTCACCCAGGCGTTGACCGCTAGGCAAAGCATAGCTGGCGGAAAGAATGATAACGGTCGGCGGTTGACCGTACCGGCGTTGAAAACGGGCGCAACCCTGCTCGACTACTGCTTCAAGGGGCAAGCCTTCTTGCTCAAAGTGATAGAGAAACCGCCGACCATCCACCACATCGACCAGTTCGGCTTCCGGCCCGCTGATCGCCAGTTCGTCAATTGGTTCGACCGGTAGACGACGTTTGCGGCGGCGGTTCGGCAGACCGATCTCTTTTTGATTTTCAATTCTGTCGGTCATGTAAATACTGCTGCTTCCCAAAAAGAACGCCTGAAAATGATATAATGATTTTATCATAGGAAAGGCGTAAAATTGAAAAGCAAGTCGAAAAGAGCTAGTTTTTGGAGTCCATACCGGGTTATTCTGGCCTTTTTTGCAGGACTGATTTGCTCCGCAGCCTGGAATTTATCGGGCTGAACCGCAAGGAGGATTACAGCAATCGTGCCGCCTGCGGATAAAGCTTAGCACAATCTCCAAACCAAAATCCAAATCCTCAATTCTTTTTAACCTTATGTATACCTTCTTTAAGACGGTTTTTTACTTGGCCCCGGTAAACTGAGGTAGGCAACCTGTCGATTAACTTGAACGGGTTAAAGGAGACAGGGTACGCAGGGCCAGGCCATTCGATTTACGCCCGCCAGGGTGTGCATCCTGTCCATCCCTGTTAAATTTAGAGGAGGAGGATTGGAATATGTATAACAAAATAGTTGTCCCGCTGGACGGTACGCCCTTCGCCGAAAAAGCGTTGCCCTATGCCGTCAACCTGGCCCACTGTCTCAAAAGCCAACTCCTATTATTAGAAGCTGCCGAACGACCCAATCTGACCACTGGCGATAACTTTGCAAGCGAGGTAGTGGCAAGTAAATCGATCCAGTCTTATCTTGATAATATTCGGCAAGTTATTACCGATCCGGCGTTCGGCTTGTTTTTAAGGCCTGAGCAAGTCGAAACTTTGATTGAATATGGCAGGACCGAAGACGAAATTAGTGTAGTGGCCCCCTTTGAGGGAGCCGAATTAGTTGTAATGGCTACCCATGCGCGAACTGGGCTGCCCCGCCTGGTGGTGGGTAGTATAGCTGCCCACGTTCTCCAGTATTCCCATCTGCCAGTAGTCTTGATCCGCCCCGATCAGGTTGATCCAACTACACCGTTGGCAAACCTGTTGATGGAGTTCGCTCAGATGCAATTGGAAGAACCGTCCAACCGCTTACTGATAACACTGGATGGGTCGGTGGAGAGCGAAGCGATCCTGGAACCGGCCCTCGAACTGGCCCACCAAACCGAGGCCGCCATTTATTTGTTGCGAATAGCCGCGCCGGTTTTTTCGGTCGAGTATGCTCAATTGGTACACGATTATGGCGACTATTATGGAACCGAGATTTATCAGGAATACCAGCGTCGTCAGCAGGAAGCCTACCTGTATATTGACAAAATTCAGGCCCGGTTGCTCAATAGAGGCTTTAAGTGCTTTAAAGCCCTGCGGACAGGCGACCCAACCGAGGAAATTCTAAAGTACGCTCACGAAATCCAGGCTTCGGCATTGGCAATGGCAACCCACGCCCGGGGAAAGGTCGGTCAGTTCTTCCTGGGAAGTGTAGCGGAAGATGTGATGCGCCGCAGCCATCTGCCAGTACTGATGGTTCACACCCAAACCCCAGCCCTCTTACAAGAAATAAGCAAAACTAAAGAAACCCGGTCTAAACTGACGGCAGTTTGAAACCGAACCGGGGGCGGCTAAATTCGTCGGAAATTAACAGGGATAGACAGCCTTAACAGGATTAAATGAATTGTCTATCCCTGGCTAATTTCATTGTTATGTCTGCGCCTTACATGCATTATTTAATCTGATTTTCCTCAATAAAAATGCTCCCTATCAAACCGGGGTGCGCGTCAATTTTTTGCATATTAGCCAGACTATACCACACCCTAAACCGGGGAGTGATTATATATTAGAGAAATTTTCTGCGAAAATTTTTAGTAACTACACAGCCTCATCCTTTGGGCAACCACATAGGGTCGCCCCTACCAAAATCTGTTGTAGGGTGCGACCCAATGTGGTCGCCCGGCCTGAGTAGTTACAATTTCTCTAATATATAATTTTAGTGGTTTGGAGCAGGATTTTCACGGTTGCCCGTTTTTATTGTTTGAACCCGTGCAAAAATCTGACGCTCACCCATCAAACCGAACAAAATAGAAAACTAACCCAACATTCTTTATAATGGCTAAATATAATACCAAAATTGAGATTAGCGGGATTTTAGATTTGAGTTTAGCCTGAACCGCTATTTACTCAACCCTTTTGATCGCGGGTGTCCTGTTAAATAAAAGCGGGGTGAAAATGGAATTTGAAGGCAAAGTAGCCCTTGTGACCGGGGCCGGTCAGGGGATCGGGCGCGGCATTGCGCTCTTTATGGCAAGCGAAGGGGCTGCGGTGGTGGTCAACGATGCCAACTTGAGCTTGAGCGGTATGGCGGAAGAGACTAATGTTGGGCTGGCGGCGGCGGTAGTGGCTGAGATCGAAGCCGCCGGAGGAAGGGCAGTTGCCAGCAGTGCCAAAGTCGGCAGCTTCGAGACCGGGCGAGAATTGGTCGGTCTGGCGCTCGAAAAGTTTGGGCAGCTTGACATCGTGGTCAATAACGCCGCCATTTTGCGCGACCGCATGATCTTTAATATGAGCGAGGAAGAATGGAACGAGGTGCTAGGGGTAAACCTGACCGGCACGTTTGCCGTAATGCGGGCCGCCTTGCCCCACATGCGCGAACGCAAGGGCGGGCGGATCGTCAATATCGTTTCGACGGCAGGGCTGATCGGCAATTTCGGGCAGGCCAATTACGCCGCCAGCAAAGGCGGGATCGTGGCCCTGACGCGGGTCTGCGCTCTCGATATGAACCGCTATGGCGTGACGGCTAATTGCGTGGCCCCTTTCGCCCACACCCGCATGACCAATAGCATCAAAGGAGCTACCCCAGAGCAAGCTATTTATCTGAGCGAGGCCCGCAAAGCCAAAGTCGAACACGTCGCGCCGGTCGTCGGCTATTTGTGTAGCAAGGCTGCCCAGAACGTGACCGGGCAAATCTTTGGAGTGCGGGGTAAAGAAGTCTTTTTGTTCTCTCAACCAATGCCGGAGCGCTCGGTCGCCAGCAAAGAAGGCTGGACTATCGAAAGCCTGGCCCAGGCCGTCGATAGTACCTGGCTCAAAAAAGGACTGGCTCCTTTGCAGACTGATCTGGAAGTTTTTAACAATACACCTTTTGTGTAAACGGGTTAATACTATTAAAGGCAGGGGGACGGGATATGTATACTTGTGGTAACTTGGAAATTACACCGAATGGCTACGGTTTTATCAGGCAAGACCACCGACTGCCGGGATCGCGGTTTGTTTATGTCAGCCCGGCTTTGATCCGGCGGTTCCAGCTTAACAACGGCGACTACATCGGCGGACAGGTACGCCCACCCAACGAACGGGAGCAATTCTTTTCCTTTGTAACTTTAGAAGAAGTCAATGGGCAGACCCCGACGGCTAATTTCGCCCGAAGCATAAACTCAAAAAGAGAAGGCAGGTAAAAGTGAGCATTACATTTGAAAATGAGCGATTTAGCGGGCAGGTACAGTCGGTCGAAGAATTGTCCGCGATGCCGGAAGAGTACCGTCTGGCGATCAACAAAATCGTTGCCAGCCACGTGGTGAACGAGTTGACCGGAGCGCAACGCTTTGATGAACCGGCGATCCAGTTCGCCCCAACCCCCAACGATAAATGGCTGACCTGCCGGATCGCAATGGAAGAATACGGACATCACGTCAAATTCGACCGGTTGGCCCAGGACCTCAACGTTGACCCGGCCTTGCTCGATATGGACAAGCGCCACAACAGCATGTTCGATCAGCATCTCCAGGACTGGAACGAATTTATCGTCTTTAAGGCAATTTGTGATATGGCTGAAATTATCCAGGTGGAAGACCTTTCGGAATGCACCTATTTACCGCTACGAGAGTGCGCCCTCAAGACCATGCCGGAAGAACTATTCCACGCCGGGTTCGGGCGTAGCCGCCTCAAAGAACTGGTCAAAACCGAGGAAGGTCGGGCCAGCGCCCAGGAGTCGGTCGATAAGATATACCCGCATATTCTGCCTTTCTTTGGCAACCCGGTTTCGCGCAATAACGAAATCTATCGCAAGTGGGGTCTTAAAAAGCGTACCAACCTCGAAATGCGCGAAGAATACAAACGGCGCGTCAAAAAGCTGATCGAAGGCGAAATGGGCTTGCTCGTTCCCGACCTGGACTAAACTACACCAGAATGCAAAGCACTTGAGCTATCCAATATTCTGTAGGGGCGACCCTTGTGGTCGCCCGTGAACACCCTGCATGGTCTTCGAGGGCGACCACAAGGGTCGCCCCTACAAGAGAACGGGTCAATAATGCTGTAACTTGCTGTAAATCGGTTGCAGGACACCACTCCGACGGTGGGTATATTGCAGAGAGAGAAGCGCTTGATGAATATTAGTCCAAATTCAAATGCACCCGAACAGCTTGAAGCTGCTCAAATGGCTCGTCTTCGCGCTTTAGTCGAATTTCTCCAGCGCGATAGTCAAAACGCTTTTTATCAAGAAAAGCTTTCTGGGATAGACCCAGCCAGGTTGCGTGCGGTTGGCAATCTGAATATGTTACCATTTACCCTCAAATCCGAATTGGTGAGTGAGCAGACCAACTATCCCCCCTATGGTCGTAACTTGTCCTACCCGGAGACAGCTTACACCAAGCTACACCAGACCTCCGGGACGACCGGGCGACCACTGCGGGTCCTGGATACCCGCGAAAGCTGGGAATGGTGGGGCAAATGCTGGGTGAAGATTTTCGAGGCGGCTGGGGTTAGTCGGGCCGACCGCATCTTTCTGGCCTTTTCGTTTGGCCCTTTTATCGGATTTTGGGCCGCTCACGAAGGGGCGGCCCAACTGGGCGCTCTGGCGATCCCCGGCGGTGGGATGGATACCGAGCAACGGCTGGCAGCGATTTTTGAACTCGAAGCGACCGTAATTTGCTGTACACCCAGCTATAGCCTTTATCTGGCCGAAGTCGCCGCTCAGCAGGGGATCGACCTGACGAGCAGTCCGGTGCGGGCTTTGATCCTGACCGGAGAACCGGGAGCCAGTTTACCGGCAGTACGCCAGCGGATCGAGCAAGCCTGGGGCGCTAAATGTTACGACCACGCCGGGGCCAGCGAGGTCGGCGCGTATGCTTTTAGCTGCTCCCAGCAGACCGGGCTACACCTCAACGAAAGTGAATTTATTAGCGAGGTGCTGCAACCGGGGACGAGTCAACCGGTCGGGCCGGGCGAAAATGGCGAACTGGTCATCACCAACCTGGGGCGCTGGGGCTATCCAATCATTCGCTACCGTACCGGGGATGTGGTACAGTTGGCGCAAACCCCTTGCGCTTGCGGTTCTCTCTACAAATTACTCAAAGGCGGTATGATCGGGCGGATCGATAATATGATTACTGTGCGGGGCGTGAATGTTTACCCGTCTTCAGTCGAAGCTATTATTCGAGAGATCGTGCCAGTCGGCGAATTTCGGATGATTTTCTCGCGGCAGCAAAACCTGGACGAACTGGAAATCGAGGTCGAGCTTGAAGAAACGGAACGCGCCAGCCGTTTGGAAAGTCTGGCAAACCTGTTTCGGCAGCGTTTGGCCTTACGAGTGCCGGTAAGCGCGGTAAATCCCGGCAGCCTGCCGCGCTTCCAGCTAAAAGCTCGCCGGATCGAAGACCGCCGTTTCAAATCATAGGGTATTGGAACCACGCAGTCAGCCAAATAAAATTAGCCAGGTCAGCCGGGATAAGCACAGACAACTATATCCTGTGAACCCTGTCTATCCCTGTTAATGTTAAAGGAGCCAATCAAGATGAGTACTCGAATGTATACTCTCCCGGTGGAGCAGACCAAGTGGGCGGTCAACAGCAACGCGGTCACAATCTTTAACTGGGAGTACGACGAAGGCCGTGACAAACTACTCAACCTTTACGAGAAGGGTAAAGATCGTCAGTGGAATACCAATACTCGGCTGGATTGGTCGCAATCGGTAAATCTCGACAACCCGTTCGGCTACCCGGACGAGTTCTACACTCTGTTCCATACACCCTATTGGAATAAGATGAATGACAAAGAGCGCGGCCAGGTGCGGTTGCATTTCGCCGCCTGGAATTTCTCGCAATTTCTGCACGGTGAGCAAGGCGCGTTGATCTGTACTGCCAAGATCGTTCAGTGTGTGCCGGACATCGATGCTAAGTTCTACGCCGCGACTCAGGTGATGGATGAGGCCCGCCACGCCGAGACCTATGCCCGTTACCTGAACGAAAAATTAGACCTGGTTTACCCGATCAGCCCGCCGCTCAAAACCCTGCTGGATAATATCATCAGCGATACACGCTGGGATTTTACCTATTTAGGCATGCAGATTTTGATCGAAGGGCTGGCGCTGGCGGCCTTTAACGGTATCCGCGATCTGGCAAAAGAACCACTGGCTCAGGCCCTCAACGCCTATGTGATGCAAGATGAAGCCCGTCACGTCGCCTTTGGTCGGCTGGCCCTGCGCGACTACTACCCGCAACTGACCGACCACGAGCGGGCCGAACGCGAAGAATTTGTGGTAGAAGCCTGCTATTTGATGCGCGACCGCTTTTTGGCGGAAGAAGTTTACGAGAACCTGGGCTTTAATAGCAAAGAATTGATGACCCTGATGGCAAACAGCGAAGGAATCCGAAGTTTTCAGGGTCGGCTGTTTAGCCGGATCGTGCCGACCGTCAAGGATATTGGCCTGTGGGGGCCAAAGGTGCAAAAAGCCTTTGCCGATATGGGGGTAATGAGCTTTGCGGCCCTTAACCCGGACGAACTAATTCAGGCCGATGAAAATATTGCCGCCCAATTCGATGCCCGCCGTCAGGCCCAGACCGAGGCGGTTATAGCACTGGGTGCAGAAGCCAATATGTAAAGAGGGAAACTATGCAAAGAACGCTACGAAGCCAGCAAATCCGGCTGATTAATCGGCAAGGCGATGCCCTGCGGTTGGGAATGGGTTGGAGTGTGGACGACCTGGGCAAGCCCCAAATCCTGGTCGAGAGTACAATGGGCGACTCGCATCCGAGCGGGACGCACCTGCCGGGGGTGGTCGAGCAGGTCAAGATTGGGGTCTATCAAAAGGGCGGCAAACCCGCCGTCCTGACCGCGACCGATATTTGCGATGGGCAGGCCCAGGCCCACGAAGGGATGAGCTATAGTCTGGTCAGTCGGGATGTGCTGGCGGCGATGCTCGAAATTCACGCCCTCGGTCATCCGCACGATGGGGTGGTGGCGATCTCAAGTTGCGACAAGGGTATACCGGGCCACCTGATCGGGCTGGCGCGGGTCAACTTGCCATGCATCCATGTGCCGGGCGGCACTCAGCTTAATGCGCCCGACGGGATCACCAGCGAGCATATGTACCATATGGGCGACGAATTTGACCAGGGTAAACTTAGCGCGGACGAATTGCTGGCGGCCCAAAAGAATGCTTCGCCGACCTGCGGAGCCTGTCAATTTATGGGAACCGCCAGCACCAACCAGGTTATCAGCGAGGCTTTGGGACTGGCCCTACCCGGCAGCGCACTGATCCCCGCCGTCCTGACCGCCCATCAGCGTATGGCCCACGAAAGCGGTCAACAAATTATGAATCTGGTCGAGCAACGGCTCACGCCCGACAAGATTCTAACCCGCAAAGCCTTCGAGAACGCCATAATGCTACACGCTGCCGTCCGGGGCAGCACCAATTTACTTTTGCATTTGCCGAGCATCGCCCGCGAAGTCGAGGTTGAAGTCCGGCCCGAAGACTTTGACGAGATCGGGCGGCGCGTGCCTGTGCTTACCAATATCAAGACGGCTGGCCCCTACCCGGCAGAATATCTGTGGTACGCCGGGGGTGTCCCGGCCCTTATGCTCGAACTGATGGACTTCTTACACCTTGACGTAATGACCGTCACAGGCCAGACACTCGGCGAAAATTTGGAGGCGATCAAGAAAAGTACCTTCTTTTGGGAAAGCCGGGCCTTTCTCAAAAATTACGGCCTCAAATGGCGCGACCTGATAAAAACCGTCGCCGACCCGGTTTCGTCGGGGGGAAGTGTGGCAATCTTGCGGGGCAATCTGGCTCCGGGCGGGGCGGTTATCAAACACGCCGCCGCCGACCCGAAAATGCACCAGCACACCGGCCCGGCCCTCGTCTATGACCGCGAAGAAGACGCGATCAAAGGCTTGCTGGGTGGCGAGGTCAAACCGGGGCAGGTGATGGTCATTCGCAACGAAGGGCCGCGCTCTTCCGGCATGCCCGAAATGTATTTTTGTACCAGCATTCTTGCCAGCCGACCCGAACTCGCCAGCAGCGTGGCTATCGTCACCGATGGGCGCTTTAGCGGCGCGACCAAAGGCCCCTGCATCGGTCACGTCACGCCGGAAGCCTACATGGGCGGGCCGATAGCGTTGGTACAGACGGGCGATCTGATCCGACTCGACGTACCGGCCCGTACTCTCGACATCGTAGGCTTCAACGGGCGCGAGGAAACTACCGCCGAGGTGGAGCGAGTGCTGTCCGAACGTAAATCGCGCTGGACACCGCCGCCCAACCTCCACAAACGTGGTATCCTGGCCGCTTACAGCCGGATGGCAGCAGGCCCAATGGAAGGCGCTTACTTCGCCTAAGTTTAGCGTTTGACAGGGTGAGCAAATGGAAACTGAAACAAAACGGCTAACCTGGAGAAATCCGATCCCTTATTACCAACAAGGCCGATTGATGGATGATGATAAGGAGGTCATCGCGTTTTTGTACTGGGAAGCTGGTACAGTTATAGCTCAAATGGGTGAACTGAAGGTAGCTTTCCGGCAAGTTGGAGTTTTGCGTACCACTATAACCGTTCGATCTTTGGATTCGGATATTATCCGAGCAGTCTACAAGGCCGGTTGGGGCAATAACGGCACACTCACTTTTATGGCCTCGACCGAACCCAAAATCAAGTGGCAGCAGCACAAATCCGATGAGTATAGATGGGCCAATGAGCAGGGCGAATCACTGCTAACGTTCAAAATGGTATTAGAAAAAATTGGTAAAACGGGACAGGTTGAGATAGAGACTGCCAGACAAACCTTACCTGAATTTCAGCTGCTACTATTGCTAGGCTGGTATCTTGCCATAACCAAATTAGGCACTGGAACTGATAAGATGGACACACCCAGAGATGGCACACCCGGCAATGGCGGCCCTAGCTTCTCCCATTAATTCAACTCGGTCGGCTTTGCCGAAAAGTCTATGGGCAGAGCCATATCCAACAAAATACTCCCGCCCTTGTTGGACATTGCTCCGTCAATGGACGATCTTAGGACGGTCTATGGGCGGAGTCATATCCAACAAGGGATGAAGGCTGAGGGATGAAGGATGGAAAGGGGACTGAGGATTTAGGACTGAGTAGTCCAGTTGTACGACATTGCTCCGCCAATGGATATTCCCTTCATCCCTCAACCTACACTCCATCGCGGGCAGAAGCCCGCTCCTACAATTCAGCCCTCATCCCTCATCCCTCTTTATTCTTTATTCTGCATTCTGCATTCTGCATTTCTTCATCCCTCATCCTTCATCCCTCATCCCTTGTCCGATATGCCTCTAGTGCGGTTTGGCCCCAGATGGCGGCTTGCTCCGTTTCGGATAGGGTGGCGACCAGTTGGGCAAGCAGGGCGTTGACCCGGCTGTAGCTACCCGCCAAAAGGCAAACCGGCCAATCGCTACCAAAAAGCAACCGGGACGGCCCAAACAGACGCAACACCTGCTCGAAGTAGGGCCGGATGTCCTCTATCGTCCAATTGGCGTGATCGGCTTCGGTTATCATACCCGATACTTTGCAGTAGACGTTTGGGTAATACGAAACTCGCTTCAAATCAGTTAGCCAGGGTTCGATCTCGCCGCGCTTTATCAAGGGCTTGGCAAGGTGGTCGATTACCCAACGAGCCGAGGGAACCGCCTCGAACAGTGCAGGTAGAATTTTGAGATGGGGAGGCCGCAACAGCAAATCGTAGGTTAGGTTCTTCTCGGCTAGTAGCCGCAACCCACGCACCACTTTACCCTGCAATAACCACTCTACATCTGGCTCATCGTGAACCTGATGGCGCACCCCACAAAGCGGGCCTTGCGCCAACGCCCGATCCAACCGTTCTTCCAGATTATAGGCCGTTAGATCGAGCCAGCCGACTACCCCCTTGATAAAAGGGTTCGCCTCCGCCAAAGCCAAAAACCAGGCCGTCTCAGCCTCCGAATGGGTCGCCTGTACCACTATCGTACCGGAGATGTCATTGGAGGTCAGTTCGGGCGCAAGGTCGTCCGGCTCAAAATTGCGGTAGAGCGTCGGCAAATCAGGCGTGAGCCAGGGGTACTCAAAGCGTTGCAAATTCCAGAAATGCTGATGTGCGTCAATTTTTAGCATAGCTACCCTCTAAATAAATCAAGGTTTGACTTGAACGATCATCTCGATTTCGACTGGCATATTGTTGGGCAACCCGCTCATACCAACCGCCGACCGCGCATGCTTGCCGATCTGCTCGCCAAACACTTCCACAAAAAGATCGCTTGCGCCGTTGATAACCTGGGGCTGCTTCCCAAAATCATCGACCGCGTTGACCATTCCCAGCACCTTGACCAGTTTGACCACCCGGTCGAGGCTACCGAGTTCCTTTTGAAGAGTCGCCAGCAGGTTCAGGCCAGTCACACGGGCCGCCTGATAACCCTGCTCAACCGATACCTCAGCCCCGACTTTACCCTGAAAAGCCAATTTGCCATCCGGCCCGGTCGGGCCGTGACCCGCTAAAAACACCAATTCGCCAACCTGTACTGCGGTAAGAAAATTCATGCCGGGGGGAGCGCCAAAAGTCGGCGGTAACACGATCCCCAATTCGGCTAAGCGCTGCTCAATCAATCCATCTGCCATTGCTTGTTGTCCTTTCTTTGGGTGAATAAAACATACTTTTTGAATACAACATTTCAGGGAGTATCGGCAATAATAAATCTATAATAAAACAAAACCTTTTGGAACGCCATTACGATGCGAGGCGTAACCCTGGAAGGGTCTTGTAAGCAATTAAACGTGCTAAAGGGCTACAATTGTTGGTAAACCGGTTGTGTGGTCGCACTATGGCAGGCTTAAGACCTGACTTTACAGAAGATTTTTGGATATATTAAGCCCCGACCATTCGACCAATTATACTATCCCAAGTGCGATCAGGTAGAAGGCGGCGCAAAAACGGCATTAAATGGGCCGTGGAGCCGATCTTATAGCGCGTTTTGGGTCGGTTAGCTTGAGAAGCTTTAAGAATGACCTTTGCTACGTGCTGAGGAGAAAGATAGCCCGTGCCTTTCTCGTAACCCTCACGCCCTATTCGCTCAAAATTAGCGATCAAGAAGGTATAGGGACTGTCAGGACTAGGTTGTAACATCTGAAGAGTTGCTTCGGCCAGCGGGGTTTTTACTATGCCAGGCTGGATAACCACTACATCCAGACCAAATGGTTTAATCTCAAACCGCAGAGCATCCGAAATTGCTTCCACCGAATACTTGCTGGCGTGGTAAGCTCCGCCAAGGGGGAAAGTAAATTCTCCGCCGCCGGAACTGACATTGATAATGCGCCCACTACCTTTGTTCCGCATTGCAGGCAGTACTAGCTGGATCAGTCGAATCGGGCCAAAAACGTTTGTCTCATACTGTTTGCGCCATTGTTCTAGCCCAACTTCTTCAATAGCTCCCATCTCACCATATCCAGCGTTGTTAATAAGCAGGTCTATTGCACCGTGCTTGGTTTCGATAGATTGGACAGCTGTTAGGCGTGAGGTCTCATCGCTCACATCAAGTTGCAAAATGTGGCAGCCCTCGGCCTCTAAAGCTTGAATAGATTCGAGCTTGCGGGCCGTTGCATAAACGGTAAAACCAGCCGCATTGAGAGCCAAAGCACTAGCACGACCAATCCCGGATGAAGCTCCGGTTATCAGGGTAACTTTTCCCGGTAATTTAGCCATTGTATTTTACTCCTTACATCTTACTTAAAAGTAAGTAAGATGATTAGTTAAAAAATTAGCGACGACGCATCCCATCTAGCAAAGTCTCAATCACATCTTGAGCGATTACTTCTTTGGATAATTTTTTGTAACGGTATATATCGTGAATAGTATCAATGGTAACGATGATGATAGTAGCCATAATACGAGTATCCACCAGCCGGGTTTCACCCCGTTCATAAGCCTCTTTAACAAGTTGTTGGATTGGTTGGGTCAAGGCCTGATCTCCTAGCTCGGATAATTGCTGGGCATAATTGGGTGATAAAGCTGGTAAGTCAGTCCGAGCTAAACGTATAATATCCAAAGGTGGTTGAGAAAGCAGCCAATTTGCTAATGCCTTTAACTGCGACCCTAGAGTTGGAGTGACCTCGCTCAATACACGGGTTATACCTTCCCTATGAGCTTCAAAACCGCGTTTCATTACTTCAAAATAAAGCTGTTCTTTGCCTTCAGGGACGTGATAATAGATAGCCGCTTGCTTAACTTTAAGAACATCGGCGATATCCTTAAGCGTGACAGCGGTGTAACCTCTTTCACTAAACAACTTTCCTGCTACCGACAAAAGCTGTTCACGTGACTCACTATTTTCTAGTTTTACTATCATAAACTTTTCCATAGTTACTTAACTTTCAGTAAGTATAATAGCGCGACTCCAACTCTTTGTCAATAGGTTCGTTTCGCGACCCAGATCGCTAACATCACAAAGCTGTCTATACTCCCACTTTGTTGTCGCCCTGCCCTCTTGCCGAAAACAGCCTTGCAAGCCGCTTAAAAGATGATAAAATAGGACATACATAATAAGGAAAAGTTAAAGGGTAAGGATTCTTTTTATTTCTTACGGTTGGTTTTATTACTTGAAACAATAAAGTATGGCCTGGTTATCATCCGATTTGCAGGAAAAAGAGTGGCGGGCCAATCGACCCGACTCAAGCAAGGATTTAACTCTATATGCCCAAGCAGCCTAACGAACGGCGGCGCAGACGCAATCGTGCCAATCGCTCTACAAACGCCAACTCTAATGCTGACCCGCTTTCCAATCCACCAAGTCAACCTGTTACCGCCACTTTCCGCCCTGAAAAATCGGATCGTAAACCCCGCGCCCTGGTCTTGCGTCAGCCCGACCCCGAAGAACGCCGTCAAGAAGACCTACAACGGTTGACTCGTTCTCCCTTGCAAGTCGGTCGCTTTGGCTTCGTGTCCCCCGACCTGGTGCTAAAAGGCTTTGCACTAGGCAGTTTGCTGTTTAGTTTTATCGGAGCGCTTTCGCTGTCCCAACACCAGTTAAGCTGGCTGCAAATCTTATTATATACGGTTCTGATGGGAATTATCGCTGCCGCTTTTGTCTACAGTACCCAGGAAAACAAAAATCAAAATACACTGATCTGTCTGGCTGCAATAGGGATTGAAACAGTAGCGACGGTTGCGGCGGTACTTTTGATCGGGTTTAGCGCCCCGATGTATTTTACGATCCTACCTTTTTACGTCATAGCCGGGCATATTCAGGCCTCGTTTGATACCCGTCCGGCGTTGGGTCTGAGCGGACTGCTCTGGCTGATCTTCTTTGCAATAATGGCAACCACTGACGACCCAATTATTCAGGGTGGCCTTGTGATATTGGTCTTGATGCTCAGCATCCCTTTCTTTGGCGTGACGCTAGTCGTCCGATTTATCATCCGGGAAGGGCGACAACGGCAACATCTGGTCGAAGCTCTCGAAAATCTCAAGGTATCCGAAGAACGCTACCGGCAAGTCACCGATCAGGCTAATGATGTTATCTTCACCCTGGACGAAGAAGGGACATTTAGCTTTATCAATCCCAAGATGATCGAAGCCACCGGCTATAACGAAGAGGAATTGCTCAGACTTCATTTTACCGAAATACTGGCCAACGAAAGCCGCTCGCTGGTCGGCAACCTTTTTCGCAATCCGGGCGGGTCGCCCGGTCGTCCGGCCAAAACCGAACGCAAAAGCCGCCTCGATCAGACCATCCTTTCGCTTGAGCTAATCCGCAAAGATGGCAGCAAAGTACTGACCGAGGTGACGTTGGCCCCGATTACTAATGACCAGGGGGGGCTTTCGGGCTGGGTTGGGATTGCCCGCGATGTAACCGAACGCACCCGCATGCGGGCGCAGGTCGAGCGTCGCAACCGCGACCTATCCGCGCTCAATGCTGTCACTAGCGCCGCCGGTCAATCGCTCGAATTGGAGCGACTGCTCAACGATGTCGTGACGACGCTGGTAGATGTGTTGCGGGCGGATGTAGCCGGAATTACCTTGATCGAGGAGGAAACCCGGTTGTTAAAAGTGGGGGCCTACAAAGGCATGAGTGATATGGTGGTACGGGCTGTGACCAACGCTTCGATCACCGAAAATGAAAGCCTGACCCGTTCGGTGGCTACCACCGGGCAACCGCTCTTGATTTACGATATGACCCAAGATAAAAGGGCCGCCGATAATGCCGCTGTCCAATCTATCGGACTACGCGCCTTTGCTGCCGCCCCGATCAAGACCCGTGACCGGCTATTGGGTGTAGTCAGTTTGATTAGCCATCAGAAGGGGGCGTTCCAGCAAGACGACCTCGATTTGCTGGTCTCTATCGGTAATAGCCTGGCAGTCGCTATCGAAAACGCCCGGCTTTACGGCACTTCGCTCAGTCAAGTCCGCGAAATGACCTGTCTGGCCGAAATAGCCCGCGCCATTAATTTGTCCGAATCGCTCGGTCAGACCCTGACCAATATCGCCGAGAGCATCAGCCTAACTTTGAACTACAAAAGTTGTGCTATTTCGTTGATCGAAGCCGACCAGCTTTTTATCCGGGCTTATGGTTCGTATGGGATGCCGCCCGGCTTTTTAGAGCGGATCAACCGTCTGGCGCAGGAAGGCACCGTCGAGCGTGAGGAATTAATGCAACTGCCGATCTTCCGGGCGCTTGAAGCAAATGGGCCGGTAGTCTACAAAGTCGGCGCGGTCGAAGGCAAACTGGCCCCGCTCTATCAGGAAGCCCTAACCCAAAATTGGGCGATGGTGTTGACAGTCCCGTTGTATGTGAGTGGGCGAGTAGCCGGAGTTATTACCTGCTATAGCACCGAGACGACTCCCCCACCCGAATCGGAATTGCGCTTGCTGACCACTATCGCCAACCAGACCAGCCTCGCCGTTCAGAACGCCGAGCTTTTCCGTGAGCAACAGCGTCGGGCCGATCAGTTACGAGCCGTTAGCGAGATCGGGCGGCGGATCGGCTCGATCCTCAGCGTAGACGAACTGTTGCCCTTTATAACCCGCCTCTTGCAGCAAACTTTCGATTATTATCTGGTGGCGATCTATCTGGTTGATAGTGATAATCTTCAAGACCTGGTCTTGCGGGCGATCCACGGCTGGAACCTCAAACTCATCCATGCCCGACCGGGCGCACGGATGCCCAGAAACGATCAAAAGGGATTGGTGGTGTGGGCCTCTAATTCCGGCGAGGCCGTGATTGTGCCGGATGTAACGGTCGAACCGCGCTATGTCGATTATGGCGAGAAGGGCATGGTCAAGTCTGAGATGGTCGTACCGATCCGGCGGGGAGCGCAGGTCATCGGAGTGATCGACCTCGCCAGCACCCTCATGAACGGCTTTGATGAGATCGACCTGGCGACAATGCAAGCCCTGGCGGAACAGGTTACGATAGCCCTCGAAAATGCCCGCCTTTATACCGAAGTCAACCGGGTCGTGATCCAGTTGACCAACGCTAATGTCGAATTGGAAGAGGCGACCCGCCATAAGAGCGAGTTTTTGGCGAACATGAGCCACGAACTGCGTACTCCACTCAACGCTATTATCGGCTTTAGTGAGGTTTTGCAGGACAAAGTTTTTGGCGATATGAACGATAAGCAGTTGCGTTATGTCAATAATATCCTGACCAGTGGTCGCCACCTGCTGACGTTGGTCAACGATGTGCTTGATCTGGCAAAGGTCGAAGCCGGGCGAATGGAACTTTTCCCGGAAGAGTTCACCCCGGACGACGCAATCAACGATGTAGAAGCGATTGTTGCGGTCAGTGCGGTTAAAAAGAGCCTGACGATCCAGAACCATTTTCAGGCCGGGCGGGGTCTAATCCGGGCCGACAAAAGCAAATACAAGCAAATTCTTTATAATCTGCTTTCCAATGCGGTCAAGTTTACACCCGAAAAAGGCCGCATTACAGTTGGCAACTATTTGCATCGCGAAAAGGGACAGGATTACATCGCGATTTGGGTCAAGGATACCGGGATCGGGATACGCAAAGAAGATACTTACCGTATTTTCGAGGAGTTCCGGCAGGTCGATAGCAGTTATTCGCGCCAGCATCAGGGAACCGGGTTGGGGTTGGCCCTGAGCAAACGGCTGGTCGAATTACACAACGGGCGGATTTGGGTCGATAGTGAACCGGGCGTGGGCAGCCTCTTTACCTTTACTTTGCCGGTTAGCTCGGTCACCACCCAGGCTCCCAACGTTACACCGGCCCCAACCGACCCGATTGATCGGTTACTCGAAGTCCACGCCCAAAACCAGTTGCTAAAAGATACCGACGATAAACTCAAAGAAGATAGCGAACCCTCTGCCACCCAACCAAACCATAACGGCTCTACCACTCCCCAGCACAATAACGCCGCTAATAACAATTCCTCGCTTATCCCTCATCCCTCCCCCCTCCCCCCTCCTCCTCTCGTTTTGGTGATAGACGATAACGACCGAGCGGCGGAAATCCTGGCGATTTATTTGGGTGAAGCGGGCTACCGAACCGAGCAGGCCCGGAGCGGTCAGGAAGCCCTCGGAAAAGTAGAGACCCTCGATCCGCCCCCGGCTTTGATTACCCTCGACTTGATGCTGCCCGATCAGAGCGGTTGGGAAGTCCTGCGCGATCTTAAAGCCTCCCCGACTTGCAACCAGATTCCGGTGCTGGTTATCACTATTGCCGATCAATCCGAAGCTCGCCAACCTTCGGGGGCTTACGGCTTTATCTCCAAGCCGGTAATTAAAGCTACCCTGCTCGAAATGGTAGCCGAGGCTATTGCGGCTACTCCTTCGGCCCTAAAAATTATTTAGAGGGCGCGTTAGATTTTGCAAAATAGCCAGGCTGTGCCGCAACCTAAACTATATTTTTGAGTGATTTGGGCCGGAGTTTTTGCAGGCACTCATTCTTAGGGGGTGAATTCTGCCAAAAATCTGCCGCTCACCCGAATATTTAAAAACTCTTGACAAAGATTTAAGGTCGTGCTATCCTATTGTTACGTATTAGTAATACGCATCAACGATTGGTTTCAACAAGCTAATAAAGAAAATATAGAGCTAAATAATTTATGCCTCGCAAAGCAGCAATCAGGCGTTCTCCTACCATGACGGATGTGGCTAGGCAAGCCGGACTATCCCAAACTACCGTCTCGCTAGTCTTAAACGAGGTGACGACAGTCACTATCCCTGATGAGACTCGCGAACGAGTTTGGAATGCCGTCAAAGAATTGGGGTATCGCCCTAATGCAGCGGCCAAGATGCTACGCACTAACCGTACTCATACTATTGGTTTTCTTACCGATGAAATCGCTACCACTCCTTTTGCAGGCAAAATTATTGAGGGCGCACAAGACCTGGCCCTCGACAACGATAAAATCTTGCTGACCGTCAATACCGGGCGTAACAGCCAGGTTGAGGAGAAAGCGATTAAGATGCTGCTTGAGCGGCAGGTAGAAGGTATCATCTACGCTACGATGTACCATCGTCAGGTTCATCTACCGCTCAATCTACGCGAGGTTCCACTAGTTTTATTGGATTGCTATGTCGCCGACCGGTCACTCCCTTCGGTAGTCCCAGATGAAGTTACGGGAGGACGGGTGGCGACCGAAACGTTGTTGAGCAAAGGGCATCGGCGGATCGGGTTTATCAACTTACCCAACGATTTGCCTGCTCCGGTCGGACGACTTACCGGCTATCAGCAAGCACTCGAAGCCTATAGTGTAGCCTACGAGGCGACCCTGGTTCGTCCTAGCACCGGGTATGCCGATGGCGGTTACAAAGAGACAATCGCACTCATGCAACTGGACGAACCACCAACTGCTATTTTCTGTGCGACCGACCGCATGGCGATGGGTACTTACGATGCCTTACGCGAACTTGGTCGTTCCATTCCCGGAGACGTAGCCGTGATGGGTTTTGATAACCAAGAGCTAATCGCTCCCTATCTACGTCCGGCGCTTTCAACGATAGGTCTACCTCATTATGAGATGGGCCGTTGGGCGGTGCAATACTTACTAAAGTACGCTGACCAGGCCGAAAGTGGCCTACCCACTCAGCAATTGCTGACCTGTCCGCTCATCGAGCGTAACTCGGTCTAGCAAACAAATGGTGTTCCTGGCCTTACAAGGTATCTAAAAATTGGGATCGAGTTAGCCTCGTCTAATGCTTAGATACGCTAAATTGTTGTTAGCTGGAATTTCCAGCCCAACACTGTCCCTTCAAAAATCTGCTAGAGAATCTCTCGTCTCGCTAACAGGTTTTTTCGTGCCGCCCTTAATTAAGGTGTCCCTTACAAGTTAAGACCATAAGTTCGTAGTAGCAAAGCTGGCTATACATTCATGTACCGTTGACTTTAGTTACTTTGTGTTCCCTTTGTCTATCAAAAAGTGTTATTGTTGAGGAGGAAGTTCAACCATGCGACAAAGAATGTCATTTCTGGCAGTGTTGCTCATGCTGGTCAGTCTGTTGCTGGCTGCTTGCGGCGACAGTCCTACGGCCACTACGGTGGCTACAACGGCGGCAGCCACTACTGCTGCTGCGACTACAGCGGCAGCTACGACGGCGGCAGCCACTACCGTCGCTCCCGCCGCCACTACAGCGGCAGCTACAACGGTAGCCCCTACCACAGCGGCCCCGGCAGCTACGACAGTAGCGGCAACCACAGCGGCCCCCGCTTCAACTGGCGGCGGAACTTGCTCGGCGACGGTTAGTGGTGGCCCCTACAACCTGAAAGCCTGGTTCTCTGGCGGACTGGGCGACCTGGATGTTCTCAAGACGATGGTGGACAGTTTTAACCAGAGCCAAAAGCTGGTCAAAGTTGAAGCGGTCGTTATTCCGGCCGGTAACTTTGATGACCAGGTCAAAGCGGCGGCGGCGGCAGGCAGCTTACCGGACATTCTTTATTTGGACGGCCCAAATATGTATAATTACGTCTGGAACGGCAACCTGAAGGCCCTCGATGCCTGCCTCACGCCCGAACTCAAAGCCGACCTGTTGCCCTCGATTATCAAGCAGGGGACTTATCAGGGTAAGATGTATGGGGTTGGTAGCCTCGACTCCGGGTTGGGTCTGTACTCGCGCAAGTCGATCTTGCAAAAGAACGGCATTCGCATTCCAACCGGGCCAAAAGATGCCTGGACTGCCGACGAGTTCACCCAGGCTCTCAAAAAGCTTCAGGCCAGTGGCCTTAAAAAGCCGCTCGATCTCAAGGTCAACTATGCCTCAGATGGTTGGTGGGCTTATGGTTTCTCGCCAATTATCCAATCTGCCGGTGGAGATTTGATTAACCGCCAGGATTTCCAGTCGGCGGCGGGTGTACTCAACAGCGAAGCTTCGATCAAATCCCTGACCATCTTCCAAAGCTGGTTCAAGGACGGCCTGGTCGATATAAACGAAGATGACAACGCCTTTAAGAGTGGTCGGGCGGCTATTTCGTGGGTCGGTTTCTGGGAGTTCCCGGCTTACAAAAAGGTGTTTGCCGATGATTTGCTGCTGCTGCCTCTGCCCAACTTTGGGATCGGTAGCCGCACCGGGATGGGGTCGTGGCAGTGGAGCATTTCGGCCAAAACGCCAAATCTCGATGCAGCCTGGTCTTTCGTCAACTACACCCTCCAGACCGAGCCGATGTTAGCAGTCACAAAGGCGGATGGCGCAATCCCTTCGCGCAAGAGCGTGATTGACAAATCGACCCAGTTCGCGGCGGGCGGCGAGGAACGGCTTTATGTCGAACAATTGCTAGGCGATACGGCGGTTCCACGTCCCCAGACCCCGGCCTTCCCGACCATTACAGTCGCCTTTGGCAAAGTAATCCGGGACGTAATGGATGGTAAAGATGTTAAGGCAGCCCTGGATGCGGCGGTCAAAACTATTGACCAGGACATTAAGGACAACCAGGGCTACAAAACGGTCGCGAAGTAACGATAGGTCGATTTAGGTGGGCTGGCAGGTAATAACTACTTGCCAGCCTCTATTCCGAAGGAGAGGGCTACTTTATGGCCTTATTAGCAAAATCGCGTTCCTACCGAAATAGACACCAAAGGGATGCCTGGGGCTTTTTAATAGTAGGGGCGGTGCTGCTATTAGTGTTTTTAGTAGTGCCGTTTCTACTGGCGGTCGGAATGTCCTTTACCAGCCAGCGTTTACTTTCACCACTGCCGACCCGTTTTTTGGGAACAGAAAATTATGAGCGCACCCTGGGCGACCCAGATTTTATCCAGGCTCTAGGGAACAATGTGCGGTTTGCACTGCTGGTCGTGCCATTACAAACTGGGTTGGCGCTTTTGCTGGCAATCCTGGTTAATCAATCCTTACCGGGCGTAAAGCTTTTCCGGGTGATTTATTTCATGCCCCTGACGATGGCAATGGCGGCTGCCGCTACGATTTGGAAATTGCTCTACGTTCCCGATACCGGCTTTATCAACGGCGTGCTTGGCTGGCTGACCGCCGGGGCAGTCCAACCCAACTGGTTGCGTGACCAAAGCGTCGCACTACTGGCAGTTATGATCGTCGGCATCTGGCAGAGTACTGGTTTTCAAATGGTTATTTTTTTGGCCGGTCTGCAAGACATTCCGGTCGATTTGTACGAAGCCTCCGGGATTGACGGAGCCGGGAAATGGAAGCAATTCCGTTATATCACCCTACCCGGTCTGCGTAACACGCTGATATTCATCATTACTGTGACGACTATTTTCGCCTTCCGGCTCTTCGATACAGTTTACATTATGACCAAAGGTGGCCCACTGGGCAGTACCGACACGATGCTACTCCGAATGTTCACGGTCGGGTTTAACCAACTTCAGATCGGGCGGGGTTCAGCCGTCGCTGTAATTTTCTTTTTATTTGTCCTGGTAATCAGTCTGGCACAAAGATTTTGGCTACGCCAGGAAGGAGAACGAGCGTGAACAGGCTTATGGTGACCGGCGAAGAAGTCAGGTCGGCTCGCAAAATCCCTTCTACTTTGTCGCAATTACGGAGCAAAAGTTTGTGGACCAATGCGCTCCGGCTAATTCCGATTTACAGTCTGATGATCTTACTGGCCTTTTTCTTTGTGCTGCCGTTTGTATTTATGGTAGTCGGTTCGCTCAAGCCCAGCGCTAAAGTACTGGCCGAGGGCAATAGCTGGCAGGCTTTTATCCCAACCGAAATTACCTTCGAGAATTATGGCGAGGCTTTCCGGCGGGCCAGTTTTGGGCAATTGTTTATCAATTCGGTGATTATCACTAGCCTGACCGTCACGGGTGGTATGATAGTAAATAGTTTGTTTGGCTATGCTCTGGCCCGGTTTGTCTTTCCAGGTAAGCGTTTTCTGATCGGTACAATTGTAGCCCTGATTATCATCCCCCTGGAAGCGTACGCTATTCCGATGCTGTTTATGATGGCTCAGATCAACTGGACTGATACCTATCAGTCCCAGATACTACCCTTTATAGCCAACCCTTTTTACATTTATCTTTTCTATACCTTCTTTTTGAACCTGCCCAAAGATTTGGAAGAAGCGGCTGAAATTGACGGAGCGGGAGCCTGGACGACTTTTTTACGGATAGCCGTTCCGCTTTCCCAACCGGCTTATGCAACGGTCGCCATTTTGAGCTTTTTAGCTTCGTGGAATCAGTTGCTCTGGCCGATTCTGATGACACGTGGGCCGGGAGTGCGCCCTTTACCACTCGGTATTGCCGAGTTCCAAACCCAGCAACCGATCAACTGGGGGGCGATTATGGCCTTCGCCACGATGATGACTTTGCCGACCTTGCTAGTCTTTTTGATCTTTCAGAATGCCTTTATTCGAGGAATCGCCCGTAGTGGGCTGAAAGGCTAAAATTGCCTGCTATCTTTTGCAAAACTACTAACCGAACCAAAAGAAAGTAATACTAATGCTAGATTTTACTTCGGCAACCGAAACCATGCCGTCAAGCTTATTGACACCTGCTCGAAACGAACATCAAAATGGCGATCCGCATCGTCCGGCCTACCATTTTCTGCCACCCGCCAACTGGATGAACGACCCAAATGGTTTGATTTATTGGAATAAACAATATCATCTATTCTATCAATATAATCCTAACGGCCCGTTTTGGGGTACGATCCACTGGGGCCACGCCGTAAGCGATGACCTACTACATTGGCGCGACCTGCCTATCGCCCTTGCGCCAACCCTCGATGGTGTCGATAGCGACGGTTGCTGGTCGGGTTGCGCGATAGACAATGAGGGGGTTCCCACTCTGGTTTATACCGGAGTGCGGGGAGAGGCACAGCTACCCTGTATTGCTACCAGTAGTGACGATTTATATACTTGGGACAAGTATGCCGATAATCCCGTTTTGCCCGATTTGCCACCGGGCCTTGACCTGGTAGCCTTCCGCGACCCGGCCCTCTGGCGCGAGGGCCAGACCTGGTATATGCTGGTAGGGTCGGGTTTTAAGGAGGTGGGCGGTACCGCTTTGCTTTTCCGCTCGACTAATCTAACCGACTGGACTTATCTACACCCTTTACATATCGGGAATATTAACCGTACCGAACCAACCTGGACTGGCTCGCTGTGGGAATGTCCTCAACTGCTGGCGCTGGGCGATAAACATCTATTTACTTTTGGAGTCTCGCACGAACGGCCTTTGTACAGCGTAGGGCAAGTGGGAACTTACTTCAACCAGCGTTTTATCCCGGAGTCGGAAGCCAAACTCGATTTTGGGGATGACTATTTTTATGCCCCCCAAACTTTGATCGATGCAACCGGACGAGCGATTATGTGGAGTTGGGTGCAAGAGGGGCGCAGTGAGGCCAGCCAGCAAGCGGCAGGTTGGGCCGGGCTTATGTCGTTGCCGCGTATACTTTCAATCCGGTCAGATGGTAATCTGGAAATGGTGCCAGCCCCCGAACTCATCGCCCTACGCGGTAGCCACCACCATTTTGAGCAACTAGACCTGGCTCCTCACTCTGTATATAAGCTGGAAGGGGTGCGAGGCGATTGCCTCGAAATCGTGGCAGAAATTGACTTGCAAGCTCAAACGCGCTTTGCTCTGGCAGTGCGTTGTGCGCCAGATGGAGAAGAACAAACCCTGATTATTTACGACCGCAAACGCGAGTGGTTGGAAATTGATACTACCCATTCTAGTACCGATACCGAAGTAAAGCACGAAAAACGCGGCGGCCCTTTAGCACCGGAGGCAAACGAAAGAGTACGCCTGCACATCTTCATTGACCGCTCGGTTATCGAAGTGTTTGCTAACAATCAAGCTGCTATTACCAGCCGAATGTACCCGACTCGACCCGACAGTCTGGGGGTTTCCTTAATCGTACAGGGTAGTAGTGGACTAAATGTTAGAAGCCTTGATGTGTGGGAACTCGGCTCGATCTGGTAAATTTGGTAACAAAATAGAGTTTGATACGGATGATAGGTCGTTACCTCTTGCAATATTATGTTGAGTCGTGTACAATGGAAGGGTAGGCTCAAGGGATATGTTTTCTTCTGAAAGTATTAGGTAAGCTAATTCTATGCCCGATCAGCGTAGTAGTCAACCGCCGTCAAACTCGACCGAAGAGCCGGAGGTTTCGGCTCAAGAGTACGCCGCCAACCCTAGCGCCGATGGTGGTGAGAGCGTCAATCCACCCATCCGCCAACCTCGCGCCCAGATTCGGGCTGCCATCAATTCGATCTACGGAACGCGGCTTTATCCATCACCTGAGATCAAGCTAACCCCGCCGTCTGTTTCTAATTCGGACGAAACGGAAGCCCCATCCAAACCCCAACCAGCGGCCCCCGATCCGGACGAGTTACGACGGGCGGCAGAAATCGAAAACCTGATTGCCAAAGCTCAACTGCTTGCTCGTCAGGGTCAGCTTGAGGAAGCCCGCAATTTGCTTACCCAGGCCGTCCAACGCGACTCTTCCAGTTCGGAAGCCTGGACCTGGCTGGGAGGCTTGCTAGTAGAGGTCAATCTTGAACGCGCCCGGTTGTGCCTGACCAAAGCACTCGAATTGGATACCACCAACGAACGCGCTCGGCGGGGTCTGGCCCAGATTGAAGAGCGTCAACGAATTGAAACCGAACTAAAAGTCCGCCCAGTCCGGGCTGACCAACAATTGGCCCGGATCGAGCCAGTCAAAACCGAAGCTTCCGACGAGCCGGAAACACCCCGGCCCCTGGTAAAAATCGGGATCGAAGAAGCGGTCGAAAACTTGCGTCAGAGCGGGAAAGAAGCCAATCCTGAGAATATTCCGCTTGGTGGGGCGAAGATTCGGCCCGCCGTCGAGAGAGGCGAACTGACCTTACCCAAAGTTCGACGCAGACGCAAGCCGATTTTGCCCAAAATAAACCTGAGCGGCTTCCGACTGTCGATGACGATTCTGGCTCTTTTTCTGGTGACATGTCTAGCGGTGCTAGTATTCGCTTTGTGGCCTAGCCCGGAACCAAGTGCCGAATCGCTTGTGACCCCCGAACCAACCAGTACGCCCGTCCCGCTAACTTCGGATGAGACTTTTGCGGCCCAATTGCGGGGAGAGATGGATCGCTATGCTCGCTCGATCAATACTGCCAGCAATTTACGCCAGCAAGTCCAAAAAGGTAAACTGCCCTGGGAGGACTATCGTCGCAGTATCCGCGATATACAAAGCGAAATCAAGAATGAGAAGAAACCGGTCGATAATCTGGCTCCCAAAGCTACGCCCAAACTCATCCCCTATTACCGTGAGTTTCAAAATGTGGTCGCCAGTTCGATCCAGGGCGTGGATTTTACCATGAGTGGGATCGAAAACACCAACCCGGAAGACCTCGAAGAAGGCAATCGCCAATTTAACGAAGCCGGACGGCGTTTGGGCGAATTGACCCGCAAGCTTAATCAGGCTTCGCCGATCCCAACTCCGGTTCCGTCGCCCACTCCACGCCCGACCAGCGCACCGACTGCTACACCTCAGCTAACCCCGGACACTACAGCAATCCCGGCCCTGACACCCGGCCTGACTACGCTTGCCGCACCGTCCAACCCGGTCAATTCGACCGAGGGGACGACCGCAACGCCCGGTTCGACCACTAGTTCGGCTGAGACGACCGCCGCAACCGTTACGCCAACCGCACCACCAGCCACGCCTACACCCTGATGCCGGAACGAAAGTTATTGACCTGGCGCAATTTGCTGTGCGTCGGGACGCTCCTGGTCGCTTTGCAGAACATCATTCACCTGATCGCCAGCACAATTGACCCACTGCAACTCGATTATAGCGAAGGGCTGGTCCTGGGAGGTTTGGAGCGGATCAATCGCAACCCATCGCTATCCGCCGCCTATAGTTTTAACCCAAATTTCTATAATACGACCGACCTGGCCTATCCGCCTGTTTTCCCCTATCTAGCGACCGGGTTATCCCGCCTTCTGGCAGTTTTCACCAAATTCAACGACCCAAGCGGCACACTTGGTTCGCTCTATGCCGCCCGCGCCCTGACCCTGGCCGGGTTGGGCTTCTCGGCCTGGCTGATCTATCGACTAATCCGTCTGCGTAATCCCGACCGATTAGCAGCAGCCGCCGCCGCCAGCCTCTTTTTCTGCTTCCACCCGACTATTTATTGGGGCGTATACGCCCGTGTCGATGCCCTCGCCCTGGCCTTCGCCCTCACCGGCCTCTACACCCTCCTCAAAAACCACCAACCCCACCCCTCATCCCTCAGTCCTCAGTCCCCCTTCATCCCTCCCCCCTCAACCCTCATCCCTCTCTTCTTCTTCTTCCTGGCTTTGTTCACCAAGCAATCGTTGGTAGCCACATCGGGCGCAGTAGCGCTTTACATGTTCTTTTCTGGGCGACGAAGGGAAGCAATCCTGTTCGTCGGAGCGTTAGGGATAGCGGTTGGGGTCGGGATCGGGGCGTTGACGCTGGCGACCGATGGCAAATATCTTTTCTTCTTAACGATGGAACGTTACACCCCCTTCTCGGTTCCCAAAATGGTCAAGACCTGGGGGCTATTTTTAGTCTTGTACGGGCCGCTCTGTCTGGCGGCAGTCTGGCAGGCCCGACGCAGTTTCCAGGCCGGAGGTACGGCCCGCCTGATCGCTCTGTGGGGTGGGTTGGCCTTGCTAGTCTCTTTGACGGTCGGCAAGGCGGGGGCCGCTGATTATTACTTTTTCGAGATAATGGCTTTTATCAGTCTGATGATCGGCTGGCTGGCGACACCGGGGCAAAAGCGGCCTGTAGCAGCCAACCTTTGGCGGGGCGCGGCACTCTTACAACTGCTAATTTTAGGGGGACTCGGCTTTTGGCTCGATTACCCGTCCAACGACCGAGATGCAGTGCGCGAAGCGGATGGGCAGGCCGCCCGTTACGTCCGACAATATGCTGCGCCAGATCAGAAAATCTTTGCCGAGATGAGTGGCCCGGCTATCGCTGCCGGACGACCCGATCAGGTTTTCGATCACTTTATCTTCCGGCAATTAGCCGCCGCTGGACAGCGCGATGGACAAGCCCTGGTAAAAGATTTTGCCCAAAAACGCTTTAAGCTGGCTTTGTTCGGCTATGATATTCTCAAGTACGATCTCCGCCCGGACGTGACCGAACCTTCCTCCTGGCCGCCCGGCTTTGAACAGGCCGTCCGCACCAACTACCGACTGCTGCAAGACATTCGAGGCAGCGACGGACGGCCCTACGCCTGGGCGCTTATTCCAATCAATTAAACGCCCAGTATTTTCAGACTGGAAGAATGATTATAACTACTCACCGCAGAGACACAGAGAAAAGCTGAAATTTATTAAGGGAAGCAAATAAGTCGAGCAATAAGTTGATTCGGATTGCATTGAGTTTCCTGTAATACATAAAGTTGGTAGAGGTGTCAACAACTTAGCAATGGTAGCTCGAAATCTCATAATAAGCTTTGTTGTGAATGTATATATTCACAACAAAGCTTGGCGGGGTGTAAATAAATAAACACTATAGACGATTACCCAACCAAGCTTAGCAAGGTAATCGCTATCAACCAACGAGTAATAACTGTAAAACTCGCCCACACCTCGGCTTAAATATCGAGGTTTTTAACATTCTTGGAATGGGTGATGATAAACTGTTTGCGAGGTGGAACCTCATCTCCCATTAGCATCCCAAAAGTTTCGTCGGCGGCAGCAGCATCCTCAATATTGACCTGTAACAAAGTGCGGGCCTGCGGGTTCATAGTGGTCTCCCACAGTTGGTCAGAATTCATCTCGCCCAAACCTTTGTAACGCTGGATGTCAGGCGCTTTGCTCAGATTGAGGCGCTTGAGAACCTCATCGCGCTGGACATCAGTATAGGCATAAAGCTTCTCTTTGCCGTGTTTGATAAGATAGAGCGGCGGTTGCGCGACATACAAATAGCCACTGGCGATCAAATCCTTCATATTGCGGAAGAAGAAAGTCAAGAGCAAAGTACGAATATGGCTACCATCCACATCGGCATCGGTCATAATCACGACCCGGTGATAGCGCAATTTAGCCGCTTCAAAGCTATCGCCAACACCCCCACCCAGGGCGGTAATAAGCGCCCGGATTTCGGCGTTAGCCAGCATTTTATCCAGCGCGGCCCGCTCTACATTCAAAATCTTACCACGCAAAGGCAGGATTGCCTGGAAATGCCGGTTGCGGCCCTGCTTGGCTGAACCACCGGCGGAGTCACCCTCGACAATAAAAAGCTCGCTACGGGCGGGGTCTTTTTCGGTGCAGTCGGCCAGTTTGCCCGGCAGCGACAGACCATCAAAAGCGCCTTTGCGAATGATGCTATCCTTGATCTTCGATTGGGCCTCACGAATACGGGCCGCCGTCAAACATTTCTCAATTATCCGACGCGCATCATTTGGGTTTTCATCCAGCCAGTTCGCCAGCGCATCGCCAACGACAGTCTCAACCGCACTTTTGACGATAGCGTTGCCAAGCTTACCTTTGGTCTGGCCTTCAAACTGAGGGTCAGCTAACTTGACACTGATGATCGCAGTCAGACCCTGGCGCACATCATCCCCGGTAAAATTCTCGTCCTTCTCTTTTAGAAGGTTGTTCTTACGGGCGAAGTTGTTGATGGTGCGGGTGAGAGCGGTTCGGAAGCCAGTTACGTGCGTTCCGCCGTCAACAGTATTGATATTGTTGGCAAAGGCGTGGATCGAGTCGTTATAAGTCTCGGTATACTGGAAAGCTACCTCCACTTCGACCTCATCCTGGCGACGTTGAACATAAAATGGTTTTTGCTGAACTACTCCCCGCGAACGGTTCATGTGCCGCACGAAAGACATCACGCCACCCTCGAAGTAGAAGGTCAACTCGCGGTCGATCCGATCATCCACCAGGCGAATAGTCAGCCCTTTGGTCAGAAAACAAGTCTCGCGGAAGCGTTGTACCATCGTCTCGAAGTTATAGGCCAGCGTATCAAAGATAGTATCATCAGCCAGCCAGACAGTGCGCGTACCACGTGGATATTCGGCATTTTCTTCGGCAGTCATGTCGCGCGTAGTCATATCGTAGACCGGTATACCCCGATGATATTCTTGCTGATGAAGTTTGCCATCGCGCCGCACCTCGACCCGCAACCAGCTTGAAAGAGCGTTGACTACCGAGGCACCGACCCCGTGCAGACCGCCGGAAACCTTGTAGCCGCCGCCGCCAAACTTACCGCCTGCGTGCAGCACGGTCATTACAATTTCCAAAGCCGGACGCTGTTTGCCCGGATGCATATCGGTCGGAATACCACGCGCATCGTCCGAAACGGTTACGACATTATCTTTATCAACATGAACCTCGATACGGTTGCAATAACCGGCCAGCGCTTCATCCACGCTGTTATCCACAATTTCCCACACCAGATGATGCAAGCCCCGATAATCGGTGCTGCCGATGTACATTCCAGGCCGCTTGCGAACAGGGTCTAGCCCTTCCAAAACCTGAATATTACTGGCGTTATAATTAGCTTCTATTTGGGCGGTTGTTTCTTGGGTCACTTTTAGCCTCCGATGGTTCTGCCTCTTACATTATGTTGACAAGCTATTATACCATATTTTAGCCTCAAATTAAAGCTAAGTAGAACAAAGTGTTCAAGAATCCCCTTCGGTTTTAGCAACTTTCTCCCGCTCCTACCGCGCGGAAAGCTAATAGTGAAAGACAGTTTTTGCAAGCCAGTGAGCCTGTATAAAACTAACGCTCCCCTGGCTAAAGTCAATTTTGCATGCCAGGAGGCGCTATCACCCTCAAACCTGAGTTTGGATATATCTTAGAAAATTTCTGCGAAAGTTTTTCTAATAGAGGGTTGAGTGGTTTAAAGCGAGGTTTTCACAGTTTCCCGTTCTTATTGTTTGAATACATACAAAAATTTGACGCTCACCCCGGCTAAAAAATTCGCTTGCTTTAGCAAAGGCAGAGTAGTATAATATCGAACGGCCCAAATTGGGCTTATTCTGTTAAATTAAGCCAGTTATTCAAAACTTGTTGGTAATAATGGGGAGGAAGGACTTATAAAATGGCAAAGGACGTAAAACTTTCAAAAACAGTACCTACCGGTCAGAACGTAAACTTGCCGACCGGTCATTTCTGCGAAAAATGCACTCTGATGACAACCGAGCGTAACTTAATGGTGGTCAAGACTTTGCGGCCCGATGGACGCAAGGAAACCAACTATTACCACCGCGATTGCATCAAGTACTAAAAAGATTTCGGATGAAGTGGGGATCAATCCCCGCTTGAAGGCAGCCTTAGTCAGGTTGCCTTTTTTGTTCTCGTTTCCTACACCGATCTAATTTGTAAAATCTGATCTATATACTCATAATGGTGTATACAAGCTTTCAGGCAACCTCAGAGATATTACTGACAAATTCGATCAATTTACAAAACTCTAACACTTTTGGTGGGTAAGCTACTTGACAAAACTTACTTACTATTGTATGCTTACAGTGTAAAGATAAGCAACGCCCCACTGACAGAAACTGACAGAAGAGTGCAAAGTACAGTCTATAATAAGAGAAGTCCTTCAACAAGGGCAAATTATTCAAAGGAGTTTTTAGGATGAAATGGAACATTGATGGCTCACATTCCTCAGCGGAGTTCTCGGTCAAGCACATGATGATTACGACCACCAAAGGCAAGTTCAAGGTTTTGAGTGGAACGCTCGATTTCGAGGAAGGCAAGGTAGAGGGTTCGTATGTGGAAGCCACCATCGAGGCCGCCAGCATTGATAGCCACGACGAGAAGCGTGATGGACATCTTCGTTCGGCAGATTTCCTGGACGTTGAGAAGTACCCAAACATCACCTTCAAGAGTACGCAGGTCGAGAAGGTCAAGGACGACGAGTGGAAAGTAACTGGCGATTTGACCATCCGGGACGTAACCAAGTCGGTAGTGCTAGATGTCGAGTATGCCGGACAGTCCAAGTCACCCTGGGGTGCGACTGCGGCTGGATTTAGTGGCAAGACCAGCATCAACCGCAAGGATTTCGGCTTAAACTGGAACGTAGCCCTCGAAACGGGTGGCGTACTGGTTAGCGACACCGTCAAGATCAGCCTGGAATTGGAAGCAATTGCCGTTCCGCAGGAAGCCACCGTCGCCTAACACTTTAGTCCGACTGGGGCAGTATTAAGAAGATAAGCAAAAGGCTATGACACCGCATAAATCAGTGTCATAGCCTTTTGCTTATTAATTACTTGGCCTAATGCACTGTGGGAGGGTTTTTGATCCCGATTTAGCTCTACCTATTCAGCTAGGGCGATTAGGTAGGATCGCCCGTCCAAAAAGAAGGCTGCAATTAGTGGTAGGTTAAGCAGTAGCTGAGGTTTCGCTGGTATCAGTAGCCTCTTTGGTCTGACCGGGGTATTCCAGTTTGAGATCAACCTTGCTAACGCGCCGACCATCCATCTCCAAAACCGTCAACACAATTGCGTCCGGTTCGTTGGAAGCAGCTTTGTGGGAAATATCATAATCAGCGTCATCGTTTTCGCGTTTTAGAATGTTTACGCGAAAAGTTTCCCCCGGCTCAGGGATATGTCGTAACTCCGCCATCAAAAAACCACCCAGCGTCCCCACATCCAGCCGTTCGCCATTTTCCATTCGACCCAGGTCAAGCTTGAGTTCCTGGTTCAAATCGTACAAAGAAGCCCGTCCATCAACGATATAATCATGCTCACCGACCGAAATCAAAATATTTTCCTCATGGTCAAACTCGTCCTGGATTTCGCCCACAATCTCTTCCAGCAAATCTTCCAGCGTGACCAACCCGGCTACTCCCCCATATTCGTCGATGATAACAGCCAAATGACTGCGGCTGTTTTGAAGCTCTGTGAAAAGTTCCGAGATAAATTTCGACTCCGGCACGAAAAGCGGGGGTCGCGCAATCTCGGCTAAGGTCAAGTTAGTACGCCCCTGGACATAGCAGCGCAAAACATCTTTGCTAAAGATAACCCCGATAATGTTCTCACGCTCTTGACTGTAGATCGGATAACGCGAATAGTCGCTTTCGATGATAGACGGAGCAGCTTCACCTACCCGCAAAGTGGCATCCAACATCGTCATTTCAAGCCGGGGAACCATAACCTCACGCACGCGCTTTTCGCTAAAATCAAAAACGCTCCGGATCAATTCCTCTTGCTGAGGTTGAAAAATCCCCTCTTCCTGACCTGCCGTCACCATCGAGACAACTTCTTCTTGGGTTACGGTCGGGGTGCTGGCCTTGCGCTTGCCACCCAACAACCGCACTACCAAATTGGTTGTACCAGTCAAAAAAGCAATAATAGGTGCGGCGATCCGCGCAATCAACTCAATCGGGCGGGCGACTGCCAGGGCGATCCGTTCCGCCGCTTCCACTGCCAGAGTTTTAGGAACCAGTTCGCCAAAAATAAGGGTAAAAAAAGCGATCACGATTGTCACGGTAATAAAGGCCAGTGTACTGGCAATCGGGGCTAAAAAATCGACCCCTTTCAAAGTGCTTTCCAGGGAACTGCTCAGGCTAACCGCCCCAAAAGCCGAAGCGAAAAACCCGGTCAACGTCACCCCAACCTGGATTGTCGCCAGAAAGCGACCCGGATTGTCACTCAAGCGCAAAACCGCCCGCGCTCGGCGGCTTCCCTCGTCCGCCAATTGCTTAATTCGAGTCTTGCGGGCGGAGACGATTGCCAATTCGCTGGCCGCAAAAAAGGCGTTCATAAGTACCAACAACACTAAAATCAGATACTCTAACCAACTACCCATGAGTTGTTTTATCCCTCTCGCTAAAAAATGCAGAAAATCAGAATGCAGGCCGGTGTATCAGCTGACCTGGGCCATGCGGCGGACGACTACCTTGCCTTACAAAGCAACTCAAGCACAATGTTTACTTGGTTTCGTTTTCTAACCGGCGTAGCTTTGCAGCCATCTCTTCCACCTGCCGCTCTAAAACCTCTTTAGCCTGCCGCTCGACTTCTTTAGCCTGCCATTCGGCCTCTTCGCGTTGCATTGCCGCTTCTTTGGCTTGTCGCTCGGCGATTTCACGTTGCACTGCCGCTTCTTTGGCTTGTCGCTCGACGATCTCACGTTGCATTGCCGCTTCTTTGGCTTGCCGTTCCGCTTCTTTCGCTTGCCGCTCCGACACTTCGCGTTGCATCGCTATTTCTTTGGCTCGTCGCTCGGCGATCTCACGTTGCATTGCGGCTTCTTTGGCTCGTCGCTCAAGGGCCTCCCGTCGCTCTGCCGCCTGCCGCTCGGCTTTTTCCTCTTCTCCCTCGTTTAGCCAGCGCTGCCCCAGCCGATCCTCTAGCCAGATCGACTTCCCATCCACCACTAGCCAACTGTCTAATTCTTCACTCCACATTCGCCGATTTTCTTCCAATTCGAGTGGCTCGTAGCGTCCTCCCGCTAACCGCCAACCCTTCAAAACTGGCTCTTTGCGCTTGCGTATCCGACTGCGCGGGTCGTACACAAAGTATTCCTTTACGCCCCAGCTTTCGTACCGCTTCGGTTTCTCTTCCAGGTCAGTTTTCACCGTCTTGTTCGACACGATCTCGAAGATTACCGCCGGGGCTGGCCCATCTACTCCTAATCGATAACCCCGCTCCTGTGGAATTTCTTGGTTCGTCTTTAGTACAAAGACATCGGAATAGAGCGGGGTCTCGTTTTTATCGGCTGTCTCAAAGAAATTGACTTCGCGGTCGATCTGATAACCTTCGAGACGGTAATGCCTTTGGAGAATCTGCTTGAGATAATCGACCACCTGGTTGTGTTTAGGGTTAGGCATATCGCCGCGCTCCTGGCGTAGTTTGAGATAATTATTCTGGTCGTCGTAAAAGTAATCGATCTCATCTTCCTCAGTTTGAGCGAGGTCGAGAGCTTGAGCGTGTAGGACTGTATCAGGTTTGGCAGTCATAATGCTACCTGCCTTTCGTTTAGTGAAATGATTTCGGTTAAATATTCCGGCTGGTCGTCTGGCTTATTATAACCTACTTGTTCTAAAAGTAGTAACCGATGCACCTATCGCCACCTATCGATAGTTTCATAAGTTGAGCTTCTACGGTAAGAAGTTGCCGCCTCCCAATTCTTACTTCCCTCTTTTTACTGCGCCTATATCAGTCAAAACTATGATTGCCTGCCCTTAGTATTCATTATTCTGCATTCTGCATTCTGCCTTCCCCATCACTGTCCGATTTCAAAACTAACTTCGAGTGTCCCGATGTTTCCGGCGGCATCGTTAGCTTCAAAGCGCAGGCGGTGCGGCCCAGCGGTCAACAAGGTAGTATCCATGATATAGCTATATTCCTGCACTCCCGGCGGCAACTTTGTATAACGGGACGGTACGAGCAGCAAACTGCTTTTGGCGGTTTCATCAAGGGCCGCCGAAACGGTCGGGATCACACCAGCCCCCAGATTATCGCTATCGTTAAGGGCCTTGACCGACCATTCATCCTGCACGCTAATTTTGAAAGCCAGCCGCCCGCTAACTGGCACTTTGCTATCTGGCGGTAAAGGGGTATAGGTCAAGACAATAGACGGCGGACGAGTGTCATAACCACTAGCCTTCCAGAGGGCTTGAGCCAGGGCCGGATGTCCGGCGGTATTGGGATGGACATCGCCTACCCCGATCCAGGTCAAAGCTCGTTCGCGCCCGCTAACTGGCCCAAAGAAATCGGCTAGCCGCGCTCCGCGTTCGGTCGCCTTCTGCCGGATGGTATCATTAAAACGCCGTACCCAATTAGTTTCGAGGTCTTCGCCCCCGGTATTAAAAGCGTAGGGATTATAATAAGTCGTCACAATCAAATCGGCTCCGCCTGCCGCCCCTTTGAGGCTATCCAGAATCCGACTAAAGTTGGCCTCGAAACGGGTCAGGGTCATCTCGCGTTCTGCGTCCGACTTACCGCGTGCTTCCAACATATCATTCCCGCCAATAGTCAGCGTAATCGGGCTGATGCGTCGCCCGGCTTTAGCGGCGGCTTCCAGTTCGTCCAGAGCGCGTTGAAGCTGCGATTTGCCTTTGGTAGGGCTAATAAAGCTCGAACTGGTCTCGCCCGGCACGGCCAAATTGCGGTAAATTATCAAATCAGGCTGGACACGTTTGAGGAAATTTGAATAGAAAAGACCGGCGTAACCCTGTTCGGTTGGATTCGGCGCACCCACCCCGTAGGCAACCGAGTCGCCCAATGCCAGATATTCGCCACCAATACCGGGCGGGGCGGATGGCTGAACTACTGGGGTCGGCCCTGCGCTAGTCGGAGTGGCACTGGCGGTCGAGACCGCCTGACTGCCGGGTTTGCCAGCAGGGGCCGCGCCAGCGACCACCACCGGCCCTGACCGTTTGGCCTGAAAACCACCTGATAGCCAGATCGCGCCCAGTCCCAACCCTAATCCAACCAGAACCGGGACCAGATAGCGCAAAATATTTCGCATGCTAAGGCATCCTTTAATATTGTAATAAGCGGCTCAACGGCTGGCTGATGTCCTACCCTGCTTAAAAGCTGATCCTTAGTAACTACGCAGACCGGGCGACCACATAGGGTCGCCCCTACCCAAAATCCGTTGTAGGGTGCGACCCTATGTGGTCGCCCAAAGGGTGAGGCTGAATAGATACGATCCTTATCCATATTTTAATCAGGGCCGGGACTTAGGGGAAGGCCGCCAGGCCGCTTCGCAACACGCGCACCCAATTGGCGTAGAAGATGTTACGCACATCGGTTTCGCTAAAGCCGTGCTGCAAGAGAGCTTCGGCCAATAACAGCAAATCGGACAGACCGCTCAGGGGGGCGGGGAAGGACTCCGCGCCAAAACCGCCATCCCAATCGGTTCCGATGGCGACCGTCTCGCTATTCCCGGCTAAATCACAAATACGGCTCATGTGGCGGATAACATCATCGAGAGTCGATTTACGGCCTTCTTCGCGGGGAACCAGAAAATTGTCGTAAGGCACTACGCCAATTACGGCCTGTCGCTCAATCAGGCGGCGGAGCATATCGTCGCTCAACTGGCGGTCGGTATTGACGAAGTGGCGGCAGTTTGAGTGGCTGGCAATGAGCGGGCCACGATAAGCGTCCAGGGCGTTGTAAAAAGTCTCCTCGGCCATATGGCTCACATCCAAAATCACACCTAGCCGTTGCATTTCAGCCAGCAGTTGATAGCCTTGCGGGGTGAGCGGGCCGGGTTCGTAGGTTCCACCGCCATAAAGAGTCGAGCGCCAGGACGGGCCGACTAAACGCAACCCGTGCGAAACCCACTGCTCCAACTCGGCAGGTTGCCGGATCGGGTCGGCCCCTTCCATCGACATAATAATACCAAGCCGGTTCACCCCGGCTTCGACTGCCGACAGATGCGCTTCCAGGTCGGTCTGAGTACGGATCAGCGTTACCCGGTCGTCCTCCTGCGCCAATCGAGTATAGAAGCGGAGTTGCTCCATTGCTTGCTCATGGGCTTCGTCGGGGGTGGCATAGCTGACCCCTTCCCACATATTAGCGGCCCGTGCCGGTAGCACAAAGATCGTACCGACCACTAACCGCACCGGGCTGGCAAGCAAATCGGGCAAAGTCACGCTGCGTTCGCCAAACTTTGCGCCATCATTGACTCGTTCGCGCCAGGAAGCCGCCGGTTCCAGAAAATCGCGGCCTAGCGAGACGTTCCAGGCAATATCCTCGTGGCTATCCACCATATAAAGGTGGTCAAGAAAATTATTATTGGTCACTCTCTTCGACTTGAATCCTTTGCACCAGGCTCAAAAAAAGGATTGCGCCTGTCATAGTCGTAAGCACCGGCAGTCCGCCCAGGTTTACGAAATTCCAGCCCAGCAGCGCCCCCGCCGTAAAGCCTACAATCGCCCCACCCAGCGCCGCCAGTAGATAGTAAGGAATACTTGCCACGCTCCGGCCATAGCATAGATGGAACCCGAAGCCACACACCCCGGCCAACAACAAAAATAGAATGAGGGTTGTCATAAAATTGTCCCGTTTCTAGGGCGAATTGTCACCCGATAGTAGAGAGGAAGAATTATTAACAGGGATAGACAGGATAAACGGGATTAAAAGCTTCTGTATTAAAAGCCTTACCTTAATCGTAAATCCTGCCTATCCCTGCTAATTCATTAAGAAATTGAGCCACCGCCCAAGACCTCGTCGCCCTGATAAAAAACGACGGCCTGACCAGGCGTGACAGCCCGTTGCGGTTGGTCTAGCTTGATCCGAACAGTCCGTGCTTTTGGATCGAGCGGCTCAACTAGGCCCGGTATTTCCTGGGCCTTGTAGCGGATTTTTATATCAGCACGAACCGGGCCACTAGGCCACACATTGTTAACCCAACTAACCTGATCGGCCTCGATCTGGGTCGCCCGCAGATCATCGTCTGCCCCTACGACCAGCGTATTACTTTCGGGAACCAGTTGCAAAACGTAGGTCGGGCGATTGGCGATTGCCCCAATCCCTTTGCGTTGCCCAACCGTGTAGAAGGGCAAACCGTTGTGCTGCCCGACTTCCTCACCACTGCGGGTGATGATCGGGCCGGGGGTAGCAATTTCCTGACCGGCCTTGCGAGTGATAAAATCGCGGTAATCACCGCCCGCCACAAAACAAATATCCTGACTTTCCGGCTTGGCTGCCGTCACCAACCCGCGCTCGGTAGCCATCTGACGGGTCTGGGCCTTGGTGTACTGACCAAGTGGGAACATTACCCGACTGAGTTGCTTTTGGCCCAACATATACAACACATAGCTCTGATCTTTTGAGCTATCGACGGCCCGGCGCAGATGATAAGTGCCGGTCGCCTCGTCGAACTCGTTACGACAATAATGCCCGGTCGCCAGATAATCCGCACCGAGGGCCATTGCCTTATTGAGCAAAAAGCGGAATTTCATATAAGCATTGCATGCCACGCAAGGATTAGGCGTGCGGCCCCGCTTGTATTCATCCACAAAATAATCGATTACAGCAGCCTGAAATTCCCGCTCGTAATTCATGGCGTAAAAGGGTACGTCAAGTTGCTGACAGACCTTGCGGGCATCTTCCATCTCGACTATAGAGCAGCAGCTTTTGGTCAGCGAGTAATTCTGCTCGTCTTCTTCCTCGCCGCCACCATGTAGCCGCATATTAATCCCGATTACGTCGTGGCCCTGCTCCTTAATCAGAGCCGCCGTGAGCGAGCTATCTACCCCGCCGCTCATCGCTACTACTACAGTTGCCACTTGCTTCAAACCTTCCCGGCTTTTTTGTAAAAGCGTTTCTTTATGCTAAAGGGCCGCCTTTATAAAAATTGCGGCCCGTTTCTTTCATTAAAATACTCCGCTATGATACTACAAACCGGGCTGTTTCGCCACAATATTTACTCTGACTCAGTCGAACAGACCAGAATCAGTTTGCCATTGACCGTCCCTTTTTCCAGCAGTTCGTTAGCCTGGCGGGCTTGTAGCAGGGGCATCTTTTGGGCGATGATCGGCTTGATTTTCTTATCGGCTAGAAGCTGGAAGAGTTTGGGCAAATCCTCCTTAAAAGGCTGGGGGTCTTTGCGGTAGAGAGCGGTCACACCGTAAAAGGTGGCTTGCTTACCGGGTAGCGCGATCCCCAGACCGAGCAGGGCAAAAGTACCCAACGAGGGTATCAAGCGAGATTTGCCGTTTTTCACTCCGCTAGAAGCCCCATAAGAGACCAGTTTGCCTTTGGGTCGCAAGGCCCTGTAAGCTTTCCAGACGTTCGTGCCACCGACGGCATCAAAAGCGTAATCTACCCCCTGCCCGGTGCGTTGCTTGACGACCTTCACGAAATCTTCCGACTTGTAGTCAATCGGGATACCGCCCAATTCGCGCACCAGATCGTGCTTCGATTTGGAAGCGGTACCGTACATTTCTAGCCCTGCTATTTTGCCCAATTGGAGCAAAGCCGTTCCGACCCCGCCTGCCGCCCCGGTTATGAGGATTTTGTCGCCTGCCTTAACCTGGACGGCCCGGTGCAACATCTGGTAGGCGGTCATATAGTTCAGCACCAAACTGACCGCCTCGACCGAATCGATCCCGTCGGGAACCGTCACCAGATTTTCCGGCGCAAGGTATATATATTCAGCATAGCCGCCATGAACAGTCAAAGCCACTACCCGTTCGCCAACCTTGACCGAGCTAACCCCGTCGCCGAGCGCGTCCACAACCCCAATGATGTCGTAGCCGGGAGCGAAGGGAACTTTGGGGGCGTAGGGATAATAACCATAGCGCATTATTACATCGGTAAAACCAACCCCGGTATAGAGCAACTTGATCCGCACTTCCCCTTTGGCCGGTTCACGCAACTCGTTGTCGATGACTTGCAATACTTCCGGTGGGCCTTTTTTGGTGATGATAACGCTTTTGTAATTCATAATATCTTCTCCTGCTTCTACAATGATTTGGAGCGACGCTCCTGATTTGAATAAACACCTGGGTGTCCGAGCTATCTTAATTCACTTTAGCGGTTAAAGAACACAGCAAACACAGGATACTGGCAAGCATCCCACCTCTTAATTTAGCTAAACTTACTCTGGTTGGGTTAATCCGAGGCGTTCTATAATAGCTTGCACTTCAAAACGATAGAGTTCGCCTGGATTAGCTAGAATGGGTTGGTAATGACCATAGACTTCGATGACCAATAACCCCAATAAATGCGCCCAGGTCGTCAATACTAAATGCAGCACCGGCCCATCCAGCTTAAACTCCTGCTGCTGACAGAAAAGCTCTAGCTGCTGGCGCAGTTCGGTCGGTGGGTCGGCATACTCGACCGGTAAGCGCAAGCGCCCCTCCTGCCATGCCGCCTGGAACAACTCCACAAAGACCGCCAGCGAACGTCGAGCCGCCGGGGTTAGCGTCTCGGCGGGTAGCTCGTAACCGGGGATCGGCTTGCCCAGGATCAGCGCGAAATCGGTCGGGTGAGCCAGGTTCCATTCTCGGTACGCGCTGCAAGCAGCCTCGAACCGTCCGGCGTAATCCTGCGCGGGACGGCTACGGCTGGCCTCTTCCAGTCGGTCGGCCTGAGCATTAAAAGTATCCAGGATTAGGGCCGTCACCAGATCGTCCCGGTTTTTGAAATAGTTGTAAAGCGAGGGAGCTGCCATCCCCATCTGAACCGCTATTGCCCGTAGCGAAATAGTTGCCACCCCTTGCTCCGCCATTTGTTGTCGGGCGATGCTTTTGATTTCGGTCAGCGTCGCTTCTCGCAACCGTTCGCGCCGACTTGGAACCATGCTTTCTCCTACTTCATATAGTATGCTAAACTACATATCATAAATTTAACTAACATTGTTAGTATAACTACAGATTGTAGTTTTGTCAAGAGGGGTTTGGAGAATTCAAGGGAGAGCTTATAGCAAATTGCAAATATCCTGATCTCCTGCAAATCTGCTACAAATAAGGAGGCAGGTTTAGGGATATAGCTCAATTACTTTGTAAAGGGCTGTAAATAAGGCAGAATCTGTTTAGGGTGTGACTTTTTGAAATAAGACAAGTCTAAGGCTTATAAGAGAAACAAATTACTCATGGTTCGCTCATTTTTTTGGGGTACAGAGATTCAATTCCCCACCCAAGAGCTAGAAACAGGCTAAAAATGAGCTTCGTTCCCCACTTTAGGGAAGTGGTTTTGAAGAGAACAAACACTTTATAACAATTAGTACATATGCTGTTTGTCCATTTCTATACACTACTTGCACCTAGAACAAAAAACCTAGTGTAAAGTGGGGAACGACCATCGTTTTACGAGTAATTCTAGCCCCCCAGTGGGGAATGAATGTTACGAACTCGTTTTTAAATGAGCGAACCATGAGAAATTACTGAGAGACGTAAAAGAAGTTTTACAACTGAGTTAACTAGAAAACTTAGGGTTTTAAGAAATGAATGACAGAGCGATTAATAATTGTGAAGCCTTAAATAAAGGCTATCAGCGAATATTACTTCTTGATGAAGGGCGAATTAAGGTAGAGCTACACCTGTTTGAGGCTTCCAGCCCTTATCGATTTGACGTTAGAGGACAATTGGTAGGCGCTAAGGGTACCAAACGCTATATTCAGTTAATACCGTTTGATGGTCGCCCGGTTATAAAGGCTAAAATGAATGATAATTCTACCTTCATATTAAAAAATCTGGAGAGTGGTGAATATCGTCTCGTCATTTACTGCGACTACAATGTATTTGTTGAAATTGTTCCTTTCAAACTGTAACCGTCGCCTTCACCCTACAAAACAACCTTCTAATTTCTAAGCTCTATTTTCTACAAGCGCCTTACGTACAAAGCCTCCGGCCTTCGCCAACCGAGTGCGAGCGACTTCCGGCGAGACCACCGCCAGCAAAGCGACAATCGCAGTCCGGGTTTCGCCATTGCAAAGGGTCAACATTTCGAGGGCGGCATTTTCAGTCGCGCCGGTGGCCTGAGCCACGATCCGGGCCGCCCGACGGCGCAATTTAGCGTTGGTCGGTCGCATATCGACCATCAAATTGCCGTAGGTCTTGCCAAGACCGACCATTGTGGCAGTCGTCAGCATATTAAGAACCATCTTCTGAGCCGTCCCCGCCTTAAGGCGGGTCGAACCAGCCAGCACTTCCGGGCCGGTCACGGGCGCAATCGTGATGTCGGCGATTTCTTCGACTGCCGAGGGCCGGTTGCAGGTAACGGCAATTGCGACGGCTCCAACCTCGCGGGCGTAGGCCAACGCCCCCAGCACATAGGGCGTGCGTCCACTGGCGGTCAGGCCCACCAACGCATCGGCGTTGCTCAAATTCAAGCTGATAGCATCCTGGCGGGCCAGATCGGGGTCGTCCTCGGCGGCTTCAACCGCGCTAACCAGAGCGGTCGGGCCACCGGCCATCCAACCTACCACCTGTTCGGGCGATGTATCAAAAGTGGGCGGACACTCGGCAGCATCCAGCACGCCCAACCGTCCACTGGTTCCCGCTCCCATATAGACCAACCGACCACCCTGGCTCAAACGGGCCTGGATCGCTTCAACCGCCCGTGCAATCTGGGGCAGTTCGAGCCGGACGGCCTCGGCCACCTTCGCATCTTCGGCATTCATCAATTCCACAATTTCAAGGGGGGATAACTGATCGAGGTTTTGGCTGGCGGGGTTAGCCGCTTCGGTTGCCAGGGTAGTCGTATCACCCGCTTCGAGGGTGGGGGTAGAAGCTAGGGCTGCTGGCGTAGTCGCAGACGGGGTATCCTGGGCCATCGCGGCTCCTCCTCATCTAAATGTTTATTAAAATTGGCTGCATCAGCTTCAGGCTCAAAAGGAACCATCACCGGGCCAAACTTTTGCACCAGCGGCCCAAAATTGGAGCCGGGAGCCAATTTGCCCAATAGGACAGACCGTTCGGCTCCGGTACAGTGCGGTAAATTGGCGGGCCGATTACGCAGCAATTCGTAGCCAAGTAGAGCGAAGGCGACCGCTTCTTTGGCCTCGGCCCGTACTCCAAAGCGGTCGTGCTGGACAACCGCGACCCCCGGCAGCCATTCTTCCAGCATACTCATCAAGACCGGGTTTCGCGCTCCGCCTCCACTTACGACCAGTTCGTCCAACCGGCCTGACTGGAACTGGCGTAGCCCAACCGCAACGCTTTTAGCAGTGAAGGCGGTCAGGGTTGCCAGAGTATCCGCCGGGCTAAGGCCAAGTGCCGCCGCTCGTTCCAGCGCAAGTCGGGCGTAATCATCGCCAAATAGCTCTCGTCCGGTGCTTTTAGGCAAAGGAGCCGCAAAATAGGAGTGGCTCAACAGTTCCGCCAACCAGCCCGAATGGATTGTCCCATTCGCGGCCCACTCGCCATCCCGGTCAAACTGGCGTTCTCCGCCACTAAAATGGCGGGCCGCGAAATCGATCAAAGCGTTACCCGGCCCGGTATCAAGTGCAAAGACCTGTTGCGGGTCGGCCCCGGCAGGCAAAAAGGTAAAGTTGCCGATCCCGCCCAGATTTAGCAGCGCCCGACTGCGTTCTTCGTCCGCAAAAAAAACTAGATCGAAATAAGGCACTAGCGGCGCACCCTGCCCACCTGCCGCCATATCCGCCGTCCGAAAATCGTGCGCGACGGTCAGGCCGGTACGGGCCGCAATAATTGTGCCGTCGCCCATTTGCAAGGTCGAGCGGCGATGCCCCGCCGCCACCTGATGATAGATCGTCTGCCCGTGAGAAGCGATCAGATCGACCTGGGCCGGGGCTATCCCAACCTGTTGCAAGCTCTGGTTGGCTGCCGCCGCGAAAGCCTCGCCCAGCGCAAAATTCAACTCGCATAACTCGGCTGGCCCGGCCTCCCCCTGAAAAGCCAGAAAGATTTGCGCCCTCAATTCCGTCGCCCAGGGCCGCTCGGCAAAATCCAGCACCTCAAGCTCGATCAGGCCGGGGTTAGCCGTATCTTCCTCAAAACGACAAATCGCCACATCAATCGCATCGACCGATGTCCCGCTCATCAGCCCGACGACGACGGATGAAAGGGAGGACTGAGGACTAAGGACTGAGGACTGAGTCATTATTTGCCTCGCTGTTGGTATCTTTGGCGGGCTACCGCCGCTCGGAGACCTCCAACAATTGCGCCAACTTCCTCGGCTTGAGAAAGCAATTCATTAAACTTGGTTTGATCTATATAACCGGCATCCAAAGCCACATATAGTTGGCACCGAAGTTCGGCGCAAGAGGCTTTAGAGATAACCAAAAACTGATGGAATTCGCCACGATTGCCACGTTCAAAACCTTCCGCAATATTGGACATAACAGAAACTGCCGCACGTTGGATTTGCCCTGAGAGACCAAAATCTCTGGCAAATGTCCCTTGCTGAGTAACCTCATAGATTGATTTTGTAAGGACTCTGGCTTTCTGCCACGCCTTTAACTCTTCAAACCGCTCAATCCGCTTTCCCGCCTCAGTCATAGATTTTCCTCTAACATTAAAGGAAGCAAATAAACATAATTGTCTCAATGTAGGGGCAACCCTGTGTGGTTGCCCGTGAACATCCGGCACGGTCAACGAGGGCAACCACACAGGGTTGCCCCTACCGGGTCATTTTATCCCTCAGTCCTCAGTCCTCATCCCTCAGTCCTCAATCCTATCCCTTCAACGCGCCTACCCGCACGCCTTCCAGGAAATAGCGCTGGAAGATCAGGAAGAAGATGACCATCGGGAGGGCGGCAAGAGCGGCCCCGGCGAAGATTACGCCATAATCGACCGAACCGGCCTCTTGCACATCGCGCAGGCTGGCGACCCCAACTGGCAGGGTATAATTACGGCTCTTTTGCAGTACGATCAGCGGCCACAGGAAAGAGTTCCAAAAGCGGACGAAAGTAAAGATCGCCAGCGCACCGAGGGCTGGTTTGGAAAGTGGCAGGATAATTCGCCAGAAGACCCCCGGTTCGCTGCAACCGTCAATCCGGGCGGCTTCTTCCAGTTCGGTTGGCAAAGTCTGGATATACTGACGCATCAAAAAGATACCAAAGACATCCGCCGTACCGGGCAGGATTACGGCCCACAGATTGTCGATCAGACCCAGGTTGCGGGCCACTATATAGGTCGGCACGAGCGTGACCTGCACCGGGATCATAAGCGTACTCAGGATAATCGCAAACATAAAATTGCGACCAGGAAAGCGTTTCTTGGCAAAAGCGTAGCCTGATAGAGTATCGAAGATCAAGTGAAAGAAAGTGATGCTCAAACAGACCGTCAGGCTATTCAAGGCCCACTGCCAATAATCTTTGGCCCGCGCAAAAAGCCGCTCAAAGTTGTCGAAACTGGCGCTAAAGGGGAACAAATCGGGCGGGGTTTTGATTGTATCTTTGGTTGGGGTCACCGCAGTCACAAACAGCCAGTACATCGGGAATAGCGAAATGATAGTGGTGCTAATCAACGCCACCCACAACCAGAAACGGCCCCACTTCCAGCGACGGGGCGGGCGAGCCTGGACTACCCCTAATTTTGTTGCAGTCGTTGCCATCGCTTAGTACTCCACATCGGTTCTCAAAAAGCGGAACTGCACCACCGCGACCGAGGCAATAATGGCAAACAGGATAAACGCCTCTGCCGCCGCTACGCCAAGCCGCCCTTGCTGGAACCCGCTCTGGTAAATTTGGGTTACGATAAACTGGGTGCTGTTGCCGACCCCGGTCGGTACTAAAATGAAAACCCGGTCAAAGATTTCAAAGCTGCTGATAGTGTAAAGTACCACCAGATAAAGCGTGGTGGATTTTATCAAGGGTAGGGTGATACTCCACCATTTGCGGAGCGGGCCAGCCCCTTCCAATTCTGCCGCCTCGTAATAATCTTTCGGAACACTACCCATTGCGGCGCTAAAAAGAACGACTGCGGTAGCCGGAACGGTCAGGATCGTCGAGAGGGTAACGCTGTTGAGTGCAATGTCCGGGTCGGAAAGCCAATAGACCGGCCCTAAACCGACCAGCTTCAACAAGAAATTGAGGAACCCCCACTGACTATTGAACATCCAGCGCCAGACCAGCGCAATAATGATCGAGCTAGTCACGGCGGGCAGATAATAGGCGGCCCGAAAGAAAGTCTGGGCGTACTTGCCCAACGGCTGGATCATAGCCGCCAGCAGCAATCCAATAAAAATATTAGCCGTTACGGTCAGAAGGGTATAATAAAGGGTGTTAAAGAGGGCTTGTAGGAAAACCCCCCCTTCTAGCTCCAGACCAAATACGGTAAACTTACCATTTTGAGAGTTAAAGGCGGCTACGTAGTTATCGAGACCGACCCAGGTCGGGTCGCCACGTAGCCGGTAGTCCTGGAAAGAGATGATAAACGACCATACGACTGGCGCAAGGATAAAAACACTAAAGGTACTCAAGCTGGGTATTACAAAAGCGTAGCCCCAGCCATATTTTTTGATAAAGCCGATTACCCGCTCAATCGGGTTCAGCGAACCTGCTTTTTGCTTTTCCAGGGCTACATTCGCCATAACTCACTCCTTTAAGAGAGGGATGAGGGATGAATAGGATTTACGATTTACGATTTACGATTTACGATTTACGATTGTAGGAGCAGATTTGTAGAAGCAGGTTTACTATTCTGCATTCTGCATTCTGACTTCTGCATTTCTTCATCCCTCATCCTTCATCCCTTCCCCCTACTTCGCCTTTGCCAGGATGTCGTTGACTTCTTTGGCCGGGTTCTTGAGAGCCTGATCCGGCGCAATCTTGCCAAAGACCGCATTCTGGATTTGAGGGTGAATGATCGTCCGGATCTGGGGCCAATCGGCAATGATCGGGGTGATGTAGCAGTACTGGACGAACGGCTCGAACTTGCTGATCGGGTCGGTTACTTTGACTGATTTGCGTGCGCCGGGAGCCAGATAGAAGACTTGGTTGGTCTTGCCATCCAGCGACACATCATCGTTAACCTGCGAACTGGTCAGATAGCGGCCCAAGTCCATCCCAGCCTGAAGCTTGACCTTATCTTTGGTCGCCGCCACCGAAATCAAGCCGATCCCGCCTGCCGTAGTTGGCGTGCCGAGCTTACCGATTGGCATGTTAATCACGTTAAAATTCAAATTGGACGACTTGTAGCCACTGGATGCGCCACTCGGTTCGCTGTACATCGCCAGGACTTTCTTGTCCTTGAAGGCGGTCGTCAGATCGGTGGGATCCTGCGAACCGAAATCGGGCGGTGTTACCTTGTGCTTCTGGGACAGGTCAACCAGTTTTTGCAAACCACTGATCGCTTCCGGGCTATCAAAGGTGTACTTCTTGTTGTCCTTGCTCAAGGGCAGCCCGCCATCTTGCAGAATGAAAGGCCAGGCGTTGACCAGACCAGGGTCGATACCCGCCGAATAGCCATAGACCTTTTCGCCATTGGCACGGGTAAAGGTCAGTTTCTTGGCGATTTCCACAAACTCATCGTAAGTCCAGGTCGATTTGGGCGGCTCGACGTTGCGCTCCTTGAAGATGTCGAGGTTCAAGTACATTCCGACCGGCGGAACCCAAAGCGGCCAGGCGTAGGCTTGACCGTTGATGCTGACAGCATCGATCAGGTTGGGGAAAATATCGGCCTTATCACTGGCGGTCAGGTATTCGTTGATCGAAGCGACCAACCCGTCCCGCACCAACAAAGGCAGAACATCGGACGGCAGGCGGAACATATCGACGGTTTGCCCACCCTGGACGGCCTGGGTCAGCTTGGTAAAGCCCGCCTGATCGCCGGTATAGCCAGTAATCTCGACCTTGATGTCGGGGTTGACTTTCGAGAAGGCCGCCACCGCCGCATCCATTAGCTTGCCAGTCTGATTACCGCCGTTCGGCTGATAACCCAGCACCCAGTACTGAAGCGTCCCCTTGAAGCCGCTCTTGCTGACCCGCAAATCGGCTCCCGCCGCTGCTGCGGCAGTAGTTGCGGCAGATGCCGCTGTGGTCGCGGCTGGGGCTGCCGTCGTTGCCGCCGCTGCTGCGGTCGTCGCGGCGGCAGTCGTCGTTGCGGCAGCGGTCGTGGCTGCCGGAGCAGTGGTTGCGGTCGGGTCACCACAGGCAACCAGCAAACCGCTTGCCGCAAGTCCACCCGACAGGGCTACAAAGCGGCGGCGACTTAATTTCTTTTTGGATTTATCGGACATTATCTCCTCCTTACAATCTCAAACTCACTTGGTTAAATAGAGAAACACCTCTTCACGTGCTGTCTTAAAGCCTTCTTCTTGAACAGCCCATTGCTCGAAAAGAGCGGGTAATAGAGCCTGGTCGCCCCCCGAATTGGTAATCAGGCGGCGGGGTTCGTCGCTTCCGATCAGACGGTCGAAATGAGCGGATAGCCAGTCAAACTCGTTTGGGTAGAGTCGGGCCAGGGTCGCTACGATATACAACCCGCTCCGCACGATTTCGGACGGGCCGTTGGGTGGGGTTCCCAGTTGGATATGCACCTGGACCCCGCCACAGACCTGCCCGGCAAAAGGCGGATAGATCGGCTTGAAGTAAGTATCTCGAAAATAAAGGCCGGGCCGGGCCAGTCGGTTCAACTCAGCCGCCAGCTTTTCGGGCTGGGTGATCCAGGGTGCGCCGAGTAGCTCGAACGGCTGGGTCGTACCGCGTCCTATCGAAAGGTTTGTCCCTTCCAAAAGGCATAGGCCGGGATAAAGTCGGGCCGTCGTCAAGGTCGGCAGATTGGGCGAAGTCGCCAGCCAGGGTAGCCCGGTCTCGTCCCAACTCATGCCGCGTTTCCAACCGTCCATCCCCAAAATATGCAGTTGCGCTCGTTCGTTCAAAAGCTTGCGGTTGATAAAAAGGGCCAACTCGCCTTGCGTCAGGCCGTGCCGCACCGGGATCAGCGGGTAACGCCCGACAAACGAGCTAAACCGTTCTTCCAGATATGGCCCTTCGACTACCAAACCACCCAACGGGTTGGGTCGGTCGATCACATAGATCGGCAGATCAACCTGCTCCATCAAGATACCGAGGGTAGTCGGATAGGTATAGTAGCGCACTCCTACGTCCTGAATGTCAAAGACCAGACCGTCCAGTCCAGCCAGACTGCCGGGGGGCGGGCCATACGGGTTGGTATCGCTATCTTCAGGCCGATAGAGGCTGTAGACCGGCACGCCACTCCAGCGGTCGCGCTCGGTCTCGTCCAGGGCAATCGCGTCCTGCTCTACCCCATAATAGCCATGCTCCGGCCCGAACATCGCCGCGACCGTTGCACCCGCCTCCCCCAACACCTGAGCCGTCCGCCGATAGCCCCCATCCACGCCGGTCTGGTTCGTCACCAACCCCAAACGCAAGCCCGCCAACTCCGCCGCCTTCCCCGTATCCAGAGCCGTGAGGACTGAGGGGGGAGGACTGAGGACTGAGGACTGAGGACTGGGGGCCGCGTCCTTATTATCGCCTACCCTACTATCGCTCATACTCCCTCCGCCTTTTTTCATCCCTCATCCCTCATCCCTCATCCCTCCCCCTTCATCCCTCCCCCTTCGTTCCCGGCTCAAGCGGCTATAGAAGCGGTACTTATCGCCTCGGTAGATCGATTTGGCATATTCGAGCGGCTGTCCGCGTTCGGTATAAGTCGTGCGACGAATGAGCAGCACGGGGCTACCAGGTGAAATCTGGAGCAGGCGGGCTTCGTTATCACGTGCCAGGCCCGCTTCCAATTCTTGTTCGGCTTCCAGGGGTGGCAGACCGTATTTTGTTTCCAGCAGGTAATAAAGCGATTGCTGTTCGAGGTCTTCTTCCAAAAGCTTTTCACAGCCGATAAAGCTGATAACCGAAGTTTCAAGCGCCAGGGGCGCATCTTCCGCCAACCGCAGACGCTGCACCCGAAAGAGCGGTTGGCCCGGCTTGATCCGCAACTTGGTCGCAGTAGACTCGTCGGCGGGCCACATCTGTTTGTCCAATACTTTTGTACCGGGGCGCTGGGTGCGGGCCTGGATGTCCTCGGTGAAGCCGGTCAACTTCATCAATTGCTGGGTGATTTTGGGCTGGGCCACAAACGTCCCTTTACCCTGCTCCCGGTAGAGATAGCCCTCGTTGACCAATTCAGTGATCGACTGACGGGCCGTCATCCGGCTAATGCCGTACTGCTCGCACAGTTCGCGCTCGCTCGGAATAAGCGAACCGGGTTGCCATTGCCCTACGTTCACCTTCTCGCGTATAATCTCTTTAAGTTGATAATACCTCGGTAAAGGCCCGCTTTTTAGCATAACTTTTTGTCACATCTGCTAATGCTTTTTGGAAAGGTTGGGTCTATCAGAGCGATCAAGTGGTAAGGATGTATAGACCACTTATTGGTTAGATTGTATCATTTTTTTGGCCCTCGTCAAGAGGTTGAGCGGGTCAAATTTTTCTTTTAGACGCAATTCACCACGCGGAAATATTTACTAATAGGCAAATTAAAAAGCTCTCTATAGATAAGAACCAGCGTCATCTCGCGCCATTCTTATCCAAAGAGAGCTTTTTTATCTAGCCGTTATTTCCTTGCCCTACTTTTATCTCAGTCCCCTTCAACGGGGCAATTAGGGTGCGACGAGAGAACAGTATAATCACGTGGATAAATCTTTTGCGTTTCAGTCCCCTTCAACGGGGCAATTAGGGTGCGACAACAGTACATCAATGCCACCCGTGAAGTTATGGGAGTTTCAGTCCCCTTCAACGGGGCAATTAGGGTGCGACAACAGCAGCAACAAAACAGGAGAAGTTTATGGGATAGTTTCAGTCCCCTTCAACGGGGCAATTAGGGTGCGACTTACTGAAAGCAACTCCTTCGGGGACTGGTCATATTAGTTTCAGTCCCCTTCAACGGGGCAATTAGGGTGCGACTTGAATGCCAGCAATCCCGACTCTAACTTGTCAATCGTTTCAGTCCCCTTCAACGGGGCAATTAGGGTGCGACCAAGAATGTCCGCATTGGTGATGTCAACGAGGTTCGGTTTCAGTCCCCTTCAACGGGGCAATTAGGGTGCGACAAAATTCTCCTACACGAGGGCTTGTGTGGAGAAGCGTTTCAGTCCCCTTCAACGGGGCAATTAGGGTGCGACTACCTTTTACTGGCAGATCTGGTATCTCTAGTATGTTGTTTCAGTCCCCTTCAACGGGGCAATTAGGGTGCGACCTTCCTCATCCCAATAAAAGTCTGCTAACTGAGCAGTTTCAGTCCCCTTCAACGGGGCAATTAGGGTGCGACAACCTGGACGGCCACTGTGTACCCATGCAGTAAGTGGTTTCAGTCCCCTTCAACGGGGCAATTAGGGTGCGACCAATTCCTTGATCGCTTGTTCGGTCGGAATAGTAACGTTTCAGTCCCCTTCAACGGGGCAATTAGGGTGCGACTTACATCAATCAGAGGGGCTATTGGTCGCAGGGTAGTTTCAGTCCCCTTCAACGGGGCAATTAGGGTGCGACATGGCGGTTTCGACTGAGTACAACGGTGGTTTTATCAAGTTTCAGTCCCCTTCAACGGGGCAATTAGGGTGCGACATTGAATTGGTTTGGGCCGAGGACTACCTACAGTTTGTTTCAGTCCCCTTCAACGGGGCAATTAGGGTGCGACGGCGTATAGGGTAATTAACGGGAGCTACAAATATGTTTCAGTCCCCTTCAACGGGGCAATTAGGGTGCGACTGCCATTACTGGTACCCCGACCTTGACTGCTGTTGCGTTTCAGTCCCCTTCAACGGGGCAATTAGGGTGCGACTATCTGGTAGCTGCTGCGTATTTCTTTCGTATAGCGTTTCAGTCCCCTTCAACGGGGCAATTAGGGTGCGACATCGTAAAGTGCGAAACTAACTCCAGATGCCATTAACGTTTCAGTCCCCTTCAACGGGGCAATTAGGGTGCGACGGTGTCTGGCAATTGCGCCAGACGGCAGGCTCGTAGCGTTTCAGTCCCCTTCAACGGGGCAATTAGGGTGCGACACGTCCAGCCTGTACCACTGGCCTGGGCCGATAGGAGTTTCAGTCCCCTTCAACGGGGCAATTAGGGTGCGACCAATAGATTAAGCACAAAGGAGAATGAAGATGGAAAGTTTCAGTCCCCTTCAACGGGGCAATTAGGGTGCGACAGTTACAGACATTTATGGCGAAAAGTGGGTCATTAAGTTTCAGTCCCCTTCAACGGGGCAATTAGGGTGCGACCATTTTTATAGACGAATGGCCTAGTATTGCTTCTAAGAGTTTCAGTCCCCTTCAACGGGGCAATTAGGGTGCGACTTGAAAACACTGCCGGGAAGCGTGGCATTGAAGAACTCGTTTCAGTCCCCTTCAACGGGGCAATTAGGGTGCGACGGTTGGGGTGGATGTTAGCGAGTTTGACTAAAAGAAGTTTCAGTCCCCTTCAACGGGGCAATTAGGGTGCGACTTTTTGTTGAAAGTAGGGCTGGATGAAAACAGGAATATGTTTCAGTCCCCTTCAACGGGGCAATTAGGGTGCGACATGGCCCAAAGCAGCGACTCACGCTGCCATCGCCTATGTTTCAGTCCCCTTCAACGGGGCAATTAGGGTGCGACACGTACTAAAGATATTACAGGCGATGGACATAGCCCAAGTTTCAGTCCCCTTCAACGGGGCAATTAGGGTGCGACACTCAACGTCGGGTCTATGGGGTGGGGTGCATCTATGGTTTCAGTCCCCTTCAACGGGGCAATTAGGGTGCGACACTTAAATCCTGTATCATCTGGTCAAGGAATAGATCGTTTCAGTCCCCTTCAACGGGGCAATTAGGGTGCGACACCAGGCCGAGTTATCCGAGGCGTGGCAGACAACGCTCGTTTCAGTCCCCTTCAACGGGGCAATTAGGGTGCGACACCGTGGCAGATCACTATTGATTTGGATATGCTAACCGGGTTTCAGTCCCCTTCAACGGGGCAATTAGGGTGCGACACCCGATTCGACCATGCGGTCTTTGCCAACTATCGGCGTTTCAGTCCCCTTCAACGGGGCAATTAGGGTGCGACACCGAGTCGGGTAGTGGCCCTCGGTCAGACAAAACAACGTTTCAGTCCCCTTCAACGGGGCAATTAGGGTGCGACACGCAGCCCGTCAAAATTTTATCGTTTCGCGGGGCAACTGTTTCAGTCCCCTTCAACGGGGCAATTAGGGTGCGACACCGAGTAGGCTACAAACCCCCTGAGCTACATTTTTTACCTCTAACGGGCTAATCGAGGCTTGTAGAGCTTCTGGCGAGTTCAAAATCTTACTCTTAAAAGATCATTTTCAAGCTTTTTGGTCTGATTTTCGCAAACCTTTTTTTGCAAGCCCTACGCAGGAGGTTTGCGAAAGTTTTCTAAGCTCAAAACTGTCTAAATCTGGCTCTCAACCCTCCCAAAACGTCCTCCAAAGGGACTAAGACAGGGGGGTTTGCGAAACAGACCTTCTAAGAGCCAATCTACACCTGACTACAGTATATCACACTAAATTATTTTTACCAGATGTTAGGGCCGAAATTGCAAAATTCACAAGCAAACTTATGGCAGGCCCACTAACACTTATTAGCGACGACGTTTATCGCGCCGGGTTTCCTTTGGCTTTTCGGGCTTTTTAGGTAGCTTGATCTTATGCGAAACTTCCCAGGGATACCAGACCGGCGCGGTTTGTTCCCAGCTATAGCCCTGGCTTCGAGCATGCTGGTTCATCAGGTAGAAGAAAATACCGCCACAGGTGCGAAGTTTGCCGTCAGCAGTGCTGATTTCGGTACCCTGTTTGGCAGGCGGAAATTTCTTGGGGCCTTTGAGCGCCCGCTTGAAAAGAATAATCGCTTCGGTCGCTTTCTGATCGACCAGTTCGTAGCCGAAAAGCTCGATCATACGATAGACCCCCAGCACGTTTATCTCGCCCATCAGCCGTTCGCAAAGCTCGACCGCCTGAGCATATATCGGGTCAGGGCTATCTTCAAGCTCTTTTAGCCGTTCGGTGTAACGTTCCTGGAGGCGGGCAAGCTTCTCGGCGCTAGTTAATTTCGGTTTGGGCGGGGTTATTTCTTCGCTTGCGGGAGCCTCCGCCGTACCTGTCTCCAATTTCTCTTCGGTTAGTTCTGTACTCATGACTTCTTTATCCCCTTAATAATGTTCTCGTCCGTTTTTCTAAATTATAGAGCCTTTAGCTCATAGGTTACAAGTTAAGGTTAGAATGAATTTGTCAAATCGATAGCGATGTGCCATTCAGCAATCAAAAACGGTCTGGAGAAGTTATTGATTGCCAACGCTTTAAGTTTTGATGTGGTTAAGCCCAGTGCA
>JBBQWM010000035.1:0-62434 GCA_038210655.1 Chloroflexia bacterium
GTAAGGTTGAATTTTTACAAGGAAAACCCTGCCCTATAACCTCAAATGTAAGGTAGTATGACCTGGTTGTGATAATTTGAGTTCAGTTAATCGGTACGATATTGCGAGACTTTGGGAGGTACGAGATAATGAGACACAACAGAAGGTTTGATGGAGCGCAAGGTACATTATCATGGGTATACGATAGAGCGCACGACCGGGCCACGCGGCGGGATGTACACCGTTTGGGATGGGCCGGAGCGTCGGGTCGATAGCGGGTTAGGGTTTAACAGTCTGGTAGAGGCTCAGATTTTTATCAACCGCAAGGAGAACGACCCGCCTTACTTCGAGAACGATTATCGGCAGGCTCTCAAGGTCGTAACCGAAATGCTCGATCTTTATCTGGAACACAAGCCGGAAAATGAAGCCTATTTTTCGACCCGCGCTCCCGGTCGCTTCGCCGAAGCGGTCGCCCAGGAGATTGCTCACTTGCGCTCGTTGCGTACCGGCGAGGATATGGATTGAAGAAGATGTCAGGTATGAGGTGTCAGGTGTTAGGTATTAGGTATCAGGTATCAGGTGTCAGCCGTTTTGAACTGAGTGCGAAATATATCTAATCTCAGATTGAGCTAAATAGAAGGCTAGACCAGAAGTCCAATTTGTAGGAGCGGGCTTCCGCCCGCGATTGAACGCCTACAGCAGTACCAAACCAGAAGTTCAATTTGTAGGAGCGGGCTTCCGCCCGCGATTGAACACCTACAGCAGTACCTCAGTCAGATAGAGCGAAAGTTTACCAGACTGAATTGTTTAGCTGAGGGGTTTCAGCCGACAGTTTAGCTTTAGGGAGGAACCAACAATGTCTGTAGAGCCAGGAATGGCGGACGGCGAGTATGGACCGGTCGGTGGAGCCGAGACGAGCCAAACGTCGGGGAAATCTCCCAAACAGTTGTCTGCCGGAACTTTTGTCGGTCGAGAGGCAGAGCAGACCCGCTTTCGGGAGATGCTGCTAGATATAGCCGGAGTTCGCAAGAGCTTTTTGGGTGGTTTATTAGGGGGCGGAACTAAACAGGCGAAGGTGGGGCAGGCGGTCAAAAGCCGGGTGGCGTTGCTTGGTGGCCCATCCGGGAGCGGCAAGACCCGCCTGAGTTTGCGACTACGCGACATTGCTCAGAAGGAAAAGGAGTTTGCGCGTCGGTTTCGGGCGACTCGGCTGGATTGGGCCGAGGTTTTCGAGCGAGACGGACGGTTAGCCGCTCTTCTGGAAGGCGAAGCTTTGCCGCTAGAAACGCTGCTCGATATAATCCAGAGCCATTGTATGCGCGATAACGGTGGCGGCTATTTTGAGGAATATAAGGCTGCCATCGAAGAGACCAAAAAGCTGGCCCGTACCGTCGAAGGAGCCGAATTGCTGGCAGTTTGGGAATATCGGGCGCGGGCGTTAGGTCGCTGTTTGAAAGCGTGGAGCGCCGAACGTCCCTTGCTCTTTTTCATGGATAATTTCGAGGCCGTAATCGAGGCAACCGAAACGGTCTTTAAGCCGATGTTGGAGGAGAGCGGGTCGCGGGTCTTTTTCATTCTAAGTGGAGCGCAGTTGCCACAAGAGTTGGAGCAGGTGGTCGCTCCCGAACGGTTTGCCGCTTTTGTGCCGGAGCGTTTTAGCGAGGCCGAATTGCTTCGCTTTTACGAACTGGAACTGCTGCGCTACCAAACCGATGAGGTTGAGGCCAACCCGAATTACCGCTCACCCGGTTTGATTGATCGGTTGCAAGACGTGACCGGCGGATGGCCCCTGGCGGCCCGTCTATCGGCTTTCTTATTGCAAACCGGCCTGAGTGTAGACGAGTTGCCGTTACCGGGTAGTTCGGAAGTGGCGGCTCTGCTGGAAGCTTTTATCAGTGGGCCGCTTGGCCCCGGTCATCCCGACCGTTTGAAGTTGTATGCTCTGGCGACTTTGCGTCGCCCCGAACAGGGGTTGTTAGGGGCGTTGTTCGATTTGCGCCAGGATATGCTTTCGACCCATGAAGTGCTGGCCCGACTGGATGAGCGTTACGATTTCCTGTTCGAGCCAGGTCGCCCGATGACCTTGCATGCGGCGGTCAACCAACCGTTGCGTCGTTGGCTACTCGACCCGACCCGCCGTTACGACTCGAACGGGTTGGCGAAGGTCAACGAGCGTGGGCTGGAATATCTCGAGGGGCGACTGAGCGAGTGGAGTATTAATTTTCCGGCCCTGCGCGACCGGGTAAACGATCTGAAGTGGCGGGAGTGGGCGCTGGATAAAGTCTGGCATGCCTTTTGGCTGAGCGAGGAACGGGGTTGGCCGGAAGCGCTTACGCTTTTGACGGCAGGTTTGGGCTATCGTCCGGCCTTTGCCCGGCAGGTGGTCGCGTTGTTGGAAAGTGTGGCACGTAGCGGCCTTTTGAACGAGGTCGGGTTACGCCGTCTTGGTCTTTTCCGCCAACTGGCCCTCAACCCAGGCGGGTCGCCCGAAGCCTACCGCGAACTGCGGATAATGGGGCAGGAAGGCGGTTTCTTCCAGGCCAGTCTGCCCAAATTCGCCGCCGAGCTTGAGCAGATCATGAACGATCTAATTTAGGGTCTATCTCCTCTAAATTTATAACTGCTCAGCGTTGTCATTCTGAGGCGGGAGATAGGCTGGATTTTGCCAAAGATAGTTCCCCGCCGAAGAATCTAGACCCTTCGTGGCCTCACCCCCCTCTGGGGGCTACGCTCAGGGTGACACGGCTGGGTCTTGTTATATAGAAATTAGTTAGAATTAACTAGCGAAGCCAAAAAACTTATCGACTAAATAATCCACCGCTTACTCAGTTTAAACGATGTCAAAAGCGTCAGCAAGAATTAAAATAGTTAGGATAACGCGCGAACGAAATTGACTAGCGTTTAGACTGTATCAAATAGGTTATCTAGCCTCAATTTAGGGGAGGATTACCAGGATACAAGCTAACAGTAAGGATTATACGAGTTGAATAAGCTACACTTTAATTATACCAAGCTGGTAATGACAGTAATGGCAGTAATGTTGATGACAGGGTTGCCCTTGTTGTCAACCCTGACGGCCCAGGCCCAGGCTATCGTACCTCCCACCCTTCCCGATAAATTGAAAGCTCCGTCAGGAGAGGTGCCAAGTATTGTGGTCAAAGCTAAGGGTGTCCAAATTTACACTTGTAAGACCAGCACCACCAATGCTGCCGGGTTTGAATGGACTTTAAAAGCGCCCGAAGCTGATCTTTTCAATGAGCAGGGCGTAAAGGTTGGAAAACATTATGCCGGGCCAAGCTGGGAAGCTAACGATGGAAGCAAGGTAGTAGGCGAGATCAAAGAAAGACTGGATGCGCCCGACGGAAAAGCTATTCCCTGGCTACTTCTAAAGGCTAAATCTAACGAGGGAAATGGTACTTTTAGTAAAATCACCAGTGTCCAGCGGGTCGATACAGCAGGCGGTTTAGCCCCTGCCGCCGCCGACTGCGCTCAATCCAGCCAGGATAAAGAAGTTCGAGTTGACTACTCGGCTAATTATTACTTCTACGCTCCGGCCAACCGCCCCTTGCCTGCCAGTCCTGCCAGCGGAAGCGGCGGCGGAGTAGAGAACAGTTCTTCGGCTCCTTTGCTGGTAGTCGGGTTGGGGTTAGCTTTACTAGCAGGTCTGGCTGGATTGCTAACACTGATTATTTTCTCCCGCAACAAAAGACAAGACCTACCGTAGGTGCTTTTACAACTTCGTTAATTTGCTTCTACACGATTTATTTTAATAAATCTTGCTCAGAAAGGTGGTGGCGAGTAGTCATCACCTTTTTTGTTTGGTTACTAAATATTGGCTTTTCTCGGCGGTGAGTAGTTCCCATCAAGGGGTTGTTCCGATCTCATTTAGCCGCACCTGGTTTAAGCCAAAGCTCAACAGTCGGTTGTCGTCTTTCTGGTTGACCGGGACCGGTGGTTGGGGCGATGCGATGGTTAATTTGTTCAGGCCGGGCGGAATATCCAATTCGAGGCTGACTTCTCGGCTGGCTCCTGCTTCCAGCCGGAAGCTTTCGGCCTGAAAGCCGTTGATCGCAATTTTAAGGTCGCGGGGTTGCTGGTAATTAAAGGTAGTGAACTGGATTCTGGTTCGGCGGGTCTTTTGGCTTAGATTAAAAACCAGTAACTCCCCGGCCCGATTCTCGCATTTATCGAACTGGCGCGAGGACTCGGCTAGATTGTTGTTGCAGGCGTTGACCCAGCGAAAGGCCGGAGCCGTCGGGTTCTTTTCCGTCGTATACCAGCCTTCGCTGGCAAGATCGATAAAGACCGGGACGATTGGGGTAGGTGCGTCCGGGACGCGGTAGGCGATCAGTTTGGCATCCTGGTAGACTGGCTGAACTTTTTCACCTAGCACCCGTTTGACCATCGTCTGGGCCGCGCCGAACGCCTGCGGGCCAGTATCACGCAGTGCCTCCGGGTACAGGATAATATAGCGCACTTTGTAATAATTGAGTAGCGGCAAGCCCCAGTCTTTGTAATCGGGGGTCGGGAGCAGATCGGGCGTTTTGGAGGGGCGGAAGCCTTCGATGACGTTCTGGTTACGGGTGGCCCAGAAGAAATCGCGGAACAGGGTGGCTTGTTTGGTAAAGTTGTTGGGGTTGGTCAGTTTGTGGTCGCGGGCCAAGCGTCCCCCCAGGCGCGGCTTGCCGTGAATGCTCTGGTAGGCTTCGTAAGTGTCTTCGCCCCGGCCTTTATCCTCGGCGAAGAGTGGCAATTCCATAATAGCGTAGGTCTCGTTATCCTTTGCCAGTTCGTAATAAAAAGCAGGCCAGTCGGGTGGATCGACCCGGACTTCCCCAGCCTTGACTACAAAACTCCCCAGCGTAATCGCCAGTATCCCAAAGACCAACAGCCCCGAAATCAGCCCCGAAGCTATTTTGCCGGATGAAGCGGAGAAAAGTTTTAGCCGGGCTAATCTGCTGCTAACAAATTGGGTCGCCAGAGGCAGCAACTGGCGCAGGACAAAGGCCAGCAGCAAACCGAACCCAATCAAAGCGATGATATAAAACCGCTCCGGGTCGCGCCCAATGTTCAAAATAGGCAGTTTGTAGAGCAGGGCATAGGGCATTGGGATACCCGTATCTTCGTCGCCCGGTACTAGCTTCAAGCGCGGGCCAAGCGTCAGGAGCGAGGCCAGCCCCGCTGCAATCGCCCAAAAGACGATCAGTTCCCGTTCGCGCTGGTTCACGCCCGGTTTGCCGCGCCACAAGAGGAACAGCCCTGCTAAAGTCAGGCCCAGCACCAGATAGCCCGGATTGCCGAGCGGTCGGGTAGCACTGCCCGGTATGATCTCGAAGAACTGGCTCAAGGCCCGTGACCGGAATCCGGCCTGATCGCTGACGGCCAGCCAGGGGTTGTCGCGGGCTTCGATAAGCATAGGCCAGAGCAAGGGGAACCAGACTATCCCCAGCCAGACCAGCCCGATCCCCGCCAGCTTGAAAAAGAGCAGGCGCTTGGCGGCCCAGATTTGGCGAGTAAACAGGCTAAAACCAAAATAACCGATTGTAACGATCACGGCATACAAGACATATTGCCAGTCGGTCAGGCTCATCGCCAGCAAGGTCAGCACCGAGGCGGCGATATAGCGGCCCCAGCGCGGACGATGCAAAGTCCGGTACATAAAGCAAAGATAGAGCGGGAACCACCATGCCGCCAGCTTTTCGGCCTGCCCGAAGCTATAAAAGCCGTATAGCTGGTCGTTGGCGTAGGTAAAGACTGCCGCGCCCGCAAAAGCCCCCAGCGCATGCCCGGTCAGGTCTTTGAACAGCAGGTAGGCGCAAAAAGTGGTCAGGGCCATCGAGAGCAGGAATTTTAGATTGGTGGTGGCGACCGAACCGAGTAGCGGCCAGAGCGGAATCGCAAACAGGCCGTTGAGCGGGTTAAGGGTATGGTAGCGCAAGCTGATCCCGGTCGGGTAATAGAGATAGTCGGTAAAGAAGGGGTTACGGTGCAAATCCAAAAGCGCGGTGCGTACCCAATGATCGTTCCAGAGGTTTTCGTAGCCGTCCAGGTCGCCCCCGACGACCCCTACGCCCAGGTTCAGCAAAGCAACCCGCCCGTAAAGTGCCGCCAGCACCAGGGCCGCCACTAACGCCCACAGGGTCGGGCTGATAAGCAGGCGCGACCGGCGAGTTGCAACACCCGGCCCGACCGGGCTGGAGTCGGCCTCGGTTAGCAATTGTTCGTGTTTGCCCGCCAACCTACACCATTATATTCAAATTGCAGTGGCAGCCCTCAGACCGCCTTTTACCCGACTCGGTTGAAGCATTCATGATGGCGGAATTATAGCAGTTTCCGCCTCGCCCGGCAACGCCCTCGATTAACCCGTCCAGTTATATTTTTACTTTGTTAGCCACTGGTTTCGTTTATTTCGGATATTGCGTTTATTTGTTTGATATGCTATTCTTTTAGGCAAGAAAGGAGAATTTAAAGATGTTAGATGTAATGGAACGTGAACCAATTGCGGCCTCCGAAAGTGACCAGGCCGATTTAGATAAGATTAACGACATAATTAAAAATTATTTTACCAATAAGACCTTAAATCGTGCCAAGTTGGTTAGCCCTGATGGAGCCGAAATAGAATTGCCAGATTCGATTTTCCGCTTTTTGGACCAACTTGTTTTTTATCTTCTAAACGGCCAAGCCGTAAGTATTGTCCCGATAAACAAAGAATTATCTACTCAATCAGCCGCCGATTTACTAAACGTGTCCAGACCGTACCTAATTAAGCTGTTAGAGAGTGGAAAAATACCGTTTCATCTGGTTGGGACGCATCGAAGAATAGAATTTGAAGATTTGATGGAGTACAGGAGAAAACGCGACCTACAGCGAAGAGAGAAGCTAGATGAAATCACGCGGTTAAGCGAAGAATTCGGTGGGTACGATTAACTTTTATGTCCTCTTTTGGCGTAGTGCTTGATGCTAATGTTATAATTCTAGCTTCTTTACGTGATACGCTACTGCGAAATGTTGAAAAGGGGCTTTTTAGGTTGCACTGGACAGAGGAAATTCTTGAAGAAGTCCGACGCAACTTAGTCAGCATAAAACAGATAAAAATGCCAGAGGATAAAGCCGCTAAACTCATTCAGATTCTAAAAGAAGAATTTGAGGAAGCTATTATTGAACCAGTTAGATACCAGCATCTTATACCCTCGATGCAAAATAACGAAAAAGACAGACATGTCTTAGCGGCTACTATTGCCAGTAATTCCCAAGTTATAGTGACCTTCAATTTGAAAGATTTTCCAGCAGCCGTGCTTGACCCTTTCAACATTCAAGCCCAGCTACCAGATACTTTTCTAGTACATCAATTCAGCCTCTTTCCGCTTGAGCTAGTAGAAATTATTGAAGAACAGGCGGCGGCTTTGAAAAATCATAAAACTCCTCAAGAACTATTAGAAACGCTATATCAGCATACTCCAAATTTTGTTGAGATGATTAGACCTAAGCTAAAGCCAAATCTGGCGCATAATAAGCGTAGTTAGCTTCATCTGAATAGTCTACCCCATGCTGTCCAAGACCCCCACCAAGATACATTAAAGTTACGGGGTGATTTTCTTCTAACTGTTCGAGCGTAAGTTTACCTGTTAAAAGGGCTTCTGCAAATTCAAGATTGGTTCTGGCGGTATCGTCAACAGGACATTCTTTCTCCCAAATTGGTAAAACCTTTTGTGCAGTTAAAACTGCTAACTAACTTTGAGCGTTTTTACCAATCGCAGGATGAGATTGTCTAATTGCTTGGTATATTGGAAGGCGTTGGTTAAATACTAAGCTGTGATGGGAGTCTTGGAGCATTTGAGAGTAGACTTCTTTAATAATTTGTTCTAGTTTTGTTGATAGCATATATAATCCTTGTTTTCCATCTTGTTACCAGCCTCAATTTTACTCTCTTTAGCCCGAAAAACAAAACGCTAATCCTAATCAGGAAAAGCCGAAAATAGCCGCACCCAGCTTTCCCAGGTGCGGCTATTTTCATCCTATCGCGGGCAGAAGCCCGCTCCTACAGTAGTCCTCCGCTCATCGCGGGCAGAAGCCCGCTCCTACAATATTTTCATCCCTCATCCCTCATCCTTCATCCCTTATCCGCTGCCCATGCTTCGTATAGTTCTTCTTTGGTTTTGAGGCCCATGAGGGGGAGGGCGTGGTTGGCGACGTAGTTGCCTGCGGCGTGGCGGTTCTCCCAGATCGCTTGATGCGCTTCGGGCATTTCCTCGAATGGCACGACCAGCGGGTCGGTCACTTCGAGCAGGCCCGCGTCGATCTGGTCGTTCATGAGCAGCACCTCGTAGGCGTTGCAGAGGTGCGTCCCATAGATGTTGGCGGTCGGCATGTAAATCCGGCGCTGCCGCATCCAGACCTGTGGCGCGTAGAAGCTAAAGCGTTGCCCGCCCATTTCTTCGGCGTAGACTATCCGACCGGTGTAAGGCTTGACCAGCGCAGTGCTGACCGAAAGCGCATCGTGTCCGGCCCGCTCGAAGACTAGATCAGGATAGCCGCGTGGGTTGTCGAGCGTTCGCAGGAAGCCGCCGACCGCCGCTCCAATCGGCTTGAAGATGCGGTCGTTAAAAAGCCGGACGGCTTCTTTGAAGGCTTCCGTTTCGGTCTTGGGGTCGGGCAGGTCGGGCATACCGCCATCCAGCATAGGCCAGTCAAAATCGTCGCCCTCGCGTCGTTTGATCGATTGGAGACTAACCACGCCCTTGACCAGATCGCCATAGCCGAGCGACTGGACGAACTCGCGTTGTGCGTCGGTGTAGGTGACGACCACGCAGCGACCGCCCATTTGCCGGGCCGCTTCGATAGCCTCGAGGCCGACCGCATCGACGATCCCGCTCTGATCGAGCGAACCGGGCGTGCCGTAGTAGAGCAAGACCGCTTCACCGGCCCGCAATTTGGCCCGTTGCATCATCTCGTGGGCCGAGGCTGCGCCGGGCTTGCCCATAAAGGTAAAGTGGTAGCCAGTGGACGCGCCATAGAAAGTTAGCGTGCCGCCTTGCTCCAAAAGCTGAAAGCTGCGCGGGAAGGTCTGCTCTCCGGCGTGGCTGACCGAGTAGTCCGCCAATCGTCCGCCGTTCTGGTCGCGGTAGTCGGTCAGTAGTTCGTTGCCCGCCGCTTCCCATTCGGCCCATTGGTCTTTCTGGCGGGGGATGCGCGTCCAGATGTTGGCGAGTGGCGTATCGCCTTGCACTTTGCTGAGATGGATAAAGCCCTCGCCGGTGTAATTCTTGCGGTTGATCGCCCCGACCGCGCCGTTCTTCTTGACATAGGCGGCCCGCTCCGGGCTACTGACCAAACCTGTCACCTTTAGGCCGTTGCGCGAGGCGGCTTTGACCGTCTCCAACCCCGTCCCGGTCGCGGCCCCTTCCACAAAGAGGGTTTTGCTCGGCTCGATCTTGAGGATGGTGTAAAGGGCGCGATAGACCGTTCCCAGGTTCAGGATGTAGGAGCCTGCCGCTTCCAACGTCAAATCGGCGGGCTTAATGTGCATCTGCGGCCCCTGCACCAGTAAGAATTGCTGGTGGCTGCCGTCGCTGCCGTCGTAGCCCTGAATGTGGAACTCCGAGAACATTGGGTCGTTGCCCATCGTGGGCGACAAGATTTCGCTCTCGCCGGAATAGATCACGATCATATCACCGACCTTGACCCGACCTTCGCGTTTGAGTTCGCTACCCATCGCCGCAACCAGACCGATCCCGCCGCTCCCTGTGATGTGCCAGTCGCGTTCACGTCCCTCGAACTGGCTAACCGGAATACCCGTAATGGCCCAGATGTCGTTATAGTTGATTTCGCTGGTCAGCATGTAGACCAACGCCTGATTCGGCCCTGGCCTCTCGACCGGGATAATCAGCTTCTTCTCGGCTACGATTGGGTCGCCGTGAATCGCTTCGCCGGTCGCCACGTCCTTGATCGCGCCCATCGCGTACTGGTGCGACGGCAAGGGTGTAAAGCCGGGGAAGTACGGGGCATTCGTCGGCAGCAATGCGCCACTTTTTAGCAAGCCCCTCTCTTCTTCCTCGCTATAGGCCAGTCTATCCATAACCGGCAGAGCGGCGCTCTTCTTATCGAGGAACGCTTGAATGCCTTTCTTGCCGCCTTCAGGGTCGATCACGGCCTGAGCGAATAGTTCAGCCTCGTGTTGCAACCCCTTACTAAAGCCATTCTCCCAACCATAGCGGATCGCTTCAATCGCTCGCTCAACCGCTTGCTTGCGTCCGGCGGCTTCGGCCTGCTTGAGGATGGCGACGATTTCAGGATGCTCAAGAATGTCAGTAGGCCATTCTTGGGGTTGCTCCCAAGTCTCTAATTGCTTCTTCCGTTCCTGCCATGCTTCCCCTAAAAGGGATGCGTTTCCAGCAAGCCCGCTAAAAATACGTGCCTGCTTTGAAGCTTCGCTCAATACATCAGGCATTTCTACAGGTAAAGTTCTCACCGAGTTAAGAAGACCATAATTCGCCGCTTCGTCAAAGGCAAATTGGCGACCACCTAAAATAATCTTTATGGCTGATACCAACCTAAAAGTCTCATCACCCCAAGATATTAAGCGTGGCAAGCGTTGCGTTCCGCCGTAACCCGGCAACAGATTCAGGTTGATTTCGGGCTGACCAAACATGGCGGTCGGCTCGGCGAGGCGGACGTGGCAGGCCAGGGCGAATTCGAGGCCACCACCGAGGGCCACGCCGTTGATAGCGGCGATACAAGGCTTGTTCATCGTCTCGATCTTGCGGAAGGCCAGGTGAGCGTTGTTGGGCAGGGCTATCGCGTCCTCGAAGGTGTTCATTTCTTCAAGCAACTGCTTGATGTCAGCCCCGGCTACAAAGCTTTTGGTGCCTTGCCCGGTAAAGATCACCACCTTTACATCGTCGCGCCGCGCAAGGTGATCGACGACCGTGATAAGCTCGTCCAGGCTGCGCTCGTTGAGGGCGTTGACGGGTGGGTTGGTGATAGTGACGGTGGCGACTTTCGCGCCCGGCTTGACCTCGTGATACTCGATCCGAAAGTAGCGATAGACCTCGAAAATCTTTTGCTCTTCTTCGCGGGTCTGTTTGCGCTTCCATTCGGCGATCTTCTGGCGGATTTCGACCAGCGATTCGGGGTTCCGTAGCGTCGTCGTATCGCCCAAATCCTCATCGTTGATAATATTCTTGAGAAAGCGGCGCATATACTTGCCGGAGCGGGTTTCGGGAAAAGCACTGACCTCGATGTAATCGCTTGGTATGGCGGTGCTGCCCTTCTCGTTCTTGACTGTCTCGGTCAGGCGGCGCTGATCTTCGACCGTCAGGCGGCGACCTGGCACAGTCAACACAAAGGCGACCGGGGTCAAACCTTTTTCGCGGTGCGGTGCGCCGACCACGATCACATTCCCGACCGGGCTATCCGGGTTGACCTGCTTGTCGCGCAAAATCGCGCCCTCGATTTCCTCGGTTCCCATGCGGTGGCCGCTGACGTTAATTACATCGTCCGAGCGCCCGTGCAGACTGAAGGAGCCATCGGCGTACTTCATGGCAAAGTCGCCCTGCGTGTAGGCCCAGGCTCCGGCCCACTTGCCCCAATAGGTATCGCTATAACGCTTAATATCGCCTTTCCAATCGGGCTGACCCAGCTTTTCGGCCTCGCCCCAGATCGTGCGGGCCAGATACGGATAAGGGGCGGTAATCACAATTTCGCCCTTTTCTTCCAGTTCTGCCGAACGATAAGGAACCGGTTTTCCGGCTTCGGCTTCGCCTTCCGGCAACCAGACATCCCCCATGATCCAGGGCAACGGGTAAGTATGGGCATCAGGCCGGAGCGGGAAATCGTTGTTGCCAAAGAAGTGGGTCCAAACGATCCCGCCGTGTTCGGTCGCCCAATAGCTATTGATGTACTGGGGGGTCATAAGCTGCATCCCGAACTGCTGAACAGAAGGGCTACAGGGTTCGGCGCAGAAGGTCGCCACCCGTAGCGTGTTCATCTCGTAGCCGCGCACGTCCGCCACGTTTTGCGGGTCGGTCATGATCGCCTTCAGGAAGGTCACACCGGCCTTGAATATGTTAACCTTGTAGCGTTCGATGATCGAAGAATAACGCCCGGCACTCGGAAAGACCGGCGAACCTTCAATGATAACGCCGGTCAAGCGGGCCGCGAGGGTCGCGCAAATCATGTAGGATTGCCCGGTAATCCAACCAGGGTCGGCGACCACAAAAATCACATCGCCCGGCAGCGCGTCGAACGAAACTTTGACACTATAGGCCAGCCCGGAAACATAGCCGCCGTGCGTATGTACCACCCCCTTTGGCTTGCCGGTTGAGCCGCTGGTATAGATAAAAAACAGGGGGTATTCTGCGTCCACCGGGAGCGGTTGGCTGGTCGCCCAGACCGCCGGGATAAACTTCTCGTCCGGCAGTGCCAGCAGTTCGGCCTCGCTATTGACCTCGAACCCGGCTTTGCGGGCGTTCTCGATGATCTCTTTGGTGGCGACATCCAGCAATTCGTGGCTCCAACGGTCGCGGCTACGCCAGTTGAGGTCGGGCTGCCGGGTGTGCCTGACGACGATTACTGCCTCGACCCGTTCGGGCGCTTCGACCAGACCGAGCGCGATAGCCGTCCGTATCTCGCTCTTATAAGCGGTATCCAGATGGTGGAACTCGCCCGCACTGAGTGCCATACCGACTGCCCGCATTACGTCGGCCCGCTCGACCGTAATCTCGCTCTTGATCGCGTCGCGTACCGCACTCATAATCGCTTCGCTCAGATGCGGCCCGGCATCGACCTCTAGCAACTTGTTCTCGACGATCTGCAAGGCGACTTCCATCGGCACAAAGTTGTCCAGAGCCTTGTCGGTGTAAATCTCTTTGTAGGCGACGATCTGGGCGTTGCGGTAGCCGCCGTCTGATGTAATCACGACCCGCGCCCCGGCATTATGAATGCGGTCGGAGAGGGTCTTATCCGAGAAGCCCCCAAAAACCGGCGTGTAAATAATACCAAGCCGTTTGGCCGCTTCGGTGTAATAAATCTGCTCCATAATGTTGGGCAAATTGAGCGCGATCCGGTCGCCCTGCTTTAGCCCCAGGTTTTGCAGCACCCGCGCCGCTTTGACCACTTCCAAAAGCAGCTTTTTGCGTGTCACCGGGTAACTCACCACCGGCCCACCCCGCCCGTTATTCTTCGACTGATCCCAACGGTCGCCCTCGAACCAGAAAGCAACCTCATCGCCATAGCCGTCCAGGACGTGCCGGTCAACTTCGTTAAAGCAGGCGTTGGTCAGCCCACCCGCGAACCAACGGTAGAACGGCGCAGCACTATCGTCGAAGGCTTTCGCCCACGGCTCGTGGTCGGGGCCGTAAGCCGGGCTTTCGAGCTTTTCGCCGGTTGTAGCACTGTGGGCCAGCCATTGACCTGCCTCATCGCTCCAGCGTATCCAGCCGTTCAACTGTGGATCGAACCAATCGATTTCGCGTTTGGCGATCTGACCGTGAAACTGGCCGGGGTTCTCCTGAGCGGCCTTTCGCATCTGCTCCCAGCTTTCCCGGTCACGCACCGGGTTCACCCGAATTTCCTGCGGTGGTGCTACTTTCTCAAGGGCAATCGTCATCCTTTTCTTTCTCCTCTTTGAGCTATTGTAATCTCAAACTCTTATTTATCTTTATTCGGTCAAGGCGTATTAGTCTGCAATGGCACGACCGTAATCAAATGAGCAAAGCGGGCAAAATCGCCGGTATTATGGGTTAACAACTTATTAATACTCTTGGCTTGCATAGTAGCCACAATATTAGCATCATAAACCAGCCTGCGACCTATTTTGATTTGTTCTAGTAAAATCAATAAATTTTCAGTCACTTGCTCCGTTTCATCGGCTACACGAAACCGACTCATAAAATATCGAAGCCTGCTTACAATTCCTGCTGCATCAACGATGCCTATGAAGGTGTTTTCTCTGGTCATAGAGACAAAGAATTCTCTAATTATCTGTCGGCTAATCCAAATTTCTACCCCTTTATCGTACAAATCTTTTAATTGATCTGTAGCTGGTTGATAAAAAGGCGAATGAGCTACATTTGCATAAACTAGCACATTGGTATCCACAAAAATAGATTCAGCCATCTATAAATTCCTCTTCGTTTTCGTACAAATCTTCTCGTCGAAAGGTAAATTTATCCGAAATTAGACCGACGGGAAACGGGGTAAATTCTAAAGGAGGTCGTTTACCAGCCTCAGAGGGGGTCGCTTTTAAACTTAAAATATCCTGGCGCATCAAGTGTACAGCTTGTTCTATAAGTTCCAGGCGTTCTTCCAAAGTAAGTCTTTTTAGCTCCCCTAAAATTTCTAACTGGGTCATTATTTTCCTCCTGTTTTACTAACGGTCATCATTCTCGTAAAAATCCTCTCGACTAAAAATATTTTTTAATTGCTTGCGGCATATTTTACCCTTTCAAGATCGGGCGCAAATCGTCCAGCTTGTCAAACAGATGCCAGATATAATTGGTTGCGCCCTTTTCGCGGTGCGGGTGAAGATCAGCGATGGTGGGGTCATCGACATAGCTTTGGAAGGCCGCCCGCGACTCCCACTCGACCAGGATCAAAACGGTGCGCGGGGTTATATCGCCAAGCTGGGCTTCGCGGAACTTACCCAGTGCGACTACTTTGCCGCCGTGCTGCTGGACAGCCTGGGCCGACCTTCGGGAGTAGGCCAGATATTCTTCGCGGTCGCCGACATCGAACAGGTTTAGGGCGTAGACCGCTCCTTCTGTTGCGTTAACAATTTCGTCCTGCATGTGATTCTCCACTCTTTTCAAAGCAAGTTATACTTTTCGATCAGCCTGATCGTCTCAAGAAAATCGGCTACTTCTTGTGGTGAGGTGAGCCGTATTACACGCTTCTCGGCTTGCACTGCGCCTAATTTTTCTAAAAGGCCGGGCCGGTTGGCGCGTGGATAATTCCAAATCCACTTGAGAAATTCCCAATCCATTTTTTCCGGGCAATCCGTACCCATATCTGATCTGGTACGTCCGGCGTACTGGAGCCAGCGCTCGATTACCCGACGGCTGCAAAGAAGACGCGGCAAGTCGAGAAAGACCACTATATCGGCGGCCTTTAATCGTAAATTCAAGGTACCACCGTAATTGCCATCTATAACCCAGGCTTCTTTATGGGTGGCCTGGGTTACTATATTGAGCCACTCCTCTTTAGAAGGCTCCACCCAACCCGGTTTCCAATGGAGCGCATCGAGGTGAATAATTGGTAACTCGAAGATTTCGCCCAACTGTCGGGCTAGGGTAGATTTACCCGAACCGCCCGAACCGACAATTGCAATCCGCTTAACACTCACAACGTGGCTATCCTTTTTAGGTTGGAACTTTGGGGGCGACCCTTGTGGTCGCCCTCTTCGCCCTGGCAAGGTGTTCACGGGCGACCACAAGGGTCGCCCCTACGAATCTCAGTTAGCTTCCCGCACAAGAAAGCTGTAGCCGTGCCGCTCGAAGCCAAGCGAATCGTAAAAACGGTGGGCTGCTTCCCGCTTGAGATTGCTGGACAAAGCCATTTTGTAACAGCCCGCCTCTCGGCAACGTTCGAGGGCAAACTCCATCATGAGTTTGCCGATACCCTGGCCCTGCCTATTCTGGCTTACCATCACATCCTCGACCACGCCCGATTTTGCGCCCACATGGGCCAGGTTGTCCATAATCAACAACTCAAAAGTCCCGATCACCTCATCGTCGGCCCAGGCCAGATAAACTTTGTAGTCGGGATAACTCTTGATCCGGGCGAAGATAGCACGGGCTTGCTCGACCGATAGCACTTCCCCCAGGTCATCGTTAAGCTCGGCGTAGAGCGAGAGCAAAGCGGGCAAGTCGCTTTCGCTGGCTTCTCGAATTACAATCTTATTTTCCATAAGCAAACTATTCCTTCCGGGTCTGATCTCTACTCGATTCTATTATATCGATAATATTATATTGTACCTTAATTGGGAAAGATAGCTGCTTTGTACGTAATAGGTTTATTTAACAGGGATGGACAGGATTTACGATTTACGATTTACGATTATCCATTGACAGAGCAATGTCCTACAAGGGCCGAGGTTATTCTGTTGTATATGGCTCCGCCCATAGATTTTCCTTATAGATTTCGCATATTTTATTATCCTGTTAATCCTGTTTATCCCTGTTAATTCTAAACCGGGGATACCACTCGTTCTTCTTCCCAGACTCCAATCGAGCGGAATTTCTGGTAGCGGGTGTCGAGCATACTTTGGATAGCCGTTTCCTGCTCACCTTCGGCGAGTACGGCTTCCAATTCAGACAGATGGCGCAGGATCGCCTCGCGGACGGCAGCAATGGTCGCAGCAGGGTCGGTATGCGCCCCGCTTTCTGGCTCTGGAATGATTTCGTCAATGATACCGAAGCCGTGCAAATCCTGGGCAGTAATCTTCATGGTAGCGGCGGCGGTCGGCGCTTTACCGGCATCACGCCACAAGATCGAAGCGCTGGCCTCCGGGCTGGCGACGCTATAAATCGCGTTTTCCAGCATCAGGATGCGGTCGGCGAGACCGATAGCTAGCGCTCCACCGCTGCCGCCCTCACCGATCACTATCGAAATCACCGGCACGCGCAATTGGGATAGTACCAGCAAATTTTCGGCGATGGCCTGGGCCACACTGCGTTCCTCGCTTTGCAAGCCAGGGTATGCGCCGGGCGTATCGATAAAGCAGAGCAATGGCATCCCAAACTTTTCGGCCTGTTGCATCAGCCGTAAAGCCTTGCGATAACCTTCGGGGGTCGGCATTCCAAAATTGCGGGCGATATTTTCCTTTGTGTCGCGGCCCTTTTGCTGGCCCAACAGCATTACGCTGCGCCCTTCAAATTCCGCGACACCCCCGACCATCGCTTTATCATCCCCAAAACGACGGTCGCCGTGCAGTTCCAAAAAGTCGGGACAGAGCCGCTTGAAATAATCCAACGCATGTGGGCGTTCCGGGTGGCGGGCCAGTTGGACTTTCTTCCAGACCAGGCTGGTAGCATCCGAAGCTGTTTCGGGTAGAATAATATTTACTTCCGGCCCTGGTTCGGCATGAGCCGTCAGGGTTGGGCTACCTTCCGCAACCACTTTTCGGATGGTACGCTTTTGGGGGTTCGAGGGGCCGCTGGCCCCAGGCCGGAGTCTAACGGGCATAGGTCAACTCCTCGGTCAGGCGTACCGGCAACGTCAGCACCAGGGCGGGGGTAGTAGCCTGATTTTTCTGAGTGCGACCGAATAGCCGGATCAGGCTACCAACCGTCTCGCGCAATTCTTTACGCGGAACTACCCGGTCAACCATGCCATGCTCAAGCAAGAATTCGGCAGTCTGGAAATCGGCTGGTAACTTCTGGCGGGTGGTCTGCTCGATTACACGCGGCCCGGCGAACCCGATCATCGCGCCCGGTTCAGCCAAAATAACGTCGGCCACCATCGCATAGGAGGCCGTTACGCCACCATAACAAGGGTCGGTCAGGAGCGAAATATGGGGCAAACGAGCCTTACCCAGCAGGCCCAGGGCTGCCGTAGTCTTTGCCATCTGCATGAGCGAGAAAAGTCCTTCGTGCATTCGAGCGCCACCACTGGCCGAAACGGTCAACAAGGGCATTCGCTGCTCGATGCAAAGCTCGATCAACCTGACCAGTTTTTCGCCAAAGACGCTGCCCATCGACGCGCCCAAAAAGGCGAAATCGGCAATCGCTATTCCTAATGGCTGTCCATCGACCGTGCCATAACCGGTTATCAGCGATTCGTTGATCCCGGATTTGCGGCGGGTTTGGGCGATTTTTTGAGGATAGACTTCGCCTTCGCTGGCAAATTTAAGCGGGTCGCCGGTTTTTAGCTCGGCATTGATTTCGACCCAGCTTTCCTCGTCCAGGATGCAAGCGACCCGTTCGTTCCAGCGCAACCGAAAATGATATTTGCATTTTTGGCAGACTTTGTAGGTTTTCTCGTGTTCTTTGGTGTAGGTTAATTCGTGACATTTGGGGCATTTTACCCAAATCTCATCCTCTAGCTCCCGCTGAGGGACTTTGACGTGCGACATGGTTTTATGCCGAAAAAAAGCGTGATCTTTACCTTTATGATGGGGCGTACCCGTTCCTGTGTTACCTGCGTGCTTCATCTCTTAGATTCCTCCACTTCCCACAAATATTCCCCGGTTACAAGCATACTCTGGTGTAATTTTGTATCAGTCGGGCCGTTTCCCAAAGCCGACCTAATACCTAAAACTGTGACAACTTTCACAGACTTACCTCTATTGAACCATTAAATCAGACCTTTTTCAAGGTCTTCACAAGCGAACCATCATCCAAACCCGGCGAAAGGTCGATTTCGGCCCGTAACTGGTAGTTGTCATTTACAAAACCTTTTGTTTTTGCCTTTATCATCAATTTAATCAATGGATTGCTGTTTACACAGAGTTGGGTTAAAATAAGCTGTATGAACCCTATAGCTCAACTACTCGAATTTTTCTATCCTACCCGTTGCCTGGTTTGTTTGCAGGCCGGGGCGATTGTGCATCCCCAATGTTATGGCAAGCTGCCCTATGTCAAAGAGCCGTTTTGTCATCAGTGTAGTGCGCCGCTTTTCGACCAGCGTTGCCATAGCACCCTTTGTGCGATGAGCGATAGCCATCGCGCTCTGACGGGAGTGCGCTCGGCCTTCTGGCACGAAGGCGGCAGTCGTGAGGCTGTCCTGCGCCTCAAATATCGGGGCGTGGCGACTTTGCGAGAGTGGGCCGCTTCGGAGGCTGCCGGGGCGCTGGGCCGCTTTCATCTGGCCGACCATTTTGAGCTTGTCTTATCCGTTCCGCTTCACATCGAGCATTTGCGAAAACGTGGTTATAATCAGGCCGAGATCGTCGCCGAAAGGCTGGCCCCTCGGCTCCAGCGGCCCTATGGCGGCGATTGGCTGGTACGCCGTCAGGCTACTCATTCTCAGGTTGGCCTGAATGCTCAACAACGCGCCTCCAATATTCACAACGCTTTTGGTTGGAATGGCCCGACCCTAAACGGTCAGCGCGTCTTGCTATTTGACGATGTTTGTACGACCGGCGCAACATTGAACGAATGTGCCGGCGTTATAAAAAAGGCCGGGGCAGGCGAAGTCTGGGCTTTCACCCTGACCCGCGAATACCAGAAAATGGGAATGCAGAAGGCAGAATAGAGAATGCAGAATGCAGAATGCAGAATAGAGAATGCGGAGTGCAGCTTAGGAACCTATGTGGAAGTGAAGAATCTTTTGCCTGCACCCGGCTCTAGCCCACGAGCCAAGACCCTTCACTGTGTTCAGGGTGACATTAGTTTACTACTTAGCAGGACTTGGTATTACATAGTCATTCTGCATTCTGCATTCTCTATTCTGCATTTTTACTCCGGCATTAACACAGTGTCGATAACGTGAATGATGCCGTTGTCGCATTCGATGTCAGGCTGGGTGACGGTTGCGCCGCCGACCTTGACTCCCGCACTGGTATCGACCGGAAGATTCTGGCCCAGGATCGTCGGGATTGAAACCATACCCGAAATGTCCGAGGCAGTCAGCTTGCTGCCGTTGACTGCATGATAGCTAACTACCGCGACCAGCTTGTTATAGTCGTTGAGAATCGTCTGTACCGTATCCGCCGGAAGCTTGGCGAAAGCGTCGTCGGTTGGGGCGAAAAGGGTAAAAGGCCCTTCGCTTTTGAGGGTTTCAACCCATCCGGCGTTCTGAACAGCTGTAATAAGAGTGGTAAACGACCCATTTGCTACGGCGGTATCGTAAATATCTGCCATTTCAAATCTCCTCTTTGATTAGCACGGATAGACAAAACTTAGATACCCTTGTGGCATAAAGTTGGATTTTCTATCCGAGATAAATTGGCTAATGTTGCTACTCTAAAGGTTTGGTGTAAGGTGCGAGTTAGCGTGGCAGGTTAGAAATAGTGAGGCCGGGATAACTTTCTTTTTGCGCTAACAAGCTCATCTTAGCATAAGTTTAGGTTGTCGAGATGAACAAAGCATGAAGGATAGGGCCGCACTTCAAGCGTGCGTTCCAAAAAGTAAGCTTTTGGTTTGCAACTAACAAATCTTTAAACTTATCTTAAAATCCCCTTAAAGACCTGTTAATAAGTTTGACTTATGCTCGATAGGCTTATTCTGCTGATAACTCGTATTGTGTCAAAGCCTGAAAAGCAGCCGAATTGATTGCAATCTGCCCGTTTTGCAGGTAAATTTTCTTTTCCTGTAATATAATAGGAGCAGACAGGCAGGAGCGTTCGCATGATTAAGTTGATAGATGTAGAAAAAGCATATCCAAACCCGGCGGGCGGGCAGTTAAATGTGTTGCATATCGAGCGGCTGGAAATTGCCGACCATGAGGCGGTGGCTCTGGCCGGGCCGAGTGGAAGCGGCAAAACAACTTTGCTCAATATTATTACCGGGATAACCGCGCCGACCAGCGGGGAAGTTTGGGTTTACGGGCAAGCCGTCCACCGTATGCGGGAGCGCGACCGGGACGATTATCGCGCCCGTTACGTTGGTATTCTCTTTCAGACCTTTAATTTGCTGCCGGGCTTTAGCGCTCTGGAAAATGTCTTGATGGCGATGGGCTTTTCGGACAAAATACCCGCTAAACAGCGCACCCACCGGGCTAAAGAATTGCTCGGACAGGTCGGGCTAGGCGACCGCTTGCAGCATCGGCCCCGCCAACTTAGCACCGGACAGCAACAACGGGTCGCCATCGCCCGCGCCCTGGCGAACCAACCGGCCCTTTTGATCGCCGACGAGCCGACCGCCAGCGTCGATTTCGAGACCGCTAATACGGTAATGGATTTGTTGCAAGAGTGTTGCCGAGCGACCGACTCGACCTTGCTGGTCGCGAGCCACGACCCATTGGTGCTAGGCCGTTTCGACCGCACTATCCGCCTGAACCATCAGGGCCGGATCGAGCAGGATGTTCAAGAGGCGGAGGTACGTGGATGAACTTGCTGGCAGTCGCCTGGCGCAACCTGACCAACCGTGCCTTGCAAAGCCTTATGACGGTCTTTGTAGTGGGTGTAGCGGTCGCGCTGGCTTTGGCGGTGGTGCTGCTTTCGCAAGGCGTTCAGAATGGGATCAACCGGGCGGCGGAACCCTACGACCTGATTATTGGTGGCAAGGGCAGCGCCCAGCAATTGGTTATCAATACAGTCTTGTTGCAGGGCAATCCGCTCCAGAATGTACCGCTCGAACTGTACGAGAAGTTGCAACAAGACCCCGGCCTGACGGCGGTTGTACCGCTCGGCTATGGCGATAATTACAAAAAGCATAAGATCGTCGGAACCAAACCGCAGTTCTTCGATTTTCGTAATCGACCGACCGACCCGCCTTATTTTCAAGTCGCCCAGGGCCGCGTCTTTAACCAGCCTTTCGAGGCGGTGCTAGGGTCGGAAGCGGCCCGTAAGCTGGGCCTGAGCGTTGGGCAGAAGTTCCAGGCCGATCATGGCGACGAGGAAGAGTTGCCGGGCGAGGCTGCCCACGATGAACACGAGAAAAATCCGTATCTGGTCGTCGGTGTTTTGAAGCAAACCGATAGCCCGGCGGATGTCGGTATTTACGTCGATATTGCAAGCTATTGGAAGATACACCAGAGCGAAAAAGTGCTGCCGGGCGACCCGACCGGGCCAAATGCGGTTACAGCGATCCTGGTCAAACCGCGTACCTTCCCAAACGATCTTTACCGCATCCAGAACCAGATCAATACCGGTCGTCTGACCCGTGAAGCTCAGGCCGTCATCCCTTACAACGAACTCTACAACCTGAACCAGTTGGTCGGGCAGGGCCAGCAAATTCTGAGCTTTATCACCTATATTGCAATTGCGATGGCGGGCGCGACGGTCTTTTTATCGCTCTACGGCGCGATTGTCGAGCGGCGGCGAGATTTGGCTGTGTTGCGGGCGTTAGGGGCCGGACGACAACGGGTTTTTGCGTTGGTGCTGGTCGAGAGCGGCCTGGTCGCGACACTTGGGGTGCTACTCGGCGCAGGGTTGGGCCACCTGGCAGCCTGGCTGATTAGTATCGCTATCCGGGATGCCAACTCGATCCAGGTCATTTTGGGCTTTCCCGCTGAGGAGCCGCTCATTTTGGGCGCGGTGCTATTGGTTGGGCTGCTGGCCGGAGCCTTACCCGCCGCCGCCGCCTACCGTACCGAAGCGGCCCGCTATCTGGCTCCGGCCTAGCGATTTAGATTTACGATTTACGGTTGGGATTAACCGCAGAGACGCGGAGAGAAGTTTTAACAAAGAATGTCCTTCCCGTTGAAGAATCAAAATTTTTCGCTGCGGCTCAGTACAACGACACACAAATCCTGACACCAGTGTCATTCTGAGCGAAGCGAAGAATCTTCTTGCCAAAGCTGGTTCTTGACCAACGGACCGAGATTCTTCGCTGCGGCTCAGAATGACACTATTTACGTGTCAGAGTATTCACAATGGCAGGGCTGAATAACTCTCTAATTTTTAGCTATTCTCTGCGTCCTCTGCGTCTCTGCGGTGAGATTTAACGATTAAGGTTTAAGAAATGAAGCGACTCAGGTTGCGGGCCAGTACGGAGAGTGATCTGGATTTCGTGCTGGCGGCTGAGAATGATGGCGAGAATAGCTCTTTTGTGGGACATTGGTTGCGCGAACAGCACCGGGCCGCTTTTGAGAAACCGAATACGGCCCATTGGATTATCGAGACTGTTGCCGAGGGTAAGCCGGTTGGGTATGCGATTGTAGACGGGTTGGAAAACCCGCACGGGAGCGTCGAATTGATGCGGATCGTGGTGAGCGAGAAGGGCCAGGGCTATGGTCGGGAGGCGATCCGGCTTATTCAAGGTTGGGCCTTTGGGGAGCTAAAAGCTCATCGGCTCTGGCTGGATGTCAAGAGCGAAAACCATCGCGCCCAGCACGTCTACGAGGCGGAAGGTTTTGTAACCGAAGGTCTTTTGCGCGATTGCCTGAAAACCGAAAACGGCTTCGAGTCGCTAATAGTTATGTCTATTTTGGAGAGTGAGTATCAGGGCTGAGGACTGAGTATTACAGCAAGTTGCAGAGTTATTGAGCCTTTTTGGTAGGGGCGACCCTTGTGGTCGCCCTCGAAGACCTGACATGGTGTTCACGGGCGACCACAAGGGTCGCCCCTACCAGTCCAATTTCTTTGCAATTTGTTATAAGCAATTCAAAGCTGACATGGATAATCTCAAGAAAAGTTTAATCCTGGTCGGGCTAGGTCTGGTGTGGTTGTTGGGGGGGTGCGGAGAGGAGCCGACGATAACCATAAGTGGGACAGCCGGGCCAAAGCCGGTTGATTCGGGGCTGGTGACGGGTGGGCCGGTCGAAGGGCGGGCGGCAATCGGTCAAGTTGCGCCGGATTTTAGCTGGACGGAAAGTGGCGCGGTCAAAAGTTCGCTGACAAAGCTAAAGGGGCAACCGGTGGTGGTGAACTGGTGGGCCAGTTGGTGCGAACCGTGCCGTACCGAAATGCCTTTGCTATCGGAGGTAGCCCAATCTAAGGCCAAAACCGAGCGAGGGCTAATTGTAATCGGGGTCAATTTGAAGGAGAGTGAAGCCGAAGTGCGCGACTATACCACTCGGTATCGCATTACGGACGGCTTGCGGTTGGTGCGGGACGAGCAAGCGGCGCTCTCTCTAGCTTACAGTGTACGCGGGTTGCCCCAAACGGTCTTTATCGACCGGGACGGGTTCATCCGGGCGATAGTACATGGCCCGCTAACGGCCCAGACCTTAGCGGAGAACTTACGGCTCGTTGAGTAAGTAGTTTATCTATTATTGACAGGTAGCATATTGAGGAGAGGAATTTAGCATGATAACAAGTCGGCGCATTTGGCGTTCGATCCTGGCGGCGTTGCTTATCCTACCGCTCTTCGTTTTTTCCGGCCCGACCGAATTGGTGCTGGCCCAGGAAGCAGCCCTGAACCCGGATATTAAGGCCGTTTACGAAACCAGCGATCTGCCCATCATCCAGAAGGCCGCTTCGCGCACCTGGCTATGGGGGCCGAGCGCTTACAAAGTCGAGGCCGGTGAGGATTATCAAGAGGCGGCGGGCGGCAAGCGGCAGGCCGTTTACTTCGATAAAGGCCGCTTAGAATTGACCGGCGGCAAAGTAACCAGTGGTATGCTGGCAAAAGAAATGATGACCGGCAAATTGGCTCTAGGCGACAGCAAGACCGAACAGCGTGGCCCCAGCAGCCAAAGCGTAGCGGGTGATTTCGACGATATTTCGGCCCCTAGCTATGCCGACCTGGGCATTTTGATGGATCGCCCGGCCTTCAAAGTGGGTGAGGTTATCACTACTTTCGTCCGGCCCGACGGTGTGCAGTCCGGCATCGACTCGCTCTCGCTCTACTCGGTGCGGGCGCGGGAGTCGGCGGCAGGTGCAAAGCATACGATTGCCGATGTTTTCCAGGATTTCCTGGCTTCGGGTGGGCCGCTCTACAAGAACGGTGCTATCGTCCAGGGTCAGTTAATTGGCTCTCCGGTCTACGAAGCGGGCCAACCCCTGACCGAACCATATTGGACGCGGGCTAAGATCGGTGGCAAAGTACAAGATGTTCTGATCCAGGGTTTTGAGCGGCGGGTGCTGACCTATACCCCCGGCAACGAACCGGGCTTTCGGGTCGAGGCGGGCAACGTCGGTCGTCACTATTACCAGTGGCGTTACAACGTAACCGAGTTCCAACTGCTCGGCATTAACGATTTTCACGGGCGGCTTTTGCCCGAAGTCTCCAACAACATCCCGCGTGGTGGCGCGGCTTATATCGCTCCATTAGTCAACCAGTTGCGGGCCAGCAACCCGAACACGCTTTTGATCGGGGCGGGCGATAGCGTCGGCGCGAGTCAGCTTCAATCGGCCCTCTTGCAGGATGAGCCGTCGATGGAAGTTTTCAATATGATGAAATTTGATGCTGGGTCGGTCGGCAACCACGAATTTGATAAAGGTATCACCGAGACCCTTCGGATCATCAAGGGCGGCAAAAACCCGGTGCGTGGCAACGACTGGGGTGGTGCTAAATTCCCCTATTTGGTGGCGAACGTCGTCAACAAGAGTGACAACAAGCCAATCCTCGATCCCTACGTGATCCTCGACAAGGGTGGCGTTAAGGTTGGCATAATCGGGGCCGTAACCAGCGAGTTACCCACCCTGGTATCCCCGACCGGTATCGCCTCGTTGAATGTGCTGGACGAAGCCGACGCGATCAACAAGTACGTGCCGGAGATGAAGCAGAAGGGCGCTCAAATCCTGGTGGTAGCAATCCACGAGGGTGGTACACCTTCGGTCGCTTCTGGTAAGGAAGAAGTAACCGGTCGCATCGTGGATATTGCCAAGAAGCTTGACCCGGCGATTGATGTGATTATTAGCGGACATACTCACCAGGAGTACGTGGCTTATATGTCGGGCAAGTTGGTAACACAATCCGGCTTCTATACCCGCAACGTGACCAGTCTGCGTTTGCAACTCGATAGCAAGACCAAGCAGATTGTCTCGAAGCGGGCGGTCAATGTCCCGGTTATCAATGCTCTTATCAAGCCCGACCCCGATATTGACGCAATTGTCCAGAAGGCGGTTAAGGATGTTGACCCTATCGCCAAACAGAAGATTTCGACTATCGACAAGGAAATCACTCGCGATATGACACCGGGCGGGGAAACTCCGATGGGCAACTTGATCGCCGATTCGCAACGGGCCGCGCTCAAGACCGACTTCGCTTTCATGAACCCTGGTGGGGTGCGGGCCAACCAGCAGGCTGGCGATATTACCTACGGTTCGCTCTTCACAATCCAACCTTTTGGTAATATCATGGTCAAGATCGATATGACCGGCGATCAGGTCTATAAAGTGCTAGAACAGCAGTGGAAAGACCCGAACCGCGTTCGTATCTTGCATATCTCCGGCCTTAGCTATACCTGGGATAACAGCAAGCCTTTCAATAGTAAGATTGTTGAAGTGCGCGGGCCGGATGGCAAGCCGATTGACAAGACCAAGACCTATTCGGTCGCTGTCAACAACTTCTTGCAGGCCGGTGGCGATGGCTTCTCGGTCTTTATCGATGGCAAAAACCTTGTCGGCGGCCCTATCGATCTGGATGCTCTGATCGAGTACATGCAGGCGCAACCGCAGCCTTTGGCACTCAAGGCTCCGGGCGACCGCATTGTAAGGCTTAACTAGCATTAACCCTAACCGAAAGTTAGGCTAACAAAAAGGGGGCGCTTTACCTGAATTGGTAAAGCGCCCCCTTTTGCTATAAGCTTAATCAACAATCAAGCTAAATACATTTGCTAAAAGGCCAATTCCAATAGCGATGAGCGTAATGAATGGGCCGATTTCGGCAACAATGGAGGGGCTGAGTAAATTCGTGCCGACCCCCCAAATCGCTACTACAGTCAGAAAGATATTGCAAGCCACAATTAGAGAAGAAGTCGGCCCGCGTTTGTTCCTTAAAGCCAGGCAAAAGCCTAATATATTAAGACCCAAAATGAGCAGGAGAGGCCCTAAATACATTACAAAGATGGGGCCGTCAGGGTCTCTACGCCAACGACCTGCCCCTATCGTGGTTCCCAGGGCATTAAAGACGGTTTGAGACCAGCTATACCAGGGCAAAAATAGACTCGCCACTGCCCCTAAAGAACTTAGGATAGCGGCCCCAAAGCAATATTTTGGACTGCGTACCGGCAATGGTTCGGGGGTCGTCCTCAAATGTGCAGCAGAAAATCGCTGATGCGTTTCGTCCATGGCAAACCTCCTTATGGATAAACATTGGGTGATATATTTAGCTTATCATAAACCTAAATAAATAGCAATACCTTTATAAAACAAAATCAGGCTACAAAAATCACAAATAGTGACCTTTGCAGCCTGATATTAGGGACTCAAAAATAATAAAACATTATGGTAGGGGCAACCCTATGTGGTTGCCCGTGAACACCCGGCGCGGTCTCCAGGGGCAACCACATAGGGTTGCCCCTACATTGGGACGATTATTTTTATTTGCTTCCCTTATTTTTCTTAAACCGTGATAGCGTTGCCCCGGTAGATACGGGAACGATAACGACTGTCGGCGGCAGTGGCGAGTGGGGCGCTGGTCAACAGCACCGCATTGACAAAGCGGCTCAACTCTTCTTCCTCTTCGTCCAGGTTTTGCGGTTCTTCGGTGCGGGCGCGACGAGTCAAATCAACCTGATTGACCGGGACGGAGTGGGGATTGCGTTCGCTCTCGACCGCCAGCGTAACGGTAAAGGCGTGCAGGCTGGTCTTGATAAAGTTCGCCAGCCCAAATTCTTCCGGCTGACTGGTACGGCTGGTTTCGGGTGTGACCAGCACAATTTGCGCCCCATCTACCAGCGACATCTTGCGGGCCACCCGAAAATGGTGGGTGATATGTTCTTCGATCACCTCGGCAAAATCGTTTTCGTCAAAGACCCCTTCCCAGTTAGTGTCCTTGCTAACCAGCTTTTTGGTTGGTAACGGTATGAAAGGGGTGCTGATACAGGCAATTGGAGTGCCGTGTTCACGGATCGCCCGGTCGAGACCACCTTCGATGTCTTTACCGATGGGCATAGCCGAGAAACGTCCGCGTCCTTCGTAGTACTCGAAATGGGCGCAGAACCGGTTAGCCGCTTCCTGGGTGCGGGTCAGAATGACCAATTTTCCGGCCTGATGTTCGTCTAAATAGGTATGTCCTAGCCGGATGATATGTTGCTCAAGATGCTCACCCAAAATAAAGACCTTCTTGCCGTAAAACTTTTCAAGACGACCAGGGCTGGGCTTACCAAATAGTTCGCCTTCGGTCACGGTGCGGTCGAAGCGCAATCCGCCCGATGGGTGGAAAGTTTCGCCACTGACGTTAGGGTCGGCTAGATAGTAGATAGTCGCCAGGGCCACGTCCTGCTCGGTCGGCATCCGGTTCAAGTTTAGCATTCCCAGGGTACTTTCCTTAATTTTGACGGCCTCTTTTTCAATCTCAGCCAGGCTAAAGAAAGGGTCGGGCGGGACAGGTAAAGCCTTGAGCCATTTTTGGGCCAATTCTTGTTCGGCGATAAAGGAACCAAGCTCAAGCCGGGCGATCAGCTTACGGGCGATGGTGGCGTTCATCAGATGATTATAGGCCGCTATATCACCTTTGGCCTTTGCTGCAATGTTGGCGGCGATCTTCCGCAGGGCCGGGGGCGCATCGGGTCGTTCGGCTAGTTCGGTCGGATTGTTAGAAGACAGCAGATTTAGCAAATTATCGATATTAACCCCAGCGCGATAGCTCTCGATCAGGGCGGCGTAAATCTCGGTCAGCCGTTTGCTTTCGAGGATCAAGCGACCGCGCCGTTGATAGAGGCCGGGTTTGCCGCCGCTCCCTTGCAGACGGATACCATCAACCGGGCCGGGTGCAATCGCGTTAATCTGGATTTCCGGGCCTAAAAAGCGGGCCAGCATCTCGACTAGCGCCCGTTGTCCGGCCTTTGAGACGGCGTAATCGGCCCGGTTCGGATAGGGGACGGCGACATATTTTTCGCCGCCAAAATAGCTGCTGACGTTGACGATATAGCCGTTACCCTGTTGTTTCATCAAGGGGGCGACCTTGCGGATCAGCGAATAGTTGCTGGTCAAGTTGCCCTGGATCGTATAACGCCAGGCTTCCACTGGCATATCGATCACCATTTCCTCGGCCCCGCTCATCCCGGCGTTGTTTATCAAATAATCGATCCGCCCGAAGGTCGCCAGGGTCTTTTCGACCAATGGCCCCAGGGCCGACTCGTCACTCACGTCACAATTCGGCACTATAATCACCCGCTTTTCAGGGAAACTATAACCGATCTGGGTCAGTTCATCGACGATGCCGTTACGCATCTCGATAAGCTGATCTTCCTGTCGGGCCGATAACACGACCTTCGCTCCGGCCAGAGCCAGAAATCGCCCGATCTGTCCGCCAATCCCGGCGCTGCCACCCGTGATAAGGGCCACCTTGCCCAGATGCAACCCAAAGAGCGACTCGGCCCAACCAAAGGACGGTTTTTGCGCCCCGGTCGCGTCGGTAATTTTCTCCGGCAAATAGAGGTTGATCTCTTTGATATGGCGGTCGCCGTTGAGCAATTTGGCAGCCCAGGCCGCTGCAAACGAGCGGTTCTCACTTTCCAGATTGGAATAGCGCACGATCTGGTTGGCCCAAACCCCCCGGCGCTTACGTCCGGCAGCCACATCAATTTCTTCTTCGTGTCGCCAGACCCGGATCAGCTGTTCGACTCCGGCCCGGTAGACCTCGGCAAAAAGGTTGCCGTTGCCGTCCGACGGATTGGTCACAAAAATAACCTTTGGTACGTCGTTTAGGGCCGCATCCTGCTCGCGCCAGAGGCGGCTTAGAGCCGAAGCCAGGGCAACCGCGCCGCCCAATTCTTGTTCCATAAAGCGGGCTGCCGCTTCGTCTTCGGCTTCTAAAAGCGAGTGACCGTAGCCTGTACCATCACTGGCGGGTAGAATCAGGGCGGCATCCGGGTAGCCCAATCCAGCTTCTAGCTGTCGGAAAGTTGCCTCCACCGAAGTCGGGTCGAACGGGTCGAGTAGTCCAACCGTTATACCACGAGTTGCGCCCAGTTCGGCCTGGGCCGCTTCGACGGCTGCCGAGGTACGGAAAGTCAGAAAGACGTTTGCCTCACAACGGGCCTGGGTTTGGGCAAAGGCAATCGCATCTTCGACGGTTGTCTCATCTCCGGCGGCGACCAATACGACCTTGCCTTCGGCATCCACGATCCGCAGACCGGGACGGCTGACAAAGCTGCTTTTGCTTTCGGCTTCGACCGCCATACCGTTGGTGACTTCAAAGACGTGTCCACTATAGGCGGCGGACTCATCCGAGCCTAGAAAGACGATTGTCCCGGCGACATCTTCTTTTTTGGGGAACCCGGCGGCGAAGCCTTCCGGCCCTTTGCGTTTGAGCCGCATAATCTTGAAGAAGCCTTCGGCAGTGCTGCCTTCGGTTTGTCCCTTGAGGCCGTCCATCGCCTTAAAGACCGTCCGAATCCGTTCGCTATCAATTGGGCCGGGATAGACCGTATTTAGCCGGATGCCGCGTTCGCTCTGGCCCAACTCTTTCGCCAGATGCAGCGAGAGGACGTTGAGGGCCGCTTTTGGTACGACATACGGAATGCGCCCATAGTAATTGGTACGGCTGAAAATCGTGCTGACATTTATAACGCTGGCACCCGGTGCGAGATAAGGGTAAGCCGCCCGGATCATATGCCAGGTCAGACCGAGCAAATTGCCAAAGGCGGCGGAAAGGGTCTCGGTATCGGCGAAACCGGCGGCTTGCAGGGCTTCCAGTTCGGTCTGACTGAGGGGGACTTTGTGCAAAGGCTGTTTGGCCCCGGCAGAACCGGCGTTATTGACCAGTATATCAATCGGCCCGAAGCGTTCCGCTAACGATTGCAAAGCGCTACGGGCTGCCGCGATCTGGGAACTGTCTAGCACTAGCGGGAAAATCCGCTCGGCCTCAAAGCCGCCTTCGGTCAACAGCCGAATGCGGTAGGCTTCCAGCTTGGCAGCGTTGCGCCCGGTAATGATGACGGTCGCGCCTTCTTCTAAATAGCGTCGGGTGATGATCTCCCCGATATTGCCCGCACCCCCGGTAATCAGCGCGGTTTTGCCTGCTAAACGCCCTTGTCTCGCTTGTATATCCATGTTGCCTTTCCTTAGCCAGTCTGATTTTTTCGGTTAAGCGAAAACAAGGCGGGATACTCTACCCGCCTTTTAGTCATTCGATTGTTCTGGGATTTGGTGAAAGTTTGTTTGATGCACACTCATAGCAATATCTTAGCCATCAGCTTTTTAGCCTATCTAAAGCCAAAAGCATCAAGAATTAGCGGAAAGCTGTGATAGCTACTAACTAGCGTTCGGCCAGTGCATTCATCTTGTGGGACAAGGCTTCAAAGGCCCAGCAAACTTTGGGATGAGCCAGCGAAGTCAGCAAAAACGGCTGATGGTTGCGATAGGCCGGAGATTCGGCCAGTTCGCCTACCCGCCGGGTGATCGGTTTGAGCATACTAGCAAGTTGGCGGGCGCGGGCCTTGACCAGGCTTGAACCGGCAGGCTCCTGGCGTACCAGTTGCGGCCCTTCTTCGCAGGCAAAGCTATTGGCCCAATTCATCAACTCGCCCAACGTTACATCTGGCAAACTGCTATCGATATTGTTGAAGTTGGCATGCTCGGCAGAGCGATAGGGTTCCAGGAAGTTGATCTGTTCAAGAGCGACATCGAGCGCTTTGACCGCCTGGCATACTTCGCCCAGCAGCACCTCCGTTTTGGGAGTTACTTTGAGGTTGATCGTCTGCATATTCTTTGTGTCCAGCATCGTGGCACTCCTTTCTTCTCTCGCCTTTGACTGCTAAAAGCAAGGCGGGGCGAACATTTATTCAGCCCTGAATTAACTTCTTCCCCGAAAGTTCTCACTAACAAAATCGTTGTGACAACTTTCACATATTTGCTTCTATTGAACCATAGAAAAGCCGAAATTCAAGATAGATAGGCGCGAACAGACTTTGAAGCGCTGCGAATGGTTGTTTTGGCTCGGTAAACGGTCTTGTGCATCAAGAAAAGCTTTGATCTTTGGGGTTATCATCAATTTGACCAATAGTAGACCGCTCAGAACAGGAGGGCAAAAGATCAGGGTTCTGCTCTTTCTGGGCAATAAAAAATAGGAAACCTGCTGCGGTCTCCCATTCTTTTCTCTTAAATTTGCTGGATACTCGGATGTAACTTTGGTGAAGGTTAGCCTATCAAAGCGTTTAGAGCAGCTTAATAGGTTGCTTATTACTGGTTGGAGCGCTGAGGGCTTTGCCTTCTTGTTGCCCGGCAACATCGTAACCGGCTTCCTCGATAGCCTCTTTGACTTGCTGTTCGCTTACCACCGAATCATCGTAGGCGACATATACCCGCTTACTGGTCAGGTCTACCTGAACATCCGCGACCCCTACCGCTTTGGTCTCCTCGGTAATAGCATTGATACAATGCTGGCAGGATACGCCCGGTACTTCAAAAGTTAGCTCTTTCATCGTTATTTCTCCTTATAAATAATTTCTATAGTATACCCTGGTAGGGTATATGCAAATAATACCTCTTTCGAGCAAACTTGTCAAGTCGCCAATTGAGGAAAAATCAGGGGGTGCGCGTCAATTTTTTGCAAGGGTTCAACCAATAAGAACGGGCGACCACACCCAGTTTAGAGGGTGGTACAGCCTGGCTGCTATGCAAAAAACTAACGCGCACTCCTTGAGAAATTGGAAACTAACAGGATGAAAAAATTGTCACCCTCAACATATTGACAGGAGCGGCGGGCTTTGCTACAATCTATGTAGCAAGTCTACAATCAAAGGAGAACTTTCTACACAGGGAGAAGGCGATTACCTGAATGATGGGTCATAACTGATGCCAAAAGAACCAAAAGAAGTGGATTCCAAAGGGCTACTCAAAGAATTTCGCAAGGGTAGCACCGTTATTATCGTCTTGAAAATGTTGAATGAGGAGCCGATGTACGGCTACCAAATTTCGACCGAACTGGAAAAGCGCAGCGAAGGGTATTTTGAGTTTAAGCAGGGGACGCTTTACCCGGCCCTGCACAAATTGGAAGAAGATGGCCTAATCGAAGGGCGCTGGGGCGACGAAGAGACCGAAGGCCCTCGCCGTAAATACTATCATATTACCGAGAGTGGCCGTAAATCCCTCAAAATCCTGACCGAAGATTGGCGTACTTTTACCAGCAAGTTGAGCGGTCTGTTGTAGATCGGCCTCGTGTGCTTTAAATTGATCTGAGTGTTTAGACTCTAAAAAGTTCTAAACCGAGGGTTCTACAAGCTGGTAAAATCCGGGCCAGCCCCAAGACCTCTTTCCGAGAAAGTTAGTTAGCAGGAGACCATCGCCCATGCCTGAAACGGGATTTATTAGCACTATGCTGGTTGAACCGGCGGGCCTGACCCAATGGGCAGCCCAGGCTAACCACCGAGCCGTCGGGGAGCAACGGTTGGCAGAGTATTTGCTGGTGGTCAAGACCGAGTTGCGGTTGCGGGGCGACCCCGAACGACGAGCTTTAAGCCGGGTCGAGAGTGATCTGCGCGAAATGGCCTCTTGCTATCAGGAAGAAGACCCGACTTTACTCGAAGAAGCGGCGATTATCCGCGCTCTGGCCGAGTTTGGCCCGCCGGACGAACTGGGCAAGAAGTTGCACGCGGTCTATTGTCCGACCCTCAGCCCGCGCGAGGTCGGTTTGCTGGCGATTTTCCCGGTCGCGTTGATCCCACTGTTGGAGGCCGATTGGGGTGCTTTCGCCCGGCAGGTCGAGCGAACCGGCGTGACGGCCCTGGGAACTTGTGCTATTTTCCTGACGCTCGGCTTTTTCTTTGCCCATCGTTGGCGCTCGAAGGTGCAATATGTGTGGGGGACGGCCCTGGTTGGCTTGCTGGCAATGGCAAGTTACGCCCTTTTCCGGGTCTTGTTAGAACCGTCCGAATTGCTGGCAATAGCCTCCAACCCGGTTCCGCTCGGCCAGTCACAGCCTATCGCGCCCGACCAACTTGCTACCCTCCAGGCGCTGTTAAGCTGGTGGGGGTATACCCGCTTTGGCTTCAAGCTGGCCCTGACCCTCTTTTTGATCTTTTTGCTGTTGTGGCTGGCCCGGCGCGAATGGACTTTGAGCGCGTTGGCGGTTTTTACCTTTTTGGAGATCGGCCCTTACCGGCTGTTCGATACCTATATTGTAATTCATCAGCTGACTGGCCAGCCACCCACCGCGACCGTAAGCTATACTGGACAGTTTTTGAGCCTGCTAAACCCGGTGCAGATCGGGCGAAACGAAACTTCGGCCCATACCGCCATCTTTTTGGGAGGCGGCCTGTTGTTTGCGGCGCTGGTGGCGATCTACCTGAGCCTTTCGCTCAATCCGTCCCGTTATCCCACGCGGGGTTTGGGGGTGCGGCTAACTCCGGCCCGCTTGCGCCCGGTGTTGGATGCCGTCTACGCCCGTCCCCGGTTGGTACGTTGCTGCATCCTGTTCGCTTCATTGGTGATCTGCCTGATTTACCAGCAAGCGATTGATCTGGTCTACCGTCATATCGAGATTTATCCGGCGGCGGTCGTGGCCCAAACTTTCTTGCTGGCAGCCTTTATCTTTGTGCCACGCTCGATTGTCGTCATGCTAGAAAAGATGCACGCCCGGCGGCAGTAATTAGATCGGGGATTCGTCCCCTTTTTTTTGACCCAGTATGTAGCTTACCTATATGTTAGGGGAAGCTACATAATAAATGTTAAAGGTAGAAGAAAGTTAAATTTCTAAAAAATTTACCCTTATATGTAGTTTATCTACATAAATGGCTTTACTAAATAGATAGATAAGGAGGGCGCTATGCTCGGAAAGTCGATGATTGTAATGGCTGTAATGTTGCTGGTTGGGCTGGTCGCCCTAAATGTCTCCTCCGACCCGACCCACGAGTTTAGTATTTACCGCCAACTGATCGAGGCGGAGATGAACCGCCAATTTGACAGCAGCTACCAGCCCGCCATCCTCATCATCAGCCGAGACAATATCCAGGCGGAGGTGCGAACCAAACTTTATGACTTTTATTCCCTGACAGCGGTGCAACTACGCTTTGCTGATAGCGCCGACTTAAGCTTGAACAAACTGGCGGTTATCGATCAGCGCCAAAAGCTGACCGTCCACAGCTTTGTGTTTGGCGATTTGCACTACCGCTACGGCTGGCCCGGCCTGGATGTAACCTATCTATCGTCGGGCGGCAAAACTTATCATTACACCACTCACCTCAAGTACGATGGGCAGTGGCGGATCGTCGAAAAAGTAGCTAAATAGATTCTGACTATAGACTGACAACTCAAACAAAAGGAGCATAACAACAATGTCTTTCAAGCAAATCGGGGTGCGAGTGAGTATAGGACTGGTCGCGCTGGCGGTGGTAATTATGACAGTCTGGACGATAGTTTTGGGGCCACAAGTTGGCTCGGTCTTTTCGGCAGTGACCAAAGGGCTGGGTGGTGGTTCGGTGAGCAGCACCACGAGCAACCCGGCAACCACGGCTGCCGTCGCCCAATCGACAAATGCTCAGACACTCAATTCGCAGGGCCAACCCCTCCCCGACGACCGCCTAATTATTCGCAATGCGACGCTCTCGCTAACCTCGCCGGACGTGGAAAAGACGCTGGGAGAAATCCGGGTGCTGGCGATTGGGCAGAATGGGCTGGTCTTTCAATCGAACACCTCGATCCGAGACGACAAAGCCTATGGCACGATTACAATTCAGGTTCCCTCGGCGGCGTTTGATAGCGCAATGAACCAGCTTCGGCGCTTGAGTGACGTAAAAGTCGAAAGCGAAAACACCACCAGCCAGGATGTGACCGAAGAATACGTTGATTTGAAAGCGCAGGTTTCTAACCTGAAGGCCAGCGAAACGGAACTGGTGCGGCTTATGACTAAAACGACCAATGTTGGCGAGATTTTGAATGTCCAAAAGGAATTGACCGGCGTGCGCGGCGAGATTGAGCGTCGGTTGGGACGCTTAAACTACCTCGAAAAGAAGTCGGCTATGTCCAATCTGGTAATCAGTATCGCGCCTGCCGCCCTTCCCGCCCGCAAAGACGAACCTACCAAAGGTTGGGACGCGCTCAAGGCGCTTGAAACGGCCTGGGCCGGGTCGGTGCGCGGCTTACAAATTTTGTTTGTACTGGGAGCGACAGTGGGAGCCTGGATGATTTGGCTGGGGCCGCTGCTTGGGCTGATCTGGCTTGGCTATCGCTGGTTTGCTCGTAAACGTGCCAAAACTTTCTCCGACCTGACCCCCTAATGCTACCGATTTGAGAGGCGATTGTAAGGATCGCCTCTGCCCATCTACTTGTAAGACATTGCTCCGCCAATGGAGGTTCCCCTTCATCCCTCATCCCTTATTCGAGTTTAATCCCTGTAGATTGCGCCTGAATCCCCTTCCCGGCTATAATAGGTATAATCTGGTCGCTCGTCTCAAGTTAGTTCCAACAACGGTATAAAATTTGCTATCTTTTTCACATAAGGAAGACTAGCTCTAAGCAAAATAAACAGAGTGGTTGGCAAATTAAACGGCCTGCCCGCTCAGGCGGGGCAAACAGTCTTTAATACTATTTCGTTAGTAGGACTTTCGCTTGAGAAACCCTGTTGAACTCAATTCCTCAAGGTTTGGGTTCAATTTTAGGCTTACAAGTAAAAGTTCTGCTTATAGGAAATGGTTCAAAAACAGCCAGAAGGAGATATAGAATGGCTTTTATTGCCGCCACTTCGATTACTTTACCGGCCCATTATTACAAACAAACCGAGTTAGCTACCGCCATGATCGGCGCTTCCAATGCCCATCTCAAAGAGCGCACCCGAATTAACTTTTTGTTCAATAGCACCCAGGTAAAAGGTCGTTACCTGGCCGTCCCGCCCGAAGAACTCAAAACCCTGATCGGCTTCGGCAGTTCCAACGATAAATGGATCGAGCTTGCTACTTGTCTGGGAGAGCTTTGCCTGAGACAGCTATTAAAGCGTGGCAGGCTAGACCCTGCCGAGGTATCGCAGATTACCTTTGCTTCTTCGACCGGGCTGGCGATCCCCTCTATCGAGGCCCGCATGATTAATCGGATGCCATTCTCTCCGAACTTAAAGCGAGTGCCAATGTATGGGTTAGGTTGTATGGCGGGGGCGGCAGGGCTGGCGCGGGTCGCCGATTATTTGCGGGGACACCCCGACGAGGCAACCATTTTTATCACAGCCGAACTTTGCTCGCTGACCTTTCAGCTAGAGGACTTGTCGCCTGCCAATATTATCGCCTGTGGCCTGTTTGGGGACGGCGTAGGCGCGACCCTGATGGTTGGGCCGAAACATCCTCTAGCCCATCCCGATCAGCCGCAGGTGGTCGATAGCCGCTCGATTTTGATACGCAACACCGAAAGGGCGCTCGGCTTTGATGTGGTGGATACCGGCTTGAAGATCGTGCTTGACCCCAGCCTGCCGGGGGTTGCCAGGGAACATTTAGGCCCGGAGGTAGAAGCGTTTTTGGCCCGGCATAAACTTTCGGTTGATGATATTTCGGTCTGGCTGGTGCATCCCGGCGGGCCAAAAGTAATCGAAGCGGTCGGCGCTGCTCTAAGCCTGGACAAAAGCGCCTTGCATTTGAGCTATGAGACGCTGGCCGAAGTCGGCAATATTTCCTCGGTTTCGGTGCTTTATATGCTTGATAAAGTTATCGCTACCAAACAGGCCCGACCGGGTAGCTATGGCCTGTTGATCGGGATGGGGCCGGGCTTTAGCGCCGAACTGGTACTTTTAAAGTGGTAACATTCAGAGAGGATTTTTGAGGTGATAACTACCGATAACAAAAAGGTAATCGAGCGCTATTTTGAGGAGATCAACCTGGGCAACCTGGGCGTATTGGATGAGCTTTGCGCCCCCGATCTGGTGCATCATACAACCCATAGCCCGGAACCGCTCTACGGCCTGGATAAAGTCAAACCTCTGGCGGCCAGCTATCATTCGGCCTTTCCCGATTTGCACTATCAACTTGACCATGTGATTGCCGAAGGCGATTTGGTGGTGGTCAGGTGGACGGCTGAGGGTCATCACCGGGGAAGCTTTCAGGGGATTTTACCAACCGGCAAACGTTGTGTGATTTCGGGCATGACGATCAACCGGGTGGTCGAAGGCAAAATAGTCGAGCGCTGGGTGCTAAACGACGATCTTTCGATGGTGCGCCAATTTGGGCTGCCACGCTGGTTATTGGCGATTGCCGTGCTAAGTTGTGTTTTGCCGCGTTACGCCTACTATCAGCTAAAAAAAGTATTGGCCGGTTTGCAAAAATGAAGACCGCCTACCAGATTGATAATAACCTTTACGATAGCTTTGGCGCGGATTGGTGGAACCCGATGGGTCAGGCCAGTTTGTTGCACGAGCTAAACCCAGTTCGCTTCGAGTTCTTTCGGCAAGCACTGGGCGGACATGAAAAGCTGGCGAACTTGAAGACACTTGATGTTGGTTGCGGCGGTGGGTTGCTGGCGGAACAATTTGCACTGGCGGGCGCTCAGGTGACAGGCATTGACCTTTCGGCCTCGACCCTGGAAGTGGCCCGCCAGCACGCCCTTCAACACGGTCTGGAAATAGATTACCGGCAGGCTTCGGCAGAGCGACTGCCCTTTCCCGACAATGCTTTTGATCTAGTGGTTTGCTGTGATTTTTTGGAACACGTCAGCGACAGGCTGGAGCTTTTTCTAACCGAGATGGCGCGGGTATTGCGGCCCGGTGGTGTTTTCTTGTACGACACAGTCAACCGCACCTGGGCTTCGCGCCTGATCGCAGTTTGGATACTCCAGGATTGGTTGCAAATAGTCCCGCGTCGCACCCACACCTGGCCCCTTTTTATCAAACCGCCTGAGCTTGAGAAGGCTTTGCGGCAGGTTGGGATCGAGCCACAAGGTCGGGCCGGGCTATTACCGTCTCCCGCCCCACCTCGCGTCGTATATAATGTCTTGCGTCATCGGCGGGTCGGTGGTTTCCGTCTCAGCCCCAAATCCATGCCGCTCACCTATCTGGGCTATGGGCGTAAGGGGAAGGCGGAAGAGGGGAGTTATAACACAGATGAACACAGATGGGACGGATGAACTCAGATGAACAATGCAGAAGTCAGAATGCAGAATGCAGAATATAAAGGCATAAGAGAGGTAAGTGCGAAGCATGTATTGTAATCGTAAATCGTAAATCGTAAATCGTAAATCGTAAATCGTAAATCGTAAATCGTATGCTTGATAATCAACCCGATGTTATCATCGTGGGCGGCGGGCCGGCGGGGGTGGCGACGGCGGTGCAATTGGCCTGGGTCGGGCGGCGGGTGGTAGTTTGTGAGGCCCGCAGCTTTAAGGAGGTTCGGCTGGCCGATTTGGGGGCGGGCGAGGTGCTTTCGCCCGGCGCACAGCTTGAACTGGCCCGATTGGGCTTTCCGTGTGAACCGGGAGCCGACTGGCGTTTGGAAGATTTTACGGCCTTACGTCAGTTTTGGACCCCGACCCGCACGAGTCGCCATCCCTTGCCCGGTCAGTTGCGCTTCTGGCAAATCGACCGGCGTTATTTTGATCGGGCGCTTTTGGATTTCGCCACGCAAGCCGGGGTAGAGGTGCGAACCGGGCAACGGGTTAGTGGTCTTTTGAATGGTGCAGGGAGTAAGCCGTTACAGGGGGTACGCTTGCACGGTTCGACCGAGAATGTTTTGCAGGCTCCGTTGGTGGTGGATGCTGCCGGACGGAATTCGCCTCTGCTGGCCCGGTTGGGCCTGAAATTGCCCGAAAGCGAGTTCCAACGCTTTGCCGTCATCTGCTTTTTTAGCGCGGTTCCTGCTACTGTAGCGGGCGAGTGGGAGCAGCACTTTTTGGGGGTCGCCAATACCACCCTCAACGGTAGCCGTATGCAACCCGGTCTTTATCGTTACACCCTCGAAACCGATATGAGTATGAGGGCGCAATTTAGCAGTTTGCATCGTCCGCTCGATCTTTTTCTGGCGATCCTCGAAGCGACCCGTCCGGCGTTGGCGGCTCGGTTTTGTGAGGCTACTCCTATGTCTTATGCAATGGCCTATGCTCCGGTTGGCTATCGGGTGGCCCGTCCGGTGCTGCCCGGCCTGATTATGGTGGGGGATGCGACCGGCTATCTCGACCCTGCCACCGGGCAAGGTATTGAGTTTGCGTTGCGGACGGCCCGGTTAGCCGCCCACTCTATCGAGCAAGCTCTGAGCCAGCGCAATCATACGTCGCCGATTTCCACCTCTTCTTTTGCCTCCTACGAGGCAGGGTTGCGACTGGAAGTGGCCCGCACCAAACGCGATTTGCGGCTCTATTTGCGGGTCACTCGGCGCAGGCTGTTGCTCAACCTCTTTAGCCGGAGCAGGCTTTTGCGGGCGCTCGTCATCCGCCGGTTGGTCAAGCCACGCCCGATAAGCCAGATCGGTTCAAAATCTTAATCAGTTGCTATATTATCCTGACTAAGAGCCTTTCCCAATTGGTTGCTAGTAAGGGCGATCCTTATGGTCGCCCTCGGTGTGACCCGAACCGGGCGACCATAAAGATCGCCCCTACTGGGATCGGTACTAGGATTTGCGAAAAGGGTAGGCTAGTTGCTTGACATAATTCATTGGGATGTAATCGTTGATCCCGTAACGGCCTGGCATCTGGCCTTTGGGCATATAGAGGGTGCCAAAGAGCAAGTCCAAAAGCGGCAACTGCCCGGCATAATTTTTGTTGATAGCGGCAGGCTCATTAGCGTGATGCCAGTGGTGAAATTCGGGAGTGGAGAAAAACCAGCGCAACGGCCCAAACTTGAAGCGGACATTGGAATGGACAAGCAAAGCCTGGAATTGGGCCAGCACCAGATAGACCCCGAAAGTGGTGGCCGAGAAGCCCATCAAATAAAGCGGCAAAATCACCAATCCTCGGCTGAGAATCTGGTCAATCGGGTGCAGACGCGCCGAAGCCAGCCAATCCATTTCCTCAATGCTGTGGTGGATCGCGTGGAATTTCCAGAGCCAGGGTATCGTATGGGCCATCCGATGAATAAAATAGAAGGTTATATCGGCAATTAGTACCGCTTCCAAAAATTGCAGCCATTGAGGTTGGGCGGCAACGGCGGCTTGAAAATCGCTATTAACCAGCCTTCGGAAAAGTACAATCAGGGCCACCGCCAGCGCAAACACGCCAAGCTGTACCAAAAAATGATTTACAAAGAAATGGATTGCGTCGTTAAACCAGCCTTTTCTAAAAATCGGCTGGCTCTTACGGAGGGCAAAAATCCGCTCTAACGGCACAAAGACAAAAGCCAGTACAAAAAAAGCGCCAATCAGATTGTCTAGCAAGATAACACCTCCACCTGCTAACATTATTGGTCGGGTTGCCCCGACCATCGAAAGTTATTTGCGTGAACTGCTCTTAGGACACCGGTCACATCCCAAGAGTTTCATAACTTTCGCGGCGCTTTTTGCTTCTGGTTTTTTGAGGCTAATTTCCCTAGCGGGCGATTAGACCAGCCCTTCCAGTCGATCCTCCAAATCTTCAAAAATCTGCTTTAGCTGCTCAATTACAGTTTCCTCGGCCTGCCAGAGACCGCGCCCGTGCGCTTCGAGCAAGCGCTTGGTCATGTTATGGACGGCCTGCGGATTGGCTTTTTCGAGACGCTGGCGCATGACTTCATCCAATACGAAAGTGCGTCCGGCCTCGTCAAAGACCCAGTTATCGACCGCCCCGGTGGTGGCATCCCAGCCCAGCATGTGATTAAAGCGCGACGATATTTCGTGCGCCCCACTATGGTCGTACTTGAGCATAGCCTCGTACCACTTCGGGTTGAGCAACTTGGTGCGGTACTCCATCCGCAGCATGCTATTCACATCCGATATTTTGGTCTCGCGGGTATAGCTTTCGACAAAGTTGAGCTTGATTGGAGCGCCGCGCCGCTTCTCTGCTGCCATTTTGAGCGCCCCGCTTGCACTATAATAGTGCTGAATGTCGCTCAGGCCATATTCGACGCTGTCGATTTCCTGGGCGACCCGCTCGACCGTTCCGAGCATTTGGTTGAGGGTCTTGCTGTAGTCCTGCCCGTTGCGTTCGCCGCCGTAGGCATAGGCGTTGCGTCGCAAATACACGCCATCCAGGTCGTCGGCATTTTCCCAGCTACTATCCTCGACCATATCGTCCACATAAGTGCCATACGTCCCCTGGGCCTGACTGAAAATACGCGCGGTGGCCTGTTCAAAGCTAAGACCGTGCTGATCGATGGCCTGCCGGACGTGCTTGCGAATGTAATTTAGCTCAAGCGGTTCGTCGGCAGTCGCGGCAGCCTGGACTAGCTTGTCGAGCAAGTCCATATTAAGTTGAAAAGTATCTCGGAAAATGCCACTGGTGTTCATTAGCACATCGATCCGGGGTCGGCCTAACTCCGCCAAAGGCAGCAGGGCATACTGGGCGACCTTGCCCTGCCCGTCCTTGATCGGTTGCGCTCCCATCAAGGCGATCACGGTAGCGATAGCCTCGCCTTTGGTCTTGATTGTGTCGAGGCCCCACAAAATTTGGGCGATAGTTTCAGGGTACTGCCCGCCGTTTTCGGCCCGGTGCGTTTCAAGCAAAGCATCGGCGATTTTCTTGCCGCGCTCCCAGGCGGCATCGCTGGGAATGCGCCAGGGATCAAGACTGTGAATGTTACGTCCGGTTGGTAAGACCGCCAGACCGTCCCGGATCAAGTCGCCACCCAGGCCGGGCGGGATAAAGCCACCGTTCAAGCCCTTGAGCAAGAAGTCAATTTCCTGGCTGTTACTGGTCAGCCCGGCGACCATTTGCCGCCCGTAGTTGATAAGCTCCTGGGCGGTCTGCCGCTCGGTCGCTGCAACCTGTCCGGCTTCCTGCCAGGTGCCATTGCCTACAATCGCCCCACGCACAAAGTCCTCGCACCATTGATCGACCCGGTTCTTGGTTTCTTGAGCAAAAGCGTCGCCTTTGCGGGCGCGTTCGGACAGGCTTTCGTAAGTTTCTGGGTCAGCTATAGCGCCACTATCGGCGGCAGCCGAGGTCGTTGTTACCAGCTTTAGACCTAGATCAGCCAGCGAAAGACCGTTGCGCTCGACTTTCAGGCTTTCGGAGATAAGCGCGATTTGCTCCTGGGGGCCGGGTGCTTCGCCCAGCACGTGTAGGTCGCCTGTAATAAGGCTTTGCTCCATCTGCCCAAGATAGCCCCATATTCGGCTGACATATCCATGAAAGCTTTCATCATCAGACTGAGCTAAATCGTCCGAAAGGTGGGTCAGGTCAAGCTTTTGGCGGATCGCATCTTCCATTTCGGGTGAGCGCTGGCCCTCACGCCAATCTACCAGCAAATCCTTGAGGGCCAGAAATTCTTTGTACAGTCCGGCCCGGCTATAAGGTGGGATAGCATGCCCGATCACGACCGAATAACCGCGCCGCTTGGCGATATTAGCCTCGCTAGGGTTGTTGATCGGATAGATATAGAGGCTGGGAATTTCGCCCAAAAGCGTGTCGGGCCAGCAATCGGCGCTCAAGCCAAGCTGAAGACCGGGCATCCATTCCGCCGTCCCGTGCATCCCAACATGCACCAGCGCGTCGGCCTGGAACTCGTTTTGGAGCCAGCGATAGAACATTAGGTATTGGTGATGAGGTGTATTTTCTTTGTCGAACAAGAGGCGCATCGGGTCGCCCGTCACCCCGATCCGGGGCTGTACACCAATATAGACGTTGCCAATACGGAAGCCACCCAGCAAAATTTTGTCGCGCCCAAGTGGGGCAATCTCGCCTGGTGCGGCCCCCCAACGGGCTTCCACCCGACGCTGTTGTTCGGGCGTATTCTGGCTATAGAAAGCGCTGACCGAGGCAGCAATCTTGGGTACGCTCTGGTTATCGTGGTCAAGCGAGGCTTGCAACAATTGGATCAGGTCTTCTTTAGTGGCAGGCAATTCGCCGACGTTGTAGCCCTCTTTTTTCAGCCGTTGTAAAATCTTGAGCAACGTTGCCGGTACGTCCAGCAAAGCGGCAGTCGCCAGATTTCCCTGCCCGGTCGGGTAATCGTAGACCAGCAGGGCGATTTTCTTATCCCGGTTGGGTTTGCGTCGCAGGTGCGCCCAGCCCGAAGCGATCTGAGCCAACCGCGCCGTGCGGTCGGGCAACACTTCCAAACCTTGACCCTGTACGCCGCCCAACACAACGGGAGCTATCGCGCCATCCAGTTCGGGAAGCGAATACATGATTAATTGTTGGGTCGGGGATACCCCATGTGCTTTCCAACTGGCTACATCCTGAACCAGCAAGGGGGCGCTGACGCTATAACCCACATCCAGTTTTGAGAGAATGTCGAGCGAAGCCTGGGCCGAATGACCCGGTTTGGTGCTACCGGCAGGCCCGCCAACCAGTCCAAAGCCCATCATATTTATCAAAAAGTCGATGTTCATATCGCTCAACCAGTCCCGGACGGCGACGTGACCCTCTACCCCGGTAACGGCAATTGGCAGCACCCGCAAGCCCTTCATCTCCAGAGCGCGGATGACCGGCGTAACATAGTTGTGACCGATAATCAGGTGCTTGCGGAAGAAAATCAGGCCAACCGTCGCCCGCTGGGTTGCTTTATCGTCGCGCCGCCCGGTTTTCTTTTCCCAATCGAGATATTCTTTGGGCTTGGTGGCAAATTTATCGAAATCGGGATGCCATAAGCTAATCGCGGGCAGGTCGATGGGTTCCTCGATTTTGCCGATGGGATAGCCAAACATCTCGCGGGCAATAAAGCGCAACATATTAACCACATTCTGTTCGCAATTGTTTGTCCAGTAGGTGCTGACGGTCATCCAGCGCTTGACATCGACCAGTTTGCCACTGTTGGGCATGAAGCGCATCAGGCGATTAGTGAACTTTTGGAGCTTTATATAACCGTAAAAAGCATCTTCTTCGCGGCCCTTGACCAGCAAATTCGCCAGAGCTTTGACTGGCTTGGGCATTTCGCCCTTGCTGCCGTCGGCCTTCTTGAGGCTGTATGCCCCGACCCGGTTCATTTCCATGATTTCGGGCATGCTCTCGAAAACGAGAACGACGGCAGGGTGCGCTTCCTCGACCTGCCGGGCCAGCCACTGGGCCTGATCGCTGTTGTTAATCAGGGTGGCGAAGAAGCAATCACACTCCTGAATTGCGCTGGCTAATTCAGCGGGTTGACGGTCAATTCCGGTATCTGGAAAGACGGTCAGGCTAAAGCCCTCGGCTTCGGCGGCGACCCTGGTCCCCAGGCTACTCAAAAAGCCCAGGTTGTACGGCTCCATCCCGACCACCATCACCATTCTTAGCGGTTTGGTCGCTTCTTTTTGCTTCGCTAGATTTTGTTTGCTTTGTGATTGTTTGTTGGTTGTCTGTACAGTCATCTTCGATCCACCTCCACACCGAGTAGCCTTTAAGAGCCTAAAATTGAGCGCTCAATACTAACGACATTATTAGCCATTTAACCACTATATTAAAAATTCAAAGAATAGTCGGTGGTCTGTACTACCAGTTTGAGAAGGATGAGTCAAATCATCCTACTATTTACTATCCGTGTTCATTCGGCTCATCTGTGTTTATCTGTGTTATAACGGCCTTATATAGAGGTATAAATGGTGGTGTCAGAAGGGATACAAAAAAGCTAGAGAAAAGCTTTACATACCCAAAAGAGCGCGTAAACTGCGGGCGTGACCTCGGCTGACCTGTACTTCGCTATGTTCTTTGTCGTTCACCTTTAGGACATAGGCTCCATTGAAGAAAGGCTGAATTTCGCTTACATTGTGCAGATTGACCAGAAAGGCCCGGTGAGTACGCAGGAAAGGGGGGGATGGCAACCGTTTCTCCAGATCGGTAATCGAGAAGCGGGTTAGATATTCCTGATCGAAAGTTTTGATATAGACATAATCACCCCGTGCGACGGCAAAACAAATATCGGTCAGGTTAATCAAGAGGGTCCGATTTTCCTTGTCTACCGGTAGCTTTTCTAGCCAGCCTGTTTCGCGGTCACGTTCCTGGGGTTCCTCATCTTTAGGGCGAACTTTGGAGGTAGCATCGGCCTCGCTGATGGGGCTTTTCTGCCGAGGCAAGCTTTTGCGCCGCATAACCCGTTCGAGGGCCTGCTCCAACCGCTCTTGCGAAACCGGTTTAAGCAGATAGTCTACGGCATCGAGGCTAAAAGCCTGTACTGCGTAATCCTCGTAGGCCGTTACGAAGATAAGATGAGGCGGCACGGCAAAATTTTGTAAGACCTGCGCGAATTCCAATCCATTCATGCCCGGCATTTGGACATCCGCAAAAACCAGATCGTGCTTTTCCTGCTGCAAAAAGCGTAGGGCTTCCAGCACGGTGTCTGTCGTCACGATCTTGCTGCAATAGCCACTCTGACCCAACATGTAGGCCAGTTCTTCCAGGGCCGGACGTTCGTCATCCAGCACCAGCGTTTTAAAGCCGGACTTAACCTGACTCTCTTCGACACCTTCCAGCATAAACACGCCCTCGTGTCTAGTAAATGTTTATTGGCAACCATCCGACCAGCTTAATTTTTTATAATTTGCGGTAAGAACTGGTTTGTTACTGGTAGAAGCAGACGCTATCCTGGGATAAATCTACCGACGGAGCGGTGTCCCACAATCGGTTAGGAACCACTTTCTAAGAGGCTAAATTTCTTATTCCGAAATACATCTAGCTAGAAGTACCGAGACGGTGCGCCAATCGCTCTCAAGTAAAAGCAACCTGACGCACCGCCTTGTGGTCAGTTCGGTCATTGGAGGTGGTTAAACCACTGGCCCACTGCTAGACACGATCTTCGGAAAAGCCTTTCCCTTTCTTTTTATCCGCTCGCGCCGCTCGTTGCTGTTGCTTGGCCTGTAACGCTTCCTTCAACCGTAACGCCTTGCGTGCTATCAGGTGGGTAAATTGCGAACGCTTGACCATCTTCAGGTCGTCCCCGGACGTTAGTTCCGCGTCCTGGTCACGTTCCGCCGCATGAGTAGCTGCTTCTAAAGCCCTCCGATAGCTTCGCCGCTCGATATGAGGTAGCAATTTGGAAGCCCGACGATACCCCCGATTACCGCTCGACATAAAGCGTACTTGATGCTTGTAATCGAGTTGTTTTTTGCGATAGGGGGATTTTTTGCGCTCCGGCAAATTCAACTCGTCATCGTTATCGGTATCGTCACTGGGTTGGGGTTCAAGGTCTTCGTAAGCCATAGTAGGAACCTCCTTCATTGGGGTTTATTGGCGAGGCGGATGCCCCACCATCCTTGCTACTACTATCCTACTATGTTTAGCCAATTAGTTCAAGTCTTTTGGCGCTGCCGAAAGCACATTATTATACAAGACATATACTTCTGGCCGCTTTTCCGGGCTGAATTTTTGGTAGGGGCGACCCTTGTGGTCGCCCGTGAGCATCCTGCACAGTCTCAAAAGGGCGACCACAAGGGTCGCCCCTACCAATTCGAATCTATTTAAACACTTGACCTGGAAATTACATCGCCGTCCAGCCGCCATCTACCAACATGGTATGGCCGGTGACCAGCGAGGCGGACTCGGAGGCTAAAAAGACGACTGCCCCGATCAGTTCTTCCGGCTCCCCGATCCGGCCCAACGGAATGCGCGAGAGAATATCATTGTAGAGGGTCTGGTCTTTGAAGGTCTGCTCGCCCAGGGGGGTGCGGATAAAGGTCGGGCCAACCGCGTTAACATTGATCCCGTATTCGGCCCACTCGATTGCCAGCACCCGCGTCAAATTGACCATCCCGGCTTTAGCCGAGCAGTAAGCCGCCCGCCGGTAGTAGCCGACCACCCCGTTTTGCGAGGCGATATTGATAATCCGGCCCGACTTCTGCTTGACCATCTCTTTTGCGACTCGTTGGGCCGTGAAGAAGGCTCCTTTCAGGTTGATGTCCAGTACAGCATCCCAATCCGCCTCGGTCACTTCTAGCGAAGGTTTGGCGATTTGAATCCCGGCGTTGTTGACCAGCACGTCAATCCGGCCCAACTGGTCGATGCTGGCTGTAACCAACTGGTCGATGCTGGTCATGTCGGGCAGATTGAGCGGGAGAGCGATAGCTTTCTTGCCGGTCGCCTCACTAATCTCGCGCACCGCTTTTTCGGCGACTTCCATCTTGGAGCTAATTTCAGTGATAATCACGTCCGCCCCAAAGTGAGCCAGTCCTTCGGCTACCGCTCGTCCAATCCCGGTGCCACCGCCTGTCACCAGGGCTACTTTACCATCCACTCTCATACTTGGCATTTTCATCTTGCGAATTCCTCCGTGGTTCGCTCAAGTCCTGTTAACGATAAATCTTCATATCAAACTCGAACTATAATTTGCCTGATCTTTGGCCCTAAGTGGAACCGGGGAAAGTTGGTTATAGGTGGCGAGAACTTTGCTGGCATTTTCAAACCTATAACTTTGAGGGAGGCAACCTTAGCTGAATACAAATCAAATCAGGCTGAAAACTGCAATTAAAAGGTCATCCATATTTTAGCTGATTTATAGCCTTAACAAAGAGAAAGGCGGACTACTACCGCCTTTTTGTAATTATGTCGGTAATACCCGGCTAGGCGCGACTCTTACCGAGCGTGCGACCCAGGATTATCAGTCCAATAATCGCCAGTACGATGCATAAAGCCGTTAAGCCCCAATCACCAGCGACCCCCAGCCCTAGTAACCCGGAGTTGGAAGCGTTGGCGCTGGCGACCCCTTTATTGGGCGAGGTTACTTCAACCGAAGTTAGCCGTCCGCCCGGCGAAACGTTTAGCTTGACTGCGTTCGGAGCCAGCGATTGATTATTCTTGGCATCGCGCACCAGCGGTTCGAGCGTCTTAAAAGTTTGTTCGTTGATGTCATAAGAGCGTTCGCCCTGGCCTTTGGTGTCCAGCACCAATTTTGAATTGGTTATTTTGGTAATCTGGCCTTCCACTACGCTACCCGCCTTGCTTACGTCATCCTGGAAAGCCAGCACCTGCGACGACCAGAGGACTGCCAGGGCGACCCCTGCCAGCAGGAAAAGTATTCCGAAGATCACCCCAACCGGATTAGAACCACGCTTAATTTTGGTATCTGGGATCACGGGAACCGGGGTAGTCATGGGAACTGGCGGCGGAACTGGCCCAACCGACGAGGGCGGGGCGGAAGGCGGCATAACATTCAAGGTTCTTAGATAGTCATAAGAACTGCTGGGTTGGGACGGCGCAGGCGGGAAGCCGGGCTGACTACCGTAGGGCGGGGCGGGGGCAGGCGCAGCACTACCGCCAAACGGATAACCGCCATTAGCGGGCGGAGTGGCCCCATAACCACCTGCCGGGGTGGATTGTGGCGCAAACGGATTCGGGGCAGGGGTAGGCTGCGGGGCGTATGGGTTCGGAGCAGGCGCGGATTGAGGGGCGTATGGGTTCGGGGCAGGCGTAGGCTGTGGCGGGGCATAGGGATTTGGGGCAGGCTGCGGCGCATAGGGGTTCGGCCCGACACTAACTTGCGGTGGAGCATACGGATTGGGTGCGGCCCCGGCATAACCGGGTGGGGCATACGGGTTCGGGGCAGGCGCATACGGATTGGGGGCCGCTCCCTGATAGCCTTGTTGATACCCACCGGGTACGTTACCCCAACCACTCGGCGCGGGTTGAGGGTAGCGAGCCATCATAAGCTCCTGAACGTAACGATCTTCGGGCCGAAGTTGGGCCGCTCGTTTGAGGGCTTCCTCTGCTTCATCCGGCAACGAAGAAATATGCGCTAACCGAATCAGAGCCTCGAAATTGCTCGGTTCTTTTTTCAGTATCTCACGGCACAAAGCCGCGGCGGACGGTTTCAGCCCACGCTGAACCATTTTATCTATACGATCTAGTCTCGACTCGGTACTCTCCTGCGACATTGGGTATTCCCTCTCCGCTTTCATCGCTCTAAAACTTTTGGTGTATTTTGCAGCTTCAAATTTACACCAAAATCCCACTAAGGTCAATCCGCTTGCCTTCTCAGCTTTGCAGATAACTCGCTTTTTGGGTTCTGTCACTGCTCGATGCGCCGAGCTTTGGGGAATATCCAGGCTTTCTTGGAAATATCAAACTTAAACCAGGCTAGATTGGTGTCATCGGTCGTTTAACCCTGGCGTGCGCCTTTGCCCAAATTACATTTTTCGCACAAGGTTTGTAAATTGGAAGGCTCGTTTGTGCCGCCGTGCGCGACTGGCTTGATGTGGTCAACGTGCAACCGAACCTGCTCACCGGTCGCCCCACATTTGCGACACCGATTGTTATCCCGCGTCATAATGTCGTAGCGTAGTTTGACCCCGATAGCTTCGCGTTTGTGGCGAGTAGGCGGGCGGCTTTTGGTGGAGACCGATTGAGGTCGAGACCGCGAAATTGCCGCCTGATGAGATTGGCTGTAAAGGGCCTCCCAACGCGCATTCTGACCGGGTGGTAAATTGCTTTTGCAAGCCGGACAATAATAGGTGTAACCTCCCACTTGTGGCCCGCCGACCGATAGGATTGTCCCAATCCCCGGTAGTCCGAACTTGAACTCCTGCCCGGAAGCCGAACGACGTTGAAGCGGTTGGCGAGTGTGATCGCAACTCTGGAATAGCTTGAATAGGTCTGGCATCGCTCTCCCTCTTGATAGACTATAACGAGACAAATTGAACCGTCAGGTATCAGGTCTGGGTGGTTGTCTGATACCTGGCTCTCAGGTTAGTGGTTAAAGTTAGGCTCTATAAAGGGTGGGTTAAAACCGACTGGCTGACCTATCACTGACTAGCTTGCCAATTACTATAATGATGACCGACCCAACGATAGCAGCTATCAAATTACCTACTACGCCCCAGGCATGGATACCCACCGCAGGCATCACAACGGCCCCTACGAATGAACCTGCCAGGCCGAGAATAAGATTCGAGAAAAGCGAAGAACCTTGTTTTCCAGCCAGAGTGTTGGCGACCAAACCGGCGACCAGGCCGATGACCAGGAATACAAGAAGGTTGTCGAGGTTAAGATTGAGGTACATAATTTTCTCCTGTTGATAAAACTAAAGCTATCTGTGTTTTGTGGCGCAGATAGAAAACCTAACTTGAACAATAGGCGTAATCACATGGATATTAAATTCATCGGGTACTTAGTTCTCTAAATTAAATAGAGTGATAATAGTAAATCAAAATGATTGTCGATGTTTTTAATCTTCGACTAATATACGGAGTCGTTTGCGAAAAGTTGCAGAAATTTAGAACGTCTTGCTATTTTTGAAATACGACCTAAGCTGGCTCCTCTTGGATAACAAGTCCATGTTCTTTTAATTCTTCCAGCCGCTTCCCCCGCGCCAGTAGCCTCACATCATTACCGGCCTGCACCAACCGGATAGCATAGACATTGCCAATCACTCCTGCTCCGTAAACCAATATCTTCATCTTTTACTCTCAAAGGGCCTTTCACTAAATTAGGACTTTCGCTCGAAACAACTTTGCAAGTTCAAAATTCGGTCAAACCGGGCCTTTCTCAGGTTCAGGAGCGAAAGTCGTGTAAATGTTGAAGTCCCCCCTAAAAACCAGACTTTCTAATTTTCAACCAGGTGATTTGCATGACCCGTTTTTCGTATTAGCATCACCGACAAATGGCTCTGCCGCACTACTTCTTCCGCCACACTTCCTAACACTAGCTGACCTATTCGGCCTCGACCGTGAGTGGTCATTGCCACCAGTTGAGCCTTTACCTCTTTGGCATAGGCTATTACTCGCGTGATTGGCTCCCCCTTATATTCCAATGGAATGGTCGGTTCGCCGGTTTGAACTACCGTTAGACACTCTACGCCCCTTTCGCCTAAGCGAATTTGGATTTCTTTGAGGTATTGTTCGGCTTGCTCCTGGAGAGCGGCGATTTCCCTGGTCGGGTCGTATTCTGGAGGACAATAAGCGTCACCTAATCCACCTGGTATCACGCTGGATACTACCTCGAATAAATGTAATTTAACCCCTAGTTGTTGGGCCAGATTTGCGGCTGCCTCCAGAATTGTTTCCGAACCTGCCGTGCCATCCAGAGTTACCAAAATTGGGCCTGAATTATTATGTATAACTGGCTTTTCCGCTTTTTCCAGGCTCTGACCCTCGGTTTCGTCCAGCTTAATCAAAATTACTGGCAAGCTGGAATGTTGGATCAGATTTGTTGCAACACTGCCTGTCAAAAGGAGCGATAAACCACTCCGCCCATGAGTAGTCATTACTACCAGGTCGGCCTGTGCTTCCGTTACAATTGCGGCTAACTCTTTTGACGACCTACCACACACTACCAGCGTTTGAATTTGTTCGGCTTCGAGGGGAGTTTCGGCTCCCACCCCCATCAAGGTTTCTTTGACCTTTTGGAGATAATCCTCATCATCTTGCTTGCCGGAGTAGGAGGTAAAGGTCTGGTATGGATCGCTTGAGTAGGCTGGCACCAAATCAGGGCCACTTACCATAGGCCCGTCTGGTCTCAGCTTTCCAGCATGGATAAGATTACCGGCCTGAACTTGAGGCGATTCAGAGAATTCTACTACCAGTGGTTGAGCTTCCTCTACTCGCAGCAAAACAAGTGTGGCCTTTAGTTGTTTAGCAAGCTTCGTTGCATAGGGCAAAGCTTTTTCAGCCAGGGGTGAGCCATCCAGTGGGACAATGATTTTATGGTACATTATTTTTATCCTTTTCTATTTCTATTTCTATCGTAAGGGGGTGATACTGTTGTCTTTCGTGCCGGGCGAGGTTCGTTGGCTTGTAGACGACTACGACCAGCACCGCCGCAACTGTCACGCCGATACCAATGAGCATGGCAAGTGTGCCAGTGCTGGCGGGCGAAGCCGTCACGAAATTGAAACCACCATGAAAAAGGGCCACTGCCAGCAGGCTGCCACGACTACTGTTGTAGAGCCAGGTAAACAAGATCGCACCCGCCAACAAGCTGAAGGCGAAGCCCGGAAAACCGGCGAGACCGATACTCTTATAACCCGGTAGATAAAAGAAGGCGGGCAGATGCCACAGCGCCCAGACCAGCCAAAGTAAAAGTGTTGCAACAAGCGCGTTGTGCCGCACCTGCAAACGCGGCAAGGCGAACCCGCGCCAGCCCGTCTCTTCACCGAGGCCGGAAGTCACAATCCACATCAGCCACGCCGCAAGGCCAAGATCGGGTAGGAAGTTGGCCTGGCCTATTGCTAGAACATCCGGCCACGCCCCGTTTAGCCGCCATGCAACGAGGACAGCCAGCCCGAACAGTCCAATCGGTACTAACGCGCAAAAGGCCAACCAGCCCAGGCGCGTTCGGTCAATGGCGTAGCGTCGGCTAAGCTGACGCAACCCATTCATACCTGCCGTCAACGCTGTTACAACTACTGCCGCCAGGAGCGGGCCGTAGGCACTGAGGTAGTGTAACTCGTAAGGCAAAGGCGGCGTGATAATTCCTTGCGCTGATAAGGCCAGTGGAACCGAGACCAGCCACGAGAAAGCACAGGCCAAAACCCAATAGGTCGCGAGAGGATAGCGCATGAACAGGTTCGCACTGACGGTGTACTTATCTTCTACCACACTTATAGCCATAGTATCATCCTCCTGGCATGGGCCGGGCTTTGCGGGCGACCCCTATATGCTCGCAGATATGAACCACCAACATGCTGATCCTAGAATAAAATAACCTAATTCTCACACACTTTTGGCAAAATCCTACCAGGCTAACTATTAACTAAATAGACCGTATTTTCACTTTCCTCTTTACTTACTCATGGTAAAAGATATAAATGAAGCTGTCTGTCCGCTACCACACACAAGCAAGCCTGACCAGTCCCTAATTAGGCGAAATAATAGCAATGTACCCTACCGCATAGTCAGAGGCTAACTCTAGCTGTTATGTATGGTAGCAGACAGACCATCTCATTTATCTAACATATTATTACAGTGGGTCACCGCATTACGCTATTTTGGGTAACTGAAGCTGCCGGTAAACATCCTTTCGGGGTAATGATTGCCCGGGGCGACCTGGCAGTTGGAGCGGTTGGCAGAAATTCAGGAAGAGATTTTGTGGCTGTATGAAGCCGCCCATATTCCGGTGGTCTGGGCTACTCAGGTTTTGGGAAATCTGGTGAGCAAAGGCACGCCTTCGCGGGCCGAAATGACCGATGCCGCCATGGCCGAGCGGGCCGAATGTGTAATGCTCAACAAAGGTCCCTTTGTGAATCAGGCGATAACTATTCTGGATGATGTACTTACCTGGATGCAAGACCATCAGATGAAGAAGACCCCACAATTGCGAGCTTTACAGGTGTGGCAAAAGCAGGAATAAGCTCAATTCCCTTTTCGTTAAGCAGAGCTGAATGCTCTCTTAAACTTCTTCCAAAATCAAATCGAAAATTAAGTCCTGATGATCCGAAAGGTCGGATAGGCGGCGGCGATCTCTTCAAAATTGGCTAACGGTGCATCCTTATTAACGGGTATATGGGCGCGTGCTCCCGGTGCCCGCTTCAGGTAAGCCTTCAAGATGGGGGGCCGCTGGTCGGCGGCTACCTCTTCAAGTTTGACCGCGATCCGACGACCACTTCTCAAAACTGCTTTACCATCGGCGGCTCGTACATTTTGAACCCATTGTACGTTTCCCCCCAGCATTGACACTAGGTACTGCTGCTCATTGACGATAGCGATAACCACCGGCAGCGAGAAGGTTCGCCCGGACTTTCGCCCGGTCACTTCCAGGGTCGCAACATAGTTAGAGGCAATGCCCGATGAGGCAATAACCTCCCAGATTTTATTTAGAAATTTTGCAATCCGATGGGGATGTTGACCCCGGTACATCCAGCGAGTGATGTTGCCTTTAGCCAAAGTGGATGCTCCTTCTAGCCAAACCTGGTGGCTCACTCTATCTTGCCAGACGCAACTTTAGCAGGCTGCAAGACCCCGTCACTTGCTTAGGGCGGCAGGGTCTTCTGGAAGTTACTCTTCATAAAGTATTCTGCTTATTGAGGCGTAGTAAGCGTTTCAGGTGCCTCAGTACGCACTACTTCCAACGTACAATCAGCTACCATTACGCCAACGATGCCCACTGCGGCGATGATTGGAGCTAAAACGACCGCTGCGACCCCCAGCGTAACGGGGATCTCCAGAATCGAGTGGCCTTCGTGCTTGATAATCAGACGGCGCACATTGCCCTCATGCAGCAGTTCTTTCACCTTTGCCGCCAGTTGTTCACCCTGGAGTTTTAATTGCTCCCGGTTTTCAACTTGCGGAGTAGGAGTAGAAGTTGGTGCATTAATGGTTTCGATCATATAATTTTCCTTTCTTTAGTCTGTAAAAGGTCGGGCGTGTAACGGCCAATGTATTTAGTATAAAACCTGTTTCATAACGTGCAACCAGCACAAAATCTTATATTACGCCTTTGTAAATAGCCAACCTGTAAGGGTTACTTTAGGCTTATGAAACAGGCTCATAATCATGATAAAGTAAATAAACAAGACGGTCTGTGTGCTAACACACATAGCAGGTAAGGCAAAGCAAATAAAAGCTAGGGCTGGAACTATCAAATCCAAAGAACCACCTGGATTAGAAATACCTCAGTGTGTTTTAGGGTGCTTGCGATACCATTCGATAGTGCAGCGCAGGGCTTCGCGGTGAGGGGTAGGATTAGCCCCGAAAGCCCGCTCGAATTTGGAGTGGTCAACCACAAACGGCTTTTCGAACTCATACATCAGTTCAACCGTCTCACGTGCGCCGGGAATAAACAGGCCACCAATTCGCAACATGGTTTTGCCCATCCCGCTCATTTTGGGCGACCCACAAATGGGTTGCCTGAATAAACTGGCAATTTTGTCTCTAGCGCCATTCTCTTTCCTTATTCCTTACAATTGTGATAGTTTTTAATAACTATAGCTGACCCAATCATGTTAGAATAAAGAAAGAAAACCGTCTGTTTGTTAGCACACTTACATCCAACCCTGGCAATGATCTCACCCTCGGTACTTTCGCAGCTTCTTTAGTCTCTATTTGGTGACACCGAAGTGAATGGGAAAAGAAAAGGAAGAAAGTGTTTATGGCTAAAAGTCTAACATCTCAGGAGTTAGCTGGAAACCACTTGCTCGCTACGCTTCCCCCGGAGGACTATCAACGACTCCTACCCCACTTCGAACTGGTGGCCTTAGCACTTGGTCAAGTGGTCTACCACGCCGCTCAACACCTGGAATATCTTTATTTTCCTACTACCTCGATGATTTCTTTACTCAGTACGATGGAAGATGGCATGACGGCTGAAGTAGGCTTGACCGGCAGCGAGGGGGTAGTGGGGATTGCTTTGTTTTTGGGTGGCGATACCACCCCTAACCAGGCGATTGTCCAGATTGCTGGTGAAGCTATCAGGTTGCGCGCGAGGATAGTCCAGGAGGAATTCAAGCGCGGTGGCCCTTTCCAGCAAGTGTTGTTGCGTTATACTCAGGCTCTTATTACCCAGATTTCCCAGACCGCCATTTGTAACCGACTGCATCCGGTTGAACAACGTTTCTGCCGCTGGCTGCTCTTAAGTAATGACTCGATCAAGTCCAATAAGTTAGAAATGACCCAGGAGTTAATTGCTACAATGCTGGGTGGAAGGCGCGAAAGTGTGACGGTAGCGGCTGGACGGCTGCAAGACAAAGGTCTGATTCATTATGCACGTGGTCACATTACCATTCTTGACCGCGAAGGTCTGGAAGTGGCCGTGTGCGAATGCTACGAGGTCGTCAAGACTGAATATGCGCGCTTACTTGATTTTAGTTAGCCTAAAATAAGGCTAGAACAGCCTGCTTTAACTCTGGCTGACTGCTTGCTTATTTAGAAGCTGTCGTAACAAAGCTCTTAACTGGTTGAAATTATCTGGTCGGGTAAGATATACATTGCCCTCAATCGCCACTTCCTCACCTTCGGCCACTTCTTTGATGCAAAAGATTACAATTGGCACTTGCTCTTCTAACAAGCCCGCCCTTTGCCGTATCTGGTGGGCAAATTGGATAATTTCGTTGGTAGACCCTGCCAGACTTACCAGCAGCAGGTCGGGCGACGCACGTTTAGCTTTTAGAATGGCCTCCTCCACCGTTCTGGCCGGTTCGACCCGGTAGCCGTCCGTTAGTAGTAATTTTTCTATGCCATCGCGGGTTTCCTCAACATCTTCCACTACCAGAATTAACCAATTAACTGCTTTGTTTGTAGTCATAGCCCTTCCCCCTTCAAAATCTTTGATACGCCTTTGTCAGGCCCTATATTCTTCGTTCTATTGATTTAATTTCTATTCAGAACTCAAGCCTACTGGCTAAAAGAGCAACTGTCTGTGCGGTAAAGTACATTTGGGATGCGGCAGTTTTCCTGGAATTGGATTGTTGGATCGTTCTCTTATCATAAATTTCCCGGTTCTCGTTCTCATTGTATGCGTGGTAACGCACTGACCATTCTATTTAGCTACTCTATGCTTATAGAGTAAATATGAGCTTACTGAAAAAGTGCCTGTCAAATCTAAAATAGAACCGAAAACTTTAGAGTAGAAAAGATTTGATCAGAGCGTATTAGCTTCAAGAGAGCTAAAGGAAAGGAAAGGTCAAATTGTATGGATAAAGGCTTAGTAGCCCGCCCCACCCGGACGCTGGTCGCTGACCCGCCGATTGCCCGGTTTCTTTTCAATGATACCCGTTCGGCTCCAATCTGGTTAGCTTTGCGGCTGTGGATTGGTCTGGATTGGTTGTACGCTGGATATGAGAAATTTATCGGCACCGGCTGGTTAGACGGTAGCAAAGGTCTCCTGGGCTACTGGAAAGGTGCGGTGGCTTTTCCGCCGACTGGTAAGGCTCCTATCACCTACACCTGGTACCGGGATGTCCTTAATTCCAGCGAATTCACCGCCTTCATCCTTCGTGTTTTACCAGTCATATTTACAGACTGAGAATTTTCACAAAGAGAAACAAAGCGCAGACTATGAACGAGAAAATTAAAAAAATCCTACCGCCTGGCTGTTTAATTCTATTTGTGCCGACCTGCTATGTGGGGTAACAGACAGACCGGGCCAGACAGGAGTTTTATCATGATAAAGAAGCCTCACAAAAGGCTAATCGTAATATTTAGGCTAGAGAAAGTTAATTTGGATGAACACTGAATTTAGAATAATGCGAATACGCGGTATAGATATAAAAGTAGGCTGGTCTTTATTGGTCATTGGTACCTTTATCAGCCTGTCTTTGGCGACGGGTTATTTCCCGGCCCTTTTACCCGGTTGGGGTATTTTGACCTATCTGGCGGCGGCCCTTCTCAGTTGTATCGGATTGTACACTTCGGTGCTGATGCACGAACTGGCTCACGCTTTCGTAGCTCAAAAACAGGGCTTGAAGGTCAAAAGTATCGTACTCAATTTGTTCGGCGGTGTCTCGAACCTGAGTGAGGCCAGCCCAAATGCACGGGCCGAGTTCTGGCTGGCGATAGTCGGGCCACTGACTAACCTGGGGTTAGCCACAATACTCTTTGGCATTATTAATTTGCCTGGCCCTAACCCGCTTATAAACGGGATTGCCTTCTATTTAATGGGAATAAACTTTTTGCTGGGGGTTTTTAACCTGATACCGGCCTACCCCTTAGATGGTGGGCGAGTCTTTAAAGCCCTGGTGTGGGGCCGGACTAAAAATCAGTTTAAGGCTACTCGAGTGGTAGCCATGGTGGGTCGTAGCTTTGGCTGGGGGTTAGTCGGGCTGGGGGTCTTCCTGATAGCCTCTGGAAACCTCTTCGACGGGCTGTGGCTGATGTTGCTGGGATGGTTCTTGACCAGTTCGGCCCGGCTAAATTCCACTCAGGGCGTAGCCAGCCACTCTCTAGAAGGGGTGAAAGTTGGGCAGGTAATGTGGCGGGGCGACCGCTTTCTACGCCCCGAAACTCTTTTAACTTTGGCGGCGCAGACTTTCAGTGGAGTTGAGCGAGGGCGGGTATTGCCAGTAGTCGATCAAGGTTATTTGCTGGGTACTTTGAGCCTTGAGCAACTCCGCAAGACTAAACCTGTGGAACGGGGACAAATGCGAGTAGATAAGGTGATGACCCGGCGGGGTAATTTGCTGGCGGTGCGGCCTGAAGATGATTTGCAGGCGAGTATGAAAACGCTGGCAGCCAAACCAGCTTCCTATGGGGCAGTCATTGGCGAAGGCGGTCAGTTCGCCGGGTTGCTTTACCTCAGCGACATCCCACGCTTTTTGGAAATTCAGCAACTTTTAGACCCGTCGGTAGAGCGATCCGACGAGCCTTCTAGCATCAAAAGCAAGAGCCAGGGTGGTGCATCCGACGATAATGTCGGCCCTCCTCAGCCACATGAGTCAGGCTTGGATAAAGTAGCTTAATCAAAGCAAAGATAGGGAATTGTTATGAGAGCGAAAAGAAAAGCGTTAGCCTTAAAAGAAGCTGGCAAATCCAGGTCAGTTAAGGCCACGCTGCCACCCAGGTCGTCTGAGGAGTTGAACAAGGGGATCAAGCAGGAAGATTTGTCACGCCTGGAGAATGAGGGTGGCGCAAGCGGCAAACCTGGCGAGTAGCATAGCAGTGAGGGTTAAGAAACGCCTGCTACTGAGTTCCGCCACCCTCTCCTCGGCGCAACCATTTGCCGTCATCGCCCAGGGTTTGGGGCAACTGAACGGTGCGGATCAAAGTGCCAATGGGCAGACTCAAGCTGTAGTTAGTCCGGTTCCGGCAGTGCCTGCTCTTAACCAGAATGGAAATGGACGACAGGCCCTTCCCCCGATTACTGCCAACGCTACCCGACCCGGCACTGAGTGCTTAACCAGAATGGAAATGGACGACAGGCCCTTCCCCCGGCCCAAAAATAGTAAGTGGGCTAAGGTATGGTGATAGTGTGATAATTACCCTTTGATTTTGACTCTGATAAAGGCGTAATTATCACAATCACGGTGCAAGCCGTTAGCATCTTTATTTAATTGTCCCGGAAAGGTCGGTATTTGGTGGTTGCGTTAAAAAACTCCTTTGGTTAATCTGTCTGGATGTGGTGCATTATCGCCTTAGTGAGCTTGTTTCAAGGATTGGCCCTGTACACGCCTCTTGCAACCTTCCTGGGCCTGACACCCTTACCTTTATTTGATTTCGGTCTGAGTATAAGTGTTGGGAAGCAGTTTACTTATAGGGGTAGAACTTGAAAAGATAATCTTAAGGCGCTTAAAAGGGCGAAAAGTGAGTAGTGGGTTAGTTACTCCTGCTTAAAAGAATTCGCAAGACTCAACCCAAGAAAAGGAAAATCATGCAACTACCCAAACTCTCAAAGCCCAATCTGTTGGGCTTTGGAAACCCAGCTGGTCAGGATAAAATTAAAACCAAAGTAATTATGCTATCAATTGGAGCAGCCGTTACTACCATTATTCTGAAATTTACGGCCTACTGGTTAACCGGCTCAGTGGGATTACTCTCGGATGCAATGGAAAGCCTGGTAAATCTAGCAGGTGCGTCGGTGGCGCTGCTGGCTCTCACAATTGCGGCGCGACCAGCCGATAAAACTCATCACTATGGTCACAATAAAGTCGAATATTTTAGTAGCGGGCTGGAAGGCGGGCTGATTCTGGTAGCAGCAGGGGCCATTATCTGGACTGCCGTAGATCGATTGTTACATCCGGCCCAACTGGAAAGTGTCGGTATCGGTCTGGGAGTGTCGCTGGTAGCCACCCTGGTTAATTTTATTGTAGCGCGGATACTTCTCAAAGTGGGACGGCAAGAAGATAGCATCGTGCTTGAGGCCGATGGCAAACATTTGATGACCGATGTTGTTACATCGGTGGGAGTAGTGATTGGAGTAGTAATGGTGGCTCTGACCGGGTGGCTCTGGCTCGACCCGGTCGTGGCACTGGCAGTAGCCGCCAATATTATTTTCGAAGGTGGCAAGCTGGTAAAACGCAGCCTGAGTGGGCTGGCTGACCCGTCGTTAGCAAAGGAAGATGAAGACCAAATCAGGGGTATCATTGAAAGTGTTATCGCACAATCCGAAAATAAGAGTTTGCAATATCACGGGCTACGAACCAGGAAAAGTGGTAGCTTCCGCTTTATAGATTTGCATCTGTTAACTCCGGGGGAGTGGACGGTGCGTCAATCCCACGAATATAGCGAAGCAATTGAGGCTAAAATTAGGGCTCAATTCAAAGAAGTGGAAACCACTATTCACATAGAGCCGCTAGACGACCCCCGCTCATACGGTGATAACTGGGAAAACCCGCATATTTAATAAGGACTTTCCTCAAGTTGACAGGGTCAAGCGAAAGTCCTAATGCTAAAAGTGTCACCCTTTTTGACCCGGATAATCGGGTTGGTGTAAGATTTGCCGTTCTGGTTGACCTGATAAACATCCAATGTGGTCTTTTTGCCTTTCAATATTTCCAGACTAGCCTGTGGGGTAATTACCTCAAAGGGTAAATTGGAAGCGTCCAAAACGCCTAGCACTCCCTGATTTCCCGGCATCTGCAAGGGAATGTTGAAGTTATCCAGTACCGACGCAGCTGTACTGGATGTACCGACGGCGGGAATGGTGCTACTGGTTTCACCACAAGCGGCTAGTAATGCGCCCAAACCACCAGTGGCGGTAATAATACTCGCGCTCCCAAAATATTTTAGAAAAGTTTTTCTATAAAGTTTCAACTATTTTATCCTTACCTTACTCATTACTTATAAATGACTAACATTTATAACAAGCACTACCTGGGTTGGTACTATCAACGATAGTACCAATTTTAATTATAGAGGTTTGAACGGAGATTAGAATTAGAAGCAGTTAAACGTAAGCCTACACTCCTAAAGCTTGTCGTGCATTCTCATATTGTTCCTGGGTAATTTCTCCCGAAGCATAACGACGTTGTAGGAGGGCTAAATTCGTTTCTCCATTATCAGCCACTCGGCTAGAATCGTGCCGCCGCCTGATTACTCCTCCAAATATCACTGCTCCCAAGAAAATGACCATAAAAATAGAACCTACCACTACCATCCACAGTGACCCCTGATTCCAATCCCAACCGCCTTCATAACCGCTCATCATACCCCACCCACCCATCATGCCGCCACCTAGCATTAAGCTCAAGCTGACCAGGGCCAGGACAGCCACTACTCATACGGTGATAACTGTACTATTACTTTTCTCTCTCATAGTTTTCCTTTATTTCATTTCCTTTTCGCTCAAGCCTTTGCCATCTACCGATAAAAGCATTAGTTGTATAGCGTAAGGCTTATTATGAGGCAAATAAGTAAAGCTATCCGTTCGGTATCGCACATAGAGAAGGTGCAGAAGACAGCTACTAGATATTATTCTTGTGATCAAATTAAACGGGGCGGGTAGCACTTACAAACATTCCGCGCCACCACCAGTCAATCTTGAAATTACCACTATCTACAATAACAAAGCCTGATGTCGTCACGAACTGGTTCAATTTACTTAGGGTATAAGTTTGGTAGTGTTGTGCATCAACCAGCCGGATAAGCTTTTCAAACCACGGCCAGAGGAAAGACCTTTGGACAGTAAAATCTTCAATTACAAGCTGTCCTCCTGGTTTAAGCACTCGATGGACTTCTTGTAACAAACTATCTGGTTGAGCCACGTAATGTAAGGCATTAGCGAATACCACCGCATCAAAACTGGCATTAGCAAAAGGCAAGGGAAGGGCCGCGTCTCCTTGCACAAAGGCTACCTGGGGCTTTCCCCCTAACTTTCGCCGTGCCTGTGATAGCATTTCCTGACTGTTATCCAACCCAATTATCTCTATTTCAGGATGCAATCGAACAAGTTGGTCTTCCAGCTCACCAGTACCGCAAGCAATATCCAGCAAACGGGTCGGTTTTTCCTGACTATTTAACTGCTTGAGGTCAAGGGCTAGAAGTATGCGTTCAAGTGTTTTGG
>JBBQWM010000036.1:0-60492 GCA_038210655.1 Chloroflexia bacterium
GAAGGGTTAAGTCCAGCAGAATTAGCTGGCGCTGAACTGGACGGGCGGCCCTGGTTACAATTCGTGATGATTAAATTGTCAAAGGTGCAATGGTTAAAACCGTTGTCGCTAATGTTTACACAAACTTAGGTGACTGTGTGATAATATAAATGCCTGTATTTTACCTACATAACTTGGGAGTATAAAATTGCCACGCCAAAAAAGTTTTTTACAATCTATAACACAAACTCGGCGTGAAGCCGAACGACAAAGAGTCGCACGGGCGCGAGCTGAATCACAATTAGCTAGGGCTGCTGTGCAAGCCAAAAAAGCCTATGAAAGTTCTTTAGTTGCTGAACAGAAAGAGCGTGCTAGACTTTATACTGAGTCACGTATTGCTCAAGTCGCTCTACAAAATGAACAGCTTGAACAAATTATTAATCAACTAAGCAACCTTCTTAATGAAGCGCTTTTAGTTAGTAGTGTTATACGGTTTGAAACACTTAAACAAAACCCTCAGATACCCCCCTTTAACCCTGGTAAATTGGGTATTGCAGAACCTCCTCCTACCCTTCAGACTTATCTACCACCTGAGCTATCAGGTATGCAAAAACTCCTGCCAGGTGCCAAAGAAAAATATGCTCAAAGTATTGCCAGAGCTAGGGAGAGATATGAGTTTGACCTGAGAAATCATGCTTCTAGGGAAGCATGGCGGCAGGCAGAGTTATCTAAAATGTGGACGCAATATCAACGTTATGTAAACGATATTCGTGGGAAGGCCGCCGCACAAAATGCCGAAATAGACAGATTACGACAAGATTTTTTGGCGGGCTTACCAGAAGCTGTAGTCAATTACTTTACAATTGTAATTGAAGGTAGTATTTATCCAGGTGATTTCCCACAACAGGCCAAAATTGCTTATGTACCAGAATCAAAACAACTTGTTGTAGAATACGATCTTCCAACGTTTGAAGTTATTCCAGAAATTAACTCTTATAAATACCACAAAACCAAAGATGAAATTGGTGAAACCATACGTCCTATAAATTCACGTAAGATTTTGTATGGCTCAATGGTAGCTCAAATAACCCTTCGTACACTTTATGAGTTATTTGGAGCCGATCAAGTCGGTCACCTGGAAACTATTGTTTTTAACGGCTATGTAGACTCTATTGATAGAAGTACTGGTCGTCCAACTCGCACTTGCCTTGTTACGGTACGTACAACGCGCGATAGAATTCTTGAATTAGACTTGAGCAAAGTTGATCCAATAGCTTGTTTGAAAACACTTAATGCTTCCGTTTCAAAGAGTCCCGCAGAACTTTTGCCTGTAAGACCAGTTTTGGAATTTAACATGGTAGACCCTCGTTTTATTCAGGAAACTGACGTGTTATCAAGTTTGGATCAGCGTTCTAATCTCATGGATCTTACCCCTTCCGAATTTGAGTCACTTATAACCAATTTGTTTCAAAAGATGGGTTTGGAGACGCGACTTACCCAAGCTTCCCGTGACGGAGGGGTGGATTGTGTTGCATTTGATCCTCGCCCTATTTTTGGTGGGAAAGTAGTTATTCAGGCCAAGCGTTATAAAAATACTGTTGGCGTTAGTGCTGTTCGTGACCTATTCGGCACTGTTCAAAACGAGGGAGCTTCTAAGGGTATTTTAATTACAACAAGTGGTTTTGGTAAAGCATCATTTGACTTTGCCGCAGGCAAACCACTTGAACTACTAAGTGGTAGTAATCTTCTTGCATTGTTGACTGATTTTGCTGGGATAGAAGCCAAAATTGAATTAACAGAGAGTTGGAAAGACCCCGAACCGGATAGAGATTTTTAACAAAGGGTTGTTGATAATTGGGCAAAGGGGGATTGGTGGTAGAGAACCCTCAGGCACCCTCCCCGCCCCGCATGCGAGGAGGGGGTCAGAGGGTAGGAGGAGAGATTGTTATAGTCCATGAGAGCCGCCCTATTTGACGGTTGTACAATCTATGCTCCTTCGATTGCTATCTGGTTCTATTATAACCCAGATATGTTAAATCCATGTTACGGATTTATCAAGATTCTAAACCTAGCCACAAGCTTTGTCAATCCCCTAAACGTACTAATTCGGATCAATTTTCTAAAACCTGGTTTGCTTCTGCTTCAGAATTAACAGGGATAGACAGGGTTTACAGGATAGAATTGACTTTGCTTCTGTATGATAAGTTTAGTGCCAAAATTGGAGAGCAACCAGGGCCGACTTTGTGGATAAAATGTGCAAAAATAGACACTTTTACACATTTCTACAGATCAAATAGAGAAATGAACGGGCTTGAGCTTTAAGCCAATAAAGAGTACAATTGTGCGAGATTTATTAAAGAATTTGAGGTAAGCCAGGTAAATAAGCATGACCGAACGGACTATTTCCGGCAAAAGCCGGGACGACGAACGCGCCTTTGAAGCGACCCTCCGCCCCCGCCGTCTGGCGGAATATATCGGGCAGGAGAAGGTCAAAGAAAACCTACAAATCCTGATCGATGCAGCCAAAGCTCGCAAGGAACCGCTCGATCATTTGCTGTTCTATGGGCCGCCCGGTCTCGGCAAGACTACGATTTCGGGCATCATGGCTTCCGAGATGGGCGTGAATTTGCGAATAACCAGTGGCCCAGCTATCGAGCGGGCGGGCGATCTGGTGGCAATCCTGACTAACCTAAAAAAAGAAGATATTCTTTTTATCGACGAAATTCACCGGCTCAACCGCACCATCGAAGAAGTAATGTACCCCGCAATGGAAGATTTCGCGGTCGATCTTGTCACTGGCAAAGGCCCCAGCGCCCAGAGCATCCACCTGCGGTTGCCACGCTTTACGATCATCGGCGCGACGACTCGGCTGGCTTTGCTTAGTTCGCCTTTGCGCGACCGCTTTGGGGCGGTCTATCGGCTCGATTTCTACAGCCAGGAGGCGATGGAACAGATTGTCAAACGGAGCGCCCGCATCCTCAAAATCGATACAGATGAGGAAGGCGCTGCCGAAGTCGCCCGCCGCTCGCGTGGCACGCCCCGCATTGCCAACCGCTTGCTCAAACGAGTGCGCGACTACGCCCAGGTACGGGCCGATGGCAAGATTACAGCCCCGGTCGCCCAGGAAGCCCTGGCCCGGTTGGACATCGATGAATTGGGCCTGGACGATGGCGACCGCCGGGTATTGAGTGCGATTATCGACAAATTCGATGGCGGGCCGGTCGGGATCGATACGATTGCGGCCTCCACCAGCGAGGAAACCGACGCGATCATGGACGTGTACGAACCCTATCTGCTTCAGCTTGGCTTTATCGCCCGCACCCCACGGGGTCGGGTTGTCACCCAACGGGGCTACGATCATTTGAGTCGCAAGCCGTCCAGCCGCGCCCGTGAGCGGCTTGGTCTTTTGCTGCAAGAGGCCGCCGCCAATGGCCCGCAGCAGGCCAGTTTGTGGGATGAAGCAAGCGGGAAATAGGAGTTTGCATGCCCAGACAAAACCGAGTAACTCCTTTCGGGGAAATTATTGCAACCGAGGCACGCGGCACTTTCATGGGCAACCGGGGCCAATTGCACAATGAGCGGGGCGAAATCCGACGGCCTTATCAGGTGCAACGCTGGATTATTTGTTTGTTGGAGTTCAAAAATTGGTGGCGACCAGTTATGACCCCCGGCTTTTATACCGAATTATTCTTTTTGGACGAGGCGACCGCGCTGACGGCAGGCCACCGACCTTGCGCCGAATGTCGCCGAGCGGATTTTAACACTTTCCGGCAGCTTTGGGCCGCAGCCAACCCCGGACTGGCCGGTGGCCCAAAACCCCTGGTCGATATAATCGACGCGGCCTTACATCGAGAACGGATGACTGCCACGAAGCAAAAAGTAACTTATCGAGAGCAACTTTCGCGCTTGCCCAAAGGCACTTTTATTACCCTACCAGACGATAAACAGCCTTATCTTGTGCTTGATGATAAGCTACTTAGCTGGCAACCGGGCGGCTATGGCCCAGCCAGACCACTTTCAGCCAAAGCCATCGTGGATGTCCTGACCCCTCGCTCGATAGTACGTACCCTTGAGCAGGGCTACCCTGCTGCTATTCACGCTTCGGCTTTTCAGGGTAATTAAATGTCACAGCTTGACCCAGACTACCAAATAGCTTTAATGCCCCTGACGCTAACGGACGAAACTTTCGCCGAAGGTTTAGCGTTTCTGGCCGGAAGCGACCCCGATCTGGCCCAAATCTTGACCAGATTGGGGCCACCCCCGATGTGGGCGCGAGAGGCCGGATTTCCAACCCTGGTTCATATTATTTTAGAACAGCAAGTTTCGTTGGCTTCCGCGAAAGCGGCTTTCGACCGCTTGTTAGCGATTGTCTCACCCCTGACCCCGGCAGGCTTACTGGAATTGGACGACGCTGCTATGAAGGCTATCGGGTTTAGCCGCCAAAAGACCGGCTATGCCCGCCTACTGGCTCAGGCTGTTCTGGAAGGGCGGCTTGACCTGGATAGGTTACACCAACAGGACGATGCGACTGTCAAGGCCGAACTGGTCAAACTCAAGGGGATCGGAGCGTGGACAGCCGATATTTATTTGCTGATGGCACTTCGCAGGCCGAACATCTGGCCGAGTGGCGATCTGGCCCTGGCTATTGCGGCCCAGCGTGTCAAAGGCCTAGCCGCTCGTCCAACCTTTGCCGAACTCGAAGCCCTTAGCAGCACCTGGCAACCCTGGCGAGCGGTGGCCGCCCGCTTACTCTGGCATCATTACCTGAGCCGAGATATGTTAAAATAAGGCTCGTCTCTCAGTACGACGAGACGATGCCCTGACTTAGGTGTCAGAGTACTCAACCTGCCTATCTTTTATAGCGGTGTGAATAAAAAGTGACACAACCTGAAAACCCTGCTCCGCTCTTGATGAGCGATTATGATTACGAACTGCCACCCGAACTGATCGCCCAGACCGCTGCCGAGCCGCGAGATGCTTCGCGTCTGCTGGTCTTGGATCGCACCCAACAGACCGTTACGCACCGGGCCAGTTTCCGGGCTATCCTGGACTATCTCGAACCGGGGGATGTGCTGGTAGTCAACGAGAGCAAAGTAATTCCGGCCCGCGTTTACGGTCGCAAAGCAGCAACCGGTGGGCAAGTTGAGTTATTGTTGTTGCGTCCGGCCCCGGCCCAAATGCAGCCCGCCGATAGCGTTGAGCCGCCGGTCTGGGAAAGTCTGGTGCGGCCTGGGCGCGGAATGCGGGCCGGAGTGCAACTGGTTTTCGGGCCACCCGAAGCTGAACTAGCCGCCGAAATAGTGGGCAACTCGCCCGCTGGTGGGCGCTACATCGCTTTTCACGAGCCACCTCTGGCCTTTTTGGAACGCTACGGTCAGATGCCGCTACCGCCTTACATTCATCAGCAACCGTCCGACCCAGGCCGCTACCAGACTGTCTATGCCAATCCAACCACCCCCGGTAGTGCCGCCGCCCCGACCGCCGGACTGCATTTTACGCCCGAACTGATAACCGAATTAGGCCAGCGCGGGGTAGGCTTCGAGCGGGTACTATTGCACGTCGGGTTGGATACTTTTCAGCCAGTCAAAGAGGAAAACGCCCGCGACCATCAGATGCACAGCGAATGGTGCAACCTGGATCACGCCACCGCCGAACGGTTGAATATGGCCCGCGCCGCCGGACATCGGATTATTGCAGTCGGCACGACCAGTGTCCGCACGCTTGAAACGGCCTTCCGAGCCGAAAGCGGGCAACTCGAAGCCTTTACAGGGGCGACCCGGCTTTTTCTTTATCCAGGCCGAAAGTTGCAAGCCATCGATGCCCTTATTACTAATTTTCACTTGCCGCGTTCAACTTTGCTGCTGCTGGTCAGTGCTTTTGCCGGGCGTGAATTTATGCTGCGGGCTTATCAAGAAGCGGTGCGCGAACGTTATCGCTTTTTCAGTTTTGGTGATGCAATGTTTATTTATTGATGGAGTTTGTGAAAGTTTTTGCAATCTTGCGGAAATTCTTAGCTGTAATTATTTAGCTTGCGGAAGATTGTTGCGCTAGTTCCCAGGCGTGAGGTATTGCCTCTGTTAGCCACCATTCCCAGAATTCAAGACGTTTGTTAGGATCAAATTTCGGATCAAAAGTATTTCTGACATGAGCAATTAATTTTGGCATATAAACAGGATCATTGGCATTCCCATAGGGCAAAGATTTCCAATCAAAACTGACACCAGAATAGGCACAAACAGCAGCTGACATAGTATCAACATAAAGAGAACTAATCATTTCATCAGGAATACCTTGTTTAATTTGCAGAGAACTTATCCTCTTAAATAGATTAATCCCTCGTACTTCTGCTAAAGCTGTAATAGCCGCTTCCATTGCATAGTCAGCCTGACGACCGCATTCTATACCTGCCAAATTTGCTATAAGAGAAGTTATCGTGCTTTTCTTAGGCATTTCTTTAGCGTTTAATTCTTCCAAAAGAACTTTTTGTGCTAATTCTATTGTCTTTTGAGCTAAATCCCAATTGGGCATTTCGCGTTCCCAGCTAGGCAAAACAAACTTTGCACTCAAAACAGCTAACCATTTGCGTGTTTTAACAACCGAAGAAGCTTTTATAAAATCATAAATGGGTAAGCGTTGGTTAGGAAAAAGATTATGATGAGCATCTTGAAGTACTTCCGCACGTAGATCTTGAACAATTTGTTGCAATTTTGTCGGTATAGGCATTTTATATTCTACAGTAATTTTTCACAAAATACTTATGGTGTGTCGGCCTGGGTGATATTTTAGAATTATAACTCTAAAATGGGAGCCTATTTTATCAAAAAAGATAAGCTCCCTCATTCGCAAATTAGGTTATAACAGGTTACGAACTTTTACCAGTCGGGCAAATCGAGGAAAGCTAGGCTACCGTTCTAGCGTCAAGTTCTTTCAACTCTTCTTCGATCACAGTCTGGATAATCCGCTTGGTACGGTGGGAAACTGGCTTGCCCTTGAGCTTGAATAGCCAGACCCGAATCTCAGGGTCAAGGTCTTCGCTGGCAAACATCTGGGGCGCTTTGGCATCTAGTTCAAGCAAACTGTCGATGCTGAGGCCAAAAACCCGCACAATTCGGATCAACGCATCCACCGTCGGGTTGACTTCGCCGGTTTCAAGACGGCTGATGTAGCTCGTACTCATCTTGCTGGAGCGACCCAGTTCCTCCTGACTTAACCCGGCATCGACCCGCAAGCGGCGAATACGCTCCCCGACCACGACCTCACTCTCGCGCTTGCGACGGCGTGGCTCAATGGTTACGGTGCTATGGGCATTGAGGGAACCCCGTTTGCGACCCCGGCGGCGCGGCTCAACATCACCGGCTTCGCCCCGTGGTTGATTGGAGTCATCGGTCCGCTCTGGCTTACTCTTCTCGCCGTTAAACGGCATATCATTGTAGCGGTCGTAAGGCAACGCACCTTCCAATTCTGCTACAAATTCATTTCCTTTTGGCATAATTACCACCACTTTTCTAACTAAAAGTTACCGTCTACACTAATTTTAAAACTGTTAACCCAAAAGTACTATTGTTAGTACTACGAAATAAGATCAATAGATAACCCAACCAAAATATTGCGACTAATAATTGCTACACTCGTATTGAGCAATTATCTAGTGTATTGTGAATTGTACCATATTATTATAGCTTATTCAAGATGTTAGCTACTTACAAATAATAAGTACCAGCACAAGATTTGAGGTGGTTAAGACGAATAGAACTGGTCTATTCGTCTTTTGACATCAAATCTGTGCTATCAATAAATTAGAATTAGATTAATGAGAGATTATTCTTCGCCTTTGGAGCTAAGTTTTAGCAAAGGTAGCAGTAATTGATCGAGGTAGTAATAGCTAATACCTTCCTGGGGATTGAGAACCGGCAGCAGCACAATCAAAGTACCGCTATCTTCATCCCGCGCCAGGGCCGACCGAACGATGCGGTCTTTGTCTGGCTGCGACTGAAATTCCAGTTCGGTATAGGTCAGCACATTGGGGAAAATCTCCTTAAAGTAGCGCCAATTAGAGCGACCAAAACAAAAAATATACTTTGGCGCACTCTTCTGGACTTTCAACCCTTCATAAAGCTCGTTCAAGCGTTTGATGCGGGCCGCCCGACCCATCAACTGATCGTCCATAAAGCGTTGGGCATCACTCAAGACCGTGTTATAGAGCGGGCTGTCGGTAATCGTGCAATTTCGGTAGGGCCAGTGGGCCGGGTTGGAGCTACGGGCAGGCAACCCCATAATATCGGTCAGCAATACATCGCCATCCAAGGCCCCAAAACGCTTGGTAAAGTAATCCCGGCGGGCTTCTTCAAGCTGATGTTCGGGCGGCAAAAGCAGGCGTGTCACCAGGTAGTTGGCATATTGCCAGATTGGGGAGCCGTAGAACGAGGTGGTCTCGGTTTTGAAGCGACGTTTGTAGACGGCAGCATCGGTAAACTCTTTTTGAAATTCCGGGTTGGCGACCCGCTCCGAGAGAATAGCATTGCCATCGGTATAGGCCAGTTCGCTATTGCCAACAAACCAAAATTGCCCATCCAGATTACCAAATCCAATATTTTGGAGCAGCTTTAACACTTCCAATTTGGTAAACTCGGTTCGGATCGTCCCTAACGGTCGAAGCTCGACCGCCGGCAAAGCTTCGTGGTTGGTACGCCCACTTTCAGATTTCTTGGAAGCCGCCGAAGTAGCCGCTTTAGTAGGAGCAGCGACCTTTGGAGTGGCGGTAGTACCGGCGGGCGTTTTAGCAGAGGCCCGTGTACGGGTCGTTTTGGGCGGTTTTACATTGGCAGCAAGTTGGGCCTGAGCCGCCACCTCTACTTGCATATTATCAATAATACGGGCTTGCTGCCCCTGATCCAAATCGGCAACCGAGCCATCCAACACATAGCGTACTTTCATGCGGCCTTCGTGGAGGATTTCCAGTACCTCGTATTCGCCGCGCCGATTGCGATATTTCTCACCTACTGTAAACTCGATGCCCATAATTCCCTTATTCATCTGTCAACATCTTTCTCTATAGACAATCAGGTACTGTTTGGTAGGGGCGGCCCTACTTTCCTAAATCTTTTTCTGAACATCTATAGTTGGCTGTAGGATGGACCCTGAATACAGCTTTTCTATACAAGTGCATTATTACACGACCCGATCAGGAGCGTCGCTCTTTTCTACCGAAGCCGAATTGAACGATTGACAAAGTTAATTTGCCCGAAGGTCTTTTAACTGCTGATACAACTGCTTCTCCACATCCGACAAGTTAGTGGGTAGGGTCACTTCGGCCTTCACGTACATATCACCTCGGGTTGGCGAGTTTATCACCGGCATACCCTGGTTACTCAGTCGGAAGATTTTGCCGTTCTGAGTCTCGGACGGGATATTCAAAGCAAACTTGTTACCACGTGGCGAACTGATAATAATCTCGCCACCCAAAACAGCAGTATAAAGCGGGATTGTAGCAGTGGTATGTAAATCGGCTCCCTTTCGCACAAAAATCGGGTGGGGCAGTAGATGAACCCGCAACAACAAATCACCACGCGGCCCACCAGACAACCCAGGCCCTCCCTCACCCGCTACCTTAACCTTAGTCCCTTCGTCAACCCCTGCCGGGATACGTACCTCCATCCGTTTTTGGCGAGGGGTTACACCTGCCCCATGACAGGTGCTACAACGCAACCCGGCCCGCAACCCGGTTCCATTACAAAAGCTACAAAGCTCACTCGACTGGATTTGAAGTTGGCGGGTAGACCCCTGGAAAGCTTCTTCCAAAGTTACTTCGATTTGTTGCTCAAAATCTTCGCCCCGATGAGGCCGAGGGGCCGCTCCCCGCCCAAAGCCAAAATCGGTGCTGGAACCAGAGCCAGTGCTGGGGCTACCCGTCCCGGTGCTTGTCCGGGTCTTGGTTTTGCTCCCAAAGATGCTATCGAAAATATCCCCAAAACCGGCGTTAGGGTTGTAGTCGTAGCCGTAGCTTCCGCTATTGCTGCCACTAAAACCGGCCCGGTCAAGCTTTTCCCAATCGCTGCCAAACTGATCGTACTTACGGCGTTTCTCAACATCGCCCAAAACTTCATAGGCTTCGTTAATTTCCTTAAAACGGTCTTCGGCCTGGGCGTTACCCTGGTTTACATCGGGGTGATACTTACGAGCCAGGCGACGGTAAGCCGATTTTATGTCCTGTTCAGTGGCGGTACGGGCAACTTCTAATAGTTTATAATAATCTTTCTGAGCCATCTATATTTACCCGGTTGACTTTTCTGTTTACAAACTCTTTTATTGACAAACGATTTGAATAAAAAGATCAGGGCCGGAAATATTTCCGATCCTGTTTTAAGTCTATCACCAGTCGCAAGGTGCGGCAAGTTTGATGGGCAAAGACTTTGTTAGATTTGTGTTAGATTGTTCTACCTAACCAAACCTTTTAGTTTCTTTTGGACACTGTTTTTAGCCTTCGTCTGGTGTTTAACGCTTCAAATCAGTTAAAAATAGTAACTACTCAGCCTACCACTTTGGGCGACCCTATGTGGTCGCCCTTACCCAAAAACCGTTGTAGGGTGCGACCCTATCTGGTCGCCCGGCCTGAATAATTACTAAAAATATAGGTTAGAAAATTGACGCTGACCCACCGGGGCTAGGCAGTGCTTTTTTGCCGGGCTGCGTAGTTACCTTTCTAAAAGGATTATGATAGACTAAGAGCGGAAAAGCTTTATCGAATAGGTATTGTGATAGAAAGCAGGTGATAAAACCCGGTGGCAAAATTGTTCAAGTCAAAACGAGGGTTAGTATGTGGTTTAAGCGGGTTAGTTTTTATCGGAGCCGGGCTAACCCATTTTGCAATACCCGAATCTTACGCTAAAATCGTACCGCCTGCCCTGCCAATACCCCGCGAGTTGGTCTATATTAGCGGCATTTTTGAGATTTTGGGTGGGATCGGCCTATTGGTTCCGAAAACCCGCCGAGCGGCAGGCTACGGGTTAGCGGCGTTACTGATCGCGGTTTATCCGGCTAATATCTATCATGCCCTGAGCAAAATACAGTTGGGTGGAATGCTGGATCATCCGGCTTACCACTGGATCAGGCTACCTTTGCAACCCCTGTTTGTCTGGGTGGTGCTATGGTGCAGCCAGCACAAACCGCCGACCCAGGATTAGAATTAGCCGGAATTTCACATGAAGAAATATAAGTATAAGAATATGGAACTAAAATATTGCCCGAAATGTGCGACCGAATTGGAAATGCGCGAGAGATTTGGAGCGCTGCGGCAGTCCTGCCCAAACCCGGATTGCGGCTTTGTTTTCTTCCTTGACCCCAAAGTAGTAACGGTCGTGCTGATCGAACACGAAGGCCGAATTATGCTGGGTCGCCGTAATATCGAACCGGCTAAAGGCGAGTGGAGTTTCTTTGGAGGCTATGTAAATCGGGGCGAGAAGGTCGAAGCAGCGGCAATCCGCGAAATGCTGGAAGAAACCAACCTGAAGGTCGAATTGACCGGGTTGCTGGGGGTCTATAGCCAGACCGATCACCCCTACGTCTTGCTGGCCTATCAAGCGGCCCTGGTCAGCGATATAAAAGAATTGCGGCCCCAGGAGGAAGAAGTAATGGAGGTCGGCTTTTTTGCGCCCAACGAGGTACCACCCCTGGCCTTCCTGTTTGACCAGCGCATCCTAGCCGATTGGCTGGAAACCGCCCACTTTAAAACCAAATAGGGAGGCAAGTTGCCTCCCGGTCAAAGTAAATTAGCTTAGAGCGAAATCCAAAGCGGCCCCCAACGTGGTAGCCAAACATCGTTAGCCGGGCCAGGCTGTACCACCGACGAGATACCCTTCCGACCCATCATTACCAACGCCAGGTCTCCGGCCCGACCCCGGAAAGTCAGATCGGCAGGCGGCGTACCTACCACATCCCGTTCGACGGTTGCAGCGTTATTGTTCAGCACGACATCGAGCGAACTTAGCAACTGGGTGGGGTCGTTTTCCTTTTCAATTTCATAGCGGAACCGCGCCTTCAAGTTTCTGGAGCGGGACGCATCCAGTCGGATCGGCAAAAGCCCCACCAGACCCGGCACAAGTAAGGCGGCATGGTCGTGACGCGGGCGCGGTTTTTGTTCGAGCGCCGTCCGAATATCCCAGGGATGGATAAACCAATCGAGCAGGGCGAACCCGGCGAATTGGACGGCGGAGCAGGTTCCCAGGTACGGATGGGGTACGCCATCCTCCCAGCTTTGCGGATCACGTTCGTCCAGCAAATCAAACAGACGGTCGGCAGCCTGGCTATAAGTCATTTGCAACTGAGCCAGGGTCAAGAGGGCGACTCGTTCGATAGCGCTGGCCTGCATCGCCTTTGCCATCGCCTTTGGTTGCAAAACGCCTTCGTGCCGCCCGGTGGCAGCCTGTTCGAGACCTCTTGCCAGCATTTCAGTTGCATCTATAATATGCCCGATTTGATCTCGAACACTCCAACCGATACAAGGGGTCGGCAGGGCCAGGTCTTGAGGAGTGAGCGAGGCCAAAAGGTCTTCGAGTTCCAGCCTGCTCTGGCGCAAAGCGAGCAGCAAAGCAGTCGCCCGGTTGGCGCTGGCAGTCGGTGTTGGCACATTGTTCATCTTAGTTTCCTTATTAATCTATTCATTCTTCTCAAATTCGGCACAAGCTGAGACGGTAAACTAACCGATTCAATTTGCACTAAGCTGTCTAAGGCTTTTATAATAAAGATTATAATACAAAAACCAAATTAATGGAGTCTATAATGGTCAAAACAAACCGTCTGGTTGGGATTTTCCCACCTGTGCCTACCCCGTTTGACGAACGAGGCGAAATAGCACCCGAAAAGCTGGTCGCAAACCTGGGACAACTAGCTCAAACCGAGTTGAGCGGCTTTATTATAATGGGCAGCAACGGCGAATATGTCTATCTCGACGAAGCCGAAAAACTGATCCTCTTTGAGGCTGCTCGTCGTGCAATCCCCGCCGACCGCCTCTTCGTAGCCGGAACAGGAGCCGAGTCCACCAGGATGGCTTTACGACTGACACGGGCGGCAGCCCAGGCCGGAGCCGATATAGCCATTGTAATTACCCCGGCCTATTATAAACCAGCCATGACTGCCGAAGCTTTGCTAACCCATTTTACCACTCTCGCCGAAGCTTCGCCTATCCCTATTATAATCTACAATATGCCAGCCTATACCGGCCTCGACCTTTCGACCGAAGTAATAATCAAACTGGCGGCTCATCCTAATATTATTGGCCTCAAAGAAAGTTCGGGCAATGTCGTAAAAATCGCCGAGGTCGCCCAGGCCGCCAGCGAACAAGAGCTAGATTTTGCGGTGTTAGCCGGTTCAGCCTCCTTTTTGCAGGCAGCCCTGGCGGTCGGGGCCAGTGGTGGGATTGTCGCCAGTGCCAACGTCGCACCGCAGACCTGTATCAGGCTCTACCGGGCCGCTAACAGCCCTACTGAGGCCAAAAGCTTGCAGCACCAGCTTTTACCGCTCAATGCGGCTGTCACCAATCGCTACGGGGTAGCCGGGCTAAAATACGCGATGGACAAAATCAAACTTTATGGCGGCCCGGTGCGGTCGCCCCTTTTGCCTTTATCAGAAAAAGGCCGGGCCGAAATTGATGCGCTGTTGAGTAATTTGAACCGAATTGGCTAATAAAAACGTCTGAATATTAGACCATAACTCACAACGCTTAACATCTTCACAATCTGACCAGCCTGCGCTATACTAAGGGGAACAGGTTCGTTTGATGTATCGAGGTAACAACCGAATGCGACACTCCTCCTCACTGCCAGGGCGGACTAGCTGGCTAAATCGTTCCGCTTCTTTAATGTATATTTGTGGTATGCTGGCAATAGCACTGCTACTAATAACTGCCCCTGGGTTTAATATAGCTTCGGCGGCTAACCAGGCGGCCGTTCCCAATGTAAAATTGAGCGCCCGGTCGCTTTTTCAAGGCTGGTTTAAGTACGGCGACTGGCTACCACTTGAGATTTCGTTGGAAAACTATGGGGAGGCAACCACCGTGCAGGTGGAAGCCACTATCGTAACCCGCATTAGTGGGTCCAACTATAACACCACCTACCAGCGCGAAGTTAACCTGAGCGAAAGAGCCAACAAACGCTTCTTCCTGTACGTAATCCCCTATGTCGAGACCACCAACCCTTCCGGGTCGATTGTCTATGATACAAGTGTGATTCTCAAGGCCGGAGGACGTAAATTGGGGGAGGAAAAGGTCAATCTCCTGCCGGTCAGCCCGACCAATTATATGGTCGGCGTTGTCACCCAGGACCCCAGCGCGTTGACTACCAGCTTGAGCAATCTGAAAATAAACGGGCGCAATTCGCGGGTTAGTAGCGTTAGCATGCCGCTGTCGGATATTCCCGACCAGGCTAACGGCTTGCGCTCTTTTAATGCGCTGATCTTGGGCGAAGTCAATACCGAAACCCTCAGCGTCGAACAACGCACGGCATTACGAGATTGGGTCGAGGCGGGTGGACAATTAATTTTACTAGGTGGTAACGGTTGGGGCCGGGTGAAATCGGCCTTTAGCACCGCGCTTCTACCGCTCGATATTAGCAACTACGCCAATATCAGCAGCCTGGACGGATTAGTCACCCCCAACGGCGACGAACTCAAAGGCGGTGGCGCTTTACCCCGCCCGGCGGTGATGGCTCGTGGTCAGGTACTCCAAGGCGCACGCTTATTGAGCTATTTGCCTGATGGCTCGAATAGTCTGGCAGTTAGCGCCGAACGCCGTCTGGGAGCGGGGCGGATGGTCGGTCTTACCCTCGACTTGGCTGTACCACCCATGATCGATTGGAGCGGTGCATCCCAAATCTGGCAAGAATTATTTACCTTCAACCTGACCCCTTTTAACACGCTTTACCAGGAAAACAATCCCCAGGTTAAAAACGCCCAGGATATGCTCAGTTTTATTTCGAGTGTGCCGGAATTGCGGCTACCCGATATTATGCCCTACTTTTTGATCTTACTGCTCTATCTGGTCTTGATTGGGCCTTTGAATTATTTGGTGCTAAAAAAGCTCGGTCGATTGGAGTTGGCCTGGTTTACCTTACCAGCCTTGGGGATAGTATTTGCCCTGGTTACGCTTAACTACGCTAATTCGCAACCGCCCGGTGATGTCCTTATCAGCCAAATAACGGTGGTGCAGACCGGGGTAGACCAGGAAACAGCCCAGGTGCGTTCGTATGCGGCAGTCTTTTCACCCAGCGAGCGCACCTATGACATTAGTCAGGCCAACCCGGTAGTCCCCGGTGATAACCTGACCCGCACCTTGATTACACCGCTCAACCGCCCAACTTCCAGCGTAACGGATAATGAACCGGCCCGCGTTATGGTTCAGGGCGAACGCCCACACCTGGATGATTTTCAAATCGGGCAATGGAGTGCTCAGGGGTTCGCCCTGGAAACGACTGCGCCCTCTCGCGCTTTCCAGGTTGTCTCTAATTTGCACTATGATAACAATAAAATCGTTGGAACGATCCGTAACAATACCGGCAGCCCGCTTAAAAATACGGTGCTGATAATGAGTGACCAGATGGTAAGGTTCCGGGATGTGATCGAGGCGGGCGAGGTTATTAATGTTGATTTTGACTTGCCTATTCCGACCGCCGCCGTGATGTCCTTTTGCACTACCAATATCGCCAGCAGCAGCTTTACCAGCCAAAGCCCGGCCGAAAAGCTTAACAATCTGCTTTTGCAAGATCGGCGCGACGACAAACTCCTACAAGTACGGGCCAGCTTTCTCAAAAAGCTCTACGAAAGCGGTCGCTATAGTCCGTTGAACAATCAGCGCGGTCTCGACCTGATCGGTTGGATGGATCAGAACCCTTTGCCATTGACGGTCGGCGGCGTTACCAGCCAGTCCAAAAGCAGCCAGGTTTTGATCGCCCGCCTGCCGGTCGATTTTGAAACTAATAGCGGCGATGGACGATTTTTGATCCCAGCGATGGGCGTTTGGCCCCAATCGGCTACCACCAACAACGGCAATACCCCCTTTACCAACCGTACCGACCGCACCGATCAGCTTTGTCTCGCCCGTGGTAACGTGACTGTCCAGTTTTTATTGCCTATCGAGCGCGGCACACTCAAAATCAAGACGATGACCCTCTACTTGAATTCTTTTACGGCGGCCGGTCGGCGTGAACCAACCTTGCCCGATCTGGTAGAGATTTATGATTATCAAGCTCGAAGCTGGCAATCGTGGGTCGGTCTAAATAATAGCGCCCTCAGTGGCAATACCGGCAGTCCCTTCTCCAACCCTCCTGCGCCCGTTAAAAACGTCCTGGAGGATGCGGCCCGCTTTGCCGACCCTCAAACAGGCCGCATTCTGCTCCGCATGAGTTACAATAGTGCCAACTCGGTTCTATTTATCCAGCACGAATTAGAGATCGAGGGTACTCGGAATTAGGTATTTTTAGAAATAACTGGTTGTTTTTGGGGACTTTGTTAAAAAACAGGTGGCAGCTTTGCTCAAAGCTGCCACCTGTTTTTTAATTTCTATTATCACTTGGCAGAGCCATATCCAACAAGAGGCCGAGGTCTTGTGTTGGATATGGCTCCGCCCATAGACCTCTTTTTCAGGCAATCATTTCTTTAAGAGCGTGCCTATCGAGGATATAGATCGTGCGGTTCTGGATGTTGATAAGGTTGCGCTTTTGCAACTCGATCAGCTTGCGAGTGACCGTTACCCGGTTAGAACCGATCATATCGGCCAATTCCTGATGGGTCAGCCCTAATTCAATGCTCAACGCCCCACCAGTTTGTTCCTCCCCAAACTCGTTAGCCAGTTTGAGCAGAATATTGACCAGCCGCAAAGAGACATCGCGCCCTAACAACCCTTCGATCAGAACCTGCGATTGGGAGAGTTGCTGCGAAAGACTGTAAATAATACGGGAGGCCAGCAGCGGCGATTCTTCCATTAGATTTTCAAGGGCGCTTTCCTGAATACAGGCGACAATCGACTCTTTCATTGATTCGGCATAAACATCGTGGAAGTAGCTGTTATGATTGTTGGACTGAGCAAACACATCGTTAACCCCCAAAATCGAGAGGGTGATGGCCCGACCGTCCGGCAGGATTTCGTAGAGGCGCACCCGGCCCATCATGATAAAAAACAAGACAGAGCGGTTATCGCCCGGTTGAAAAATCTTCTGACCTTCTTTGCAGCGATTGAGCTTGAAAGCATGAACGCTCTTGACCAAATCTTGCAAATTGGTTCGTTCGAGGCGCAGACGACGCATTTCGACGCTTTCAGCCGCCAGTTCTTCCTGGATCAAGCGGTTTTCGTCAATATAACCGTTGAGGATCGCGCTTTCAGCCCGCGAACGTAATAGATTCAACCGTTCGGTAATAGGACGGAGCAGACTGGGATTAGCTTCGACCGTGGCGGTCGAAACTATCACTTCCCACATCATATTCATCATAGTAGACATCTGTCCGATAACCGACTCGATGCGACTGGAAGCCCTGGCTTGATAACGGCCTTCGCGTTCCAGATGGGTCAAATACTCATCATAGCGGCTTGTTCGGAGGGCCTTAAGTAATTGCTCCCATAAAGCCAGGTGGCGGCGGCGCACTTCCGGGTCAAATTTGGCAACTTCAAAGCTGTAACCATGCTGCTCAACCAGGTCAGACCATTTTTTGCGGAAAGCTGCTTTGGCTTCCGTCAAGGCTCTAGCCAGATCATCAGTCATAATATTCTCCGCTCTAGGCAATCTTTGCCATAATAAGCAGTATTATCGAGCGCAAATTGCTAAGTATGGCAGTAAAAAAGCACAGCCTAAAAAACCGGCTGGACTGCTTTGTCCAGTGCCAATGTCTAAGTCAAATCTACTAGAAACTAGTCCACAAAACATTCACTGGAAAATACGGTCGTTCTCCGACCCTTATCTTTCTCCTTATTGCAAAACCATTATGGCTGAATAAATTCAGACATTTGAGATTGCTTTAGCAGAACAGAGTTAGAGTGCAACTTACCTAATATATTTATATGAGGGACGGGAACTTGTACAAAAGAGCAGTACAATCCCTGGTCGAGTCCGGCGTTTTACTTAGATCGTGTAAATCTTATTCTCTGATAAACAAAATCTTTACGAAAAGTCTACGCTCCTTATACGTAATTATAACTCTTTTCCACCAAAATACAAGCTTAAAATCGTGAATTTTTGGGCAATTTTCATACAATTCTTATATTTCGCTCAATTTGCCATTCTACAAAACTTCTACAATCCAATGTCTAGGAGCAAGATAAAGCTAATCACCTTTAGCACGACGAGCAGCCTGACCACTAGAACCAGTAATCCAATGTCTAAAAGCAAGATAAAGCTAATCACCTCGAAAATCGGCATCCAGATACACCTCGATAGGCCGACCCAGGCGGCTTGACGCTCTTTCTAAACTCCATTATGATAACAGCGATCATAAGAATAACCCTGACACCGAAAGGCGAAATAGAGCTTGGCTGAAAATAGGGCGGCAGTCCCATCACTAGCTTTGATTGGCTACAAAAAAGTACTGATAACAGGGATTTCTGGCTTTGTAGGTCAGCATTTGACCGATTATTTGCTGGCTAATTTTTCCGATTGTCTGGTTATTCACGGTATTTCTAATGCGACCGGCAGTCCCGAATCGAGCAAATTGGCAACCCACCCCAACCTGACCTTCCATCGTCTGAATTTAGAAGATACAGCGGGCCTAACCGATTTACTGGAAGAAATCCGCCCGGATTATATTTTTCATCTGGCGGCCCGTAGCTTTGTCGGTTTGGCTATCACCGACCCCGGCCTGACCCTTAATACCAATATTAATATTACTCTAAGCCTGTTCGAGGCTGCCAGGGTCGCCGGACTAGCCGGTCAAACCCGCATTTTGAATATTGGCAGCAGCGATCAATACGGCTTTTTGCAACCGCAGGATGTTCCAGTGGGTGAAACAACCGCCTTCCGACCCGGCAACCCCTATGCCGTTAGCAAAATTGCTCAGGAAATGCTGGGGTATCAATACTTTCGCTCCTACAATTTGGAGATTATAAACACCCGTACTTTTAACCACGTCGGGCCAGGCCAGAGTGCCGAGTTAGCGATAGGTGCATTCGCCCGGCAGATTGCTCAGGCTGAAGCCGGGTTGAGCGAACCGATAGTAAGAGTCGGCAATTTAGCGGCTCGACGCGACTTTACCGATGTGCGCGACATTGTACGGGCTTATTGGCTGGCGATCTCGCCCGAACAGGTGGTGGGTTATTCCGGCTGTTTACCGGGAGAGGTTTATAATATTTGCTCCGGGCAGGATTACAGTATCGGCGAAATGCTTGAGCGGTTAATCGGATTAGCCCATTGCCCCTTCCAGGTGCAGACCGATCCGGCCCGAATGCGACCCAGCGATATACCTATCTTGCGGGGTGATTATTCTAAGTTTCATCACGCGACCGGTTGGCAACCTTGTATCCCTATCGAACAAAGCCTGACTGATTTGCTCAACTACTGGCGCGAAACCGTCCAACAAACTATTAGCTAGACGGTCTATAGCAGGCTGTAGGATTATAAGGCCAGGTGAGCGTCAGATTTTTGCACACTGACAAAGCGGTACCACACCCGAAACCGGAGAGGTAAGTATATATTAGAAAAATTTTCGCCGAAAATTTCTCTAATATATTTTTGAGTGGTTTGGAGCTAGGTTTTCACTTTTACCCGTTTTACTGTTTGAACCCGTGCAAAAATCTGACCCGTACCCCATAAGGCCGGGTCGCATGACAGTGGTAGGTGGGCTGTGTTATAATCCAGGGGCTAAACCTTCTTTTGGGCCAGACCAGGTTGATACAAAGAGTAGTCTGGCAGTGTACTTTATATAGGCAGCTTGAGTAATACAAAATAAATGTTAAGCAACAAACAAATCGGGGTTGATCTGGGTACAGCAAATGTGCTGGTGTACGTCAAGGGTAAGGGCATCGTACTGAGCGAGCCAAGTGTGGTAGCGATTTCCACCAAAGATAACCGGGTTTTGCAGGTCGGCACCGCCGCCTACGAAATGATGGGCCGCACACCTGAAACGGTCGAAGTCATTCGACCGATGCAAAACGGCGTAATCGCCGACTACGTTGTAACCGAAGCCATGCTCAAGTATTTTATCGGACGAGCAACCGGCCGGTTTGCGATTGTCAAGCCGGATGTAATGGTTTGCATCCCGGCAGGCGTGACCAACGTTGAGATGCGGGCGGTCTACGATGCTGCGATCCAGGCTGGTGCTAAACGGGCCTGGCTGATTCGCGAACCTTTGGCGGCAGCGATTGGAGCGCAAATCCCAATTGCCGAACCAACTGGCAACATGATTATCGACATTGGCGGTGGCACGACCGAAGTCGCCGTAATCTCGCTTTATGGGATCGTGACCTGCAACAGCATTCGGGTCGGCGGTAACAAGCTGGATGAAGCGATTGCAGCTTACATCAAGCGCAAGTATAACCTGATGATCGGAGACCGGACTGCCGAAGAGATCAAAATGCGGATCGGCAGCGCCATTCCACTCGAAGAAGAATTATCGATGGAAGTGCGAGGCCGCGATCAGGTCAGTGGACTACCACGTACTGTAATCGTCCGCAGCAATGAGATCACCGAAGCTCTGAGCGACCCACTCGAAAGTATCATCGGGGCCGTCCGTACCGTCCTGGAAGATACGCCACCCGAACTCGCCAGCGATATTATCGACCGAGGGATGGTCATGAGCGGGGGCGGGAGCCAACTCCGCAATATCAGTCAACTGCTGGCAGACGTGACCGGGGTACCCTGCTATGTAGCGGATAACCCACTCAACTGTGTCGCCATCGGAACTGGTGTAGCGCTCGAATATATCGACCTTTTAAGGGACTCGTTGAGCGGCGATTTTTAATCTTTGGGTGGTATTTTAGAAAATTAAAATACCGCCCTATTAATTGGGTCTCCACAAAATTTGTCTTATAAAACCTATTAACTACCCTCTGTGAGCAAGGCTTTAGTAATGAAACGTTCCAGACCCACTGCTGGCTTTGGGAGGCTGCGCGGGCCTCTTTATTGTGTTGTAATTTTACTGACCCTGTCGGTGCTGCTGGTTGGGTGTGGCGACAACACCCCTACCCCTCCACTGACAACGGTTGCCCCGACCAGTCGGGTAGCGACCACTACTGCTCCTACTAGCGCACTACCAGTACCCGCGCCGACCGTCGCACCCTATAGCGGCCCGCCAGTTACAATCCGAATTGCGACTGGCGATAGCGGGGATGGATTGATCCCTTATAACAAAATCAAAGCGGACTTCGAGAAGGCTAATCCTAATATCAAAATTCAGATCGAGCCTGTCACCGATAGCGATTATTACGGCTTTCTTTTGGGGCAGGTCGCCAGTGGTAAAGGCCCCGATTTGATCCTGGTCGGCGATGATGCCGTAGCCCAGTTTGCCAAGAAAGCTATCTTCGACGACCTCACCCCCTATATCGAGGGTGCAAACGGCAACGAAAAGCTAGATGTCAGTATTTATTACCCCGGCGTATTCCAGGCCGGAACCTTCCAGGGTAAACCTTTCTTGCTTACCAAAGATTTTACGCCGATAGGGGTACTTTACAACCGGGCGCTGTTCAAGGCCGCTCAACTGCCCGAACCTGGCCCCGATTGGAACTGGGACGAATTTCTGGCAACCGCCCAAAAGTTGACCCTCAAAGATGCTAGTGGCAAAGTCACCCAATACGGGGTGCAATTACCGGGAGCCTGGCCGCGTGGTTTTGAGGCCATCGCCTTTAGCTACGGAGCCAAACTGATCTCGAACGATGGGACGAAATACAGTGGTTTTCTGGATAGTGAAGCCTCGGTCAAAGCGATGCAGTTTTACGCCGACCTGTACAACAAAGGCATAGCCGCTCCACCCAACGATTTGAGCAAATTTTTGAGCGGTAACGAGAATTTCGGACAAGGTACGGCAGCCATGCAAATCGTCGGACGTTGGCCTCAGACGAATTATCTTAAAAATCCAAAGCTGGTCGAAAACCTGGGGCTGATCGGACTGCCTAAAGGGACGCTCAAAGCGAATGCGATTGCCTGGAGCGGCTTTGGGATCAACGCTAAAGGCTCCAACAAAGCGGTTGCCTGGCGGGTATTGCGCTATTTTGCCGGGCCGGAAGGAGCTAAAACCTGGGTGGATTGGGGCCTGACTTCGGTGCAGAGCGTCACCGGTCAATCGAAAGTACTGCTGGATAGAATTTGGTTTGACCAGATTCAGTTTTTCAAACCGCTTACAGCCAACTATACCCCCTATTGGAACGAGGTCGGCAGCCCGGAGATCAGTGCTGTAATGCAAACCGTCCTGACCGACCCGAAAGCCGATGTCGCCCAGTTGCTCAAAGAGGCGGCGGCTAAGGCCGATAAAAAGCTCAAAGAGAAACTAGACACAGAAAAATAGGTGGGGTTTAATTAATAGGGATAGACAGGATAAAAATTGACTTTGGCTATCCCTGTTAAATTGGTTATTTTCAGTGGCGCACCCACACCGCTATAGCAAATTGCTGACGTTATTGACCCGACTAATGTCTTTGCAAATTGCCGTAATCTGCAAAACTCACCATTCTATTACTTATCTATCACAGGTAACCTACCATTCGGAGGCTACCTGTTTGCTATTTGTGGTAAAATATCGAAGGCTTGGAAATTGCTAAATACAAAATAGGCTAAATTACGGTAGTAAATTTGGTATAGACTGTAACATAATAGATTAAACCACCTGGCAAAGGCGTTAAGGCTGGCATGTTTACCTCATAGCTCTCCCTCAAGTTTGGTGGTTAAAGTTACATTCCATCTACAGCGGCTTAGTACGCTGGTGATAGCAGCACTGAAAAATTGGCGGAGGCCCGAATCTAATGGCAAAGCGACCTGCTCAACCTCCTTATGGGCGACGGCCTAACCAGGGTCGCCCGGCTTCACAGCAAGAACAGGGTGAACTACCTGGCATAATGGGCTTTATGGCCCGCAATCAACAGATTTTGGGCTGGCTGAACTTATTGGCTGCCATCTTCCTGTTCTACCTGACTATAAAAGGTTTTGTGGGGGATGGGTTGGTCTTTCTGCCTTTTGGTTTTGGTTTGATGGCGCTCTATTTCTTTTACGCTTACGTTCGGTTAGGCTTAAAAGTCAATTTTGGCAAAGTGACTGCACCGCTCAATCTGATCTTGTTGGTAGGAGCATTGGTCTGTCTGGTAATCGGTATAGCCAATAAATCTTGAAAAGCTGCTTGTTAAGTCAAATCTAGTATCTAGTCCTGATTTGATTGAGTATCAATTTTGGGCTTTCGCACCTCGGTAGTGATTAGCAAATAATTGTGGACTAGGTACTAGTAATTAACCGGGAGCAATATTAATATCCGCTATTAAAAACAGGTGGCTGTGAGGTGCCGCCGTTAGTAAAGGAGAAGATTCCAATTATGGAGACCGCTAGTAAGGTGACCACGTCGGGGCGCAAAGGCCAATCTGAGCCGCAAAAGCGCGTCGCGTGGAAAGACAAATTATCCCGCTATTCAACCCAGGCAGTACCAGTTAACATAAAGGCGGTGGACTAGGTGAAAATGAGTTCGAGTACCTACAAAATCGCCATGTTGAGTGTCCACACCTGTCCCCTAGCAGTGTTGGGTGGTAAAGAGGCCGGGGGAATGAATGTATACGTTCGGGAATTAAGTAAAGAGCTAGGGCGCAGAGGGGTAAAGATCGACATTTTTACACGCTCCCAAAACCCGATCACCACTTTTACCCATACTCTCGGTCAGAATGTTCGGATTATCCACCTTCCCGCCGGGCCATTACGCCCCTACAACAAGAACCAGATTTTTCAACACCTACCCCAATTTGTCGAAAATATTCGCAATTTTCATTCGCAGCCTTCCGAAAATGCCCCTTATGATTTGATTCATGGTCATTACTGGTTAAGCGGTTGGGCCGGACTGATGTTGCGTAAAAAATGGCGCGTGCCGGTGGTTCAGATGTTCCATACTGCCGCCCACTTCAAGAACGATATTGCCCGCTCCGAGGCCGAAAAAGAGCCAGCGTTCCGGGCCGAGCGCGAGACCGAACTGATGCAGCAGGTAGACCATATTATTGCGGCTACCCCTGCCGAAAAAGCCCAGCTTATTTGGCGCTATGGAGCCGAGGCCGATAAAATTGAGTCGATCCCTTGCGGCGTAGATTTGAAGCTATTCCGACCGATCCCCAAAGCCGAAGCACTTGAGCGCGTTCGCGCCCGTGTAAACGGTCTAAGAGCGAAACAAATCGTGTTGCTGGTGGGCCGGATCGACCCGATCAAAGGGGTCGATGTGCTGATCGAAGCCGTCCGCCAATTGCGTTTAAGCTGGCTGGCGCAAGGTCGGCAAGCCGGGCCGGACGATTTGCAAGTCTTGATCGTCGGTGGTGGAGCAGGATCGTCGGGCCTCACGACCAAAAGCGGGCGCAGCCTGTTGCCGGTCGCCGGCCTGAGCCAGGACGACAACCCGGAGGCCGACCGTCTAAAAAAATTAGTGCAGGAGTGGGGGTTGTCCGACCAAATTCTGTTTGTGCCGTCGCAACCGCAGGAGCAAATGCCCTATTTCTACAGCGCGGCGGATGTATCGGTAATGTGCAGCTATTATGAAAGCTTTGGGATGGCGGCTTTGGAAGCCCAGGCTTGTGGCACACCCGTGATTGCCAGTCGGGTCGGCGGTTTGCCCTATGCGGTGCAAGATGGTTGCACCGGGCAACTAATCGAACCGGGGCAGCCAGAAGAACTGGCGGCAGCCCTGGCCCGCTTGCTCGATAACCCGACCTTGCGTCGCCGTTTAGGACAGCAAGCCGCAATCCGGGCCGAGCAATTCGGTTGGCGCAATATCGCTGATAATATTATCAAAGTTTATAGCGAGTTGGCAGTTCCAACTGCCCGCGAGAAACTGGCAGGCGGCTTGATTTATTAGTTTGGAAGTCAGCTTTTTTAACCAAAAATTGCAGGATTTTGCTCCTGCAATTTTTTGTGTTTTTTAGATTCGTGTTTTTAGAATTGATAGATTAGCTTGAGCGGCTATAAGCTTTGGAAAGCCCGGTCGATCAGGGTTGCCAGCTTTTCGTTGGGGTGAATTTGGTCAAGCCGCTTTAGTTCGAGCAGGGCGCGACTAACTGCCCCTACTTGCTGATTGCCCAGGGTAGAATAGCCGCGCAACTGGCAAAGCCGATTGAATACCAACCGTCGGTTATAGAGCGCGTAATGCTCGGTAGCAGCGGCCAGAGCGTTGACCAACGAACGGGCCTCTTCGGGTGCGCCGACCCTCTGGCCCAACCAGGCCCGTAACGGCCCTCCATCGGCCTCGTCCAGGTAGCGGTTAATCAGATAGGAGAATTGCTGGGAAGAACGTAGTTTGATTAATAGCTCCCAGCGTTCGGTAAAAGAAAGCCGTTGAAAACCGGGCAGTTCTTTAAGCTGACGTAACATTTGTTGGGCCGTAAAATGGGGGTTACAATCAAAATCGCGCTCGTCAAATTCTTCTTCGGCCATAATTGCAACTGCTTCCTGAACGATTTCGTCAGTGCCGTTGTACCAACCCTGCCGGTAGTGAATTTCGTGGGCGACTTCGTGGATGACCAGATTATAGGTATCTTCTTGCGAAACTAACCCCAGACAGACATGCGCCCCGGTGTGCCGGTTGAAGACCCCATAATGGTTGTTTTTGACCATGCGATTAAAGAAGCGTTCTTCGCTAAAATGGAGCCGATTGCGAACTAGGTCAAGCGGACACTCGAAGCCCCACAGGTAATTGATCCGCCAGCGAGTTTGCTCGATAATTTCGCCAAAATTATAGGTAAAGCCATTGACTTCCAACTGATAGCCAGTCAAATCGCCATATTCGGTGGTCTTGTAGGTTCCCCGTTCAACTAAGCCTAACCGCATAACGTTCGCTTTCTGGGATATGTATTAAGTAATCCACACTACTGGTAGTTTAGTTTATTATAAATGATGCAATGCTCTCCAAAAGTATTTTGCGCTACAAGCCTTTTATATAAAGTATACTAAACCTAAGCGGAGTGTGACCCTGAGTCAAGGCCCTGGTATATGTTATAATTCTTACAAAGTTTGTTTATCAAGCTGGGATAGGGAGGGTGAGCGTCAGTTTTTTGCACGGGTTCAAACAGTAATAACAGCAGATTGTGAAAACCTCGCTCCAAACCACTCAAACATATATTAGAAAAATTTTCTGCGAAAATTTTTCTAATATATACTCAACCTCGGTTTAGCGAGTGGCCCAGCCTGGCTAGTTTGCAAAAATTTGACGCGCACCTGGATAGGGAGCGTTACAAGGGCTGTTTTAAGAAATATGAAAGGGAGCAACTTGTCGGAAGAAATTTTTAAATCTAAAGGGGCGGTCGGTGTGATGGAAAGAGCGCAAATTTTGGAGGGACGGACGTTCGCCAAAGCGGTTCGTACTCAACTCAAAATCGAGGTAGCCGAATTTATTTCTCAATCTGGCTACACACCGGGGCTGGCTATCGTGCTAGTGGGGGACGACCCTAGTTCCATCGCCTATACCCGCACCCTGACCAAAACCGCCATTGAGCTTGGTTTTTATGCTATCGACCGGATTTACCCGGCCTCAACCAGTGTCAAAGAATATCAAACTGCCCTCGCCCAGCTAAACGCCGACCCCAGGATTCACGGCGTAACGGTGCAGTGGCCTACCCCGCCTCAGCTTTCTTTTGAGACTGTTACCAACGCGCTTGACCCGCGCAAAGACGTAGACGGCTTGCACCCTCTGACGGTCGGGCGGTTATTCTGCCAACTTGATACCTTTGCACCACCGACCCCGCTGGGTGGCATGCGCCTTCTGGATTATTATGGTTTTAGTGTCGCCGGGAAGTCCTGTTTGCTGGTTGGAACGGGCGTGACGGTAGGACGGCCTTTGTTGGCCTTGCTACACGCTGCTCAGGCCAGCGTAATGGCGGCTAACAACAATACACCCCGCGAGACTTTGCTGCGTTACGCAGCCCAGGCCGATTTTATCTTTACGGCTGCTGGTGCGCCGGGCCTACTAACCGGTGAGATGGTCAAACCGGGTGTGGTAGTGGTCGATTTTGGTACCAGCTTTGTCGAAGACCGCCTAGTTGGAGATACTGATTTCGAGAGTTTGCTGCCGGTCGCCCGCGCTATCACGCCCACCCCCGGCGGAACCGGCCCGGTCACGAATGTTATGCTACTCAGCAATGTGCTGAAAGCGGCAAAACGAGGGATGAATAATGCAGAAGTCAGAATGCAGAATGCAGAATAGGGGATTTATAACACAGATGAACACCGATTTTACGGATGAACACCGATAAACAATGCAGAAGGCAGAATATAACATCTGTACCTTCAATCGTAAATAACTGCTCAGGTCGGGCGACCACATAGGGTCGCCCCTACCAAAATCTGTTGTAGGGTGCGACCCTAGGTGGTCGCCCAAAGGATGAGGCTGTGTAGTTACAATCGTAAATCGCGGCCTCGCCCCCTTTGGGGGTAAATCGTAAATCCTACTCAGTCCTTAGTCCTCAGTCCTTTAAAGGAGTTTAGGGTGTTGGCAAAACAGAGTGTGGAAGAATTTATGGCTCGGTTGGGGTCGAAGGAGGCTACACCGGGCGGGGGTGGAGCGGCGGCATTGGTGGGAGCCAGCGCGGCTGGTTTGGTGACGATGGTGGCCCGGCTGACCGAAGGCCGTCCGGCTTTTGCCGCTATCGAGGAGCGAGTGCAGGAGATTATCGCCGAGGGAGATAGATTGCGGGCCAAATTGCTGGCAGCTATCGAGGCCGATGCTGCTGCTTTCGAGACTGTGATGGCGGCCTATGGTCTGCCGAAGACTAGCGTCGCTGAAAAAGAGGCCCGGCAAGCGGCTTTGCAACCAGCCCTGATCGGCGCGACCGAAGCGCCTCTCACGATAGCCCGCGCCTGCCTGAGCGTCGCCCGGATCGGGGCGGAACTAGCTGAAACCGCCAACCCTCAAACTATTAGCGACGCAGCCACCGCAGCAACCCTGGCTGAAGCCGCCTTACAAAGTGCAATCTTTCAGGCTCGGATCAACTTGAAGTCGATCAAAGACAAAGCTTACGTGGAGCAGGCCCGCCAGGAAATCGCTGCTTTGCTGGATGAAGCTCAAACAGCCCGGCAGTGTGCCACTACCGCCCTGAACAACAAGCTCGGCTAAGGGAACGGATGAAGGATGAAGGATGAAGGATGAAAAGGAACGTCCATTGGCGGAGCAATGTCATACAATCGGACTACTCAGTCCTCAATCCCCTTTCATCCCTCAGGGCTTATGCGTTTACCTCAATCTTACTTTGAGCCTAATAATTTAGGAGTGAGGCTAAAAAGCCCATCAAAAGACTTTTGACTTTGGCCTAAACGCATAAGCCCTGTTTCATCCCTCATCCCTCATCCCTCATCCCTTATTAGATATGACTCCGCCAGTTGATCTTCGGACTAATACACACGATGATCGAGCGAATTGAGCGCCCGCATATAGTTCGCTCGCTCAAAAGCGGCCGGTTCCGCCACCGAGCGTTGGCTCATACTGCCGCGCATCTGGGTAATCGATTCGTATTCGTGTTCTTCGAGCCAATATCGCAAATTGTCCAGAATATGGGTCAGATGCCCAATACCGTTGGCAAGTAGAGTAGAAGCCATCATTGCCACATTCGCCCCGGCCATCATCGCCTTTACGACATCCTGGGCAGTATGTACCCCACTGGTCAGGGCAAAATCGGTTTCAAGTTGTCCGTAGAGGATCGCGATCCAGCACAATGGTAATTGCAAATCGGAAGAAGTACTTAATTCCAGGTGAGGCACGACTTCCAGATTTTCTAGATCGAAATCAGGTTGGTAGAAACGATTGAATAGTACCAAACCGTTGGCCCCGGCCTGGACAAAGCGACGGGCGACCGATGGCAGGGCCGTAAAGAACGGGCTTAACTTGACGGCTATCGGTATTTCTATTTCGGCCCGCACATTTCTAACCAGTTCGACATAGGTTTCCTCTAGCGTAGCGCTGCTCAAAGTCGGGTCGGTCGGCAAGTAATAAATATTTAGTTCGAGCGCATCGGCCCCGGCATCCTCGATATGTTTGGCATACTGAATCCAGTTACCCGACGATACCCCATTCAAGCTGCCGATGACTGGAATACTGACCGACTGTTTGACTTTGGTAAGTTGCTTCAAATAGGCCGACAACCCCATATTGTAAAATTCCAGATCGGGAAAGTAAGTAATCGCTTCGGCGTAACTATTGGTCGCCCGGTTCAGGAAATGGTCAAGTTCGCGGCTTTCGTGGGTAATTTGCTCCTCGAAAAGCGAATACATTACGATAGCGGCGGCCCCGGCCTCTTCCAACCGCTGCACCGTTTCGATCCTTTTGGATAAGGGCGAAGCCGAGGCAACCAGCGGATTTTTGAGCTGCAAGCCCAGGTATCGAGTAGACAAATCAGGCATGGATCAACTCCTTTGTTTTTCTGATTTAGTTAAACATTACTAGCGGCCCAGGATCATACAAATATCGAGGGTTTATAGCGGGCCTATTCAAGAGCAGTCTAGGCCCGCTCGAAAACTACTTACCGAAATCGGTCATCTCAATGAACTGACCGTGCCAGGTGTGATACCAAACCTGACCCGTAAAACCATTTACACTCAACATTCCACTAAGTTTGTCCTGTTTTTGCACATCGATGGTATAGTACCCAGGATATTCATCCGCTTTCGCTCCAACCTGCACCCCCGGATAAGCTTTATTCAGATAGGTTTGGGCGGTCTGGAGAGCCTGCTCCGCCTTCACTGGCATTTTTCCAGGCTGGATAACGTCGTTACTTAGGGGGCCAATGCTCCCCATCATGCCGTTAGTACCATACCCCATCATGCCGTTAGCACCATTTCCCATCATTTGACCCATCTGCTGGCCCATCATACCGTTAGCACCCTGGCCTGACATGTAGCCATAGACTAAATTCCACATCATGTTTGGGCCGTATTCAGGAAAAACGGCCTTGTTCGCCGGGTTTACCAGTAACTCAAAAGCCCCGATACCAGTTTTGCCGTCCTTGATGGCGACATAACCATTGTTATCAAAGATCATTATCTCATCAATCGCCAGGTCTTTATTCCCCAGTTGGCCTAAGTAGCTGGTAACAGCTTCTTTTGCTTCACTCACACTTAGTGGCTTGGTCGTTCCAGGATTATTGCTGCCATAGTTTCCCATCATAGCCCCTGGAGATTGCATCATCGTTCCCGAGGTTTGGCCCATCATAGCCCCGGTATTATTACCAGCAGTAACAGAACCACCAGCCAGCGCCGGGCTTGGAACTGTGGTGGTAGCATCACCACACGCTACTAATAGAAATACGGTCACAATCGCACTGAAAAAAGCTAAGCGTCTTGGAGCGGTTTTAACAAAGAGCTTCTTAATTATATTCATTTGAATACCTTCTTCCCTAGTTTCTTCTGGTAGACAGCAGCCTGAAAGTAGCATCTATCTCAGTGGGGGCGACCCTTGTGATCGCCCCCGCAGGCGCGACACGATGTTCACGGGCGACCACAAGGGTCGCCCCTACAGCCCAGTGTCTTTGCAATTTGCTAAAGTGCTTATAAGCAGGTTAGCTTTTAGGCTCGCTGTCCGCCTTGGGCTGGGTTAACTCGGCCAACTGCTGCAATTGCGTCCAATGCGAGGAAATACCGAGTTTGGCCTGTTTCATCAACAGATTGGCGCGGGTTTCGTCGCTCTGCAAAAGCATGCGATAGCGCGTCTCGTTGTAGGCATATTTTTCCAGCGGCACGCTCGGCTCTTTCGAGTCCAGTATCAGCGGGTTAAGACCCTCAATAGCCAGAGCCGGGTTGTAACGATAGAGCGGCCAGTGACCGGATTGTACTGCCAGCTTTTGCTGCTCCAACCCTTTCCGCATATCGATCCCGTGTGCGATACAGTGGCTATAAGCTATGATGAGCGACGGGCCGTCGTAGGCTTCCGCTTCGAGGAAGGCCGTCAGGGTCTGCTGATCGCTGGCCCCCATCGCAATTCGGGCTACATAAACATAACCGTAGGACATCGCCAACAGGCCCATATCTTTTTTGGGTACGCCCTTACCACTGGCAGCAAACTTGGCGACCGCCCCGACCGGGGTAGATTTGGAAGCTTGTCCACCCGTGTTTGAGTAAACTTCGGTATCCAATATCAAGATATTGACATTGCGCCCACTTGCCAGAACATGATCGAGACCGCCATAACCAATGTCATAAGCCCAGCCATCTCCACCAATAATCCAGACCGTCTTGCGTACTAGATTGTCCGACAGACTGTACAAGTCCCGTGCTTTTGGTTCGGTCAGGCCGGTCAATTTTTCTTTGAGGAGGGCGACCCGGTCGCGTTGCGCTGCCAGACCACTTTCGTCGGATTGATCGGCGTTCAACAACTCCTGGGCCAATTCTTCACCCACCACCGGCGCAAATTGAGTTAGTAGCTCTCTGGCGTATTCCAAATGCTTATCGAGCGTCAGGCGCATACCCAGACCAAATTCGGCGTTATCTTCAAAGAGCGAGTTCGACCAGGCCGGGCCGCGCCCTTGTTTGTTAACCGTCCAGGGGGTAGTCGGCAAGTTGCCGCCGTAAATCGAGGAGCAACCGGTTGCATTGGCAATCACAGTCCGATCCCCAAAGAGTTGACTAACCAATTTGATATAAGGCGTTTCGCCGCACCCGGAGCAAGCCCCCGAAAACTCGAACAGGGGTTGCATCAACTGCGAATTTTTGATTGAACTCAGATGCAAACCGGTACGGTCTGCTTCCGGCAAGGTCAGGAAGAAATCCCAGTTGAGCTTCTCGGTTTCGCGGATCGGGGGTTGAGGAACCATATTGATCGCTTTGCGCCCGACCTGCCGTTTGTCTTTGACCGGGCAAGCTTCCACGCACAGTCCACAGCCAGTACAATCTTCCGGGGCGACCTGCAAACTATATTGCATCCCCGGAAATTCCTTAAAGCGGGCTTCGGTGTTAAGGAAATTAATCGGTGCGCCTTCCAGTTTAGCCGGGTCATAGACTTTGTGGCGGATTACCGCGTGTGGGCAGACCATTACGCATTTGCCGCACTGGATACATATATCGCTATCCCAGGCCGGGATTTCCAACCCGATATTGCGCTTTTCCCACTGGGTCGTACCAGAAGGATAAGTACCGTCGATGGGCAGAGCGCTGACCGGCAGATTGTCGCCGTCGCCCGCGATCATCGGGGCCAGAACATTCTGGACAAAAGCGGGAGCCTCGATTGGAACGGTCAGGCGACGGGTAAAAGTTCCAGTCACTTCGGTAGGGACATCCACTTCGTGCAGATGTACCAGAGTTTGATCGACCGCCTGCCAGTTCTGGCGCACCACCGCTTCGCCCCGTTTGCCGTAGCTCTTTTTGATACTTTTCTTAATCTCCTCGATGGCCTGCTCACGCGGCAATACCCCACTGATCGCAAAGAAACAGGTTTGCATCACGGTATTGATCCGCCCGCCCATTCCATTTTCCTGGGCGACCTTGAGTGCATCGATCATGTAGAAATGGAGCTTTTTGCTGATGATCTCGTACTGTATTTCGCGTGGTAGATAACTCCAGACCTCATCTACCGCATAGGGGCTATTGAGCAGGAAAATACTGCCGGGCATCGAAGATTTCAGGACGTTTACCCGTTCCAGGAAAGAGAACTGGTGGCAGGCCACAAAGTTGGCCTGTTCGATCAGGTAAGGGGCGTGGATCGGGTTTGGCCCGAAGCGCAAATGGGAAGTTGTGACCGACCCAGATTTTTTAGAGTCGTAGACAAAATAGCCCTGGGCGTAGTTATCGGTTTCTTCGCCGATAATCTTGATCGAGTTTTTATTCGCGCCGACCGTCCCATCCGAACCCAACCCCCAGAAGATACACCGAACTGTCTCTGGCCCCTCGATAGAAAAGGTCGGGTCGTAATTGAGGCTAGTATGGGTTACATCATCATTAATACCGATGGTATAGTGATTTTTTGGCTCAAGCTTGCTTGTTTCATCAAAGACCGCCTTGACCATCGCCGGGGTAAACTCTTTCGAGGATAAGCCGTAGCGTCCTCCCGTTACGGTCAGGTGGGGCGCGAGGTCTCCACCGGCCTCGTGCAACGCAGTTACTACATCCAGGTAAAGTGGTTCCCCAACGCTACCCGGTTCTTTGGTGCGGTCAAGGACGGTGATACTTTTGACGGTAGAAGGTAGGGCCTGGCAAAAGTGCTTGACCGAGAAAGGCCGGTAGAGGTGGACTTTGATTAGACCAACCTTTTCGCCCTGCGCTACCAGATAGCGCACGGTTTCCTCGGCGGTCTCGGCTCCCGAACCCATCATTACCAACACCCGGTCGGCATCGGGTGCGCCAACATAATCAAACAGGTGATAGTGTCGCCCGGTTATTACGGCTAGTTTGTCCATGTTCTCCTGAACGATAGCGGGGCAAGCGGCATAGAAGGGGTTGACGGTCTCGCGGGCCTGGAAATAGACATCCGGGTTTTGGGCGGTGCCACGAATAAAAGGATGATCGGGCGAAAGACCCCTGGCTCGGTGAGCATAAATCAAATCCTGGTCGATTATCGCCCGCAAGTCGTCTTCGCTAAGTTTCTCGATTTTGTCGATCTCGTGAGAAGTGCGGAAGCCATCGAAAAAGTGGAGGAAGGGAACTCGCGCTTTAAGGGTTGAAGCGTGGGCGACCAGGGCTAAATCCTGGGCTTCCTGTACCGAATTGGAGGCCAGCAAAGCGAACCCGGTCTGCCGCACTGCCATCACGTCCGAATGATCGCCAAAGATCGAAAGCCCTTGTGCTGCCAGCGACCGGGCGGCTACGTGGAAGACCGCCGAGGTCAGTTCCCCGGCGATTTTATACATGTTGGGGATCATTAGCAATAAGCCTTGCGAAGCCGTAAAAGTCGTCGTCAAGGCTCCTGTCGTCAAGGCCCCATGAATTGCGCCCGCCGCCCCACCTTCCGATTGCATTTCGATCACCTGCGGAATAGTTCCCCACAAGTTGGGCGATTTCGCCGCCGACCAGCCATCCGAGAGTTCGCCCATCGGGGTCGAGGGAGTAATAGGATAAATGGCAATTACTTCGCTTAGTTTATAGGCGACATTAGCTGCCGCTTCGTTCCCTTCGATAGTCACTTTATCCGCCACCCTGGTTAAAACCGTGGTGGTCTCTTTAGTTGAGTTAATTGTATCTTTCATTTCGATCTCCCCAGGATGAGCCGCACGATTTAAGGCGGCTTGTCAACCTTTTTCCTGCTCTCCGCTATCAGCTTTGAGTTGATATTTTATTATCGACTAACCGTGCTTAACCTTCTGACCGAAACCTAAAATCTATCCAAGAAATCGAAAGGGGTTTGTGCAGTTTTGCCCGGCCTTAAGGTTAGTTTAAAGCCTGAGGGTAAAACCGGGGGTAGATTTTGGTAAATCTTTGGTAAATTTCCTCTGATTTTCAACCGACCAAGCCGCACTTTACAAAATTAGCCCGGCTTAATCACGCTTCTTTCTCCGAGTTGAGTACAGGCAGGCCAAATCAAAGTGGTATAATCAATTCGCCTGGCCCCGCAATGGGCCGGGTTTTATCGGCCTTAAAACCTATTTCCAGTCGGGTGAGCTTGCCCGTTCGGAACACGCCCGGCGACCTTTAGGGTTGCTCTTACTATTAACCGATTGGAATAGGCTCTTGGCTCAGAGAAAGGAGCTTACTTTTGCGAAATTCCTTGTATCAAAAAAATAGATTCGGCACTGTCTTAAAAGGGCGTAGCGGTTTGTCGATGGTGGCGCTAATTCTGGCCGGATTGCTGGCCTCCTGCGGAGATAGCACCACCGACCCAACCGCGACCAATACCGCTGCTGTTACTCAAAATTCCAATCTGACAACCGCCGTCGCCACTACCCAGACGACAATTACCCAGGCAGCCACTACCCAAATAGCTACTACAACGTCTCCTGCCGCTACTACGGCGGCGAGTGCGACTACCGCCCGCCCTACTACTCAGACAGTGACTACCCAGGCAACTGCCACCACTCCGGCAGCGACTGCGGCCCAAACCACTGCCGCTTCGATCAGAGCGCCAATTGGCAATTCATACCCGGCAGGTCCGGCCCCAACTGCGGCGACCCCAGCGGGCGGTTTGGTTGAAGTTACCTTGCAGGTTCCCGATCAGTTCAAGAAGGGCCGCTTCACCGAACCGCGCAAACTCAAGTTGCCGCCGGGCTTCCAGATTAGCGTTTATAGTCAGCTAGGGGCGGACTTACGCTTTGGAACGATTAGCCCGGACGGAAGGCTGTTCGTTACGGAACGCGGCCTCGGTCGGGTCACGTCTATCGAAGATAACGGCGCAACCGGTCAACCGCAAACCTTTGCCGACCGTTTGAACGGCCCGCACGGGCTGGCGTTTCAGTCGGTAGCAGGCCAGATGTATCTTTACGTAGCCGAAAACGATAAAGTAACCCGCTTTGTCTATCAGAATGGGCAGACCCAGGCCGATAAAAAAGAGGTGATCGTGACTGGTATTCCGAGCGGCGGCAACCATACTACCCGCTCGATTGCCTTTGGGCCGGACGGCAAAATGTATATTTCGGTCGGCTCGTCTTGCAACGTCTGCGAGGAAAGCGACGAACGGCGGGCGACTGTTATGCAATACAATGCCGACGGTAGTGGTGGACGAATCTATGCGCGGGGCTTGCGTAACGAGGTTGGTATCATGTTCTACCCACCAACCGGCGAATTATGGGGAGTCGAGAACAGCCGCGACAATTTAGGCCGCAACGATGACGAGAATAATAATATTCCACCCGAAGAGATCAATATTATCCAGGACAAGGCTGATTACGGCTGGCCCTATTGCTATTCCAATCAGCTTTACGACACCAATTTTGGGCGCAAGAATGCCGATTATTGCAAACAAACTATCCCGCCTGCCCTACCGATGCAGGCTCACTCTGCCCCACTCGGTCTGGATTTCTATTTCCCCAAAACTAGCCAGTTCCCCGCCGATTACAAAGGGGATGCTTTTGTAGGCTTTCACGGGTCGTGGAACCGCTCCCCGGCGACTGGCTACAAAGTAGTCCGGGTACGGGTCAAAGACGGACGACCGGTCAGTTACGAGGATTTTGCGACTGGCTGGCTGACCGGTAATAGCAGCAATTGGGGCCGTCCGGTCGCGCCGATTGTCGCGCCGGATGGGAGCCTGTTCGTCACCGACGATTCTAATGAGGTGATCTATAAGATTACTTATGGCATAAAACCCTGATGCAGGATTAGAAATCCGCCCACATTGCATCAGGCTAAGAACCGACCCCAGTAGGGGCGAACTGTCAATTGGTTGTATGGTCGCCCGGTTCTGGTCACACCGGGCGACCGTGAAAATCTCGGCCCAAATCACTAAAAAATAGTAACTACTCACATCGGGCGACCACATAGGGTCGCCCCTACCCGAAATCGGTTGTAGGGTGCGACCCTGTGTGGTCGCCCAAAATGGGTTAGCTGAGTAGTTACAAAAAATATGGGTTAGAAAAAATTCGCAGGGGATTTTTCTAACCTATATCCAAACCCAGTTTAGAGGGTGGTACAGCCTCGCTGATATGCAAAAATCTGACGCTCGCCCATATAGATTTGTAAAGTTGAAAAGCACAAAGAGCCGTGTTATTATCGTAGGCAGACAAGCCTATAATCTTTGTGTAATTCCAACTCGGTGATAACATGCCAAACGAGCCTCCCCCAGCGCAAGCGGGTGACGAAAACAGCCCATCCAAAGATACCGGGCTAATTTCCTGGACGCAACGGCCCTGGTTAAAAACCGAGCCGTTATTGCGGACTTTGTTGGTGTTGCTAATTATTATCGCTTCGGTCTGGCTAACTATCACGCTCTGGCAAATCGTCAATTTTTTCTCCAGTTTGCTACTACTTTTTTTCACGGCCTGGCTGTTAGCCTTTATGCTAACCCCGGTGGTGCGCTGGCTTATCCGTTGGGGCTGGCCCAAGATGGCGGCGATTGTAACGGCCTATCTATTGTTGATAGCGGGGATTACCGGGTTCGTTTTTCTAGTCTTGCCCGGTCTGATAGCCCAGACCAATTCGCTCATCAACAACCTGGGTGGGTTGACCAACGAACTGGAAAAGAACGTAAACAACCTGCTCAAAGGCTGGGGTATTACCAACCTTAACCTCGAACAAGCTGCCAATCAGTTGCAAAGCTACGGAACCGAGGTTCTCAAAAATGCGCTGGGCCTTGCAACCGGGATAGCCAGCTTTTTGATCCAGCTATTATTGCTGGCAATTATCTCCTTTAGCCTACTGGCCGGACGTAACTACCAGGAGGGCGGCCCCAAAGCACTCCGCAAAAAACCAGCCGACCATGCCAACCATTCGCTCTGGCAACGCCTCCCCGAACGCTACAGAAGGCGGGCCGAGTTTGTGCGGCTCAGTTTCGAGCGGAATTTTGGGGTTTTCCTGGGTGGGCAGTTGATGGTCGCGCTAGTCTACGGGGTCATCACCTGGATCGTGATGTGGTCGGCAGGGTTCGACTACCCGGTAACGACTGGCTGTATTTGTGGCGCTCTGATGATTATCCCGTTTTTTGGGGGGCCGCTTTCGCTCTTGCCACCCCTGATTGTAGCCTTTAGCCGCAACGATAGCCCGATAGTGATCGTTCTGATTATCCTGTTTGTAATTCAAACTGCTCTTTTGAATGTAGTGTTGCCCAAGTTGGTTGGCCGGAGTAGCGGGATCGGCCCGGTGGCTACTTTGTTCGTTTTGCTGGCCGGGGCGCAAGTCGGCGGAGTTTTCGGGGTGCTATTGGCCGTTCCGATAGCGGGGGTCGCCCGGAATTTGCTGACCGGCTTGATAAGCTATCTAGCTGCCCGCGAGGAAGCCCCGGCCCTCAACGTTTCGGTGACAGCCCCACCCGGCGAAAAAGTCGAGTTGGATATTAGCACTCTGGTTGGAGCCGAGAAAACGTCGGTAAAAAAGTAATACCCTCAATCGTAACTCTTTACAAATATTCTTTTAGCCCCTATCCTGTAAAATTAGAGAAGCCTTAATGAGAAAAGAGAAAAGAAATGACAGTAAACAGGCTACAGGATGATTTGAACCCTTACCGGGAAGACAGCTTTGTGGGTTGTCTGGTTGGGCTGGCGATTGGCGATGCGCTGGGCAGTCCAACCGAATTTAAGAGCCGCAACGAGATCGCCGAACAATATGGGGTGGTGCGCGACTACTTGCCCAGGGAAAGTTCGACCCTGGTCGCCGGACACGAAGAAATCGAGTGGACGGCCCGGCCTGCCGGAGCCACCACCGAGGATACCCATTTCGCGTTGCTCCACGCCGATAGCATTGTCCAAACCGGCGGCAAGGTTGAACCGCTCGATTTCGGGCCGTACTTTGTCCAGGTGTTGGATAGCCCTCTGGTAGATTTTTTGGGCGCGACCACCTACGAGTCGTTGCAGCGAAGCCGCGTTACCGGCGACTATCAATCTGGCATCAACGCTGAACGAGCGGCAGGCAACGGGGTTGCTATCCGGATCGCTCCGCTTGGGCTGTTACACAGCTACGGGCGTTTCGACCACGACCGCTTTTTGGATGATTGCGAACGGGCCGCCCGCCTGACCCACAGTAACCCGGTCGCGATTGCTGCCGGAGTCGCGGTAGCAACGGCGGTGCGGCTAGTCTGTCGCCACGACATTCTGCCCGAAGATTTGATGGCTGCCGCGCTCGATATGTTGCCGCCCGGTTATCTGGGGCTACCGATGGCTGGTAATCCCTTGCGCCAAAAGCTTTTGGCCGCTCAGGACTATATCGAGGAACGTCAGACGCTGGTTGATAATGTCGAGGCCGGTAATTTGTCGGTTGACTTTTTTCGGATCGACTTGAATAATATGGAGCGTTGTGGAACCAGCGGCTACGCTCCCGAAACGGTTGCCGCCGCCTTTTACGCCTTCGCCGCCCGTAAGGACAGCTTCGAGGAGGCCGTCACGCTGGCGGTCAATGCCGGGGGCGATAGCGATAGTATCGCCGCCATTACGGGCGCACTGGCAGGAGCCTATCACGGCCTCGATGCGATCCCGGAACGCTGGCGTAGCGGCTTGCTCGACTACCAACGGGTAGCAACCGCCGCCCGCGCTCTGCACAAAACCGCCCGCAGCCGCGAACTGACCGACTATGTTGGGGCCGGGATTTAACTGATGCCTAGTCACAATTGATAGGGGCGAACCTATGTGTTCGCCCAGGACAACCAGGTAGGATTGCCCCTACCAATTCAATTTTGTGTTTTATGACCACCCCTTATTTAACTGAAAGAAGGTGGGCAATGTCCATTGAGATAATTGACTCGGATTTAGAGCTTGATTACCAGGCGGAGGAAGAAACCGAAAAAAGGGCAAGCCTCGAACATGGTCTGATTGGAGCAGTCTTAAGCAGTTATCTGGTGCAGCACGTCCTGCCCAACAAACTCGGTGGCGTGTTCGATGCCCAAACCAGTTTCAAGGTGCTAGGTAATCCGCCCACTCGTCAACCCGATGTCGCTTTTGTGCGGGCCAGTCGCCTGCCCGCCACTTTGCGAAAGCAAGCCGATTTCGCGCCTGATTTAGCGGTTGAAATTGTCTCCGAAAGTGATAAGACCTTTGACACGGAGGCCAAAATATTACAATATCAGCAATCTGGCGTAGCCTTGATCTGGATCGTCTACCCCGTTACAAAAACGGTCGAGGTTTACCGACTCAGCCAGGGCCTGCGTTCCCAAAGGCTTTTCGGGGAAGACGAACTGGACGGTGAAGCTGTAATACCCGGCTTTAAGCTGGCGTTAAATAAGCTGTTCGATTATGTATAAGCAGGTAAAGTTATGAGCGTACAACTAGAAGAAGTACAAGCTAAATCAGAAGCTACACCAATTAAATTTAGCCAGGAAACTAGCGAAAAATTATATACAGTAGAGGAATTTTTGAAGCTGGATTTGCCGGGCGACGAGAATGACGACGACAGCATTCAGTATGAGTTAATAGGGGGCAGAATAGTGGCAAAGCCCAAATCTGGCACCAGTGGGGAACACGGCGAAATTGCTAACACCGTCGGACACTACTTAAAAGCCTACGCCGATATAAAGATCGGTGAGAAGAAATTGGGCCGGATTTATAATCAGGCTTCTTGCAATCTCGGTCAACCCGAAAACTTGAATTATGTGGAACCGGATGTCTGCTTTGTGCTGGCAGGCCGCACACCTGATAAGTTTAGAGGTGCGATACCAGTAGCCCCTGACCTGGTAGTAGAGGTTTGGTCGCCCACCGATACTACCGAGAAAATCCACAACAAGCTCGAAGCTTACAGGCAAACGGGAGTGCGTTTAATCTGGTCAATTTATATGCTGGATAAATACATCCTGGTACATCACCTCGATCAGCCTAAGCCAATAGTAGTGGGCCTGGAAGATGAGTTGGACGGTAGCGAGGTTATACCCGGCTTTAAGCTGGCGGTAAAGGCGCTTTTTGAATAGTTTAGTAATGAGGCTATGCGCGAGGCGCAATAGTGCCAAGGATAATAGCCAGTTCACTAAGGATAGAGAATAGAGGAAAGGTATTTTACGCCCGTAAGGGTGTGTTAATCCTGTTAATCCCTGTTAAATCTTAGAGGATACTAAAAATGACACAGCCGCAAGGCAACTCGATAGACGATACTACCGCTCGGATCGTAGCCCGGATCGATCTCAAGAATAAGGCGCGGGAGCAAGCCCTGGCCGAATCGCGGCAGGTTATTCGGAACGCCGCCAACTCGATCCGGGCGACCCATCGCCGCGAGTTTGAACAGGCCAGCGCTCTTTTGGAGCAAGGCCAGGAACGGCTACTAACGATCCGAACCGCCCTCGCAACTTATCCCGATCTCTATTGGGCGGGCTACGTTCAGGACGCGCAAAAGGAGTATGCCGAGGCTCGGCTGACCTATGCCCTGGTACGCAGCGAACCACTCCCCTCGCCGGAAGAGTTGGGGGTCGAAGATGCGGCCTACCTGAACGGACTAGCCGAAGCCGCCAGCGAGTTGCGGCGCTATATTCTCGATATGCTTCGGCACGGGCAGGAAAATAGCGCCCGCTCGGAAGAATTGCTGGATCGGATGGATGAGGTCTATAGTCAGTTGGTCACGATAGATTACCCGGACGTGTTGACTGGCGGACTGCGCCGCACCACCGACCAATTGCGCGGAGTACTCGAACGTACTCGTGGCGACCTGACCATCACACTCCGCCAGCAAGAACTCGAAAAGGCGTTAGAAAGAGCTATTAAACAGGATTAGGCGATTTACGATTAATTTTTAGAAAGATGATTAATGACCACAATGGAAGAACAGATGCCTCAAGTGGAGGCTCCTATTCTTAAAACTTTACTGCAATTGGTAGATCAGATTTGGCAAGTTGAGCAGCTTTGTGTTGACCCGGCAGGAAAGCCGCAACCCTATCCGCTCTATCGATTGTTAGGGCCTTTGGCAGATCAGCCCGACCAGGCCAAAGGTCAGGAATGGCTATCCCAAACCCTAATCGCCTTGCAGGATGCCGTGAACGGTAATTTGGTGGAGTTGAGCCGACAGGCAGCTTTGCTTTACTTTCGGCCCTTTGCCTGGCTAGAACCATATACTTATGATTACACCCGACCCGAAAACGAACGCTTTGTAGCGGCGGCGCGGGGCGAGATTATGCAAACCGTCCTGAACGAGTGGCTACAGCTTCACCAGACCAGGGTCAGCCGCGCCCTTTTGACCGAACGACTAGAAACCCTCTTGCAGGGGCCGGGAGCCAAATGGAAGCCCGACCTCTATCGACCGACCATGACGGAAATTCTGGGCTTGCTACTGGAAGACCCTACCCAGGAAGCTATCGCTATCACCTCACAGCTAGTTGCCGGTGAGTATGGACGAGTACGTAAGGGTAGCGTAGAAGAGCCGGAATTACGCAACCGCGCTCCCCGGCTCTTTTTAAAGTTGTGGGAAGCCCACCTGTTTGATTACGATATTTTCCGGCAGGCCGTTTTTAGTTTGCCGGGAGCCTTTCACGACCTGAGCCGTCCGCTCGAAAAACACCCGGCTTTCTTCCGTAATTTGCCGCCGAGCTTTAGCATCGAACTACAAAGCTTTGCGCTTCGATTGGCGACCGATCTGGCCGAGAAATTGCCGAGCGGAGATCAGGAGGCTGCTGCCTTGCTCAAGCAGGTCGCCTATCTGGAAGGGGCAAGCTGGTTGCTGCTGGCCTGTGCCTACGTCGAGGAAAAAGGGCTAATCCAACTCCCGAACATTCGTAAGGCCCATCCCGACGCAGCCGCCACGCGCCTGTGCCAGACCCACCGACCCCACACCTTACTCGAAGATGATGCTCAGACCGTCGAGTTCTTGCGCCACTACCATCCGGCTACGCTGCGGGCCGTCTTGCCGCATGCTAAGGTCTATCGTGACTTGATCGAAAAAGCGCTGGAGTAAAATGGCCTATTCTTCTGCCTTTAACTCGCTGCCCTACACCCTCGTCCTGGGGGCGACCGGCTACACCGGACGGCTAACCGTCCTGGAACTGCTCCGGCGCAAACAACCTTTTGCGATTGCCGGGCGCGATCAGGTGCGGTTGGTGGCTTTACGCAAAAGTCTGGGGCTGGAAACCGAAGTGCCGGTGCTGGTAGCCGACCCGACTCAGCCCGCTACCTTGCCCGCGCTATTCGGCCCCGAAATCGGTGTAATCATCAATTGCGTCGGGCCTTTTACAAAGCTGGGTGAGCCGGTCGTGCGGGCCGCTATCGAAGCCGGAGTTCACTATCTCGATATTACCGGCGAACAAAACTTCCTGGCCCGTATGATCGCGCTGTATGATGGCTTGGCCCAGCAAAAAGGCTGCGCGATTGTCCCGGCCTGTGGGGTCGAATACGCCCTGTCCAATTGGGCCGCGACCCTGGCGGCGGACGATCTTGAACCGCTCGATGAACTCTGGACGGCGACCGCTATCGAGAATGTTCAGGCCAGCCGAGGAACCCAGCTTTCGCTTTTTGAAGCGCTTTCCAAACCGGGCCTGGGTTGGCGCGACGGACAGCGTATCCTCAAGGGGGCGGCTTCCTCGCGGCGGTGGGTTGAATTCCCGGCTCCTTTTAATAATCGCTGGGCAGTTTGGTCGCCATTTGGCGAATTGGTCACGCTACCCCGCCATATTCGAGTTCGCAACCTGAATAGCTATCTGGCCCTGGGCGATTTTGCCGCTTCCGGCATGCAACTGGTCTCGCCACTGCTGCCAATAATCAGTCCAATTGCCGGGGCCGTACTCAGGCCGTTCGCGCGTAGCCCCAAACCGGGTGCGGCAGAAGCTTCACGCTGGGCGGTTGTATCCGAGGCGCGTAGCCCAAAAGGACACCGCCGGATCGTCTTGCAGGGTACGAATGTCTACCAACTGACCGCCATTATTACGGCTTGGTGTGCCTCCAAAATGTTGGCTCCCGACTTTAAGTTCAAAGGACGCGGCGTACTCGGCCCGGCTCAGGCTTTCGACCCCCAGGAGGCTCTTAATTACCTGATGGATTTTGGCCTGCGCCTGGAACAGGTCGCCTGATTATAAAAGGGCGCGTGAGGTTTTTGCACATTAGCAAGGTGTACCATACCCTAAACTGGGATTGAGTATATGTTAGAAAAATTTTCTGCGAAAATTTTTCTAACATATAGTTTTGAGTAGTGTGGCCGGAGTTTTCACGGTCGCCCTTTCTTAGGGTCTGAGCCTGTGCAAAAAACTGACGCTCACCCATTATAAAACTCATATTTGCTTTTTAGCAAAAAGATTACTAACTTATGAACCGTTTCTTTGTCGAACCGGCCCTGCTTCAAAATGGGCCAAATCTACAGTTGGAAGGTGAACTGGCCCATCAGTTGAGCCGAGTACTACGGCTGACCCCTGGCGCTCAGATTATATTGCTCAATGGGCGGGGCCGCGAATATGAGGTGGAGTTGCAGGACTTCCAACGGCAGGGCAAAGCCGAAGTCGTACTGGGGCGGGTCGTGGCAGAACGAACGGCAGGTGGTGAGCCGCGAGTACGGGTAACGCTCTACCAGGGGCTACTCAAGGGGGAGAAATTCGATTACGTCTTGCAAAAAGGTACCGAGGTTGGGGTAGCCGCCTTTGTGCCGCTCCTGACCGAGCGCTGTGTCGTCCAGACTGCCCGGCCCGACCGTTGGCGTAAAATCATTCGGGAGGCCGCCGAGCAGTCCCGGCGCGGCCTTTTACCCGGCCTGGCGGAAACTCCGCTGCGATTACCGCAAGCCCTTGAGCAGATCAAAGCCGCTAATCAGACCGGCCTCCTGGCCTGGGAAGAAGAACATCAAAGCACTTTACACCAGTTACCCGCCGCCATGACCGAGTTAGCCCTGCTGATCGGGCCGGAAGGCGGTTTTAGCCCTACTGAGGCTGCTCAGGCGCGTGCTGCCGGTGTCCAGGTTATCAGCCTGGGGCCGCGTATTTTGCGGGCCGAAACGGCCGGGCCTATTGCAACGGCCCTGGCTTTGTACCAACTGGGGGATATGTAACGTTTATGTAGGAGGGATTTCTAATCCCGATTTGGCTTTATCGCGAGCAGAAGCTCGCTCCTACAGACAAGTTTAGCTAAATTGCTTTGCGTTCTGCTATAATAATGGTGAATATTTACGAATCAAAAATAATTTCTCAAAATGTAGTACCACCGGGGGGATTTACAAAATGGCCTGGGGCTGGTATAAATAGAGATCAACATAGTCTTAGTTTTGTTTTGCCAGCGATTCAGACCCACCACCAACTTTATTCATGGGTAAGGTATAATAGTATGGGCAACAAGCAATCTAATTAGAGGAAATACCCCCAATGTCAGTAATGGACTTTGCCGGAGGCCGCGACTCAAAAGTACGCGCGGTTGAGCGTTTAATACCCGAACCAACTTCGGTTGCCGAAACCGAATTGCCTGTCCGCATGGTAGGCGATTTGGTAATGAAAGTGATCTATCAGTACACCCTGATTTCCGCCCAACGCATTTGCGACATTATCAAAGTACCCTACTTTGGGGTAGTGGATGAGGTAATGGTTAATTTGCGGAAGGCCGAACTGATTGAGGTCGGCGGACAAGAAGGTTTGGGCGATCTGGCCTATCAGTGGGTCTTGACCCCCAAAGGCCGTCAACGGGTCCAGGAAGTGCTGGAACAAAGCACCTACGTCGGCCCGGCCCCCGTGTCGCTTGAAGCTTACCGCCGGATGGCTAAAATCCAGTCTATCGGTGAAATCAAGGTCGGCCCGGCTCAGGTCAAAACTGCCCTGGCGGATATGGTGCTGGGCGACGACTTGATCGAAGTGATCGGCCCTGCCGTCAATACCGGGCGGTCGATGTTCCTCTATGGCCCAGCGGGTAACGGCAAGACCTTGCTCAGTGAGCATGTCGCCAAGCTGTTGGGCGGGGACATCTATATCCCCTATGCGGTCGAGGCCGACGGCTATGTTATCAAGGTGTTGGATCAAAATATCCACGTACCCAGCAACGATACTTCGGCTCGGTACGACCCGACCTCGCTGGATAAACGGCTGGATGGGCGCTGGGTGCTATGCAAACGCCCAATTATCGTGGTCGGTGGTGAACTGACCCTTACCAGCCTGGATTTGATCTACGACGAGGTCTCCCATTTCTACGAAGCACCTTTTCAATTTAAGGCCAACGGCGGAATGTTCCTGATCGACGACTTTGGGCGGCAACAAATGCGTCCACGCGATCTGCTCAACCGCTGGATCGTGCCACTCGAAAAACGGATCGACTTTCTAACCTTGCGTACCGGCAAGAAAATTGAAATACCTTTTGACGAATTGATCGTCTTTTCCACCAACCTGGCTCCCCGCGATCTGGTGGATGAGGCTTTCTTGCGCCGTATTCAAAACAAAATCGAAGTGCGTAATCCGACCTTCGAGGAATACCGCGAGATTTTGCGGCGCAACTGTGAGCAATTGGGCGTACCCTATAACGAAGATGGGGCCGTCTACCTGTTGAGGGAGCATTATGTAAAATCGAAGCGTGAGTTGCGGTCTTGTCAACCCCGCGACTTACTCAAACAAATTATTGGTATCGCAGCCTATCAGGGCGTTGCCCCTTCCCTCAGCAAGGAACTGGTAGACTACGCTGTAGCATCATATTTCGTGGAGTTGTAAAATCATGTTATTAAAACGTGTTGGTGGTGGTTCCAATCCGGCCCCGGCAGCCCAGCCCGAACCTGCGGCCCCGCCTCCCCCGGCGAGCGGTGGTTACGGACAACCCCAGGGCGGCTACGAGCAAGCCCCGTCAGGCAATGGCTATGGAGCCGATATGGGCAGACCGATGATGCCGACGGCGGCCCCTGCTCCCGGAGCGGCCCCGGCGATCCCTGGTATGGGTATGCCTGGCGTAGTGGTAGACCGAGGCCGCTTGAAAGAGTTCCGTAATCAGATCGTCCAGCGTATTCAGTCCAGCATTGGGCCGAGTACCGTGCTGACCCGCGACGACAAGACTATCCGGGAACTGGCGAGTAAGTTCAAAGCGATCTACGATCAGTTGCAAATCAGCTTGCCTCAGGAACAGCAGCGCTTGTTGTTTGATGAGGTGCTGGCTGAAATGGTCGGCTTTGGGCCGTTAGAAGCCCTGCTATCCGACGAGACCATTACCGAAGTAATGGTCAACGGGCCGAACCAGGTTTACATAGAGCAAAAAGGTAAACTCAAAGAGAGCGATGTAATCTTTGAAAACGACGAACACGTTATGCGGGTTATCAACCGGATTATCGCTCCACTCGGTCGGCGCGTAGACCGCAAATGGCCGATGGTCGATGCCCGTCTGCCGGATGGCTCCCGCGTGAATGCGATCATTCCGCCCTGCGCCATCAAAGGCCCGACTATCACGATCCGCAAATTCTCCAAAAAGCCTCTCACCTGGCACGACTTGGTGCGCTTTGGTTCAACCACCGAGGATATGATGAAGTTCCTCGAAGCTTGTGTCCGCGCCCGTCTCAATATCGTCGTATCTGGCGGTACTGGCTCTGGTAAAACGACCTTGCTAAACGTGCTTTCGGGCTTTATCCCCGATGACGAGCGGATTATCACTATCGAGGATGCTGCCGAACTTCAATTGAGCCAGCGTCACGTCATATCGCTCGAATCGAAACCTGCCGATGTGGATGGTTCAGGTCGGGTCGAAATCCGCGATCTGGTCAAGAACTCCTTGCGTATGCGCCCTGAACGGATCGTGGTTGGAGAGTGCCGAGGTGGTGAAACCCTCGATATGCTCCAGGCTATGAACACCGGTCACGATGGTTCGCTAACGACGCTCCACGCTAATACACCCCGCGATGCTCTGAGCCGTATGGAAACCATGACAATGATGGCCGGGTTGGATTTACCGATCAAGGTTATCCGCGAACAAATCGCTTCGGCGGTAAACCTGATTATCCAGCAATCCCGTTTGCGCGACGGTTCCCGCAAAGTCACCTATGTCACCGAAGTCCAGGGTATGGAAGAATCCAACATCGTCTTACAAGATGTCTTTACTTTCGTTGAGGAAAACGAAGACGAAAATGGTAAGGTGATGGGAGCGCTGCGGGCGACCGGCTTGCGGCCTAAGTTCGAGGACAAACTAAAGATAATTGGCTACAAACTACCGGCCAGCATGTTCGGGGCAGTCCTGCCCGGTCAGCGTGACCCTTACGCACCTCAGAACAACAAGCGACGGTAGATGAGGGATGAAGGATGAGGGATGAAGGATGAAAAAAGCCTGAGTTCTTGATCCTGCTAAACCCTTTTGAGAATAAGACCTAAGCGGAAAATCTATTGGCAGAGCAATATCTTACAGAGATCACCTTTGTAAGACATTGCTCTGCCAATGGCTGTCTTTTTTGAGCTATCCAATCTTGTGTAGGAGCGAGCTTCTGCTCGCGATTGAACACCCAGCCATTGCAAAAATCGCGAGCAGAAGCTCGCTCCTACAAGTCAACCGGGCCGGTTCAGATGCACAACCAATCATTTAAGCAAATTGCAAAGATCGCGAGCAGAAGCTCGCTCCTACAAGGGTTCAATTATCCTGCAACTTGAGCGGTATACGGCTAAATCCCATTTATAAAATTATCTGTGTTCATCCGTCCCATCTGTGCAACCCTGCGGGCCGTCTGTGTTATAAACTCCCCTCCCATTTATGTTATAAACTCCCCTCCCCCAAAAGTGTTAGAGTTTTATAAACAAGCCAGTTGCCCCCTTGACAGAGGGGTCAGGTTGGAGTAACATAGTTTTAGTTAGCACTCAGGTACCTAGAGTGCTAATATTGCGAGAAAGGGACTAGCGCAACGCACTAAAATAGATACTAGCTCAAGTAAAACTTGGAGAAATGGCTGATACTGGTTATCAGTACTGCCGCTGTGTGAGAACACAATTGAGAGTAAATATCAAGGAGGTCAAGGCAAAATGGCGACGAGTCTAAAACCGTTGGGCGACCGGGTCGTAATCGAACCCACGCCGAAGGAAGAAATGACCAAGAGTGGAATCGTTCTTCCTGATACCGCCAAAGAAAAGCCCCAGGAAGGCACGATTATCGCTATTGGCGGTGGCAAGTTGGATGACAAGGGTGTACGCCAGCCGCTGGAAGTTCAGGAAGGCCAGAAAGTACTGTATGCCAAGTACGCCGGTACTGAGTTCAAGATCGAAGGCAAGGAATACTTGATCTTGAGCGAGAAAGACATCCTGGCGATTGTCGAAGGCTAATCCTGACTTGACAGAGTAGTCGGTTTATCCGACCTGTGAGTTAGAGAAAATAAGCGGAATCAGAGGAGATACTAGAAAATGGCTAAACAGCTACAAAATGCCGATGAAGCTCGTCAGTCGCTCAAACGGGGCGTAGACGTTCTGGCGAACGCGGTAAAGACCACCCTCGGCCCTAAAGGTCGCAACGTGGCCCTGGATAAGAAATTCGGCGCTCCGACCGTCACCCACGATGGTGTTACGGTAGCCAAAGAAATCGAGTTGAAAGACCCCTTCGAGAATATGGGCGCACAGCTTCTCAAGGAAGCCGCCACCAAGACCAACGATGTTGCCGGTGATGGTACGACCACTGCAACTGTATTGGCCCAGGCGATTGTCCACGAAGGTCTACGGAACGTGGCTGCCGGTGCTAACCCGATGCTGCTCAAGCGCGGGATTGACCTCGGTGTAATCGCCATCGTCGAAGCTCTAAAGAGCATGGCGATCCCGGTTTCCGAACGCTCCCAGGTCGCCCAGGTTGCGACCATTTCGGCGGCGGATCCCGAAATTGGCGAACTGATTGCGGAAGTAATGGAAAAGGTCGGCAAGGACGGCGTTATCACCGTTGAAGAGAGCCGGGGCCGCGAGTACGAAAAAGAGTACACCGAAGGTATGCAAATTGATCGCGGTTACATCAGTCCTTACTTCGTGACCAACTCGGAGCGGATGGAAGCCGTGCTGGACGACCCAATGATCCTGATTACCGACAAGAAGATTTCGGCGATTGCCGACATTCTGCCGGTGCTGGAAAAGGCGTTGCAAGCTGGCAACCGTAACTTTGTAATCATTGCCGAAGATGTAGACGGCGAAGCGCTGGCGACTCTGGTAGTCAACAAGCTGCGCGGTACGTTCAATCTGCTGGCAGTCAAGGCTCCTGGTTTCGGCGACCGCCGCAAAGATATGCTCCGCGATATGGCGATCTTGGCCGGTGGGCAGGTTATCAGTGAGGAACTGGGCCGCAAGCTCGAAAGCGCGACCCTGACCGATCTGGGTCGGGCCAAGCGGGTAGTTGCCACCAAAGACGACACCACCTTCATCAGTGGGGCCGGTAGCGAGAAGGAAATCAAGGCTCGCGTCGATCAAATCAAGGCTCAGATCGAGCAGACCACCAGCGATTTCGACCGCGAGAAGCTGCAAGAGCGCTTGGCGAAATTGGCCGGTGGGGTAGCCGTCATTCGGGTTGGTGCCAGCACCGAGACCGAACTGAAGGAAAAGAAGCACCGCGTTGAGGATGCCCTGAGCGCGACCCGTGCCGCCGTCGAAGAAGGCATTGTTCCCGGTGGTGGGGTATCGCTTATCAGCGCAATCCCGGCCCTGGATAATGTCAAGGCCGAAGGCGACATTGCGACCGGTGTGCGCATCCTGAAGCGGGCGCTCCAGGAGCCGATCCGCCAGATCGCCATCAACGCCGGACAGGACGGCAGCGTCATCATCCAGCAGGTTATGACCTACCAGAAGGAAGGCAAGAAGACCTTTGGTTATGATGTGCTGGGTGGCGAATACGTCGATACGGTCGCGGCTGGTATCATCGACCCGGTCAAGGTAACTCGTAGCGCGGTCGAAAATGCCGCTTCGATTGCCGGGATGATCCTGACCACCGAGGCTCTTATCACCGATCTGCCGGAAGAGAAGTCGTCAGCCCCCGCGATGCCGGGTGGTGGGATGGACTACTAAGCTTTTAGAACCACAACGAAGAGGCTCTTCGGTTCCACGTCGGAACTCGAAGAGCCTTTTTTTATATTGTAGGAGCGAGCTTCTGCTCGCGATGGAAGAGACGGCTGGGGTTCAATCGCGAGCAGAAACTCGCTCCTACAGATAATCGGATAGCCCAATATCTTTGCAATTTGCTGTAAATCTACCCAATCTTATTTAAAAACATTCGTGTTCATCCGTCCCATCTGTGCAACCCTGCGGGCCGTCTGTGTTATAACTCCCCCACCCCCACCCATAGATTGTGAAAGATTAGACTAAAGACCTAGATAAAACGTGATAACCATCACAAATCTCAAACGTTATTATGGTAGAGTAGTAATAGTACGGAGTTATTGTGGAAGCTGGCAAATTTATTTTTTATTATTGTCCCAGCTTCAAATGAGGTGTAAGGAGTATACAAACAATGCGTGGTGATATAAACGCAACCGAGTTATTTGAAAAAGAGAATGAAGAGATGCGTACCCGCCTGGGTTACGGCATTCTGGACGTAGAGTTTGGTTCGACGGGTGGGGTCGGGTTTGAAGATGTGCGGCGCTTTTCGCATATCGATAACGAAGAGGAAGACATCAAGGTCTTCCGGCGGCGGATTTTCAACCTGATCGGGCGCTACTACACCAACGAACTAGCGCGGGCCTTGTGGTACAAGTTTCTCGATCACAAGTGGGTGCTATCGGAGCAAGCCGGTTTCGAGATCGGTCTGGAAGAAGCTGCCCACGACTGGTTGAAAAAGTACAGCCACGATTTCTTTAAGGAGTGGGCTTTGAAGCAGTCGGAAGTACCTTTCCGGCTACGCTATCGCAACGAGCCTCGACGGGGTTGGTTCGGTCTGGCGACCGGTCAAATGACCCCACAATGGCGCGAACTGTTGGAAGTTGGGTTTAGCCTTCCGGCGATAGCGCTGGCCTCGCTAATCGAGATGCGGCACGGTCAGCAGTATCATTATTTACGGCTAGTAGGCCGCTTGAGCGGACACCGTATTAAGGATGCCGCCGAGGCTACCCGCCGACAAGCCGAGATCAAGCAACTTGAGCAGTACTTGAGCCAGCACACCAATACTATGTATGGCACACGGCCCGCTACTATTGAGTACTACCGCCGCCTAAACCTGGTGGCAGAAATCGAGGGCAAGGCCCTGCCTGGTTCGCTTGTACTGGTCTAACAATAAGTAACAACTTTAACTTGATAAAAGAGGTTTTCTAGCTTCGATTGGGTAGGGCTACGGCCCCAAACCAAGCGGAATTAGAAAACCTCTTTTTCTATACTTTCCGAAAACAAAACCGCAATTAGCAGCCCTCAGTTTGCGGCCTCCTTAACCAAATATCTTCTGTAGTCTGATTGCAAAGCCCGGTATCACAGTTGCACCGTCGAGTTCTTCATATTTGGATAGCACCCGGACGGGCTGGATTTGCCCTCGATAGTAAATTTCTACGGTTTCGTTTTCAGGATTGACACCCCAGGCAATCTGACTTCCGGCAGCCAGAAACATCTGAAGTTTCTGCCGGGCTTTTTGCAACTTAGACGGGCTACCAAGATCGCTATCACTCGACCATACTTCCACTACTAAATCAGGATAGGGCAGGTATTGGTTAGCTTCGGGTGGAACGCGACTGGCTACGATAAAGCCTAAATCGGGTTCGGGTACATTATCTTTACCATTGGGTTTCTTACCCAGGTTAAAGCCGGTATGAGACCAGACCTGGCCTAACTCCGGGTGCGCCCTGAGAAAAAGCTTTAATTCGGTCAATAGTTCATCGCAAATCCTACCGTGTCGGTCACGCGGGGCTGGAGTCATTACCAATTTTCCTTCAATCAGTTCGTACCGATTTCCATCATCGGGTAAGGTAGCATATTCTTCGACCGTATATTCCCGATTTAAGTCTAGCACTATCATAGTTTCAATGCTCATTTTGATGCTCCTCTAATCCTGCCCATTGCTTGCCCCACCTGATTATACCTCAATTTGATCGGAAACAGCTAGTTTGAGGGTCTTACGGTCTCGCTCAATGGGTAAGCGTCAGATCTTTGCAAACTAGCCAATTTGAGTGGTTTGGGTCAGAGTTTTTGCGGTCGCTCTTACCAATGATTGAACCAGTGCAAAATTGGCACTCAGCCTAAAACATGACGAAATCCAACAAATATGGTAAGGTTTAGCTGACCTGTATATAACGAAAATATTATTGATATGGAGAGGTTAACATAGAATGACTTATTCAGAAAAAGGAGCCGGGGCAGTCGCTTTGGTCGGGTCGGGCGAGTTTTTGGATGTGATGAACGAAACCGACCTTCATTTGCTCGAAACGTTGGGAGGGCCGGGGCAGGCCCAGGTAGTCGTAATACCGACCGCCAGTGGGTTAGAACCGGGTATGCCGCAACGCTGGGCCGAGATGGGCCTTCAGCATTTTGGGCGACTTGGCGCAAAGGTCGAAGCGGCAATGATCGTCGACCGCCAGAGCACCGCCGATCCCACCATTTTAGAACAGTTAGGCCGGGCCAGCTTTTTCTATTTTTCGGGTGGCAACCCTAACTTCCTGGTCGAGACTCTACGTGATACACCTGCCTGGGAGCTTATCAGCCGTTCTCACGCCCAGGGCGCAGTGCTGGCAGGCTGTAGCGCCGGTGCAATGGCTTTTGGTAGCTATACTATCAGCATCCGGGCGATGATGAGTGGGCAAGCCCCGCAATGGGTCAAGGCACTTGGCTTACTGCCCGGTGTAGTCACATTTCCCCATTTCGACCGCATGTCAGGCTTTGTCAGCCCCGATCTTTTTAAAGCGCTAATATCTACCGCGCCGGGTCAACACGAGGCTAAAACGACCCTGATCGGCGTAGACGAGGATACTGCCCTAGTACGCCTTCGACCAGCACTTGGCCCGGACGACCTTGAACCACGTTGGCAGGTCTCAGGCCGTCAGACCGTTTCAGTCTTCGACCAACAAGGCCACGCCACAATCTACCAAAATGGCGGGAAAGTGGAGTTACACGAGGGATGAAGAAAGGCAGAATGCAGAATGTAATCTCTGCATCTTACAATCGTAAATCGTAAGTAATTATTTAGTTATGGGATGGATTTCTATTCTCGATTTGGCTCTATCGGGATTAGAAAACCATCCCACAACTTAGCACCTACCATCGTAAATCGTCAATCGCGGCCTCGCCCCCTTTGGGGGTAAATCGTAAATCGTCAATCGTAAATCCCTACGAGTTGGGCAGCTTGAAGCTAAATCGGCTGCCTTTACCCGGGGCGCTTTCGACCTGAAGCTGGCTACCGTGTAGCTCGACCAGCGAACGGGTGATCGCCAGACCCAGGCCACTCCCGCCGGTTTCGCGGGTTAAAGAGTGATCTACTCGGAAGAACTTCTCAAATAAATGGTGCTGATCCTGAATACTCAGGCCGATCCCGGTATCGGTAACACTGATCTGTACCTGACCCTTCTCGGCAGGAAAACTTTCGATCTCAACCAGACCATCAATAGGGGTAAATTTGCAAGCGTTGGAAATCAAATTCTCAAAAATTTGGATTAACCGGCCCGGATCGCCGTAAACACGGGGAGCCTGGCTGAAATCAATTCGGAAGGTTAAGCGCTTGTGCCGATAGCTTTCCAGCAGATTGCTATCCAGGACCCTCTGCATCACCTCTTCCAACAAGACAGGCCCCTGGTCAAGGCGCAGATGGCCCGTCTCAAGCCGGGTAATATCAAAAGTTGTTTCGAGCAACCTTATCAAGCGGTTGGTATTTTTGACTGCCACCAGCAAGAATTCCTTTTGGAGTGGGGCAAATTGGCCCAATTCCTCTTCGTTCAGAATATCGAGCGCCCCGCTTATCGAAGTTAGTGGAGTCCGTAGTTCGTGACTAATCAAGGTCAAGAAATTATCTTTGGCCCGTGACATACGCACTTCTTCGGTAACATCATGCAAAATACTGACCGAAGCTATACCGGCATCCGCCCAACGTTCGTCGGATAGGGGGGAGGTAATAACCTGAAAAGCCCGCCCATCCACATTGCAATGATAGAGAATAGTCTTGTGTGGCACTTCAGTTAGCATAAAAGGTAGCTTTTCGCGTACGGAATGGCCTTGCCAATCGGCCTCGCTTCCACCGATCATTTTAAGCAAACTAGAATTAACCAGGACTATACGGCCCCTATAATCTACTGCTACTACCCCTTCCGAAATCTTGGAGATAACCGCCATAGTACGCCGCTGCTCGGTATGCACCTGAGCGAACAAGCGGCTATGGCTGACCGCCCCACCAAGCCGCGCTGCAACGGTTTCGGCTAAGGCGGTTTCCTGAGCCGTCCAGGTATGCGGACCGGTTACAAAACTCAGCTTCAAAAAGGCGATAGCCTGTCCACCAAAAAAGATCGGCACACCCAGGAAAGCCCGACTCGGCGGGATAAGCGGGTTAAGATCGTAAGTCAAGCGGTAACGGTCGCCATAAGTAGCTACAGTATCGTAGATTGCTAAGGGCTGCCCGGTAGCAAAAGCCTGAGCAACTTCGGGGACGCGCACCATATCGGCAGTTGGCACATTGTAAGCCGGAAAGTTGGGCGCAGAATAGCTATAGCGGACATGGGTAGAAGCTGAAAGCGGGAAATTGGGGTCAATCGCTTCGTTATCCAATTGCTTCTCAAGGTCAAACTCGATCAACAAGCAATAATCAGCTTGAATAGCTTTACCAAGTTCGGTAACTACTGTTTGCAAAACTGTATTAATGTCTACCGATCTTTGTAGCCGGTCGCTCAAGTACTCGAACAACACCGGGTAAGTACAGGCGAAATCAGCCGTAGTTCGGTCGGCAATCAACTGAGCTTGCAAAGCGACCCGTTCCTTTTCCAACTCTCGCACTTGCTGTTCAAGCTTTGCGATGTATAGTTCTGGGGTAGCTTTTTCTGCACTCATAAGTTAGCACTCATTTCAAGCGTCGAGTGGCAGGTCTACTGCACTCGCCACGCCATCCTCTCCACAGCATCTATCATCCATCTATTTCAAGCCTAGCTTGACCCTCTTCTGATTGGAAATACCTGCCTATCTTGTGCGATCAGTCTGCTTACCTGAGAAATAGGCCCATCCAAAAAGAAGCTATTAACCCTGTTAACCTGCTACCAACACCCCATCCCAGTGGTGATGGCAAATTTAGCAGGTCACTCGTGTAACCCTTATAACCATTCATTGTAGCTATTTTAACGTTTGAACCTTACAACAAACATTACAAACCATTCTAAATCGCTAGTAGACTATTACTGTCACCAATTCTAAACCAAAAAATAATCTTGCCTTCGATTATGAGGGGCCGGGGTGACGATCTTTAGTGGATACATCCGCAACCGCCAAGCCCATTTTAGAAAAAGAGGGTTTCGACCAGGGTATACAGGCCGGTACCGATAAAGACCAGCGCGGCTACAATCTTGATTAGGCGCTCCGGCAACCGCTTACCAGCAACGGTTCCGACCAGCACCGCAAGACCATCCGCTACCACCATCCCAAAAGTCGAACCAAGCCAAACCGGGATCGGTTGCTGGTACTGGCTGCTCAAGGTAATGGTCGCCAGCATCGTCTTGTCGCCCAGTTCTGCCAGGAAGAAAGTTAGGCCAACCGTAAAGATAGGGCCAAGCCGATGTTCTTTAACACTTTCTTCTTCTTCATCCAGTTTATCACCGCGTAAAGTCCAAAGCCCAAAACCGATAAATGCTACCCCCGCCGCTAGACTGATCCAAAAGGTCGGTAAGGTTGCCCCTAGCACCTCGCCAATCAGAACCGAAAACATGTGTACCAGCAGAGTAGCCAGGGTTACACCGATCAGGACTGTCCGGGCATTGTAGCGGGTAGCAAAAGCCAGCGCTACCAATTGGGTCTTGTCACCCATTTCGGCAGCCAAAATAAAGAAAAAACTAGCCACTAATGCAGTCATTTAAGTCAGTCCTCCCTTTCAAAAACCTAGAATTCAAAAACGATAAGTAACTACTCAGCCTAACCCTTTGGGCGACCACATAGGGTCGCCCCTACCCAAAATCCATCGTAGGGGCGACCCTATGTGGTCGCCCGGCCTGAGTAGTTACAACGATAAAACCAAAGTCCTGCTCCAACTCATTTAAATCAAAGCATAATCAAAACATGAAAAAGACCTTTACCACACGTTATTGTAACCCTCTCGCAAGAGGTTTGACGTGTGGTAAAGGTCTCGTTCGCTAAAACTAATTTTTAGCCGATAGCTCCAGGCGATTTTAGCCAGTATATCGAAACTATCGCAGCGGGCTGGTGGCCCGAAAACTACTCCCCTTTATCCTTTTGTACCTTTTTATTATAGCAGACCAGCCCGTTATTGTCTATTTTTATTAAAAGGGGCGACAGGGCGCTACCAAAGTTCCAATTTCACCTGTAGGAGCGGGCTTCCGCCCGCGATCAAGGTCACGCATCGCGGGCGGAAGCCCGCTCCTACAGACTTTGTTATCGCCCTGTAAGGGGCGCGTCAGCTTTTTGCACGGGTTCAAACAGTAATAGCAGGAAATTGTGAAAACCTAGCTCTAAACCATTAGGGTGTCCTATATTTATAGGAACCTAACCAAATTAGTTCATATAAGCGGCATAACCCTGGGTTTGCGAAAATAGTTCGACCCGTACCTTATCGCCACCCGAACTGACTTCCAAAAGATATTTGTGGCTATCCTGCGGGTCACGGCGTACCGTAAAACTGACTTTGTGATCGCCGACCAACATTCTTTCTAGGTAAAGTTCGGAGATCCAAGCCGGGAAATGCGGACGAAGCGTTAAATGATTATGGGCGGCATCCACCTGCAAACCGAGCATCGTCTGCACAAAGAAGATCGCGGCCCCAGCGGTCCAGGCTTGCGGGCTACAACTGACCGGATACTCCGCCGGACTGCTGTAGTAGCGGTTATCCTGCTGAAACCCGCAAAAGAGTTCCGGCAACCGATAATAGCGGAACCGTTGGCTGGCAGTATAAATCTGGCTAATGACCGCGTTGGCTTCCTCATCAAAGCCGGTGCGCTTCATCCCGGCAGCAATAATCGAATTATCGTGAGGCCAAACACTGCCATTGTGATAGCTCATTGGGTTAAAGCTCGGCTCCTTCATGCTAACCGTCCGCACTCCCCAACCACTGCTCATATCCTCTTCCAGCATCCGCCGCACAATCGGCTCAACTTTATCGTCGTCTACAATCCCACACCACAAACAATGACCGGGGTTGGAGCCAATCGTCGGGATTTGTTTTTTATCTTTATCGAGGGCCTGAGCAAAAAAGTTTTCTTCCGGCATCCAGAATTTTGCATTAAATTGGACTTTGAGCCGGGCAGCCTGAGTACGCAATTGGGTGGCCCACTCGTGTTCGCCCTGCCGATCCACTACCTCAGCCAGCCCCAATTTGGCGGCATAGACGTAAGCCTGGGCTTCACAGAGGGCTATCGGCGGGTCGGGGATTTTGCCGTCGCGGAATTGGAGCGAAAAAGCATTGTCCTTCCAGCCCTGGTTTTTAACCCCACGATCATTATGGCAGTGGTACTCGATAAAGCCATCGCCGTCTTTATCGCCATAATGATCGATCCAATCAAGAGCGGCCTTTATATTGGGCAATAATTCTTTATAAAGCCCGTCGCTATTGAGCCAGCGCATGCTCTCGGCAAAAAGAAGCAAGAAAAGGGGGGTACTATCGACCGAGCCATAATACGGAACGTGCGGCATTTCACGCAAAACGGTCATTTCGCCTGCTCGTAGCTCGTGTAGAATTTTGCCCGGCTCCTCCTCATTCCAATCGTTGACGACCTTACCCTGGTGTCGGGCCAAAAACCGTAACGTCCCGACCGCCAGTTGCGGGTCGAAAATCAAAGTTTGCATGGCCGTAATAAGGGCATCTCGCCCGAACGGAACGGCAAACCAGGGTATACCGGCGACCGGGAATAGGCCGGTCGGTAGCTCTTCGGTCAAAATCCGTAGATCATAAATGCTGCGTTGCAAAAACTGGTCAAAGACTTCGTTATCGGTTTTAACCCCGGTACATTCTTTGAACCAGCTTTCGTAAGCCAAACGCATTCGCCTGGCTCCCATATCAAAGGCGGTTGGCAACACTCCCCGCCCGTCACCCAAGCCTTGCGGTATAATATGATAGGTAATCGCAAACGGTTGGCTCGGTTCCAACCTGATATTAAAAATTACATCCGCCACGGCCGGTTGAACCGTTACACTGACAAAAGAGGCGCTCGTATCAGGCAACAGACCGCGTCGTTCGAGATGGGGTATTTGATCGTGCGGGTCGTGCAGCATAACCTCGGTCGGGCTGGCATCAAAAGCGACTTCGGTATGCCGCTCCATTTCATCCAGCCCTACATAGCTGAAAAGTAAGCGCTGTCCGTCCCACTGCGGCATGTGGATTTCGCCGTACTTGGGCCGCTTATAACCGCGCACATCGAACATATCTCGAAAATCGCTCCCGAAGCGCATCGTTAAAGTAAGGTTGACCGGGAAAGTATTGTAATTGAAAAACCCAAGCCGCTCGTGCATGCCATCTTCGATAAAACGGTTGCGCCGAATGCTGATCGTGCGCGGCAACAGTGTAACGGTTCCATTCCCATTTCCGTTTCCATTGGCCTCCTCGGAGTGGTCGTTATTTTCCGCCGGAAGTTGGATCAAGGGGTTCGCACTCTGGATATTACCCATAAAGTTAAATTCACCCGAACTGGTCATTAAGATGGGCGTGTAGCCGTTGACTTCCAACTCTAACACGCTCAAGTAACGGGTATCCTTGTAATAAAGACCCCAGCCTTCGGTATTGGTTTGTGGCACATCGCCGTCCTCAGCGCTGACCATAAATACCAAATTTTCTTTGAGTACTAGCCTTCCAGACAAACTTAGACCTCCCTTACAATTATCTTCTTGAAGCCAATTTAATAATTTTTTATTATATCATAATATATACTTTATGCTCTTAACCTTCAAGATTCGTTCCAGGCCAGGAGCGTTTTGATTTTATGTGGGAAATCCTGGCAATCGGTTGTATCGGTTATGTCGTGATGGTAGATAGCACTTGCCCGGCTTATATAGGCGAGGCGGCTAACGTCATTCGGTTCTTTACCAATATGCTTGATCAATTTTATCCTGGTACATTCTCTGAAAAAGCGTCGCAAGTTAAGTATATTCGCCTACGCCCCCTTTCCGTTTCCACTCTGGTTGCCCTCATCGCAGTACGCGATAGTTCCGTTCGGAAGTTAGACCAGTAATTTTCCAATATCTTCAAAAAGCTAATTATTTTCTTTTTTTAATAAAATCATATTAATGAAGGTGTTTTTTACCTGCCATTTTGAACAACTCAGATTATCGAGTTACTAAAAACTTAGTACTTTCTAACTAATTAAAAGCTTAAAACCCACTATAAAAGTAAAATACTTAGACAATATTTAGACAAGTATAAGTTGAAAAACTTAAAATCATTTAGCATCTCTGTAAGGTTGCTCGTAAGGTTGCTGTGTTACTATTCACAATAGTAAAGGTAGCGTGAAGCATAAGTGAAATTTAGCACGCGCCTCAAAATAAGTAGCGTATATAATCCGGGACACCTCTACAGACCATCTAGCACCTAAAGCGGCGCTCAGCCCTAGATCTGTTTCGGGTTAAGAATGAACCAAAGTGGGTTCCTTTCAGTGCCAAATTACCAAAGATAATTATAAGCACTTGATAATAAGCCCGAAATTCAATCGTTAGCATTATATCTACAACTACCTTTTAATAGAAGCTTTGGAGGTCAATATGGCAGAAGTGTCCCGGACCGAATTAGGTCCTTATATGAGTACCGAGTGTTTTCGCTACTTGCGACAGTATGCCGAAGAGACGGCAGGACGGGGCTTGATCGTCCAGGCTGGCAAACAACGCGGCTTATCGCTGGCCGATCACTTGAAGGGCCTAAAGTCCGATGACTTCGGGCAGATGCTGTCT
>JBBQWM010000037.1:0-58734 GCA_038210655.1 Chloroflexia bacterium
ATTGAGTTCAAAGGCTTAAATCAGTAAGTTCTGGTAAGAGACTGAAACAATGCAACGGTATTTAGTTTTGAGCCTGTACTAGTTATACTCATAATTGGCTTATACTATGTTATTTATAAATTGACGGCTATGGGCGACCACAAGGGTCGCCCCTACAAGCAACCTATTAGGATAGGCTCTAAGGTAGAAGGGTAGTGGGAAGCCGACCACCTCCGTCTCCGACAACATTGGTAAGCTACCCGTAATATTCTCGTAACACAGATGTAATATGGATAATCTATAATCATATTATCTTGAAGTAAGGAGTAGCAGACTAATTTTACTTGAATAACTATTAAGCGTATGAGAGCTTAACCGAAACGTCGAAACCTAGCGATTGACAGAGTAATGTCCCGCTAGAGTCAGTCAGGGGCTTTCTGGGAAAGTGTTCGATCAATTGATTTTGCACATTACGTTTAAGTAATACCCGGTCAAGAAAAAGAACAAATACAATCCGTCTACGAACAATTAGCCTAAAGGAGAGGAAGTCTAATGATCCCCGCCCAATTACCACCGAACGAAAAAGAGCGTCTTGATATGCTCCGGCTTTATAAAGTACTTGATACTGCCCCTGAGAATGTCTTTGATGATATAACCAATGCCGCCGCCGCCCGCTTCAAAGTACCGATTGCGCTTGTTAGTCTGGTGGACGCTAATCGCCAATGGTTTAAAAGCTGCATTGGCCTGTCGATCAGTGAAACCGGACGGGACGAGAGCTTTTGCGCCCACGCTATTTTGGATAGTAAGCCTTTCATCATCCCCGATGCCCAACTTGATATACGCTTCCGCGATAATCCGCTAGTAACGGGCCAACCCTATATCCGGTTTTATGCCGGTGTCCCCTTGATTACCGAGGGAGGCTATGCGCTTGGCACGCTTTGCCTGATTGACCGGCAACCACGCATTCTTAGGCCGAGCGAAATTAAACGTTTGGAACAAATGGCTGAGACAGTAGTGATGCGTTTGAAGTTAAGACTATCTTCGTTGGGGTTAGAACAACTAAATACGCAACTGACCCGCGAAAGGGTTCACGCAAGCTAGGACGCAATTATACTACCTGACTGCCTGGCAAAATTTAGTGGGCAGTTTTTACCTATGATTTGATCTAATTGAGTAGTTGATACGTAGTATAGATTTACCCCTTTTAACTGTTGACGAAAAAAGTGAAGGCTGTTATGATAGACCTACTAAAATAACATTTTTACTACGAAGTAGCATCACCCTATCAATGTAGTTAGGTAGGTTATGAGACATCGCAGTAAGGATGCCGAAGTATACTTATCTGGAGCTTTAGTAACGTTATGCTTATCACTAAATCCGCTTCTAAAGCATTGGTCGTAGATGACATGCCAGATGTAGCCAGGGTCATTAGTAACAGTTTACTTTTACAAAATTTTAAGGTTCGGGTCGTATATGACCCGCTGGAAGCCCTGGAAATCTGCCGCACTGAGAGCTTTGACCTGGTATTACTGGATATAAATATGCCGCATATGAACGGTATAGATTTACTACGCCATCTAAAAAATCTTAACCCCTCTGCTACTTATATAATGTTGACCGGCGAGGACGAAGATAACTTTAAAACGATTACCCAGGCCCTACGGGAAGGGGCGCAAGGGTTTGTACTCAAGCCCTTTCGGGTAGCCGAATTGCTATCTTCGGTCAATCTGGCGCTGGAAAAAACGCGGCTATTACGCGACAATATCCGAGTAAAGGTTTACGCTCCCCTTCTGGAAGGGGCAATTTCGGCCCTTCTTTCGGCGCTCGAAGCCAAAGATACCTCTACCCAAAACCATTCTAACCGGGTGGCATACTATGCCAAGACCCTTAGTAATGGTTTCCGAACCGAGCTTAATTACGAAGAATTGGTCCATGTCAGGCTAGGAGCGCTCTTCCACGATGTAGGCAAAATCGGGGTTCCCGATTTCATTCTCAAAAAGCCCGGGCCACTTACTCACGAAGAACGCCAAATAATTATGAAGCACCCCGAAACTGGCGCTAAAATAATTGGCGCGGTCGAGGGTATGGAAAAGGTCGCCTCGATTGTACGTTCCCATCACGAACGGTTTGATGGTAAAGGCTATCCAGATGGTCTGAAGGGCTTGCAGATTCCGCTTGGCGCACGCATCACCACCGTCGCCGACTGCTTTGAGGCAATGGTCTCTCCGAGAGTCTATTCACCGGGTCGCTCGGTTGATTACGCGCTCTCCGAATTGAGACGCTGTCGAGGAACCCAATTCGACCCGGATGTAGTAGACGTTTTTATTCGCTACTTCGAGTCTGGCGAGCTTCAATATATCCCGGCAGAAAAGCAAAACCAGGAACATCCAACCTTCCTGGAGTGCCGTGACCCGGTGCTACCCATATCGGCCTGATTTCTCCCGCCGGGGATATTAGTTAGGTGGCAACCCTTCTTCAGGTAAAAGCTTGCTCTCGGTCTGGTCAAGCGTTGGGGTCGGGCGCAAAGTGGTACGTCCTTTATCCGAAGCCCGGTTGCCCAACCGCACAAAAGCCAGCAGCGCCTCTTTCGGGTTAATCCCCCGCTCGTTTGCAAAGCGAATCAGTTCTTGATACTCTGCGTCACTAAAAATCAATCTTGGCATTTTCGTCACTCATCACCAAAAATCTACCGTCTACCAAATATACCCCGGTAGGACAGCTTTTGTTGCCTATAATTAAGATCAAATTTGTTCTGAGGGACGCTTTCTTTGCTGGTGCGCTCTCGCCAAAAGGCGTTAATCGAGCAGTAATAAGTTTAGTATAGGCTCAGAACTTGCCAGTGTCAAGCAGCAAACTCTGACGCTCACCCGGTCAGAGTTTTGCAAAGGTTCAAACAATACAAACGGGCGACCGTGAAAACCTCGATCCAAACCACTCTGACTGATTTTAGTTCGGGTCGAATTACAACGCGAAAAGATTGACAGTTCAGCTAGTCTGATCCTATAATCATTCCACCATAAGAAACGCTGTTCCATTTTTTCAAGTTGTTTGCAAAAGATATAGGTCAAAAGTTGGCAATCTTCCGACGGTTGCTTTGTAATCACAGGAAACTGAGGGCGCGTGCAAGATTTTAATTTTGCTCAGGCGGTAAAAGATAAGCCGTTGCGTGGAATACGGGTGATCGAGATGGGGCAGCTTTTGGCCGGGCCGTTTTGCGGGCGTATTCTGGCCGAGTTCGGGGCCGAGGTCATCAAGATTGAGCCACCCAAAAAAGGCGACCCGCTAAGGGTCTGGCGCGGTATGATGGAGGAAACCAACACTTCTTTGTGGTGGTATGTGCAGAGCCGCAACAAAAAATCGCTTACGCTCGATATGAACCACCCCCAGGCCTCCGGTCTGGTCAAACAACTACTCCAAAGCGCCGATGTATTATTGGAAAATTTCAAGCCCGGCACAATGGAAAAATGGGGGCTGGGCTGGGAAGAAGTCCACGCCCTGAACCCAAAACTGGTTATGACGCGGGTTTCGGGCTGGGGCCAGACCGGGCCATACAAAGATAAGCCGGGCTATGGCTCGATTGGCGAGTCGATGGGGGGCATGCGCTACCTGACGGGCTACCCCGGACAACCGCCCGTCCGCATCGGGATCAGTATCGGCGACAGTCTGGCTGGAATGTGGGCCGCTATCGGAACGCTGATGGCGGTCTACCACCGCGACTTGCACAACGGGCCGGGCCAACTGGTCGATGTCGCCCTCAATGAAGCCGTCTTTGGTATGATGGAAGGGATGTTGCCCGAATTTAGCTGGCTCGGCCTCATTCGGGAACGCACCGGAGCCGCTATGCCTGGTATTTCCCCCTCTAATACGTATATATGCAAAGACGGAACTTATCTGGTAATCGCAGGCAACGGCGACAGTGTTTTCAAACGCTTTATGAAAGCTATCGGTCGCCCCGATATGGCCGAAGACCCGCGCTATGCCAACAACAATTTGCGGGTCAAGGCTAACGACGAGCTTGATGCAGTTATTAGTGAATGGGCCGCCCAGCACGAGGCTGCCGAAGCCGAACGCATCCTGGACGAGGCGGGTGTACCAACTGGTTCGATCTACTCGATTGCCGATATTGCCAAAGACCCCCATTTCCAGGCTCGTAATATGATCCAGGAACGCGAAATCGAGGGGATCGGCTCGATCAAAATACCCGGTGTAGTGCCGCAACTAAGCGATACACCCGGCGGTACTGAATGGCTCGGCCCGAAGCTCGGCGAACACAACCTGGAAATTTACGGCGGCCTGTTGGGTATAGACGAGGCGACCCTCAAAGAGTGGGAAGCAAATGGCATGATTTAGCAGGGCGATTGGCATGAATAACCTCCATACCAGACAACACGAATGGGCGGCCCGACACATCGCTCCAACGGCAGGGGCAACACCTGGAATATGGTACAATCATGACCTTAAGCGACTGTATCGAGGCTCCACTCAACTCGATCCCGGAGCATCTAAAGCAATTTCAAGCGGCCCTGCCAATCTAGCAGCAGGCTATTTTACCAAACAAAAACCTTCCGATAGCAGTATGTAGTTGAAAACAGGGCCAAAAATAAGGGAGCAATCTAAGAATGACCGCCCAACTAGAAACTGTAAGCCGCAAGCGAACCTACACTGTTGATGAATTTATGGCCTTGCCAGATAATGGCAAACGTTATGAATTAGTCGATGGAAAATTGGTTGAAATGTCCGGCCCAAGTTTTGAACATGGTGATGTTATACTTAGATTATCTGGATATTTGTTTAACTATCAGACAAACAACGCGGTTGGTAAAGCGGTTAGTGGTGCAACTTTTGAACTCAACCCAAAAAATGGACCCGTACCAGATATAGCTTTTGTATCAGCTGGACGGCTTCCAACTGGCCTGGATCGTCGAAAAGCTTTCCCCGGCCCGCCCGATCTGGCAGTCGAGGTAATGTCACCCAGCGATAAGTGGAAAGACGTAGTAGATAAGGTGCGGCGCTATTTGCAAGCAGGGGTAAAATTGGTTTGGATCATCGATCCTTTCGATCAGAATGTGTATGTTTATAATCTTAATCAGCAGAAAAAAGTTCTGTATATACAAGATGAACTTGATGGCGAAGATGTACTGCCCGGTTTTAAGTTGCTGGTCAAAACCTTATTTGAATAAGGGAGTTTAAGGTTTGAATTTACCAGGTAGCGCCCGTATCAATGAGGTCGGGCCAAGAGACGGACTGCAAAATGAGAAGACCCTGATCCCGGCCAGTGCCAAGATCGAGCTAATCGAAGCATTGGCGGCGGCGGGTCTCCCCAGCATTGAATATACCTCTTTTGTCAGCCCAAAATGGGTTCCCCAAATGGCCGATGCCGAAGAAGTAGCAGCGGGTATCTCACGCCGTCCTGGGGTCAACTATCAAGCCCTGGTTTTGAACCAGAAAGGGCTAGAACGAGCGTTGGCGGCGGGTGTAAATAGCGTCGCGCTGGTCGTGGCAGTCAGCGAAACTCTTAACCAGAAGAATATGAACGCGAGCGTCCAGGAAGCTTTGGAAAGCTACCGCCCAATGGTTGGTCAATGCCACGCGGCGGGTGTGACCGTCTCCGCTTATGCTTCCACCGCTTGCGGCTGTCCTTACGAAGGGGATGTGCCAGCCGAGAAAGTCCTGGAAGTTACACGCCTCTTTTTGGAGATGGGAGCGGACGAAATCGTCCTGGCCGATACGATTGGGTCGGGCCACCCCCGGCAAGTACGCGACCTGTGCGACCGAGCGCTGGCAATCGTTCCGGCTGATCGGTTGGGCGTACATTTTCACGATACGCGCGGGATGGCGCTTGCCAATAGTCTGGCCGCGCTTGAAACCGGAGTTAGCCGGTTTGATGGCTCGATTGGCGGGTTGGGCGGTTGCCCGTTTGCGCCGGGCGCACAGGGCAACAGTGCGACCGAAGATTTAGTCTTTATGCTGGAAGAAATGGGCGTGCATACTGGCATTAACTTTCCTGCTCTAATCGAGTGCGCCCGTCTAGCCGAACGATTGGTAGGGCGACCGTTGCCCGGCCATATCAAGAACGCCTGGAAGGGATGAGGGATGAGGGATGAGGGATGAAGGATGAGGGATGAGGGATGAATAGGATTTACGATTGTACCTACTGACTCCCTATTCTGCATTCTGACTTCTGCATTTTTCATCCCTCATCCTTCATCCCTCATCCTTAACAGGTACTCCTCTTTTGGCCCTATGCGAGGGCAAGGTACGAGCGAATAGATAACCGGGTTTAAGGTTTAGAAAACAGAGCTAATCTAATATTGTAGATGCAAATGTTATATTCTGCATTCTGCATTCTGACTTCTGTATTTCTTATTAAGGAGGTTTTAGCGAGATGGCTTACCGACTTGGAATTGACGTGGGCGGAACCTTCACCGACCTGCTTCTGGCAGACGAGGAAACCGGGCGCTTGATCCCGGTGAAGACCCCTTCCACGCCTGCCGACCCTTCGATTGGGGTAATGATCGGCATCGACCGCATTTGCGAACTTTCCGGCATCCCGCACGACAAGATCGACTACTTAATGCACGGTACGACCGTCGCTACAAACGCTGTGCTGGAAGGCAAAGGCGCGAAAGTAGGGCTGGTTACTACCGAAGGCTATCGGCAGGTGCTGCACGTCGCCCGTTCCTGGACACCTAGCCCGGTAGGAGCCTGGCTTATCATGATAAAGCCCGACCCACTGGCCCTTTTGGAAAACACTATCGAGGCAGAAGGTCGCCTGGATGCCAAAGGCAAGGAGGTCCGACCAATCAACGAGGCCAAATTGCGCGAAGAACTCAAAAAGCTGGCAGGAGTCGAAGCTATCACCATTTCGCTAATTAACTCCTACGCCAATTCTGCCCACGAACAGCAAGTCGCTCAAATCGTCAGGGAAGTCTACCCCGGTATTCCGCTTTCGTTGAGTAGCGAAGTGTTGCCGGAGTTCCGCGAGTACGAACGCACCCAAACCGCCGTCATGAACAGCTATGTTCGTCCGGTAGTGGGCCGCTATATGGACGGTCTAGCCGCCAAACTCAAAGAGCGCAATATGAAGGCAAAGGTCAACATTCTACGCAGCGACGGCGGGTTGATGAGCATCGCGGCGGCCAAAGATGCCCCCGTTTACGCCCTGGTCAGTGGCCCGGCGGGTGGCGTAGCAGGCGCGTTGTGGGTCGCCAAGCAAGCCGGATATGAAAATATCCTGACGCTTGATATGGGTGGTACTTCGACCGACGTGGCCCTTTGTATCGACGGTGCGCCTTCGCTGGGTCGGGAAACAACCGTCGGTACTCAACAGTACAACACCGTGCGGGTTAGCTCGCTCGACGTGCGGACGGTTGGGGCCGGGGGCGGCTCTATCGCCCACGTTCCCCAACTTACCAGAGCCTTGCGGGTCGGGCCGCAAAGTGCCGGGGCCGACCCAGGCCCCGCCAGTTATGGCAAAGGCGGAACCGCCCCTACCGTGACCGACGCAAATGTGGTGCTGGGCCATTTGCCGCCCAAGCTGCTCGGTGGCGAGATGACGCTCGATCTGGAAGCGGCCAAAACCGCCGTACAGACCGTTGCCGATGCGATGGGCCTGGAACTTTACCAGACCGCTCAGGGTATTTACGACATTGTAAACGAGAATATGTTTGGAGCGCTTCGGTTGGTATCGGTCCAGAAGGGCTACGACCCGCGTGATTTTGCGATGGTCGCCTTTGGGGGGGCCGGGCCGCTACACGCTAACGCACTCTCCAAGCTGATGGGTAGTTGGCCCTGCATTATTCCACCTGCGCCCGGTTTGCTTTGCGCACTCGGCGACCTTTCGACCGACTTCCGCGACGAATTCGCCCGCACTTTTATCCGCACCTTTGATAGCACCACTGTTGATGAGGTGGTCGCCGAGCTTACTACACTTGGCGAACGCGCTCAGGGTTGGCTGGATGGTGAAGAGGTGGCCCGCGAAGTCCAGGACATCAAATATCAGGTGGATGTACGCTACTATCGGCAGGGCTTTGAACTGACTGTCGATGTAACCCTGGAACAACTTCACGATCAGGGTTTTGAACTCTTATCATCAGCCTTCGACGAAACCCACAACCGGCTTTACGGCTTCAAACTCGATACCATGCACGAAATCGTCAACGTGCGAGCGATTGGTCTGGGCCGCACCAAGCCCCTCAGCGCCAACAAAATCGAAGCAGGCGACGAGGATGCCAGTGCCGCCCTGGTCGAAAAGAGCCAGGTTTACTTCGAGGGTAGCTTTTTGGAGACCAGCATCTACGACCGGGCCAAACTCAAGGCGGGCAACCGCATCGCTGGCCCGGCTATCGTTACCGAGTTCGACTCGACAACCGTCGTGCTGGCCGGACACTACGCCAAAGTAGACCCGTCTGGCGCAATCTTGATCTGGCCCAACGATAAGTAAATGTAGAATTTAGAAGGCCGAAGGCAGAATTGAAATCCGAATTTAGAGTTAAGGGCTGAATTATTCAACTACCATAGCATTCTACATTCATTATTCTGAATTCTGCATTCTGAATTTATCACATAGAGGAGTGAATAATGGCAACTGTACAGATGCCTGCTTATAAAGCGGTTGAAGTTGATCCCGTAACCCTCGATATTATCGAGAACGCGCTACGTAATATGCGCTTTGAGATGGACGCAGTCCTTTTCCGAACAGCGATGTCGCCCGGTATCCGCGAACAGCACGACGAGTTTCCACTGGTCTGTCACCCGGATGGTCGGATGGTCGTTGGGCAGTTTGGATCGTATGTGGACTCGTTTTTGGCGAACTATCAAGGCACAATTGAGCCGGGCGATGTCTATCTGGTAAGCGATCCTTACAAGGTGGATGGAGCCGTCTCGCACGTCAACGACTGGATCGTGCTGATCCCGATCTTTCACGAGACCGAGATCGTTGGCTGGTCGTCAATGTTTGGTCATATGACCGACGTGGGGGGCAAAGTGCCGGGCAGTTTGCCGACCGATGCGACCACCATCTACGAAGAAGGCGTTATCATCCCGCCGATGAAGCTCTACGAAAACGGCGTGTTGAACGAAGATGCCCTCAACGTGATTTTGAGCCAGTGCCGCCTGCCGATCTGGAACCGCAGCGATTTGATGGCAATCGTCGCAGCCTGCCGGACGGCAGAAAAGCGGGTACTGGAACTCGTCAACCGCTTTGGACGCGATACCTATATCTCGACCCTCAATCGGTTACTCGACCGTACCAAGATGGCGATGTCCCAGATCATCCAGATGCACCTGCCCGAAACGCCGGTCTCGTTTGAGGATTACATCGACGATGACGGGCGCGGCTATGGCCCCTTCAAGATGAAGTGTACGATGTGGCGCGAAGGTGATGTAGCTTATTTCGACTGGACTGGAACCGACCCCCAGGCGGAAGGCTCGATCAACTTTTTGCTCAATTCGCACATGTTCAAGATGTTCGTAGGGGTATATCTGATTTTGATCTACGATCCACAGATTTTGTTCAACGATGGCTTCTACGATCTAATCCAAGTCACGATCCCGGAGGGTTGTATGCTGCGGCCTCGTCGTCCTGCCGCGCTTAGTTGCCGCACCCACGCCCTCGGTCGGTTGTTCGATGTTTTTGCGGGGGGTCTATCGAAGGGCGCACCGCAATACTGGCCGGGGGCCGGATTTAGCAGCAGCCCTCACATGATGTATAGCGGCTACGACAAAAAGGGCGACTGGTATCAGCTTTACCAGATCGGCTTTGGCGGCGTACCGGGTCGTCCGGTTGGCGACGGGATGGACGGTCACAGTATGTGGCCCAACTTTACCAACGTCCCGAACGAATATCTTGAAAGTTACTTCCCGCTTCGGATCGAAGTCCACGAGACCGAGATCGATAGCGGTGGGGCCGGTCTACACCGAGGCGGCAATGGCATCCAGATCGACTACCGCTTTTTGGAACCGGGCAGCGTCTCGATCCACGACGACCGTTGGCTAACTTACCCCTGGGGTATCAACGGCGGCAAACCGGGCAAGCGTAGTCGCAAAATTCTCGACCGGGCCGACGGAACCAGCGAGATTTTGCCTAGCAAGTGTGACCGGGTAGAGGTCAAAGAGAACGATGTGTTGCATTACATCACCTGGGGTGGGGGTGGTTGGGGCGACCCGCTCGACCGACCTGCCGAAAAGGTTCAAAAGGACGTAAAATGCGGATTGGTTTCGCTTGAGAAAGCCGCCCGTGATTACGGCGTAGTCCTGGATGCGGCGACGATGGTAATCGATGAGGCAGCGACCAGCGCCAAACGCGATGAGATGCGGTCAGCGCGAGGCGAACTCAGCACCTACGATTTCGGGCCGCCACTGGCCGAAATCCTCGCCAACTGCAAGGCCGAAACCGGCCTCGAACCACCCAAACCACCGACCTTCAGCGCGGCGCGTGGTAGCGGCTTTGGGGTCAGCTCTGAAAACGTAGTCTTTGCGGCGGCTCCTTCGCCCGAAGAGTAGTTTTTACAGGGATAAACAGGCTGGACGGGATAAAGTCATTTTATCCCGTCCATTTTTTACCATACAAAATTGTAACTACTCAGCCTAACCCTTTGGGCGACCACATCGGGTCGCCCCTACCCAAAATCCATCGTAGGGGCGACCCGATGTGGTCGCCCGGCCTGAGTAGTTACACAAAATTATAAATTTTCCCCATAAGCTTTTAGCTAAACCTTCCTCCAACACCGCTCCGGCAGTAGATTAGTCGCGCTTTTTTATGTTACAATTCCCCTGGGTAAAACATAATTAGATAGATTGGAAAGCAGTTTAAAGTGACTGACAGGCCCGCTAGATCAGAGAATTTAGACGAATTAGACCAGCGATTGCAACAGACCTCGTTGGAGACCCTTCAGCGCGAGATACCCGAATGGTTCGGGGGCGATTCGCGCAGGCCCCGCGATGATAGCCGTTGGATTTGCTTTTTGGGAACGGGCGGTTCGCCACGCTGTATGCTGACCCAGGTGGCCCACACTGGCGGCTTTATGATAAATCTACCTCACTTCGCCTTACACGTCGATCCGGGGCCGGGCGCGATCTTGCAGGCCAACCGCTTTGGCCTCGACCCGACCGCCCTGGACGCGGTCTATGTCTCACACGCCCACACCGACCACTACACCGAAGCTAACACCATGATCGAGGCAATGTGCCGGATGATGAGCCAAAGACGTGGGCATGTGCTGGCTCCTGGCGAAGTGTTGGAGATGAACTATATCAGCCCATTTCATCAGGGGATGGGAACCAAGACCGGGCCGTACCGGGGAGGCCCGGCAGTCACGCTGGCCCTCAAGGATCGGCAACCAGTTGCACTGGGCGATGTAACCCTTACCCCACACCGGGCCTATCACGGCGGCGAGAATTACGGCTTTGTGCTGGAATATGACGGCCTGAAGATCGGCTACACCAGCGACACCAGCTATATCCGCAGTTACCGCACGACTAGCGGCGAATTGCGCGAAGCCCACAGTTCCAACATGTTTGGCGCTATTGAGAACTTGTCCGAAATTGTGGAGTATCACCAGGATTTAAAGGAGATTTACAGCGAGGTAGACATTCTGGTCGCCAACGTCACCTTTCATCATATGTGGAGCCACCGCCACCTGACCGGCTATGGTCTGGCTCACTTGCTAACCGGGTCGCGGGTACGGCAGTGCTATATTACCCATCTGGATAGCGTCTATTTTACCAATCCGGGCCTGGCCGACGATCTGGCCCGCTACATAACCGAAAAAAGCGGGGTCGCCAGCGCCCTGCCAACCGAAGGAAGGCGCTATGAGCTATAATCCGCCTCAACCACCCTATTACGACCCCGGTCAGCCGTCTCAAAATCCTTATGCTGACCAGCCATCACCGCCGCCTTATATACCGCCCCCCAGTGCCTCACCCAAAGAACGCCGCCCTAATCCAGGACTGGCAAATTTATGCTTTCTGATTGGGGTAATAGTTTTTCTAGGGCTAAGCGTAATAGTAGACCGGGCCAAATGGGGCTTTGCCCTCACTTCGATTATAGGCGAAGGCGGGCTGGCGTTGGTTGCAATCATTTTTTGCCTGTTTGGGCGTTATAATTTCAAAGCGACTTTCAGCCTGCGTAAGCTGGATTGGAAGATTGTAGGGCTGTGCGCCTTAGCAGGACTGGCGGGGCAGTTCGCGGTGCGCTTTCCGGCAGCGCTCAACCAGTGGGTCATGCAAATCTTTGGCCCCTTCCGCACCGAAGATTTGATCCCAGACCCCAAAACTACCGGCGAACGCTTATTGTTGTTGTTCGTGGTCGCGGCGGTCGCTCCGATCTGCGAAGAAACTCTCAACCGAGGATTTGTGCTGGCAGGCTACCGACAACTCAGCTTTGGCAAGAGCATCTTTTTTGTCGGGCTGTTGTTCGGCCTGTTCCATCTTTACCCTTTCCGCTTTTCTTACACCTTTTTGCTAGGCATGGCAATGGCCTATCTGGTGCTAGTCACAGGCTCGATCTGGAGCAGTATGTCGGCCCATTTCGGCTTCAACCTGATCGGAGGTCTCTCACCCTGGATACTCGATTGGGTCAAAGATGTCACCCGTGATAGCAATCGCAACCTGATCGAAGGCGATGGTCAGCTTGATTTTGCGACCGTAATGGCGACCGTTCCGATCAGTCTGGCAGCGACCGCCCTCTTCTTTCTGCTCTTGCGCTCAATTACAAAGCGAATAGCCCGCCAACGCCCCGAACTGGAACTAGGTTACTTTGGCCTCGCGCGGGCGATCCGTACCGACCGCCAACCTCAACCAACTGCTACCGAAGGCCCCTTTGTTGGCCCCGACCGACGCTATCGTTATGGGCGCTACGGTTACGCCCGTACCGAATTTTCCCAGCCCGATACAGCCTCTTACACCTACCCTGCTTACAATAACCCTGCTGTACCCTGGCAAACTACACCCTATCCAAATCCGGCCTTGCCACCTTCGTATAGCTGGGATAACCCGCCTGCCCCACGTTCGTTATTAAATAGTATGGTGCGCCTGTGGTGGCAACTCAGTTTTATCGGGATTTTTGGGCTGTATCTGCTTACTACCGCCAGCGAAATCGCTCTGCGCGTCCAGGAAGCCAATAATCCCACTCCTCGCAAGGCTACGATGGTAAGGGAAATGCAGAATTCAGAATGCAGAATTCAGAATGTAGGAGGGATAGCCGAAAATTCGTTGTATCCCCCTGATTGTAAGTAATTACTCAGGCTGGGCGACCACATAGGATCGCCCCTACCCTCATCCCTTATAGGGTGCGACCACACATGGCGGGTTTGTCGCCCGCCCTTAAAAAAGAGGATCGCCCACACCCCCAATCCTTTGTAGGGGCGACCCTATGTGGTCGCCCAACGCGGGTAGGCTGAGCGATTAAAATCTAAAATCGTAAATCCACTGGTTTACTACTTGCGCGACCGCCTCGATTAAGGCAAAATGACAGGTAGATAGGGTTGAAGTTACGCTGAAGCCAGACGGAGAAATTGTGTGCAAGAAGAAAAACAAATCGAGCTATCGGTCGCCGAAATACAGAGCTTGCAAGCTGAGCTAGAAAGCCTCAAGTTAGAGAATGCCGACCTGCAAATAATGTTGGAAAACATTACCGAACATTCCGACCTGGTAGAAGGCGAACTGGAACAAAAGAACGAGCTAATGCGGCTCTATATCGTTCAGGTTGGGCGGGTTACAACGGCGGCGGCAGATATGGAAGCCGGAACCTTTGCAGTCGAAAGCCTGGATCAAGTCTCCACCCGTGAAGATGAATTGGGCCAACTTGCCAGGGTCTTTCAACGCATGGCCCGTGAAATTGTCGCCCGCGAACAACGGTTGGTGCAGACCGTCCAGGAATTGAAAATTGAGATCGACCACGCCAAACGAGACCGACAAGTCGCCGAAATTACCGAATCGGATTACTTCCAGGAATTGCAGCAAAAAGTCCACCGCATGCGGCGGCGCACTTAGCTTGAGGAGGATACCAAAATGAGCGCAGATTTAGAGATCGTACTGGCAAAAGTACATCAGCTGAACCTCGAAGAATTGCTGACAGTTCAAGAGCAAATTATTCGACAGGTGCGCGTCAAAGTAGTACCTCCTGAAATTGTAAACAAGGTTCGCTCTGAGCAAAGAGTTCAAATACCAGGAGCTTACCAATTTAGCTCCCAGGAAATAGAGACCGAATTAGCCGAGGTTTTCTCACCCGAAGAATTGGCTATAATGGATAAGGTTGATCTAAACAATTTACCAGTTGGTTCTAAGACTGTAACACAAATGTTGAGCGAAGACCGCAGAGATCGATTTTAATGAGCCTGCTGTTTTTAGACACCAGCGCACTGTTAAAACTCTATATAACAGAAATTGGTTCTAATTGGATAAAGAATTTTGTAACTGGTCATCAAAACGGAGAGATTAGAAAATGTCCCACATTATATCCATCCATTCGTTTCGGGGCGGAACAGGCAAGTCGAACCTGACAGCTAATTTGGCGGCGACAGTCGTCCAGCAAGGGCGACGGGCAGGCATCGTCGATACCGATATTCAGTCGCCTGGCATTCACGTTTTGTTTGGCCTGGACGAAGATAATATGGGCCTGACCCTCAACGACTATCTGTACGGGCGATGTGCCATCAAAGAGGCCGCTTATAATGTAACCGCTTCGCTGGGACAGGCCAATCCGAGCAATAAAGCCCTTTACTTATTGCCTTCCAGCATCAAGGCCGGAGAGATTGCCAGGGTGCTACGGGAAGGCTACGAGGTCAATTTACTCAACGACGGCTATCACGAGCTAATTAGCGACTTGCGGCTCGACTATCTTTTTATCGACACCCACCCCGGCCTGAACGAGGAAACTTTGCTATCAATGGCGATTTCCGATGCGGTAATCCTAATCCTACGCCCCGATAAACAGGATTTCCAGGGGACTTCGGTTACAGTCGAGGTTGCCCGCAAATTGGGTCAGGATAATCTGTTGATGGTAGTCAATAAGGCTCTGCCATCGCTGGACTTCGATAACCTCAAACGGCAAGTCGAGCAGACCTACCGCGCTCCAGTCGCTGCCATTTTACCTTTGTCGGAAGACATGATCCGCCTGGCTAGTAGCGGCTTATTCAGCCTGCAATATCCCGACCACCCCTACAGCCAGGGTGTGCGCGAGATAGCCAGCCGTATTTTAGACCTCAGCTAGGGGATTTACGATTTTAGATTTACGATTTTGGATTTACGATTTGCCAGCAGCTAGGGCAAAGCTGTGATTGGCATCCTTTGGACTACAAGCGATTAAACTACTTGTTGAATCTTAGATAGTGTGAAAGAGGTATTGGTATATGCTTATTTATCGCCCTATCGGTCTAAAAGAATTACAATTGGTTTACGAGAGTGGGATGCGAGCTTGGCCTCCTCGCCTTCCAGAACAACCCATTTTTTACCCAGTACTGAACTATAACTATGCCGAACAGATCGCACGCGAATGGAATACAAAGAGTAACTTTTTCGCTGGGTATATAACCGAATTTTCCGTTGAAGATACCTTTATTTCTCATTTTGAGCGACATATTGTTGGGGCGCGTGAACATGAAGAACTTTGGATACCTGCCGAGCAACTTGAGGAATTTAATCGCCATATTGTTGGTCGTATTAAGGTAAGTGGTGCTTATTTTGGTCAAAACTTTCAAGGCTATATTTCGGACAATGGCGCTATACAAGGTCGAAATGCAGTAGATCAGTTCATTTTGCTGACCTCTTCAAGAGGTTACAGTTTGATGGATTTTCATCTCGAAATTAAAACAAACAATTTGGCTGTTTTTCTACATTACCCTTTTTGGAAGCAATATGATTTCTCAGAAAACGGTATAAGCCAATTTGAGCAGGACAGAGTACTAGAAGATATACAGAAAGTTTGGGTATTAGATTTTCCAGAAATCCACTTGCCGACCTTATCTCAGGGTAATAACAAAGGCGCAGAATAGCCTGTCTTGTCATTCTGAATCCGACAGTTAATATCGGTTTTGTCTTACCCAATTGCGATTTACGATTGTAGTAGATACAGATTTTCTATTCTGCCTTCTGCCTTGTTTATCGGTGTTCATCCGTCTTATCTGTGTTCATCTGTGTTACAAATCCCCTATTCTCCATTCTGCATTCTGACTTCTGCATTCTTCACCGCGTCTGCTTGAGTTCGAGCCAGCAATCCGCCTGAGCGTTGAGGGGTAGGATGATTTGACCACCGTAGAGGTTCAGGTCGATCTGGCTGACCTGCGGCCCTTGATGAAGTTCTAGCAACATATTGAGACTTTCCGAACTGCCTTCGGGCGTAATACGATGCGCCCAGACCTTGATTTCTTTGCCTCGTTCGAGTGGTAGGTGAAACCGAGCATAGTGCAAGCGGTCTAACTGGCCCAATTCTCCGGCGGCTTCCTGACGGTGCTGCTCCCCGTTATCGTAGCCGAGCGTAATTTCAGCCGAGAGCGGTTGCCCGCCGGTCAGGATTGTATAAGTGGCACGCGGCAAAGTTTTTTGGTTATCGCTATTTTCTTCCAACACTTCCAGCACTACCCGCGAGTCGAAAGCGCCCCGCCGCACCATTAGAAAGGTCGCTACGATCACCGCTACCCCCAGTCCTAACGCCAGAGTACGCTCGACTGGCCCTTGCCAGATAACTAGCCCGTGTAAAAAGAGATTGCCCAAAAAGATCAGGTAAATCGCCCCGACCAGCACTGGATTACCCATGAAGCGCCAGACCAACCCAGGAGCGCGTTCGCTCTTGCGGCGACTGGAAACCAACAGCAGCATTGGGAAGATACCGGCGTTGAGCGAAAGCGTCAGGATGCCGGTAATACTGAGTAACCCTTTAAACGACTGGATATTTTCAAGGACGAACCATTCGGTCAAAGCGCAGGCCAACAGCAGAGGGCTGACCGAGACCAAAAATCGCCCAATCCGGGTGAAGAATAAAACTTTGTAAAAGGCGTTACGGCGTGAAGTTGGGGTAAGGACCTGACGCGGGTCGTCGGCCTGCGCGAGCTTTTCCTGGCCCAGGGCTTCCCACACGCCGACCCGCGCCGACCGCGCCCGCCGGGGCGCATAACTAACCCGGTAGGAAGCCTGACTACCGCCGTCCCCTGGTCGGATTAGCCCCCGGTTTAGGAGACTAGCCAGGGTAGCGCGGGCCACTTCCTCGTCCTTGCCGAAATAGGCTACAATCTCGCTAAAGCTGACCTCGCCGCGCTGCTGGGATAGCCAGGACAGAAATTCGGATTGGGCCGGGTCTTCCGAAGCGTAGAGCAGCGTCGCCAGATGAAAGCCGGTTACATCCTGTTTATCGCCGTTATAAGCCAACGAGAGCGGCGAGACGACCCGCACCCGTATTTTCTCCTGACTGCTTTCCAGCACTTCCAGTCGCAATTGTAGCCCTTGCGCTTCCAAAGCCGGGAACCGTTTGAAGAGGGTGCTGGCTTCCCAAATGGCCTTGTCCAGCCGAAACTCCACTCGGTCGGCTTTAGGACCGAGTTGCGCGTCCAGCCGGAATTTTGGCTTACCCTTTTCAAGACCCAAATAGACCAGCGCAAACCGCGCTCCCCGTTCGTAGTCCGGCTTGCTCGAAACAAACCGCCGCCAGGAGCTTTTCCACAAAATCAAGTGGCCTTTGCGCCGGGGCAGCACGATAGCAGGCCAACTTCGGCGGGGCAACCGTTCGCGCACCAGACCAAACAGGACTATCATGCAACGCAGCGAAGTCAGCCCCAACAGCAAGATAATCATAACCGACCCCAGGACACTCGCCAGCAGACCGATTACATCGGCCAGGGCCGGAACAGCGCTAACCGATTGGCCTTTTAGGTTGGAGGGGGCGACCGCACCACTGACCGCTATAACCCAAAACGAGTAAAAAATAGTGCTAAACAAAGTCCCGACCGCGTTGCCCTTGATAAGCGAACTTGCGCCAGGGTCGCGTGGCAACACCATGCGGGCCATCAAGATCGTATAATTCTGCCCGGCGTACAAACTCATGCCCGTCCCGATCATCAGGCTGATGGCAGCCAGTTGAAGTGGTTGACCGTTTTGTAAAGATAGTGTGTTGGCTGTTAGATTATCGAGCCGCAAGAAAGGCAAGGCCAGCAGCGAAAGCAATAATCCGAGGCTAATATTTATCAGGGCCAGCAAGACTGTCACAGTCAGAGTAAAGCTGATCGGCTTGCGGGCCAGCATAAAAATACCGGCCCCAAAGAACACCGCCACCCACACTCCGGCGGGAACTGGCGTAAAACTCTCCATTGTATTGCCCAGGCCCAGATTGCTGACCAGCAAATTCAAAAAGAAACTAGCTGTTACCGCCAGGGTTAGCAAGACCGACCCGGCACTACCCAGGTAGTTGGCGGTTAGTTGTCCGATAAAGGCGTTGCCATACCGAATACTACCGCTTCGGGCGACCGACTCGGCCATACACGCAATCGTTAGCATATTGATAAGTCCCAGCAACGCCAGCAGCGCTACTCCGCCAAGCGGCCCGATCCCGGCGACAGCAATCGGCAAAGCCAGAAAACCCTGTGGCAAGCTAAGGCAAATCCTCAAAACGACGGCAGCCCAAAAAGGCGGCAGATGATCGATCCATCCAGCAAAGCCCGTCCAAATCCAGCGCAATCGCTCCCGAAACGTGATCTGGCTGATATAGATATTTTCGAGCGGCTGTTGGTATAAGGTCTGGTAAGCTTTTATTACGCCGGGCTGATCGAGACCGAGCGCAAGGCGAATATTGGGGATTGAGTTAGACGTAAAGCGATATTTTTGGGCCAGCAACCCGGCAACCGCCGCCCGCAACCGCGGGTTGTCCGGGATCAAATTGGCCCATTGGGTAGCGTATTGTTCAAGGCCCTGGATAGTAGGCGGTAAGGGCGGGTCTTTGCCCAGGTTAAAAGCTTCCAGGAAGACCAGATTACGTTCCTGAACCGATTTTTCGGTAGCAAATTCTTCGAGGGCCTGCTGCGATTGGGCCACCAAATAAGCCGTGCGAGCTTCAATCAAAAAGAGCAAGGTGCGGGCGCGTTTAGCCGGTGAACCGGCCAACACGGCATCCCGCGATAGAAAATCATCCAGCGACAAGCCTAACCTCGATCAGTCGTAAATTTTTAATCTCAAAGTAACTACGCAGGCCGGACGACCACACACGGTCGCCCCTACAACGAATTTTGGGTAGGGGCGACCCTGTGTGGTCGCCCAAAGCGGGTAGACCGAGTAGTTACAATCTCAAAGTACAAAAGACTTGCTACACCAATTTTCACCGCGCTAGTAAAGTGTGGGTTATAGTGCAAAGTACAACGGTCAAACTAGCGGTCGGCAGTGACCCGCCTAGCTTTATCCTGTGAATCCTATCTATCCCTGTTAAATTCCGAATGGGAGTTTAAAGCGAAAAACCCAACCTGACCATCGTCGTGACCAGAGCCAAATCGGGGCGGTCAAGGACTTCTTCTAATTTCCAACCGATTTTGGCCTTGTAATCGTTCATAATGGTCAAAAGGCCCAGACCGGAGCCGGAAGGCTTGTTGGGGCCTTCGTTGGCAAAGTTTTCTTCGATCCGTTGAATCAGCAATTCGCCGGGGTCTTTCGATAAGAGCTTCTTGATAAATACCTGTAAACTTGCTAATCGGATCGCCTCAACGCTATTGCAAGCTACAAAAATTAGTTCGTTCGCGCCCAGGCTGACCGTCAGGCTGATCTCGATAGATTTGTCGTAGTTAAACTTCACCGCGTTTTCCATTAGCTCGTTTGCGATATAGCTGATCGAGTGGCGAATTTCGTGGGGTGAAGTAGCCTCAGTAGCCTCGGAGTCAACTTCGGGAAAATAAGCCTCGAAATATTGGGCAATAAAATCCGCCGAGAGACCAATATTGCTCCAGCGCACCGGCAAAGTCAGCGGGGCAAAGACTATCGTTACATACTGCTTGGTAGAAGGAATATCATTGGCGTAGCTGCCAAAAATTTGACTCATCGAGGAAGACCTCCTTGTACTAACACGTTACTCGCGGCGTAGTTTTCGACTTGTATATTAGGATTGGGTGGCACCAGCCTGGTTATAGTGTACCGCCTAAAAGCCCGCTTAGCAACAGTTCATTTTAGGTTTTTTCATGTGGAAGCTCAACTTATGGTGTATAATTGAAGGGTTATTACAAACTTATGGTAGCCTGTCGTCGGTTTCGGTTGGATCGGACGCAGGCAAAATTGAGGACTGTCAGGTATTAAGAGAAATGGATAAACCAAGTCGGGCCAGCCGTCGCAAACGAGATGAGCAACAAGATCAGGTTACGCCGGTGTTGGCGAACCTTACGCCGCCCCAGATTGTGGCCGAACTGGATAAATACATCGTTGGGCAAAAAGAAGCCAAACGAGCCGTCGCTATCGCTTTGCGTAATCGTTATCGCCGACAACAGTTGAGCGAAGAACTGCGCGACGAAATTGCCCCCAAAAATATTATGATGATTGGGCCAACCGGGGTAGGCAAGACCGAGATTGCCCGCCGGATGGCAAAGCTGATTGACGCGCCCTTTTTGAAGGTGGAAGCGACCAAGTTTACCGAGGTCGGCTATGTCGGGCGGGATGTCGATTCGATTGTCCGCGACCTAGTTGAGGTTAGCGTGTCGATGGTACACGACGAAAAATTGCGCGAAGTACGCCCCCAGGCCGAAGGAGCCGCCACCGAAAAGCTGATCGGCTATCTGGTGCAACAGCTTTACTATAAAGATAAAAATAAAGAAAAGAAACGGGCCGCCCGTCAACCGCGCACGGTCGAACTGGAAGCCCACGCTCAGCCCAAGACCGCTGAGGGCGAAACCGAAAATGAAGCTCGCCTGGAAACCAACGAAAACGCCCGCCTTGCCGAGGAATTTGAACGTCCGACGCTTACGCCAGAGGAAACCCGCTTGCTTCAGCGTCGCCGCCGCCGGGTCACTACTATGCTCAACCAAAACAAACTGGAAGAGCAAACCGTCGAGATCGATCTGGACTCGGATGAGCCGTTTACGGGCATGATCGAATTCATGGCGGCAGGGCTAAATACGGACGAACCGGGCGATAACTTTCAGGATTTTATGGACAATCTAGGGACGCTGACCCGCCGACGTTCCCGGCGTGTCTCGGTTAAAGAAGCCCGCCGCATCCTGACCACCGAGGAAGCTAACAAGTTGATCGATTTTGACGGGGTGGTGGATTCTTCGGTGCAACGGGCCGAGCAATTGGGTGTAGTCTTTTTGGACGAAATCGATAAAGTAGTCGGCAACGGCAACGAGACCGGCCCGGACGTATCGGGCGAAGGGGTTCAACGCGACTTGCTGCCTATCGTGGAAGGCTCGACCGTGATGACCCGTTATGGCCCGGTCAAGACCGATCACATTTTGTTCGTGGCTGCCGGGGCCTTCCATAATGCCAAGCCGTCCGACCTGATCCCGGAATTACAGGGCCGCTTCCCCTTGCGGGTCGAACTCGATAGCCTCGAACAGGAAGACCTCAAGGAAATCCTGATCCGGCCTGAAAACGCCTTGACCAAGCAATACACGGCCCTGCTGGGAACCGAAAAAGTGACCTTAATTTTCGAGGAAAGCGGCCTGGACGAGATCGCCCGGATCGCTTCGGAGGTCAACCAGCGTAGCGAGGACATTGGCGCACGCCGTCTCCATACCATTATGGAACGGGTGTTGGAGGAAATTTCTTTCGAGGCCGCCGACCGGGGTGGGGAAACCATCCAACTTGATCGCAAGTACGTTCTCGACCGGGTAGGCGACCTGATCGAAGACGAAGACCTGAGCAAATATATTTTGTAAGCCAGTCGCTATCCAGCCGTCAGCCAGCAGCTTCTCCGGGCAATTTCTCAATGAGGCTGACGGCTGACGGCTGTCAAGTTTAAAGCAGTGAGGTATGAACGCTATGACTACTCAACTAGAAAGTTTGGTCTTGCAGACCGAAGTTCAGAAAGAAGAGGAGTTGGAAGAGGTAGCGGACGGAGTACACGGTGAGCTTGGCTCTATTCTAAACGGTTATTTATTTGCCCAGGTCTACCCAAAAAAGCTAGGGCGGTTGTTTAACTCTCAGACCGACTTTGAGTTGCCAGGGATCGGCAGGCGGCAACCTGACTTAGCTTTCGTCAGCTTAGAACGCTTACCTCAAAATGTCTATGAGGCTGTGCCTCTCGCGCCTGATTTGGCGGTGGAAGTCATCTCTAAAACCGATGATTTCTATAAATTAGAAGCTAAAGTAAACGAGTACTTAGTAGCCGGAGTGCGTTTGGTATGGGTTATTAGACCGTTTAGCCATCTAATCGAGGTCTACCACCCCGGCGATCTCAAGCCGCTTACGCTAGGACTGAACGATGACTTGGATGGCGAAGACGTTATACCCGGCTTTAAGCTTGCCGTAAAAGATTTGTTTACCTAAAGACAGCGAAAGGAGCCTCAAGCAAAGTGGAATTGAATAGCGCCCAAATACAGGCAATTATCCCCCATCGTTTTCCCTTCTTGCTAATAGACAAAATTATCGAAGTAGAATACGGCAAACGGGCGGTCGGCCTCAAAAATGTCACTATCAACGAATGGTTCTTCCAGGGCCATTTCCCGACTTACCCAGTCATGCCGGGAGTCCTGATTATGGAAGCACTGGCCCAGGTTGGGGCGGTTGCGCTGTTGGGTATGGAGGAAAACAAGGGACGGTTGGGTTTTTTCGGGGGCCTGGATGCGGTGCGCTTCAAACAACAGGTCGTACCGGGCGATGTCCTGCGCCTCGAAACCGAAATCATCCAGGTGCGTGGCCCAGTCGCCAAAGCTAACGGCATCGCAACCGTCAACGGCAAAGTCGCCGCCCGTGGCGAAATGACCTTCGCAATCGGCCCAGCAGTATAAGGGATGAGGGATGAGGGATGAAGGATGAAGGGGAATTACGATTTACCCTTAAAGGGCCGCGATTTACGATTATAAGATTCGATTTCTTATTCTGCATTCTGCACTCTGCATTCTGCATTTTTCCTCCCTCATCCTTTACGAGAGCACGTTGGCGAGAACGGGCGATTACGTGGATCTGTCGCCTTTTGAGTTTTGCGTTTGATCTGCCGCGCCGGGTAAGAGGTAAAGCGGTTCCACAGATTAACGATCTGCCAGATGGGGCGCGAGTAGTTTTTATCAAGCCTTGCTGTCTGGGTGATGTGCTGCTGGCGACGGCGACGGTGGCGGCTGTTTCACAAGCCCGGCCCGATCTCAAGCTGGATTTTGTGGTGAGCGAGTGGTCGCGGCAAGCCCTTGAGGGCAACCCGCGAGTGGCGCGGTTGGCTCCGACTGGGGTGGACGGTTCTCAGTTAAGCTGGCGGCAATATCTGGCCCTGGCGTGGCGATTGAGGCGCGAAAAGTATGCTGCCGCCCTGGTACTGGATCGGTCGCCACGCCTGACCCTATTGCCCTGGCTGGCGGGTATCCCGGTACGGGCCGGGGTGGACAACCTGAGCCGAGGTTTTGCCTTGAACGTGCGGGCGACCCAACCTCAGACTTTGCAGCACGAAGCCGAGGTCTATCTGGACGTAGCGCGGGCCTGGGGGATTAAGCCAGACGCGCCGCACCTCGAATATAACCCACCCACCGAGGCCGAAACCAGTTTCTTGCAAAAAGCCGCCGAGTTGGGTCTGGACTGGCAGCGACCTTTTGTCGTCATACATCCCGGCGGCGGACAAAACCCCGATACGCGAGTGCTGTCCAAACGCTGGCCTGCCGACCGCTTTGGGCAGATCGCGGCCCGCCTACTAAAACAGGGTTGGCAAGTGGTGGTCATCGGGGCCGGAGGCGACCGGGAAGCTATCGAGAGCCTTTTGCAGACCGCCCGGCAAAACTTAGAAGGGAACGAAGCCGCCACCCGGCTTTTGATAGATGGCGGCGAGCGATTTAATTTTGGGGAGAGCGGGGCGCTTTTGGCGCGGGCCAGCCTGTTCGTCGGCAACGATACCGGGCTGATGCATCTGGCGGTCGCCTGTGGTGCAGGGGTAGTAGCCGTTTTTGGGCCGAGCAGTCCGGTCGCCTATGGCCCTTACACGCCGTCAGGTCGGGCGGTCGCGCCAGCCCAGGCCGGAGCAAGACCCGGCTTGCCGCTCCGCGAGTATCAGGCTTTATCAGTGGCCGAAGGTGGCATCGAGGCCGTGACAGTCGAAATGGTCTGGCAGGCTATTGAGGATCAGGAAATTGGGGTCAGGGGTCGGGAGATCGGGAGCAAGGTTTAGCACTATCCCACTCTCAAAAAATGAAAGCAGTGTAGTATGATCGGAAAAGAACAGATCAAGAAAGCGGCCCGGCGAGCCTTGCTGTGGAATTTGCAAGTTGCCGCCCGGCCCAGCCTCCGTTATCGAGTGGCCTCGCCTGATTTGGCTACGCCACCCAAAAAGCTGCTACTGGTGCGCCCCGATCATCTGGGCGACGTGTTGATGCTAACCCCGGCGATTGCCTGGTTGCGAAAAGCTTTGCCCGATACCGAACTGACCGCCCTGGTCGGCCCCTGGGGGGTCGCCTCGCTCCAAAACAACCCCCATCTCGACCGGATACAACGCTGCGACTTTCCGGGCGGGTTCAGCCGAGCGCCAAAGGGCAATTTGCTCGACCCTTACATGTACGCTCTAGAACAATCGCGGCTATTGCGGGCGCAAGGCTACGATGCGGCGATCAACTTTCGCTATGATTATTGGTGGGGAGCGCTCTTGCTCTATCTGGCGGACATCCCGGTACGGGTTGGCTACCAATGGCCCGAAGCGAAGGGCTTTTTGACCCACGCGCTACCGATCCAGGGCGAACGCAAAGGCAGCCTGCCCGGTCTGCCTCTGATACCGTTTGGGCAGACTTCGGAGCATAGCGCCGCCCTTAATTTGGGATTGGCCCGCTTCCTGCTCGAAACCTATGGTCTACGCCCACCCCTCGACGAGACCGAAGCGCGGCTTCATTTCTACCCTTCGGCGGAGGATGAACGCTACGTTCGGCTACTGCTCTCCGAATGGGGGATCGACCGACAGGATAAGTTGGTCGCAATTCACCCTGGCACAGGGGCAACCCTCAAGCTCTGGACGGTCGAGGGTTTCGCCGCGATTGCCGATGCGCTGGTCGAACGTTACGGAGTGCGAGTAGTATTGACCGGCAGCGAAAAAGAAAAAATCCTGATCAAAAATATCACCAAAGCTTGCCGGAACAAACCGCTTCACCTAGATACAAGCGATTGGTGGGGACGTTTGGGGGCGCTCTTTGCCCGTTGTCAGTTGGTGGTCGGGCTTGATAGCGGCCCATTGCATCTGGCAGTGGCGGCAGGCGCTCCCAGCATCCACCTGTTTGGCCCGACCGACCCGGCTATCTTCGGTCCCTGGGGCGATCCGGCCCGCCATCGCGTCGTCCAGACCGAAATCGACTTGCCCTGCTGCCCTTGCGGTGTTCTCGATTTCGAGCGCACCTGCTGGAAAGGCGGTTACTGCCTTCGCACTATCAAAACCTCGCAGGTTATGGAGATCGCAGAAGAATTGTTACGCTAAACATTGAGGCTGGATTATACAAATTCAAAACGACCAGATGCTAAAACTAAAATCGAGTAAATAAAAACAGGGGGAAGTGTGAATTTCCCCCTGTTTTTATTCGACAAAGGATTTACTGGAAACCAACCCCACTCACCAACCGAACGATGTCTTGCCAGGCGATAGCGACCATCATAGTCAAGAGCGCGATCATTCCGGCGAAATGCACCAGACCCTCTTTTTCGGGCGGGATGCGACGACCGCGCATGACCATCTCGATCAAGACAAAGACCAACCGTCCACCATCCAGGGCTGGCAGCGGGAGGATATTGACGATGCCCAGGTTGACCGAAAGCATCGCCATCAGCAGCAGTAGCGACCGGGCCAGACCCGCCGCCCCACCATTTTCGGCACTCTGGGTCACGACCGTATCGGTGATTTGGGCCATCCCAATCGGCCCTGCCAGACTCGAGACCGAGACCGAGCCATCGAAGAGGGCTTTGAAGGTACGCGGTATCAGCGTAATCGCAAAAGTGGTCTGATCCCAGGCTTCGCCCGCCGCCTCTATCGGATTATAGCTGAGATGGTCATTAGGCCGGATAATCGCAAAGCTAAAGTTGATCGCGCGGGGCGCTCGGTTGGTCGCCCGCGAATCCAACCCGGAGTTAGAAGGCAGACTAACCGACTGCTCCGAAGCGGTCGAACTCTTTTTGTAATAAAGCGTAATCGACTTGCTTTGGTTAGCCGTTATATACTGCTCGTACTGGGAGCGGGTGGCAATCGGCGTATCGTCCAGCCGAGTGATGATCGCGCCGAGCGGTAGCTTTTGGTTCGCCGCTGCGCTGTCCTTGTAAACATAATCTACCCGCGCCCGGAGCGGTATGTCGTGGCTGATGGTCTGCCCATCACGGGTGACGGTTACGTTCAGGCTGTCTTTGTTAGCACTCCGAATATATTCGAGCAAAGCCAGATTGTTGGTGAATGTCTTACCATCCACCGAGACAATTTTATCCTTGTCGAGGAAAGCTTGCGAACCGGTCAACGCCAGGTCGCGGTTGAGCGTATCGGCGTTACCGATCATAATATCATTCGGGCCGACCGCGTTGCCCATCGTAATCCCAATCGCGCCTTCACCGTCAGGCGGGTTCTTGCGCGGCTGAACATCAACGGCATACTGCTTGCCGTTGCGTTCCATCACCAATTGGAGCGGGTTATTCTTGTCAAGGGCGGTCTCAATCCGAATGTCGGCGGTGCTTTTGACTGGCTTGCCGTTGACCGTCACAAAGATGTCGCCAGCTTGCAAACCCTTCTCGGCGGCGGGCGAATTGGGCATAACCTCGACCAAAGCCGGACGACCAGACTCGACATCCTTGCCACCCACGATGGTTACACCAAAGTAAATCACCAGGGCCAGGATAATATTCATGGCCGGGCCTGCCACCAATACGATGGCGCGTTGCCAGGTCGGTTTTTTGCCAAAAGCGTTCGGGTCGTCACTATCGCCATTCTCGCCCTCGATTCGGACGAAACCGCCGATAGGCAAAGCGTTGATCGACCATTCCATGCCATCTTTGGTCTTTCTCGACCAGACCTTTGGTGGGAAGCCGATCCCAAATTCATGCACCTTCATGCCAAAATAACGGGCTGTCAAAAAGTGGCCCATTTCGTGAATGACGACCATTACCAGCAAGATCGGTATAAACCAGAGCCAGTTCATAAAATAAAATACCTCTTAAATATTACAGTTTTTAGTTTTGTAAGGGACAAAGCCCCTAAAAGCCCCATTTGTAAAACGTCTTTTACCACCATTTAGATTGATGCGGCGTAGGGGCGATCTTTATAATCGCCCGGTTCGGGACACGCTATTTTAAGGCCAGTGCCATCCGCTCGACTTCTTCACCTGCCGCCACCCGCGCCCAGGTATCGACCGCCGCGATGTCCTCTAGCGTCGGATGGGCAATCACGTCGTGGCTGGTCAACACTCGTTCGACCAGTTCCGGGATACCCAGGTAACTAATCCGCCGTTCGTGGAAAAAGCGCACCGCTTCTTCATCGGCAGCCGCCAGCACGGTCGGATAAGTCCCCCCTTTGCGTCCGGCTTCGTAGGCCAACCGCAAGGCCGGGAACCGCTCGGTATCCGGCAGTTCAAAGTGCAATTCGCGTAATTTTGTCCAGTCCAGGCGGGGATAATCATTTGGCAACCGATTCGGGTAGCCGATGGCGTACTGGATCGGTACCCGCATATCGGGGGTTCCAATCTGGGCTTTGATAGAACCGTCGATAAACTCGACCATGCTGTGGACAATACTTTCCGCATGAACCACCACATCAATTTTATCGTAGTCCAGACCAAAAAGCCAGTGTGCTTCTATAACCTCTAACCCTTTGTTAAACAAAGTCGCCGAATCTATCGTGATTTTCGGCCCCATGTTCCAATTGGGGTGCTTCATGGCCTGCTCGACCGTCACATTCGCCATTTGCTCCCGGCTAAAAGTGCGGAACGGCCCGCCGCTTGCGGTCAAAATCAATCGGCGTACACCAGGATTGGACTCCGACCAATTCTCCTCGCCGCTTTCCGGCATAACCGGCCCCTCACCTCGCAAACATTGCCAGATCGCACTATGTTCGCTATCGATGGGCCGAAGCTGGGTTTTATTGGCCCGCGCCGCCGCAGTCACCATTTCGCCCGCCATAATCAAAACTTCCTTGTTGGCAAGCGCAACCTCTTTGCCTGCTGCCAGGGCTGCCAGCGTTGGGGCAAAGCCATGCTGACCACTGGTCGCCACGATCACCAGATCAACTTCCGGGTCGGTCGCCAGTTCCAGCAATCCCTCCGGGCCGTGTAAGAAGCGCGGGCCAGGCTGAGTTTGAGCCAGTTCACGGGCAGCTTGCTCCGAAGCTAAACTGACTTTTGAGGGCTGGAAGCGGGCGATTTGCTCGGCTAAGACTGCGCCCCGGCCTCCTGCCGCCAACCCAACGATCCGAAACTGGTCGGGATGCCGACTAACCACGTCCAGTGTTTGTTGCCCAATAGAACCAGTGCAACCCAGCAAAGCAATCCGTTTTTGCATAAATTCTCCCTCATCACTAACTACGCACCCGACCGAACCAAAGTTCCCGGCTTAATTTGCCTAGCTCAATAGCGCACTGAGGTAGTTAGCTTTATTTTAAGTACCGATCATCAACTATGTCGGTATTATACATACTGTTATAGTCTACAACTCCACTTTAGTCAAGAGCATATCGCACTTATTATAGCAAAGAGGGCAAACTGGCGGCGTTTTAGGTAATAAAAAGGGCAGAAGTCAGGTTGCAAGTCAGGCTCAGACTTGTTATAATTAAGACTACAAAATTTTACAGGAGATATGAATGAACTTTTGGGATTTCGGTTACGTTTTCAGCACACCAGATGAGATTTGGGGGCCATATTCGACGGCCTACTTCATCGTGTTTACGCTTGGAACTCTCGTAGCAAATTTCTTTTACTTTTACGGCAAGTACTGGTTCAAAAACAACTTGCTGACCTATACCCTGGTCAATCGCGCTTCGCGTAATGGGGCGATTGCCTTTTCGTTGGGCTTTGCCTTTTTCTTGAGCCGGATCGCCAAACTCCAACCTTTTAACGCCCGTCTTTTCCTGGATGTTGCGCTGATACTGCTGGTCTACTTTGTGGTACGTGGGGTCGGTTACATGTTGCAGAAGTATCCGAACGCCAAAGCCGAATGGCAAGCTCATAAAGAGCGTAATGCCAGGAAAAGCGAGCTGCGGGCAGCCGCCCCGGCCCCAGTCGCTAAGGTGGCAAAAGCGGTGACGACCGGCGTGTTAGCCAGTGGTTCGGGCGACGCAGGCGGCGAGGAAACCCTCGAAGAAACTCAAGCAGCGAGAGAAGCGCGGGAATTTCGGGCGGGCCTTTCCGAGCGCGGTCAAAAACGACGCGAACGCAAACGCAACAAACGTTAAGCTGAATAGAAGTGACTTCCCACCAGAAAGACGAGGCCGGGTACTACAAAGTTGCTCGGCTTCAAGATATAATCGAAGGCGAGATGCTGCAAGTCCCGGTCGAAGATAGCGGTGAACAGGTCGAAGTTGGCCTGACCCGGATCGACGGTCAGCTTTACGCCTTCCGCGATATTTGCCCCCACATGGCTTTCCCCCTCAGCGTCGGGCGGATCAAAGGTACAACTTTGATCTGTGCCGGACACCTCTGGCAGTTTGACATTACTACCGGCAAACCGATCTATCCACCTATTCGCAAAAACATGGTTAAGTTTGAAGTGCGCGTGGATGGCGAAGATGTCTGGGTCAAGATTGACCCATTTTTCTAAATCAAATTAACAGGGATAGACAGCTTAGATAGCTTTTTCCGCTTTTCGGGCGATTTCCCAGCGCCGCAACCGGGCCGGTAGGATTGGGTGCAAACGGCGATAAGTCCAGGCCGAGCTTTTCAAGGTCGCTTCATCCGCACGATTCCAGCTATAACCGTAAGCTTTGCGTAACGATGGAGGCAAGAGGCCAATCACCGGCAATTTGCCGTACCAGCTTAGGGCCGGGCCGATTAGTGGAATTGGCAACCCTTCCATCACATAATCAGCCAGTTTTCGGGTAGTTGGCCCGACCTTTAACGTATCGCTTGCCAATATTTCCTGCATATACGTGTTTAATTCGGACAAACTGGACGGAAAATAGCCCGACGGCGCTCCCAAAAGCGGCCCGGCAAGGCTGGCCTGTTTGACGTATTCGTTTTGTTCTTCAAGTGAAAGCGGGCCGACAAATAATGTATAGGTCTTGAGCATCGAATCGACAAAGGTAGCATTGACCCACTTGAGCAATTCGGGGTCGCGGGCCGAATAAGGCGGATGAGTGGCATTTGCCTCACCGTTGACACGGGCGTGGATCGTATCGATAGCGTGACCAGCGTGCCAGGCTTGCTCTGGCGTGCCATAAGTCATCATCAGCATACGGTTCAAAGTTTGCTCGAATCGCTTGATTTTATCTGCGGTAGAATAAGCAAAATGACTATGAGCCGCCACTCCTTCAGCTACCAGAGGATGAGCAATCTGCATCAAGATCGCCCGACCCCAACCCAATACCTGAATAATTTCGCCATTGATCCGCCAGGCCACGCTGTTCGGCCCAACCTGATAGGCCGGGTCACTCTGGAGCAATTTCTCAAAAGCCGGAAAGTCTATGGCGGAGGAAGCAGGAGGCCAGTTTGGAATAGTCGGTTTAGCCGGAGCAATTACCGGGCGCTCATCCAGAGCTTGAGGGTGAATATATAAAATTTCTCCCATTGAGAAGGTCTTTCTAGGTTTATGCCATTTAGTACTATTTGAAGCATTCGCCATTATAGCTTTGCCTCGCCCAAACTATAGCATGCCAATGCTCAATTCACCAACCACACCGCTAGAAAGAGGACGGAGGACTGAGTAGTTTGGTTGTGAGACATTGCTCTGCCAATGGATGTGAGAAATTAGTTAGACTCTTCATAAAGGATGTAGAAAATGAATAGGTTTTGCCTAAATTTGCGTATACTAGGGGTAAGACAATCTAGCCTGATATGATAAAATAGGCAGGGTAGAAGTCCTTGTCTAACGTCGTATCAAAAACAGGAGTAAAGTTGTAACAGAAATTATGAGTATACAAAAAGAACTACCATCACATCAGTTGGGATTGCCGATCCATATCAGCCGTCGCTGGGTTGAAGGCGGGGTTGCATTGAGCGTAGCGGGAGCGAGTGTAGCCGGGTCAGCCTGGGCGTATGCCCGTCACGTCGAACCACATTGGCTGGAAGTCACCCGCCCGGCGGTCAAGGTTTCCGAGGTGGGCCTTGCGCCAACTTGGAAGGGCTACAAAGTGGCTTTTCTGAGCGACTGGCATTTGGAGCGCAAAGGGCCACCCCACCGGGTGCTATGGAACGCTATCGAGCGCGTACTGGAAGAACGCCCCGACCTTATTACCCTGGGCGGCGATTATTTCACCTATGGCAATTGGAACCCGGCCATGAGCGATCTGATACGTCCGCTAGTGGCTAGTGGTGTTCCGATAGTAGCCGTTATGGGCAACCACGATTACTTTGGGCGTAAGAACGATTACCTGAGGATTATAAAGGCTTTCGAGCAAGAGGGTGTGCGAGTACTGGTCAACGAACCCTATCCGCTTGATTACAAAGGGCAACGGGCCTGGTTGGTCGGTGTAGATGACCTTGTAAAAGGTGAGCCGGACATTACCCGGATGTGCCAGCCGATCCCGGCAGGCGAACGGCCTTTGATAATGTTAAGCCACAACCCGGCCATCCTGAAAAAATTACCGCCCCACTTCGCGCATGTTATACTAAGTGGGCATACACACGGCGGGCAAGTTAATTTTGCTTTGCCACCGTTTCACCGCCATCTGAACTGGCTGCGGCTTGTCCGCAACAAACACCACAGCCCGTACCCGCTAGGCTGGTACGATCTCAAAGGCAACCGGCTATACGTTGGGCGGGGTCTCGGTATGAGCGGCTTCCAACTGCGCTTCAATGCCCGGCCCGAAGTGGCGATGTTACAATTTGAATAGGAAGATGTTGGAAATCAGATATTAGATATTAGATATTAGATATTGAAGTTGTAACCGTTCACAATGTGTCATTCATTGTGAGTACAACGACACGTAATTATTTCCTGATTTCTAATATCTGATCTCTAATTTCTAATATCTACTCTCTTTTCAGCATCAAGGATGAGTGTAAAGATGGATCACCACAACTTAGCTGATATTTTGGAACGGGTAAGCGCTAGAGTAAAAGAACGCTGGCACGCCATGTGGGAAGAGCAAGTTCAGGCGGCGGTCGTTAGCGGGCGCACCACCTACAACCATTATCCCGATGGCAACGAAGAACCGTCCGAAGTCGCCCAGTCCGCCACTAACTCCGAACCAGAAGACGAGGAGGCGGGAATTTGCGACGACCTGCCTGCCGACGCGGTTCTGACCGAGCAACCAGTGGTACGTTCGCCAATAGCGATTAGCGCCCACAATATTTACCCCGAATACTATTCCAAAATGGTCGAGGCGGTTCGAGTTGACGATCTGGCCGGACTTTGCGAATTTATGAGTGTCGAAGGCACCAAGTGGGCGTTGGTCGAAGTGCCGGTCGATGAACTGGTTTCGCAAACGCTGGCCTACTCGCAAGAAATTGTCGATGCGGTCTATAACGCAGATGAGGCCGAAATTCCGGCCCATCAAAAAATGCAGGTAGTCCAGGCGCTCCATTCTTTGAGCCAACGCTCCACCGCCGCGATCATCAAAGGTTATGTCGATGGACGCGACCGGCTATTGGTACGCGCCCTGGCTTCTAACCGCCCAACCGACGAAAATACCGGCCTTAGCCCGATTGTCAAAGGAACCGTAATGGGTGGATTTGGCGAACAGGTGCGCCGGTCGCTCGACGAATTGGAAGCCTTGCACAAAGTCAATAGTGCCGTCAACAGCAGCCTTGACCTCGACTCAGTCTTGAATTTGACCGTACAAGCGGTCGCCGAAGTGATGATTGTGGATGTCTGCGCAATCTATATCTTTGACAAAGAGCAGCAAGACCAAGAGTCGATGGTGCTACGCGCCGCCAAAGGTCTCAATCCGCGCTCAATTGGAACTGTACGGGTGCAGGTTGGCGAAGGCGTAACCGGCGCGTCAGCCAAAGAGGGCAAACCGATCTCGGTCTACGACATTTGGGCCGATAGTCGCTTCCGCTATGTCCCAACCCTCAACGAAGACTCCAGTCGGTCGATGCTGAGTGTGCCGATCATCTTGTTTACCCGTGAAAAGCTGCTGGGGGTGATTAATGTCCAGTCGCGCAGCTATCGGAGTTGGACAACCGAAGAAATCCGTTTTTTGGAAATGGTCGCAGGCGAGATTGCAATGGCAATCGAAAATGCCCAACTTTATCAGCTTACCGATGAGCGACTTCGCCAGAAAGTTCAGGAGCTAACCACCCTCCAAAATGTTTCCAATATGATCGCTGCTACGCTTGACCTGGGCCGGGTGTTGCACCTAATCGTCGAGCAAGCCAGCCTCCTGGTAGGGGCCGATATGTCCTCGATCTACGAATTGAAAGAGGAAAGCCCTTATCTAACGATCATCGCCAATCATGGCCTGAGCGAAGATTACGTCCGAAACATGCGGGTAAAGCTGGGCGAAGGGCCAGTGGGTCGGACTGCCGAGCTAAATCGGCCTGTCAACGTTTGGGATGCCCATTTTGAACTACACGACGGCGAAGGCTATTACTTCAACAACCAATATCGTTCGTCGATGTGTGTGCCACTGGCCGGAGCGCGGGGCGTGCTAGGGGTAATCTGCCTCTACACCCGCGAACAGCGCCACTTCAACGATGAGCAGTTGCAAATCATTTCAGCCTTTGCTGACCAGGCGGCTATTGCTATCGAGAACGCCCGTCTCTACGAAGAAGCCCGGCGCGGACTGTCCATCAAATCGGCCCTACTCCAGGAAATGCACCATCGGGTACGCAACAATTTACAAACTGTCGCGGCCTTGCTCTCGATGCAAATGCGGCGTACTCAAAATCTGGAGGTAGCCATTCCGCTGGCCGAAAGTGTCGCCCGGATTCAGTCTATTGCGGCGATCCACGATCTGCTATCGCGTGAGGATATTGGGGTCACGACCGTCGAGGCCGTCGCCAAAGAAATTACCGATATTGCCAGCGTCAGCCTCGTGCCGGGCGACAAGCGCATCCGCTTCAAGCTCGATGATGGACACGTGCCGGTCGCCAGCAAAGAAGCGACCCTCTTAGCAATTTTAATTATGGAACTGGTTTCTAATGCGATCTTTCACGGGTTTAACGAACGGTCTGAGGGTGAGATACGGATCGGGGCTTTCGTCCACGAAGGGCGCACTCAGATCGAGGTGCGGGACAATGGCAACGGTTATCCGCCTGAATTCAACCTGGAAACGTCAAAAACCGGCCTGGGCATCCAGATCGTAAAGACCTTAGTTACAAAAGATTTGCAGGGTATTTTTCGGATCGAAAATATCAACGGCTGGGCTACTGCGACCATTATTTTCAATAGTGTTTACGGCAAAGAAGCCGAAATTGAAAGCGGAAGTGAGTTGGTAGCCTACTAGACAATATTAAAAAAATTTTATATAATAGAGTGATACTACTTTGGTCAAGCCTAGGATCGTATCTATAGCTTTTCGTAGCGAACTGTAGTATTATAAAGTGAGAAAGCTGGGAGTCGCAAGACTCAGCTTTAACTCCGTTTTCCCTTTTGGTAAGAACGTATTAGGGCGAAAAATGCGAATTTCGTCGGCCTCTAAGATTGTTGGTATAGCTAAAAGTAACAAGCACACTCCGAACTCCGTCAAGGCTACATTAAGGAACCGAGAGTAGTAAGCCAAACTTTCAAGAGCAAGATTGTAAAGATAAAGGATAGATGACCTTACAAAGGTTTGCCGGACGGGTCGCAAGAGAAGTGGTTTGGTGGGTTTAGGGTAAAGGGACTAAAAAGATGAAGCAAGCGCGGGTCGGGGACTACAATTGGGAGACAGTGACCGGTATGACCGACAAATATAACATATTCCCGCACAAAGCGGCTGATAACAATGGAGATGCCAGCGGCCACCTAAATGGTACAAATAGTACGAATGGTGCTAATGGTGCGAATAGTACTAATAGTACTAATGGCACGAATGGCATGAATGGTGCATCACCAAATGGACACGGGCCAAACGGCAAGTCTAATAATGGTAATGGAACCCGGTCGAATCCTTTGGCTGGTATTTATAACCTTAATGGGCGTAATGGCGGTACAAATGAATTGAACCGATCAACAGGTGGGGACCAGCCAAAAGAGGTACCATTACGAAACACTGACCAACTTCACGACCGGCTACCGACCACGAATCAGGCTGAGACTGGCAAGCTTAACCCTGCTGCGCTACAGTCCAACGCCAATCCGGGTGGTCATGGTCAGAAGGTCTTGAGCGGTTCGCTTTCGGCTTTTTCGCCCAGTTCGCTGCTGTCTTTGCTCAACATCCAAAAGCAAACTGGCTGGCTGCGCTTGTACAATAGCACTTTCGAGGGTTATATTTACATCGATAAAGGCGAAGTCTACGATGCCGAGGTTGGGCGGATCAGTAGCGGGGCGCTGGCAGTATTCCAGTTGTTTGGTTGGAAGCAAGGCGAGTTTACCTTTGAGGTTGGAGCGCCCAGCCCGAAGCGGCGGACTATCGAAGCCTCGTTGCCGGTCTTGCAAGTCCGGGCGACCCTCTGGCTGGATAGTATGAGCAAATATAGCCCATTTATCCCCAGCCCGAACCATCGGGTCTCGATTGCCGCCGAGCCACGCAGCGAAGTTGTGATCGAGGCGCATCAGTGGGCCGTTCTGACCAAAATCGTCTCGCGTTCGCTCAGTATAGCCGAGTTAGCCGCCGAACTGGGGCAGGACTTGATGACTGTTACACGGATTGCCTCAGAACTGGTCAAGATGGGCGTAGCAGTCGTTCTTCCGCCCGAAAATCAATAAACAGGCGAGTAATAATTAGGGTGAGGCTTCAAGCCTCACCCCTACAGAAACCATCCGAAACCATCTGACAAAAAGTATCTAACCTACAGAGACTTGCTATGATAGGGCGGTAATTTGAAAAGAAAAAGCTTGCCGCTACTGATAGGCTTACTTCTGCTCAATCTGATCCTGGGTGGTTGTACCGACCAACCTCCGCCCCGCCCACCCGCCCCGACCAAAACGGTCGTACCGCCGCCTTCTACACCCGGCCCAACCCCCCAGACTTCCCCAGAAGCTTCTAGCACCAACGAGGCCGGTTCGCCAGTTGCCGGGCCGGAATTACCCACGCCAACCCCGGTTCCTACCCCTGGTCGGGCGCTAGTCGGTGTGCCGCTTCTGAGCGGTAGCTTACCCGACTTTGCCAGTTTGCCAGTTCCGCTCACCGACCCAACTACCGCCCGCCAAATCGCTCAGTTTGCCGTTCAGAGCAAGACCGATACCGGCAAGCCGGAGCCATTACGCGCCCTGGCCCTCTCGCCCGACCGCAAATGGCTGGCCCTCGCCGACCGCTATCAAATTTGGGTGATCGAACTACCGAGCGGTAAACTTTTGCAAAACCTCGCTACGTCCAACCCTAATTCGGACGATTGGGGGGCGCATAGTCTGGCCTGGTCGCCGGATGGTTTGATGCTGGCGGCGGGTGGCTTGAGTGGGGTAACGACCCTCTGGCGCTGGGATAGCACTACTAGCAACTTCCGCAAAGGCCCGCTCCGACTATCGGCGACCGCGCTAACCGAAACCTTTGGCGATGCGGTTGAGGTCGCTTTCTCGCCCGACAACAAACAGCTGGCTGCATTTGGCTCGGATGGCAATATTAACATCTTTAGCACTAATAATGGTCAGTTGCAAGCGACTTTTGTATCCGATTTTGCGGGATATGTAAGCTGGTCGCCCGATAGTACCCGCTTGACCGATGAGTTTTTGCTGCTGCACTACCTAGACGGCGGGCGGACGCTACCGCCGGATGATACGATAGCGGTCGCTTCGGATGGGCCGCAGGGAGTGGCATGGTCGTCGGATGGCAAAACGATTGCGGTCAGTGGCAACGGTTTCGCGCTTTTGTTGGTCGAAGTCCCGACCCCAAATCCACCCGATCAGGCTAACCCGGCGATTAGCCAAACTATTGTACGGGTCAAACTTCCGGGTGGCCCCGGTCAGCCTACTTCGCTTCCAAGCTTGAAAGAGGGACGGCGCGTCGTATGGTCGCCGGGAAGTCGGTGGGTAGCCATTGCTAACGTCCCGACCGCCGGTAAAATCAGTCTGTGGGATAGCGCTGGTCGGCCTGTCCTGACCCTGGATGGCGGTAGCGAGGCGATCCGAGCGTTAGCCTGGCCCGTCGAGGGCTTGCTCGTCAGCGCTGGAAATGATGGAACAGCCCGCTTCTGGCAATTAGAAGCCCCTGCGCCGACTCCCACGCCCGGCCCGCTTCCCACTCCTAGCCCTACCCCTTAAACCTTTAATACCGATAATACCGATAATACCGATAATACCGATTTCCTATATCGCAATTTGCAAAGCGACTTGGGCTACCGCTTTTATAATCCTCAAAGTAATATTCAAAATTACTTTAACTAAACTTAAACAAAGTCTTTCGTTGACATGCTCATGTTGCTAAGTTACGATAGCTCCAAGTACGTTTTCATCCAACAAAAACCTGTTTTGTATTGTGGTAATTAATAAAGTTTGTTAAGCCAAAATACGATAAACCTGCACAATCAATCATTTACTAACATTGAATGGTAGTTGGATAAAAAGCGTTCGCCAGCTGGACTTAATGATGCCACCGGGTCTTTATTTTGTCATCCGGGCCAGCCGACCAATTGACTGGTTGTTTGTTCAAAATAGGTTTTTTATACTCACCTACGAGACGCAAGCTGTCTAAAACAGAATTTCGACTACTCAACGTGAATCTCAGATCAAAGAGGAGGAGACCCACGAGTATGCTCAAATACCGTAAACTTTCCCTAATTGGGGCAACTGCCATGTTACTGGCGCTCGTTGTATCGGCCTGTGGCGACCCCACAGCGACGACCGCCCCGGCCCCGACCACCGCCGCTTCTGCCACAACTGCTGCTTCGGCAGCTACAACCGCCGCCGCAGGTGCAACTACTGCTGCCGCCGGAGCAGCAAGTACTTCCGCAAATGAAGCCGCCCTATACGAAGCCGCTAAAAAAGAAGGCAAATTCACCTGGTATACCGTCTGGTTCAATCAGGAAATCGTCAACGATATTGGAGCGGCTTTCTCTGCCAAGTACCCCGGTATCAAGGTTGAAGGGGTTCGCAACGTAGCGGCGACGATCTACCAGAAGCTGAACCAGGAAATGTCGGCAGGCATCAAAAACGTCGATGTCTACGCCAGCACCGACCTCGGTCAGTTGATCGAACTCAAAGAGGGTGGCAAACTCCAAGCCTATAACTCGGCTGGCAAAGAAAATATCGCCCCCGAATATCGCAGTATCGACCCGGATAACTTCTATCAGGTCGGGTCGCTAGTCCCTATCGTGATCGCTTACAACAGCCAAAAGCTCAAAACCGAAGATGCCCCAACCAGTTGGCAAGCTCTCATCACCGACAAGTACAAAGACAAGATTACCACCGGTAGCGGTGCAGCCAGTGGGCAGGTCGGTACCTGGGCGCTCAGTATGCAGCAAAAATTCGGTTGGGACGCTTACTTCAACAAATTTAACTCGCTCAACCCAAAATTGGGCCGCTCGATCAATGATACAATCGTAGACCTTGTCTCCGGCGAACGGTCGGTGGGGATCAGCCCGATGGGGCAGGTACTGGCGAGTAAAGCTAAGGGCAACCCGGTTGATGTAATAATGCCGTCCGATGGGACAGTCGTAGTGGTCAACACCGTAGGCATCCTGAAAGACTCGCCCAACCCGAATGCCGCCAAACTCTTTATGAACTTCCTGAACAGCAAGGAATACGCCGAGCTTTGCGTCAAGAACTACGAGCAGGCACTGTGGCCGGATATTACGGTCAAAGGTACCAAACCGCTCAAGGACGTTCAGACCTACTCGCCCAAAGCCGACGATATTCGCAAACAACTACCCGATGTCATCAAGAAGTGGAAAACGCTGTTCGGAGCGTAGGATAAGGGATGAAGGATGAGGGATGAGGGATGAACAATGCAGAAGTCAGAATGCAGAATGCAGAATAGGGAGTCAGTACCTACAATCGTAAATCCTATTCATCCCTCATCCCTCATCCTTCATCCTTCATCCTTTCCCAAAAAGGAGGTTGCCAGATTATGGCACAGCAAGTCAGAAAGACTGAATTAGTGGTGGTTCCGGGTAACAAACGGCTCAACGATCTGAAATCCAGCCGGGATTTTTCGTCGATATTTTGGATTGTGATGGTGGTTATCCTGTTGGTGTTGATCGGCCTGCCCTTGTTCTGGCTACTCTACCGCAGTTTTTCACTCCCCAAAGATGGCGGTCTGACCCTTAATAATTATATCGAAGCCTTTACCACCCAGCGCAATTTGGAGGCGATCCAAAACTCGCTGATCCTGGCGACTTCGGTGGGGGTGGTCAGCGTCCTAATCGGGGTTCCGCTGGCCTGGGCTGTCACGCGCACCAATATGCCGCTGCGGGGCTTGATGCGTATTTTGGTGCTGGTCGGATTTACCACGCCGCCCTTTTTGGGTGGGGTAGCCTGGATGCTACTAGCCGGGCCAAATTCGGGTGAACTCAACAAATGGTTCACCAGCTTGACCGGAGCCGAAAAAGGCCCGCTCAATATCTATTCGATGGCCGGAGCAGTCTTTGTGGTTAGCATTTACAGCTACCAGTACACCTTTTTGCTAGTCAGTTCGGCCCTCGAACTGGTCTCATCCGAAATGGAAGATGCCGCAACCGTCCTGGGCGCAGGCACTTTCACGACGACCATACGGGTAACAATTCCGTTGGTACTGCCCTCGATTATTTCGGGCTTTATCCTCTCCTTTTTGGAGGCCCTGGCCCTATTCGGTTCGCCAACTTTGTTGCTCGTCCCGGCCCGTACCCCGATTATCACAACCCAAATCTGGCAGATGTTCCAATTTCCACCCAATATCGAACTGGCCTCGGCTTTTGCACTCCCGCTCCTGGGGTTGACTGCCTTACTGCTCTGGTTTCAACGCCGACTGCTCGCCCGCAAAAATTTCACATCGCTAACTGGTAAGGGCGGTCAGAAGCGCACTTTGAACATTGGCCCCTGGCGCTGGTTTTTCCTGGGCTTTTGCCTGCTGGTCTCGACCCTTTCGCTGTTCTTGCCCTTCTTCATCTTGCTACGGGCTTCGCTTTCCAAAGCCTGGGGCAAGCCTTTCGAGTCTTCCAACCTGACTTTACAATGGTATGACGATGTGTTGTTCAAACAGCCCTACACCAGCCTATCGATCCAGAATAGCTTGTTATTCTCGGCGGGGGCGGCGACTGCGGCAATGGTTTTGGGCATTGCTATCGCTTATATCGTCAATCGGCAACTTATTCGCGGCTGGCGCATCCTTTCGTTTGTGGCGATTGCGCCGTTGGTTATACCCGGTATCGTGATCGCTATTGGCATTTTCTCGGCCTACAGTCGCCCGCCCATCGTGCTATATGGGACAGCCTTTATTTTGATCGTGGCTTATACGACCCGCTTTTTGCCGATGGCCTTTTCCAATAGCAGCGATATTTTCAAAAGCATCAACCCCGAAATGGAGCAAGCCGCCCGCAATCTCGGCTCGACCCAACTTGGAACGGTCACCAAAATCACCGTCCCACTGGTCAAGCGGGCTTTGATGGGGGGCTGGATGCTGGTTTTTATCCTGGCAATCCGCGAACTCAGCTGCGCGATTTTGCTTTTCAGCACTAACACCCAGGTCATGCCAACCGTGCTATTTGAAATGGTCAACGAAGGCAGCTTTGAACGGGTGGCGGCGCTTGGGGTGGTAATGTTGGTGATTATCTTCGCAATCGTCGGGATCGGCTATAAAATAATCGGACGTGATTTCTTAGTGGACAAGAGGTAGGCATAAAATGGCAACTATTACCCTTGATAATTTAACCAAGACTTATGGACATCATAACGCCGTCGATCACGTCAATTTGCACGTCGAGGACGGTGAATTCATCTCGCTTTTGGGGCCAAGCGGCTGCGGCAAAACTACTACCCTGCGGATGCTGGCAGGCTTTATCGTACCCGATCAGGGGCAGATTCTGGTCGATGACAAAGTAGTCTCATCCTCCAAAAAGACTATCCCGCCCGAAAAGCGCAATATGTCGATGATCTTCCAGAGCTATGCGATCTGGCCCCATAAGACCGTCTTTGAAAACGTCGCTTTTGGCTTGCAACTACGCAAGGTCAACAAGAGCGATTTGGAGCGACGGGTCACACGGGCGCTTGAAGTCGTCAAGCTTGGCAAAATGGCCGACCGCTATCCGGCCCAACTTTCGGGTGGACAGCAGCAGCGGGTGGCCCTGGCCCGTGCCGTCGTGATCGAGCCAGAGATCCTCTTGATGGACGAACCGCTCTCGAACCTGGATGCCAGCTTGCGCGAGGAAATGCGGGTCGAAGTCCGGCGCTTGCACGATGAAATCGGGATCACAACTGTCTACGTCACCCACGATCAGGGGGAGGCACTTGTCACATCCGACCGGATTGTGGTAATGTACGATGGATCGATCCAGCAGGTCGGCACGCCCGAAGAAATTTACGAAACGCCCGAAACCGAGTTTGTGGCCCGCTTTATCGGGCGCTGCAATATCGTGCGTGGCACTTTGGGCGATGATGGATTGGTCTCAGCGGCCAGCCTGCGGATTGCTTCCCAAAGCCGGGCCGAAGGGGTCAACGCCGGACATCGGGTTCTTCTGAGTGTACGGCCCCACTCGATCCAAATGGATGGCGATGCGAACAAGTCGTCCCAGCTTAACCGCTTCCCCGGTCTGATCGAGGAACAGGTTTACCTGGGCGAGTATCGTGAATACACGGTCAGGCTCGAAAATACGGATGTACGGCTGAGCGTAATTACTCAGCCAAATATCCGTCACGTTCAGCACGACAAAGTTTATCTGACTTTGCCGCCCGAAGCCTGCCGGTTGGTTCCACCTAGCGAGAAAATCGCGGCAGAGGTGAGCGATATCGTAACCGCGCTGACTTCGGAACCAGCAGCCTAGCGCATCTTCCGCCGATGAGTTGATATAACTCACCGGCGGAACAACTGCCCACTACAAACGGTTGGAAAAGGCCCAATGACGAACCCTGTTTTCTTTTCAGCCCCAGCTGAATTTCGCAAATGGCTTGAAGAGCATCACGACAAAAAGCAAGAGCTATTGGTTGGGTTTTATAAAAAGGGTTCTGGCAAGCCCAGCCTGACTTGGCCGGAATCGGTAGATCAGGCCCTCTGTTTTGGCTGGATCGACGGTATCCGAAGAAGCGTCGATGAAGTCAGCTATAGCATCAGGTTTACGCCCCGCAAAACTTCTAGCACATGGAGTACGGTAAACATCGACCGCGTAAATGAATTAACAAAGCTGGACCTGATGCGGCCCGCCGGTCTTAAAGCCTTTAGCGAGCGGCAGGAAAAACGCTCCGGTATATACGCCTATGAGCAAAAAGAGGTCGCCCAACTTGACGAGGCCCACCAACAACAGTTTGAGGCGAACCAGAAAGCCTGGAACTTCTTTCAGACTCAGGCTCCCTGGTATCAAAGGACTGTGACCTGGTGGGTGGTAAGCGCTAAAAAAGAAGAAACTAAACTCAAGCGCCTTGCCACCCTGATCGAGGTTTCAGAAAAGGGACAGACTGTAGCCGGACTTACGCGCCCAACCAGGAAAGTTGAAGGCCCAAAAGATGAAGGATGACGAGACGAAAAGTTCGAGTATTGCGGTGACGGCGGCCCAGGCTTTTGAGATGGGCGAAGTTCTTTATGAACAGGCTGGCCCGGTGGCAACCTTTACTTTCAATCGGCCTGCCGTCCGTAACGCCCTGACCTATGGCATGTACGAGGCCCTTTACGAGACCTGCGAACGGGTTGACCAGGACGACTCGGTGCGGGTGCTGCTGCTCACAGGGGCCGGAGAAGCGGCCTTTGTAGCCGGGACGGACATCAGCCAATTCCGTACTTTCGACCGACCCGAAGACGTGCTGGCCTACGAGGATCGGCTTGATCGGGTGGTCGGACGACTCGACCGGGTTCAAAAGCCGGTTATCGGCCTGTTGCGTGGCTTTGTGATCGGTGGTGGCGCGGCTATCGCTATCGGGGCCGATTTAAGACTGGCGACTCCTGACCTTCAGTTTGGCGTACCGGTCGCCCGTACCCTCGGTAACTGTCTTAGCTTGCAAAACTATGCGCGGTTGGTAGACCTGATTGGCCCGGCCCGCACCAAAGATATTTTATTTACAGCCCGGTTGGTGGGAGCCGAAGAAGCTCTTAGTATCGGGCTGGTCAACCAGATCGTCTCCCCCGACCAGATCGAAGCACGGACGCTCGAACTGGCCCACATGATTGCCAAAAACGCTCCCCTAACGATCCGCGCCACCAAAGAAGCGGTTCACCGCCTGCTCGAACACCGCCGCCTCGAACGCGCCGATGATCTTGTGCTAATGTGCTATATGAGCGAAGATTTCCGGGAAGGGGTAGATGCTTTCCTGAATAAACGCAAACCACAGTGGCACGGCAAGTAAATCCAGGCTCAATAGCTTTCAAATAAGTAATAGGAAGTGTCATTCTGAGGCGGGGCATTACCCGAATTAGAAACTGACCACCTAACCCCGCCGAAGAATCTTCTCGCCAGAGCCGCGTCTTGAACTCAAGCGCCGGGTTGAGCTAGAAGATTCTTCGGGGCTTAAAGCCTTCTCAGGGTAAAAGCCGGGTACTGGTCGCCCCTCAGAATGACACTTATCCGCTTATTTGAAAAGTATTGACTTTAAGCGACCAGGCCAAGATAAATCCAGACCTTGCCGCTTAACCTCGATTTGCTTACCGGCGGCTTTGTCTGCGCCGCCAAACTGCCACACCAAGCGTCAGTAAACTGACTTCGAGGACAACGGTCAGGCCGACCAGTAGCCAAAGCGTATTACTCCCTCCATCGGGTTGATCGGCGGCAAAACCGAGACCACTGGCCGGTGCGCCACCGCCGGGAACTCCACCGCCTGCCCCAATCGGGCCACCCATTCTGCCATCCAGTTTGGCGGTAATGGCAGGACTGGCCTGGATCGTATCGGTCAAAAGAGTACCGATGTCGCGCTTGGTATTGGTGACATTGGTAGCTTTGGCGAAAATATCTTTGTAACCCGCCGCTACCAAAGCCTGGAAATCGGTTGTGCCGACCTTGTAACTCTTGGCGGGGTCGAGTGCGATATAGCTGGCGTTATCTGAAGCCGGGTCAACCAGCACCTGAATACCACTGGCTTTGCCGTCCTGGATTTTGAAGCGCACGCCGCTAAGTTGCGAGAAGCTATCCGAGCCGCGCTTCGACACGCTCAGGTTGATAAGGTCGGACAAAACCTGCCCGCTCATATCGGAAGTGACAATACTATTCTTGTAAGGGATCGCTGTAAAGAAGCCTTCGACCGTAATCGGGCCGGGAGGAATCGCGGCTCGGAAAGAGGAAGAAGTCGAGAAGAAGGCGTGCGTTCCGGCAGCCTTACGGACGGTGTCCATCGCCCAGTTACCCAGCACGCTCTCGTCGGTCGAAATATTTTCGTCGCTCAATTCGACCCTGGTTGTGCCGAGTACCTTAAACCGCTCCGGCTTTTTGGCTTCGAGGTCTTTTTGCAATTTCTGCACCTGGGCCGCAATAGTCGGGTCTTCTGGTTGGGAAGCATCCATCTTGACCAGTTGGCCTTTTACCCCTGTTAGCTTGCCATTCTCGAAAGTCAGTTGGCTGCGCGAGGTGTAGGTAAGATACTGAAAGGGCGAGATAAACCAGGTCTGGGTGTTAGGCAGCTTTATCAACTCGCTCTTATAATGCGAGTGCGTTCCCAAAATAATGTCGATCCCGCTTACAGCCTGAGCCATCTCAGTATCATCTTCGCGGTAGGAATGGCCGATATAGACCACCGCGTTGACCTTCTCTTTGTCGCGCAAGTCGGAGACGATTTGTTTGGCGGCTGCCAGACGGTCGGCAAACTCGCCTCCGCTAGGCCGCAACTCTTTCTTGATAAGCTTGTCAAAATCGCTTCCAGCCAGCGCGAAAATCCCCAGCTTGACACCGCCGATTTCCTTGACCACATAAGGCTTGCCATCCACCGTGAAAATCGGTTTTTTAGAGGCAGGGTCTACAAAGTTGGCGCTGATGATCGGGTACTTGATAGAGGACTGGCATTGCTTGAAAGCGTCCGGGCCGTAATCGAACTCGTGATTGCCGAGAGCCATCACATCGATCAGGTCGTTATACCAGGTCCACTCCAAACACTTATACTCGTCGCTCCAGGTCGGTGTCCCCAGGTTCATCGTATCGCCGCCCGAAAGTACCAGCAAATTGGGCGTACTTTGCTTTTGGGCCTTGAGAAAAGCAATTTGCCGGGCGATCCCGGCCTGGGCGTTCTGCCCCTCCGAATAGAAAGGAACTGCGTGCGAATGATAATCACTAAAGCCGAGCAAAGTAATAGTCGCGCTGGCCCCACTGGTCTGGCCGAAAACCGTGCCGAGCGGTAGAGCCGCCAGCAAAACGCAAGCCAACAGCAGGACTCTGAGCCGTGCAAACCGCATGAATTGTGCCTCCTTATAAATAAGTTTCTCGACGTTGTAAGGGTTAGACCGTTAAGATTGGATGGCCTTTTGTAAGATTTGGTTCCATTGATCCCGATGCTCTTTTTTAACCGCCGGTTCTATCTGCAAATTATCAGCATAATAAGCCAGAAATTTGCCCGGACTGCCTAAAAGACGCAGGTAATATTTTAGAGAAGGTATCACCCCATTGACTATAATTTCACAACCATGTTGATTTCTTACCTCGATCACGAAATCAGTAATGGCAACTCGCTCTTGTTCTTTTACATCTAATGTGGAAAGCAGATAATATCTTTGTGTAAGGGTACTTTTGATTTTTTCGTAAGCTAATTCAACTGTAGTAAGGTCTATCGGAATACCAAACTTTACTTCAATAGCCTCAAAAGGTTGTGGTTCTTCCGCTACAAACTGAACTACATCTATATCCCCAATCCTCCCCGACTGTAAATCTGCCGAGGTGTGGCTTTCCAAAGCAAGCAGGGTTTTACCTTCAAAACGAGCCAATTCATCCATCAAGCACTGATAAATGGAATACAAGGCTAGTACAGGTAAACGCGACCCACCAGCAACCCCGGCAGGATATTTTGCCCTAAAATGCTGGGATAAGTACTCTATTATAGTTGAGATGGGTAATCTATTTGTAATTTCATCGGGCAACTTTAAGATCGGGTTGGATTTTTGCATGCTTCGGAATTGTTCCAATTTTACGAAAATATAAGTCAAATATGTTTGAACCGTAGAAGGGTTAGCTTGAATATCCTCAAGAATATTAAGAAAGTCAATTTTTAAGCTAGGCGGGGTGATTTTGCCCGGATAGTTTTTATCATAGGGCTGATTCTGTTCCAAACTACGGGTTAGCCACCCACTCTCTTTCATAGAGGGGAACCCGCATTCTCGCAAAAAAGGGGTTATCACTTTGAAATCCAGGACCCGACCAGAATAACCACCGGGCAGATTTTCTTGATGCAAGCGTATATCTTGTTCGGGTGTTACAATCTTTTTAACCAAACTGGTAATCAGAACCGCCAGGACACCTTTACGGTTTTCTGGCGAGGTAATAAGAGTAGCTAACCAGGACAGTTGTTCGAGGGACAAGCTGGAATCAAAACTCATCTCATCTCGCTCAATCATACTCAGTGCGTTCTGATATGCTTCTCGTAAGATTGTCTGGGCGGTTTGATATATCGTCAAAATCTAATCCTCGTAACAAATCAGACCGGTTTGTTTATTTGATAAGACGCGGTTAATTCTGGAAAAGGATAAGCACAAAAATAATGGTTTTCGGGTATCCTTTTAGTCGTTGCGGCGCTACGCACATCATAGCGAATGTCACGCAATTGGCGAATGAGTTGAGGTAGCAAAGCTTGTTCCACTCCAATATTTTGAGCAATTACCTTAGATGGTATATTGCGACTACAATTTTCGAATCGGCTATAAAATTCGATAAGTTTTGCTAGATCCGATTTGGTGTCAGTCAAATCTTTTAGACTCAAGCTAAATTTTCGGTGAGGTTCTGCAAAATGTCCGTGTAGAGCCACTAGAGAAATGTAGGCAGACCGCCCCTTAATAGCTTCCTCAAGAGCGTCCCAGGCAACATAAAAATATTGAGGGTCATTACAAAAGATGATTGCTTCTAATTCGTCAATAGCACCACTCAACGGTGTATCAAGCTTAAGATTAAGTTGCCAACAGGGGTAATTTCTAGTCGTGAAATCTAAATCACGTATTTTTATTTCTAACTTATTCGACGATTGTATCGATTGAAACACTTCGACTGCAAAAAACTTGCTGGCTTTTAGAGTAATTTTACTTGGGTCATTCATATCCAGAATTGGAATCGCCTCTTCAAAGTCCAGTATTGTTCTTTTGACCGGACTGGCATAGCAATATACAAATTTGTTATTAGCATCAAATTCTTCTAGACTCGGAACAGCGTGTAACGGCGGCAAATTATTATCCCATAACGACAATTGTCCGGTGGTATTTACTGATTTGACTCGTTGGGTTATAGTTCTCGTTTTGGAGGCGGCTCGACTTTTTCGAGCATCAAAACTTTGTCTGAAATTTAGGTTCATCAATTCTAATTCTGGATAAGCCTGCATGTCAAACAACTGTTTAATGGTCGTCTGAGCCAAATAAGTAGCTAATATTGGCGGTACAGAATTGCCAATTTGCTTTGCAATCTGATCGTAAGAACCGGCAAATTGGTAATCGTCGGGAAAGGATTGGAGACGTTTTAATTCCGACACTGTAAGCCGTCGGTTTTTCCAGTGAAAAGGCCCCGCAAATTTACCTAACTGGGCTTGGATAGTTTTGACAGGAGCATCTTGAGCGATCTTATACAAAAAGCTCGAAAATTTAGAACGCCAGGCAAATACCGGGGCAGAATGGCCCATCTCAGCCGTATAATAACTGTAATTCAGGCCTTCCGGGATGCCGCTTAACAAATATCCATATTTGCCATTATATTCGTGATAGGGCTCTTCATCATTTTGTAAATCGCTAAGGGCTTCACCCGCCGTTATATAAGGCGCTTTGCTTGCCGAATCGGGTCCAAATAAAGGCTGAGGAAAAAGAAATTTCTGATTAGCTTTTACTCCTACCAAAAATATTCTCTCACGATGCTGAGGTACCCCATAGGCTGCTGCGTCAAGCACACAATGGAAAAGGTCGTAACCTAATTCGGAAAAGGCCGCTATAATGGCCTTCCACGCCTCTCCGTTATTAACTCCTAGCAAACCTCGGACATTCTCGAATAAAAATCCTTGTGGGTTTAGCTGAGCGAGTATGCGGCAATAATGTTCAAAAAGCTTTCCTCGGTCATCATCTAATCCCGGAGCACCACCTATTCGACGACCAGAAGCCGAATAAGTCTGGCAAGGTGGCCCACCTATAACAAAATCGATCTCTTTTGTAGAAAGCTGGCTTACATCGAAAGTGGCAATATTCTGGTTAAATACCTGACATCCAGCCGAGATGTATTTACCAGTTGCTCTATTCTGCTCCAGGGTTTTGCAAAATAACTTTTCAATTTCAACACAACCAACTAGATTAAATCCAGCGTTATGAAAACCTATATCCAGACCCCCGGCCCCACTAAATAAGCTCAAAACGTTCATAGCCATTTCAAATTATTTTTCACTAACGGTTAATAAGTCGATAACGCGATCACGCACCTGGACTGTATTCGCTCGTCCGCCCAGGTCGGGGGTCAGGGTTCCTTCGTTAATGAGGGCGGTAGTCGCCTTTTGAAGCCGTTCAGCAGCTTGCGGTTCCCCAATATGCTGCAACATCATGACCGTAGTCAGGAAGGCGGCCAGAGGGTTAGCGATGCCTTTCCCGGCGACGTCCGGGGCGCTGCCGTGAACTGGCTCGAAGATCGCACCGTTTAGCCCGATATTGCCCGACGCGGCTACACCCAGTCCACCAACCAGTTCGCTGGCTTCGTCCGACAAAATATCGCCAAACAAGTTGGTAGTCACGATAACCTCAAAATTTTCAGGGTCTTTTATCAGCCGCATCGCCATCGTATCGACCAGCAGTTCCTGGACTTCGATACCAAGCGGCGCATATTCGGCGGCGACTTCCAGAGCGACCCGCCGAAAGAGGCCATCGGTCAGCCGCAACACATTAGCCTTGTGGACAACGGTCACTTTATGTTTGCCGGTACGTTTCGCCAGTTCAAAGGCGTAGCGCACGATCCGTTCGCTGGCCTTTCTGGTAATAATCCGTTTGGCGACGGCAGTATCGCCCTCAATTTCTTCCTGTCCGCTATAAAGACCTTCGGTATTCTCGCGCACTACATAAAAATCCAGCCCGGCGCGGTAGTGAGGGCCTTTTAAGCCTAACGAGCGCACCGGGCGCAAATTGGCATACAGATCAAGGGTTTTACGCAAAGTAACGACAGCACTACGGTAGTTTGGAATATCGGGTGGAGTCGTGACGGCTCCGAAAAGGGTTGCTTCGGCTTTACGGGCCGCTTCAATAGTACTATCCGGGATCGGGTCGCCGCATTCCTGATAACAAGCGTAGCCTGCCTTAGCTTCCGCAAAGTGCAAATCCAGACCGAGGTTTTCCAGCACTGCTATCGCGGCCTCGATCACTTCCGGCCCAATGCCGTCACCTTTTATAATTAAAATGTTGTGTGTCAAATAAATGCCTCATTAAGTTAAATTATTTTGAAAATGGTTTCTTTTGAGATACTTCGAGAGTGTTGGCTCATTTTTGTGCTTATAGTCCAGCCTGATATTGCAGCCGAAAGCTACCGATAGCGTAACACAACCTCAAAACCGAGTCAATGATTTTACAAAACCCTCGGCAACATGGTATGCTTTGAGTATAGAAGATTTGTACAAAATTTAGTTTTATTAGCTCGCGGAAAATAGGGGATGAACAAAAAACAAGGCAAATTGGTAGTTCTGGAAGGACTCGACGGCAGTGGCAAAAGCGTCCAGTTCGGCTTGTTGCGCGACCGATTAGCTGCAATGGGCTTGCCGGTCGTTACAGTCGATTTTCCAAATTATGAGGGTTCGGTCTTCGGGAAACTGGTCGGGCGCTATTTGAATGGCGAGTTTGGCGATTTATACGAGGTCAGCCCGTATGTATCGAGCCTACTTTATGCGGGCGACCGGCTAGAAGCGCGGGCAACTTTGGCAGGCTGGCTGGAAGAAGGGCGCTGGGTGCTGGCAAACCGCTATGTTGGGTCAAATATGGCCTACCACTCGTCCAAGCTACCGGCCCAAGAGCGGCCCGAATTTATTGCCTGGCTCAAGCGTTTGGAGTTCGAGGCCAACCGACTGCCCCAGCCCGATTTGGTGCTGTTTTTGCACGCCCCGGTCGCGACTACTCATCGGATGGTAGCCCAAAAAACGGCCCGCTCTTATACCGAGGCCAGCCACGATATTCACGAGCGCAACCAGCACTATTTACAAGTCGTAGCCGAGCAGTATTTATGGTTGTGCGAACACGAACCAAACTGGCAACGCCTGGATGTAACCGACGAAGCGGGTGAACTGCAAGCCCGCGAAATTATTCAAAATCGGATTTTAGAGACCCTGGCACGATTTAATTTAATTGAAACCCATTTCAAAGACTGACATGTAGACTGGCAGCTATATTGATAAGCATTAACGTTTTAGGAGAAGGTGATTATGGGCGGTTTTTACAACGAAGTCACGATTTTTAGCGGCAATTCCAACCGAAAGCTGGCGCAGGAAGTCTGCGATTATATCAATTTGCCGTTGGGTCGGGCCGAGGTCTTCGAGTTCTCGAACGAGAATATCTTTTGCAAGATCAACGAGAGCGTGCGCGAGAATGATGTATTCGTGATTCAATCGCTTTCCAGCCCGGTCAACCGCTCGATTATGGAACTACTAATTATGATCGACGCGCTCAAGCGGGCCAGCGCCGGGCGGATCACGGCGGTACTACCCTACTTTGCTTATGGGCGTACCGACAAAAAAGACCAGCCCCGCGTCCCCATCACCGCTCGTTTGCTGGCTGATATGATTACGGTCGCCGGGGCCAACCGGGTGCTGACGGTTGACCTGCACGCCGGACAGATCGAAGGCTTTTTTAATATCCCGGTCGATAGTTTGACTGCTATGCATATTCTGGCAGATTATTTCAAAGCCAAAGTCTTTACCAATCTGGTCGTAGTCTCGACCGACCTGGGCAACGCCAAACGCGCCCGCAACTTTGCCGAACTGCTCAATGCGCCCCTGGCCCTGATCGAAAAACGTCGGAGCGGTAATAACGACCGCAGCAGCGTTCTAAACTTGATCGGCTCGGTCGAGGGCAAGCAGGCGATTTTGATCGACGATGAGATTGATACAGGTGGTTCGATCACCCAGGCTGCCGAAACCGTTATACAACAGGGTGCGACCGAAGTATACGCCGCCGCCGTTCACGGTATCCTGAGCGGTCCGGCAATCGAACGTCTCAAGGCCAGCCCAATCAAAGAACTGGTATTGACCGATACGGTTCCCTTGCCTGAACACAAGCAATTTGATAAATTGAAGATTCTGACGGTTGCCCGGCTATTGGGCGAATGTATTGTGCGGGTACACGCCGGAGCTTCGGTGGGAGCGTTATTCAACAACAACAAGATGTAGGCAAAACCTATTAAAAAAGGAGAGCCAGATGCCTGAAAAAGAACCTGTCAACCTCGATTCATCCAAACCGGCGGAAAACGTTCCGACCGGTCGTCCCGCCGGGCAGCAGAGCATCGGCAGGTATGAGGATTTTGAAGATGCTAACGAGCTTGAGGTAGAGGAAGCGGCCTATCTCGCCGCCCCTGTCACCGACCCAGACCTCGAGGAAGATGAAGACCTTGAAGAGGATGAAGACTTCGACGAGGATGGAGACCTTGAGGAGGATGACGATTTTGATGAAGATGAAGAATTCGAGGAGGACCTCGACGACGACGAGGATGAAGACCTTGAGGACGAGGAGGACGAAGACGGGGTTGAGGAAGAGTATGCTCAAGCTGATGTTTATAGCCAGCTAACTTCTAATCCACTCTTTGCCCAGGTCTCCCAGATGCTGACCGGCGGGATGAACCCGGTCGAGCGCATGTTTACCGAAGCCCGTATGTTGCAAGCGACCGGCGACCTGGAAGGCGCAGCCCAAATTTATCTGGATGTGCTGGACCAAACCCCGGAGCATTTTAAGGCTAACGAAGCATTGGGCCAGGTTTTGCTGGCAATGGATCGTCCGCAGGATGCCGAACTTTATTTGCAAAAGGCGATCCAGATCGAGCCACAAGACCCTTCCGGCTATCTCTACCTAGGTTATGCTCACTATGCCCAGCAGCAGTATGATAAGTGCATCACCGATTTTCAGCGCACCGTCGAACTAGAGCCGGATAACCATTTGGCCCGCAACAACCTGGGGTTCGCCCAGTATCTTGATAATCGGTTGGAAGATGCCGCTCAATCTTTTATCATCGCGGGCGATAACGGTAGCGACCGGGCCTACTACAATCTGGGGATGATCCGGCTATTGCAAGGACAGGAGAAGGCCGCCTGGGAAGCGTACCAGGAAGGTTTTGATCTCGACCCGCGTATGCAGCAAGTCGAGGATCATCTGGAAGATTTGGAAAAAGCTCGTGACAGCCACCCCGATCAGGCCGAACTCCTGAATAAGGCTATCAGCCGCCTGGAAGCCCGCCTGAATGGGGATGACGCTGAGGATGAAGACGACGAGGATGTATAGATTGTAACGAAACTGGTTTGTGAAGGAAGGCACATGTGTGTTACAATTAAAAGTGGACTCAGGGATGCCTTAGAGTGACGATCTTTTAGTGGAAAGTGGACAGGAAAAGATGAACCAGCAATCAGTGGTGACTGCGGTTGAACAAGGCGAACCGGCAGTCGGCTCAAATCAAGAGACGCAATCAGAACACAAGATCAGAGTATTAATCGCCAAACCCGGCCTGGACGGGCATGACCGGGGTGCGAAGGTAGTGACACGTGGTTTGCGGGATGCCGGGATGGAAGTGATCTATACGGGGCTGCACCAGACCCCCGAAATGATCGTGGAAGCGGCCTTGCAGGAAGACGTGGATGCTATCGGCCTGAGCATTTTGAGCGGGGCGCACAATGTTTTATTCCCGCGCATCATGAAGCTACTCAAGGATAACGGCATGGACGATGTGCTGGTCTTCGCAGGCGGCATTATCCCTCCCGAAGAAGAGCCGGCAATTTTGTCGATGGGGATCGGGGCGGTCTTCGGCCCTGGCACTACTCTCGAACATACCGCCGATTTTATCCGCAAGAACACCCGCCATGCAGCAAGTCTGGCAACCACCGGCCCAATCGCCAGTGGGAGCGAAACCTGGGTGGATGCAACCGAGGCTAAGGAATAACCGCCGGATGTCTAGCATAGAAACTAACCCAGCGGCGGCTGAATTAGTACGGCGCGGGCTGGCCGGGGATCGTCGCGCCCTGGCCCGCCTGATTACGCTGGTCGAAAACCGCTCCCCAGAAGCAACCCGCTTGATGCACGAACTCACCCCTCACACTGGTCGCGCCCACGTAATTGGGATTACTGGTGCGCCCGGTAGCGGCAAAAGCACCCTGACCAACGAATTGATTAAAGAATATCGCCGTCGAGGTTGTACTATCGGGGTGGTAGCAATCGATCCGACTAGCACCCTAACCGGCGGGGCCGTGCTAGGCGACCGTATTCGGATGCTCGAAAATTACCAGGATACCGGGGTTTTTATCCGCAGCATGGCGACCCGTGGACAATTGGGCGGGCTGGCCTCGATGACCAACGATGTGGTAAGAGTGATGGACGCTTGCGGCAAAGAAATCGTAATCGTCGAGACGGTCGGGGTCGGGCAGGACGAGGTTGACATAGCGAGAGCAGCCCATACCACCCTGCTGGTGGAAGTGCCGGGCATGGGCGACGACATCCAGGCAATCAAGGCCGGGGTGCTGGAAATCGCCGATGTGCTGGTGATAAACAAGGCCGACCGCGAGGGGGTCGAACGGCTGAATTTACACCTACAAGCTATGTTGAGCCTGGCTCCCAAAAAAACCTGGCGAGTTCCGATCCTCAAGACTATTGCGGCCCAAAGTCAGGGTATTTCCGAACTGACCGACAAGCTCGAAAGTCATCTGGCTTATCTCAAGTCTAGCGGGGAATACCTTCAACGCGAACGCGCTCGCTTGCGCGATGAATTGCTCTCGCGGGTGCGGGAAGAAATTACGCGCCGGGTCTTGCGACGTGAGGCTCAACCGGGCGGGCTAAGCGAAATGCTGACCCAACTGGAAAACCGTCAGGTCGATCTAGCCGAAGCCGCCCTTCTTTTGCTCAAACAGGCCCTTTAGATCTAAAATCCTTAAACCAACGTAACTACTCAGGCCATGTCATTCTGAGGCGGGAAATAACCGGGATTTTTCCAAAGATAGCTCCCCGCCGAAGAATCTAGACCCTTCGCTGCGGCTCAGGGTGACACGGCTGTGTAGTTACAAACCAACTAGCTTACAGCACTAAGCAAAGCAATTGAGCGCTCCAATTATCTGTAGGAGCGAGCTTCTGCCCGCGATTGAAGCCGCAGATGAGGGTTCAATCGTGAGCAGAAGCTCGCTCCTACAAAGGTGTTTAATAAAGCTGCATTGGCTATAGCTTATGAGAGCGTCATCTTTCTTAAGATGCGAAAAATCACGCTTTCAAAAGCTTTTTTTAATTCTTTCGAGGTCTATCCTGGCACAAGGTTTGCAATTATTTCTTCTGACGGCAAAGAGGCTAATCAAAACCGAAAGGGAATTAGTGTGATGGATGAAGAAAAAGTTAAAGAGGAAATGCTCTACGGTGACCAAAAGGACTTGCCCGACCGGGTAAGCGCCGAGCGTAACTCGGTTTACAAGTTGGCAGGCGAGGATCGCAACGCTGAGAATTTGAAGAACCTGCCCGACCGGGAGATTGCCGAGCGCAATTCGGTCTACAAGTTGGCGCGTGAAGCCAAAGAACGCTGGGGCGGGGACGACACCAATCCAGCTAAAACGTGGGAAACCAACGGACAGCGGCCTGATACGATCAACCGCATTCCAAGCGCCGACCGACCGAACCGGGCTAACCGTTCGCAGGATGATTTTGATGGCTCCAAGGCCGGAGATGGGGAAAAAGAGAATAATCTACACGAAACCGTTACGCTTAACACCGACCCGATTGATGGGCCGGGCAAACTCGATAATTTGTAGAAGAGAAGACAAGTCAATATTTAAGGGAGAGTGCCGAGGAATAAAAATTCTCGACACTCTTTTTTTATGAGGCCGGTAATACAACGATGCTGCGGGCCTCAAAATTGCCCTTGTCGTTGCGCTCACCCGCAAAGAGGATCGCATCGCCCGGTTTGAGTTCGACCGTCTGGGTCGGGACATTGCGCCAGACTTTGGTTTGCGGGCCAATCGCGATTACCAGCGTTGTGCCGGTCGGGGTGCCGCTATCGTTGAGCAGCAAGACCGTCACCTGTTCGGCCTCGACTTTATCAATTCTGGCATAATTAGGAAAGCTGGCCCCACTCTTAGGGCCGGGGGTAGTTGAACTAGCGGCAGCCTGGGCCGTCGCCGTCGCCACCCAGGAAGCGGCCCGTCCCTCGTAGAATTTATCGCGCTCCAGGTTAGCCGTACCACGACCCCGGCTTACTCCCAGGCTGTAAGCCAGAATTGCCACTCCAATCAGTAAAGCAATCACCAATGCGGCAGGCACGATAAAAGGAGTCAGGCGGAGCGGCTTACCACCGAAGGGAGACGGATTATTACTGGTATCGCTGCTAGATAGCAATCTTCGCATCGTGCTACCGCTCTTCCCGGCATTACCGCCCCCGTTATCGTCGAGTCTTTTCATCATCCCTCAGTATCATTCCATAATGTCCCGGCGCACCCGAAAGTTGCACCTACTTACGGCTTACTGGCTCCCGCCGGATTAGTAGCGGTTGCCGTCGGTGTAGTACGCCCGCTCGGTCGCCGGGTAGGAGCGACCTGAATGACGGTTGGCGTATCACTAGAAGCTGGCGCTGATGACGGTGTAGCAGCCGGGTCGCCCGTTCTGGCTGGGCTGGTAGCCGCCTGCGACGGGCTGACCGCAGGTGAAAGACTACCTGTCACTGCTGGGCTACCGGTAATAGCCGGACTGACACTCACCGACGGAGATGGAGTACCACCAACCGACGGGCTGCCAGTCGGGGCCGGGGTAGCCGTCGCCAGCGGCATCACCGCCGCATCACCATATAAGATAATCTTATCACCTTCGCGCAATAGGCCATCTTCGATCACCTCAAAATAATCATCGCTGGAAAGGCCCAACAGCACCGGCGTAGTGACCACCTGACCATCCGGCAAAACGACATCTATGACGGTCGTGCCACTCTCGACGGTGCGGACTGCAATCTTAGGGACTTGCAAAACGTCTGGTTTGCGTTCTAGCACAAAGCGTACCCGCCCGCTCATCCCGGGCTTGAGATTTTGAATATCCGGGTCGCTATCCAGCAAAATGCTGACCGGGTAGGCTGAACCAGAAGATACCGACGGCGTAGGCGGGAACCCGCCCGGTGTAGGGCTAACCGCTAGAGCAGGGGTTGGGGCTGGCGGTTGAGAAATAGACCCTGACTGAGGCCGGAACGAGATAAAGGTTACTTTGCCTTTGTACGGTTCGGCCCGTACCCCACTGATCGCTTCAAAGAAAACCTGCGCCGCCTGTCCAGTTTTAATCCGCTGGATATTAGCTTCGCCAACCTTAGCATCGACCATCAAATTGGAAAGATCGACCAGCGAAACGGCCAGCAAGCCGGGCGAGACGGTCTGCCCCCGTGCGACATTTACGCTCTCAACCACGCTGTTAAAAGGGGCCAGCAAACTGGCCTGCTCGACCTTGAGTTGAGATTGTTTGACCTGGGCAGCCGCCTTTTCGAGACCGCCCTGGGCTTCGGCTAGTTCGCTGGCAACTGGCCCTTTGCCCAGGTTTGTAACCTGCTGCTGGTACTTATCGACCTCGGCTTGGGCGACCTGAATATCTTTGTCGGTGCCGCCTTTGTTTAGCTTATCAAGATTGGAACGGGCCTGATTGATCTCAGCCTGGGCCGCATTAACCTCATCCTGGTTTGGCCCCGCCGCCGCCCGGTCATATTCGGCCTGGGCCTTATCGACCGCCGCCTGAGCCTCCATAAGCTCTTGCTGGGTCGCGCTGGTTTGCAAACGTTCGAGGGCCGCTTGGGCCTCAATCATCTGGGCCTCGGCTTCCTTAACCGCCGTCACCTGTCCCGATTTGGCGCTTTCCAGAGCCGATTGCTTCGACTGCAAGTCTAGTTCAGCCCGATCGAGGGCTAATTTCGCTTGTTTTTCGCGTTCCTGCTCGGCAGGAGTAAGCGGTTTTTTGGGAGTGCCATCCGGGTTATAAAGTTCTTTGCGGATCGTATCATAGGTGTCTTTAGCGGCATCTCGCGTTTTTTGGGCCTTCTGAAGCGCAATGTCGGCCTGCTTAACCACTTCTGCCGTCGTAGTTTTAACCTTTTCCCAGTTTTGGGTCGTAGATGTCACCCTGGCTTGAGCTTCGCGCAAGGCCGCTTCCGCCGGGCCAGCCTTGATTTTATCCAGGCGGGCTTTAGCCTGCCGCAAATTGGCTTCGGCAGCCGCCACTTCTTTTGCGGTCGGCTTGGAAACAACCGCGTTATAGCGATAAACGGCGGCATCTACGGCTGCCTGAGCCGCCGCCAGTTCTTCCGGCTTGGCGTTACTGCTCTTTACCCGGTCGAGTTTGGCCTGAGCCAATTTGAGGTTTTGTTGGGCCGAGAGTAATTCGCGGGCCGGGCCATTTTGAACCGTATCGACCCGCGCTTGAGCCTTTTTCTGGTCGGCCACCGCCCCGGCTAAAGCGGCTTCGGCCTCCCGACTATCTAACTTGACCAGGGTTTGACCGGCTTTTACAACACTGCCGGGCCTGACCAACACATCACTGATTACGCCACTGGCCTGAAAAGTAAGCGGCGCAGTACGCACTACCACGACTTCGCCGGGCGCTTTAACAACTTCTTCTATATCACCACGCATCACCTGACTGGTGCGGTAGTTGGTTGGTTGAGCTTCCGCGCTACTTCGCTGGACGTTTGCCCCCACAATAAGCGCCAGAGCAACCAGTACCAGGGCAAGTATCAACGCCCACCAGTACCGTGCTTCGACGTTACGGAGCCTGTTTACCATAATAATCCACTTATGAGTTATTAGCTATCAGCTATCCTGGCCCTAGCCACCAACGGAGCAGTTTTCCAGGCCAATTTAGACCGATTGAGATAGCTTCTCAAAAACCTATTTATAGAACCTTTGGGAGTATAGCATATATCAGCTAATTTTGTTCCCTACCTGATAGCTATAACCGATATAGATACTCAGAAAATGTAGGGGCGACCCTTGTGGTCGCCCGATTCGGGCCACGCCGGGCGACCACAAGGGTCGCCCCTACTAATG
>JBBQWM010000038.1:0-57303 GCA_038210655.1 Chloroflexia bacterium
CAAGCGGACAGGCTGGCGGGTGGCAGTTTGCCGGATACTTATGGAGGTGACAGTATGCGTGGCGGGCTGGTTTTTGGGTGGGCCGGTCGGGATCGGGACTGTGATGGTCTCGTTTGGGCTAGGGCCAGCGGTGGAGTTAGGTTTCAAAATCTGCCGGGTCAAGGTGGAGCATAATCACAAGCCTACAGAAGCGCCTGTCTCGGTTGCTGAGGCTGTCAGCCCGACTTAAAATCCCGGACGGCTCCGAACAAGAATTATTCTAACTACACAGGCCCTATCACCCCTCTCTACGGTTCAGGGTGATAGGGCCTGTGTAGTTACAAAGCTAGGTAGGGGTGGGAAATCAGTAAAAATGGTTTTAAGTCAGTATTCTACCGCAACTAGCGGTTAACACTCATTTAACAATTTTGGAACACTTTTATGATAGTTCGTTAGCATCTTCGCGGCATAATAAGGCTAGTAGGAAACGGTCAAAATCGGAAACTACAAATAATAAATAAGCAAAGAACCGCCCAAAAGTTACTCGTTTTCTCTGGGAGACACTAGCGCCCAGTTTATATAGATAGGCGAAGATGACCGCCCGGCCCGCCAGGTCGGGCGGTCGCTTGACCACTGACCTATAGCAAAGAATGAGAACCTAAAAAATGAAATCGCAAGTAAGTAAGAAAAATAATGTTAGTAAGTTAGGCCATCTGAGCAGTTGGGTCGGGCTGCTTTTGGTTGTGGTTCTGCTCAGTTTGGTGTTGGTAGCTTGTGGTAGCGATTCGAGTGGTAGTCGTAGTCTGGGTACGCCCGAAACAACCGCCGTCAGCACGACGGAGAGCGTCACTACTACCAGTGCAGCAACTACTCCGGCAGCCACCAGTAATGGAGCTACAACGGCAGTCGCTACAACGGCAGTCGCTACAACCGCCCCGGCCCCAACCGCCCAGCGCGTCGCCCAACAAACCAACCCGGCGGCTCAGACCGATCAGACCGAAAGCAACTCGGTAGTGGCGGTAGTAAAGCAGATTGGCCCGGCGGTTGTGACGGTCTATAACAAAAGCAAATATACCCCGCGTGGCGGTCGGGTAGCCCCGAACCCTACCCCTGGCGATCAAAATAATTCGGGTGGCTATGTAGTGCAGGGGATCGGCAGTGGCATTATCATCAGTACCGACGGCTACATCGTCACCAACAACCACGTCGTAGACGGTGAGGACGACCTGACGGTTGCCCTAAACGACGGCAAAACAACTGTTTCGGCTAAAGTGGTCGGGCGCGACAAACTGGGCGATATTGCGGTTTTGAAAATTAGTGCGCCAGTTCCGGCCACCGCAAAATGGGCCGACAAAGCCGAGGTAGGCGAAACGGTTGTGGCTATCGGTTCGGCCCTGGGTAACTTCCGCAATTCGGTCTCGAAGGGTGTTATAAGCGGCCTGAACCGCTCTTTGCCGGGCGATAGCGCCAGCAATGTCTACCTCCAGACCGATGCAGCGATTAACCCTGGCAACAGTGGTGGGCCGCTTTTGAACCTGCGTGGCGAGATTGTCGGGATCAACACTGCCGTCCTACGTAGTACTAGCGGTGGCATCCAGCGCAGCGCCAACGATGTAGCCGAAGGACTAGGCTTTGCGATACCGAGTTCGATTGCCCGTATCCTGAGCGAACAGCTAATCAGCAAAGGCGCGGTCTCGCGCCCCTATTTCGGGATTAGTTATCAGATGATTACTCCGGCAGAAGCGGGAACCCTCTCCTTCCGAGGTCAGGCAATCCCGGCGGTCGAAGGAGCCTGGATTAGCCGCACGGGCAACGGTCAATCGTCGGTGGTCAAGGGTGGCCCGGCGGAGAAAGCGGGCCTCAAGGATAACGATGTGGTGACAGCCATCAACGGCGAACCACTCAACGATAACAACCCGCTTGGCAATGTCATCTTGAAGTACCGCCCCGGCGATACTATCAAGCTAACCGTCCAGCGTGGCGACCAAACGGTCACAGTCGATCTAACCCTGGCGGAACGCCCGGCAGATCTATAGAAATCACCCACCCTCCTACACATGCTACTAGAGTTCAACTGTTAACTCTTTCAACCTGTTGATGACAGAAGATGAAGTCGCGAGCCTTCATCTTCTTTATTTTATATTTTGTCACGAGCAGCTTTTTGTAACCGCTTGCAAAAGGCAGGCCGGATTACCCGGCCTGGGCCAACAATTTCATCGAGTTGAAAGAGCTATAATTGCCCCGGTGGACTACCACCCCGGCCTGACTGACCTCCCATAGCTGAGTTGCCAATCGGTTGATGAGATAGCGGTCGTGTGAGACGAATAAAATAGTGCCGTTGTATTTGCCCAGTAATTCTTCCAAAGCTTCCCGCGCATAAACGTCCAGATGGTTGGTAGGCTCATCTAGCACCAGCAGATTAGCCTTTGAAAGGGTTATTTTGGCGAGCGCAACCCGGCTTCTTTCGCCCCCCGATAGCTGACCAATCCGCTTAAAGACATCATCTTTGCTAAAAAGAAATTGACCCAGATAAGTGCGGGCATCTTCTTGCGAGAACGGATGCGTCCACCGAATTTCTTCCAGGACGGTATGCTCAGGGTTTAGCCCCTCGTGGGTCTGGGCGTAGTAGGCCGCTTTTACCCCGGTACCAAGTTCGACCAGACCATCCAATGCCGCTATTTCTCCCATTATGGTCTTCAAGAAAGTGGTCTTGCCGCTCCCGTTCGGGCCGATGATGGCTACCCGTTCTCCACGCTCAACCTTGAGATTAGGAGACTCGAAAAGCGGATAAAGGTTGTCGTTGGTTTGCCAGCCTACCGTTAGATGGTGGGTTGCCAAAACAACCCGACCGCTTTGCATGTCGGTCTGGAGCGAAAAGCGTAAGCGGCTATGTTCTTTGGGTCGCTCGATCCGTTCCAGGCGGTCGAGTGCCTTTTGACGGCCTTGCGCTTCCTGAGCGCGAGAACCGGCCCGAAACCGCCGGATAAAATCCTCGGTTCGGGCGATCTGCTCTTGCTGGGCCTCGTATTCTTTATTCGCCCGCTCTAAGCGTTCGGCCCGTAAGCGCAAGTATTTAGAGTAATTGCCGGGATAGTCTTCGAGCTTGCCATTAGAGAGGTCTAGCACCCGTGCGACAACTTTATCCAAAAACAGCCGATCATGGCTTATAACAATAATAGTGCCGGGCCAGCTTACTAAAAACTCTTCCAGCCATTCCAAAGTAGCCAGATCAAGGTGATTGGTAGGTTCATCCAGTAGCAGCAGGTCGGGATTAGAAAGCAGGGTATGGGCCAGGGCCGCCCTGGTCTTTTGACCACCGCTAAAGTGGGCGATGGGGCGCGACCACCATTCTTCCCCAAACCCAAGTCCGGTCAGGACTTGCTTTATACGGGTTTCGTATTCGTAGCCGCCTAGCAGTTCAAACTGCTCGGTCAGCGTGGCATAATTTTCCAGCAAGTCGTCCCACTGTGCGCCCCCATTATCGGGCGCAGTCATCTGTTCTTCCAGTTGGCGCAACCGAACCTGTAGTTGATCGATGCCTGCAAAGACCGTTAGCATCTCCTCATAGAGGCTATGCCGGAAATCAAAGTGGACATCCTGGGCTAGATAAGCCACTTTTAGGCCGTTTTGGAAAGTAATCGAACCACTATCCAGTTCTTCCTGCCCGGCGATGAGTTTTAGCAAGGTGCTTTTACCGGCCCCGTTAACACCGACCAGGGCTAACTTTTCGCCTTTGTTTACCTCAAAGCTCAAGCCCTGAAAAACCCGGTAGGCTCCAAAAGCTTTGCCAAGTTGATAGACGTTAAGAATCGACGGTTTATGAGTAATTTTCTTGGACTGTTTGAGCGTCATTATTTCCCCTTTTAGCTTCTAATTTTAGTTTCTAGCTAAAGATTTAGGCTGTCCTCAGCCTCGGCAGGTCGTAGCCCGACCAGATCACACCTCAAGACATGCTGTATAGACAGATCTAATATTTAGCTTTTTGATAATAAGAAATGTTGGAAATGCAAAATTTAAAGGGGAGTGTCTAAAAAATGAGGAAGAAGTTTTAGGAATACCCTGAAAAAAGGTAAATTTCCACGCTGCACAAGGCGCAAAGAAATTATTCATCTTCAACAATCAGACACTGCCACCTATCAGGCGATAAGAGGCAGTGTTACTAGCTCATCAGGATCATTTTGACAACCTCCATTACTCGTTACCTGGTCTGCACAGCAAGCCACGCGGCTATTAGGCACTGGTTGGTTAACTAGTGGTAGTATAACAACTTTGAACCGGCTTTGCAACTGCTTTGGGCCAATTTATTTTACCGATTGGGCTAGATCAAGCTAGGTCTAAAGTCTTATTGCCTGAGACTGCTTTTATGCAATTTTCTAAATCCAAAATATGAGCGGTTTGAAACATTCGTCTATTGGGGCGTGTCAGAAAGCATAGCCGGGGTAAAAGTGTTCGCTTCTCGGCCCAACTTCTAACCAATTGTAGATTGACCGCAAAAGTGTAATAGCCCTAAGTTGAAACAATTTTAACGCTTGTAGCCGAGCAAAGTAAAGGCATAGGTCTATTTGCTGTGCCTTTGAAAGGGAAATTATTTAATCATGATTGAAAGCAAAACTTCGTTTGCAACTAAACCCGATGCAATTGAACCGACCCTAAAACAGCCCCGTTTTAAGGCTAGTGAATGGTTGCAACTAGCCTATAACACTAACCGCTCCCTGACGGTGCTTGGTGTATTGATGATAATAATGCTGGGGGCATGTGTGATTGGCCTAATTTTTGACCCCCGGCTTATCACTGGTGCGCCTGCCTGGGCCAAACCTGCCAAATTTGGCATTTCAATCAGTTTTTATGCTTTTACATTGGTCTGGTTGTTAAGCTACGTTAAAGGACATCCTCGGTTGGTTGGCCTGATTTCCTGGGCCACATTTGGTGCCTTTCTGGTTGAAGCGGTGATTCTAGTGGTTCAGGTGGTGCGGGGCGTGAGTAGCCATTTCAATATCGGGACTGGCTTCGATAAAAGCCTTTTCTCGTTGATGGGTAGTTTTGTAATGGTTATCTGGCTGATGAATTTGCTGGCGATTATTTTGTTGATGCGGCAAAAATTTTCCGACCCAGCCCTGGCCTGGTCGTTGCGGTTAGCCCTGTTGCTAACACTGGTAGGAGCAAGTCTGGGCTTTTTGATGACCAGCCATACCAGCCCTGCCCAGGAAGCGGCTCTGGCGGCCCACCAGCAGTTGCAAAGTTTTGGAGCGCACAGCGTAGGGGTAGAGGATGGCGGGCCGGGCCTGCCCCTGGTCGGCTGGAGTACTACTGGCGGCGACTTGCGGATTGCCCACTTCTTGGGTCTACACGCGCTCCAATTGCTGCCTCTATTCGGTTGGCTGATTATGCGGCTTCGCTACTCAACGGCGCACCGGGTGGCTCTGGTTTGGCTTGGCGCTTTCGCCTATCTCGGTTTGATTGCCCTGACCGCATGGCAGGCGCTACGCGGTCAATCTATTGTTGCGCCGGATGCCCTGACGTTGGGAGGATTGACCGGGCTGATAGCAGTTATAGGATTAGTAGCCGGTAGCATAGTGCTACACGCTCGTCGTCATCCCGCCCGTGCCGAAATATAAGCTTCAACTGAACTTATAGCAACCTGTAGAATTATTGTAGGAGCGAGCTTCTGCTCGCGATTGAAATGGCTGCTAGGTCTTCAATCGCGAGCAGAAGCTCGCTCCTACAGACAAGTGGTTAGCTCAGGTGCTTTGCAAGCTGGTATAGGCCGATTTGACGAGACTGACGATAAGGATTAACATAAGGCTAAGATCAGACCAGAACAACCAAAGAAGAAGACCTGGAGGTATATCAGCATGAAACTATTAGACCCACTGGTTAAAAATGAGTATTCCCGGATTATCCTACGCAAGGCGGGGTTGCGTAAACCTTTTGCCCGGCAGGAAAAAACCAGTCATTATCGTATGCCCCAAATGGAACAAAATCACGGCTATCTCAAGCTCAAAAGATATTCTGGGCCGGAAATCCCTTCCTCAGAATGGCTCGACCTGGAATATACGACCTACCCATCCGACCCAACCACTTTCTTCGCTCCGATTGCTTCGCCCAACGGGGAGAATATTTTGCGCGGTTTTTGGGATTATGGCAAAACCGATAAAGATGGTATTTTGACCCCCAACGCCAAAAAAGCGCCCACGATTGTCAAGTGGGTCGAGTCGGTGGGGGCTAACTATGGACGGGTTCAATTGCTAAGGATGGAGCCAAATTCGTTGCGAGAGGCCCGTTGGGGCTTGCATCTGGACGATAACAACCGGCTTAACCCAGAAGGAACTGGCTGGGTGGTACGGGTCTGGCTGGAACTGACCGACGACCCGGATAGCTCTTTGGTGTTGCGTGAGCAAGAGCTTGACCGCAAAACCGAAGTGAGATTGCCGCTGCCCAGAGGCGCTCAGGCGGTGGTAGATTCGGAATATCTTTTTCACGGCGCTTATCACGCCGGGCCAAAAACCCGTTATGCGCTTATCGCCAGCTTCGAGAGCGGCCCGGCCTTAGAAAAATGGATCGCCAGCCAGATGTAGAGTGATTATGAAGTACGTGCTACTTTGGGTTTCAGCCTGGTGTGGATTGCTGATAGCGAGTTGCTTTGGATCGGTTTCGACTTCCCAGGCGGCGGTCAGCCCGGTTTTTGGCAATTGCCAGTTCCGGCAAGCCTGGGAGTACAGCGATAAACCGGTCGCCGATGGGGTCGAAACCGGGCGTGGGTTGGCCTGGGGATTGCGCTCGTTTGGGCAGTTTGAAGAAATCTATGAGGACGCGCCGGGCAGCAAACGGGAAGTACAGTACTTCGATAAGGGTCGGATGGAGTGGAGCGCGGGAAGCGCTACGATGAGCGCCGGGCTATTGACCAAAGAACTGGTGACAGGGCTAAGACAGGAAGGCGAGGCCGCTTTCCGACCGGCCTTGCCCAGCTTTTCACCGATAGCCGGAGACGATAACAAAGCTAACCCTGCTCCCGGTTATGCCGCTTTCCGGCGGGTTATCAGCCTTGCGCCGGGCGAGAACACGGCAGGTAAAGCGGTCGGGCAGATCGTCAAGCAGGCCATCAACCGCACTGGCGAGGTTAATACGCTGGCAAAACCGCCCGCCCAGCTAAAAATCGGCTCCTACGAACCAACGCTAGGCCATAATATACCCCAGGTCTTTTTGAGCTATCAGAACCTGACGGGCCAGGTCTGGTACGGTTCGGCTCTCGCTAACGGCAAAGTCTATGCTGACAACCCGACTGGCAATCTGTTTGGCCTCCCCCTGACCGAACCCTATTGGATCAAAGCCCGGATCGGCGAGGCCGAAAAGGACGTGCTGGTACAGCTTTTCGAGCGGCGCGTCCTGACTTATACCCCTTCTAATCCGGCGGCTTTTCGGGTCGAGATGGGCAACGTCGGGCAGCACTATCACCAATGGCGTTACAACGGTGTCGTCGGTTCGCTCACCGATGGTTGCCTCCCCGCACCGGCAGCACCCGCTTCGGTCGGGCGTAATATCGACTGCGCCGTCCAGAAATGTATCGCCCTGACCTTTGACGATGGGCCAAGCCAATACACCAGCCAGGTTTTAGATGCACTCAAAGCGCGGGGAGTGGTAGCGACTTTCTTTGTAGAAGGCCGCTATATCAAGCCCTTTGCCGAGGTAGTCAAAAGGGCGGTCAACGAAGGCAACGAAATCGGCAACCATACCTGGAACCATCCAGAATTGACCAAATTAGCACCCACCGCGATCCGGCAGCAAATTCAGCAAACCCAGGAAGAAATCAGGCAGGTCGTCGGCTTTTATCCGCGCCTGATGAGGCCGCCCTATGGCTTAACCAACAGCCTAGTAGCCGCCAATGTCGGACTACCTCAAATCAAGTGGAGCCGCGACACCCTCGATTGGCTCTATCAAAACCCGCAGGTTATCTCAAGCCGGGCCTTATACGCGCCTGCGCCGGGTATGATTATCCTTTTTCACGATGTTTACCCTACCACCGCCGCTGCCGTCCCCGGTATCGTGGATAAACTTATCGCGCAAGGCTACACGCTCGTAACAGTCAGCGAACTGCTTGACCTAAATAAAAACCCGGCGAAAGCTCCACCGGGCAAACTCATTTTCAAGCGATAAAGGTATCAGGGTTTAGGTATCAGGTTTCAGGTTTCAGGTTTCAGGCGCAGTTAGCCCTTTCATCCCTCATCCCTCCCTAATATTGATCCATGCCAAGTTCCATCTTGGCATCTTCGCTCATCATGGTCGGGTTCCAGGAAGGAGTCCAGACCAGATTAAGCTTTACATCAGTCACGCCGGGCATACCGTCAAGGGCTTCGCGCACTTCGGCCCCAATAACGTGGCTGAGGGGACAACCAGGGGCGGTCAACGTCATATTAATCTCGACCAAACCCTCTTGCTCGTTCTCGGTATAAATATCATAAATCAGGCCGAGGTCTACGATATTAACCCCAATTTCGGGGTCATAAACCGTTTTAAGCGCTTCCCGGACTTCTTCGGGACTCGGCATATTAGTCACAGCCGACATATCATTATCCTCCAATTATTTGACCGATGAAACAGGAAGGCTAAAGGGCGAAAAACCGAAATAGCACCCTAATCCAACTTCTCGCTTTAATTGGTGTTGACCTTCCTAAGTCACCCTTTGTTATTTATTCGTCGTCGTAATCGATACCCAGTTCGTCCTTTGCCTCGTTGCTCATCATAGCCGGACTCCAGGGCGGGTTAAAAACAAACTGAATATTAACATTATTGATCCCATCCATTGAAGTCAGGGCATCTTTCACACCGTGTTTAATCTCCGGCCCTGCCGGACAGCCGGGCGAAGTAAGCGTCATATATAGCTGGACATCGCCATCATCATCTATATCTATGCGGTAGACCAAGCCGAGGTCGATAATATTAACCCCTAATTCTGGGTCTTCCACCCCTTTAAGCGCTACAATAATTTCGTCATCTGAAACTGTCGTCGCCACGCTAGAACCACCTTTCTCGTAATCTATATATACAGGCGACGGGCCTGTTATTATAATTATAAGGTTTTTAACCCCTTCCAACCGATCTAACCTATATTATACATCATCTCTGTTTGAGGGCAATTAGAAAAGACCTACTACTTTCGGTTTGGAAAGTCAGAGTTGCTTAAATGGCTATCAAGATTAACAAGCTTATTGCTATTAGCGTTACTGTTTATAGCAGATTGTAAAGCAATTGAGCTACCCTGGCTCAATTGCTTGGTATTTTGCTACAATCCATTGCAGCACAAAACTGTTGAGCGGTTTAGGGTGTAGCACAACTTGATTAGTTTGCAAAAATTGACGCTCAACGAGCCGGACAACACCAATAGCCAAATCAGGCGAAATAGGGTAAAATAACAGCAAATGAACCATAAAACCTACTGCCGAAAGCTATCTTTTAAGGCCCTGGTAGGTAATAATTTAGCCGCACCCAGGCCGTGGCCTCGATTCCGGTCAAACCTGAAGAGGGCGGGGCTAAAGTAAAGCAATTATAACCTTTGTTTAGCAGATCGAACCATAGCACCACCTTATTTGCAGTTATCCTGGAGGTGTCGCTAAGGCTGAGTAAAATCTGCTATTGATCAATATATTTATAGATGGGATAAGCAATGGCTAAAAACGACAAAAACCGTCGTAACCGACCCGGTAACGGTCCTAACAAGAAACCATTTAAAATATACGACCAGACGGCGGAACGACAATTCGCTTTGAAAATGGTTCAGGCTCGCCGCCTTTTCAACGAGCAAAAATTCGCGGATGCTCTTACAATTCTCGACCCACTCTACGACAACGACAATTTTTCGGAGCGAGGCGAGTTACTGGACTTGCTTGGCGCGTGCTACGCCAGTGCTGGCTTTTTGTACGAAGCCCGCGAAGTGTTTACCCGCGCCCTCGAAGTACCACCCAAACACAAATACCGCGATGCTCTTAATAAATATAATCTGGTACGGCTGTGTGCAATGACTGGTTCGCCCTTTATCGCTTACGAATATAGCCAGCAACTCGATTGTAATGTGGTTGCCGAAGCCCTTCATCGACCATCCGAAGCTAATCGTTGCCGCGAGTTGGTCGCAGCAGTCCGCGAAGGAATGGCAATGTCGGCCAGAGAAGCCGATATGCCATTCGACGAACACGTGGCCTTTTCGTTATTGCTCGACAAGGGCCGCCTAGAAATGAACGGGACAGAAGCGGATTGGGAAGAGGGTCTGGTTAGCTTCGAGGAAGCTTCTCGGATCAACCCGACTTCGACCACCCCCTACAACAACCTGGCAATCCTTTACTTGTGGCAGGGTAAGTTGGAACTGGCGGTGCAAAAAGCCCGCTATTTGCTGGAAGAGGTTGACCCGGATAACGTACACGGGCTGAGCAATATGGTTCGGCTGTTAAGCAGCCTTAATCAGCCGGAAGAAGCGAGGCTCTATCTTAATCGTCTGCTGGCCCTCAAGATCAAGCCATCCAATGATTTGGTGAAATTAGCCGAAGCCCTGATTTATTTTAACGAACACGAGGCTATTTATAACTGCTTGCAGCCCCTCAACCATAACGAGAGATTGTTTAGTGTTTTAGAGATCGTGGATCAGGCCGCCTCCGAGCAATCTATTCTCTTTGAGATTGCGGGTGCCGCCAACGCGGGAAAGTTAGCGCGGGCTTTAGAACTGGCCTGGGCCTCTCACGGTCGGTTTGAAGTACACGAGGTAATGCTCGACCGTATCTATGAGGCCCTCAAAAACAAAGAGAGCGGGCCACTACCGGGTGGCCGGTTTTTCTATTGGGAGCCAAAAGCGATGTACCCCCAGGCGGCCCACAGTTATGCCGAAGTCGAGCCACTCTTGCTAAGCCTGCCACAGCCCGGCGAGGAGACCGCCCGTTACGAAACAATCTTACGGCCCTTCTTTGAAAAGTTCGGTCAGGTCGCCCTGGATTATGTCGCCTATCTCTACTGGACGAACCACGACCCGGAAGTTTTGAAGGCCCTTCTAACTCAAACGCTACAGTGTGGGGCAGCCGGAACGACCGAACTGGTCAAAAGGCTAACCTTCGAGCGAGTAGGCAATGAAAAGCAACGCCTGGCGGCCCTGACGGCTCTGGTCGAGAGTGGGCTAGTGGGACGGGAGGAAAGCGTGGAAATGTGGCTGGGTGGTCAAACCCAGCGTGTCACATTAGCCCAACTCCAACAAAGGCAGGCCGGATAGCGAGTTAACACAGGCCCTAACCCTTTATCAGATTACAAAGCCATTGAGCTTGCTTATCTCATTTAATTGCCCTTGCCTCAGAAAGCCGTCAAGTCGGGTGTTATAAAGCAAAAAAGCCATCCCGGTTGGGATAGCTTTTTTTGCTTTACAGCCTGTTACAGCTGAATCTTGATCTTAGGTGTACCGCTAAAAGTCATGATAGCGACATCACCCGGTTGGAAAACGCTGGTTACGCCAGCCGTGCTAATTGCATCAGCCGTTAGCGGGGAACTTACCCCCACGAACAACAGTTGGTCGCCCTTCTGGAACAGCATTGGGCTATTGCCAAAGAAGCTGACCGTACCAAGTTGCGAAATCTGGCTCAACTGGCTGGTGCGATCCATCCAGCCCATAGAAGTCAGTTGGGTGCGATAGAAATCGCCGACCGGCCCACCCATCATTTTACTACCCGGCGTAGTACTGGCAGCCGTAGTGCTAGTAGCCGAACCGCTCATAGCGCTGGCGGGTAAGCGATAAGCGTTAAAGCTAGGCTGATCCATAAAAGTCGCCAGCGTACTCAGACCCGGCACAAGTTGAACCTGCTGGGTCTGGGAGACCGTTACAGCTTGCGCCCCGGTGTACATCGGCAGTCCAGCACTGGTCATGCCCATACCCGCTCCTGGCGTAGTACTCGCACCAGCAGCAGTGGTCATACTACCAGCCATTGTACCGGCTGGAGTCGCACCCGGCATTGCCCCAGGGGTCATAGCACCCGCTACAGCAGTTCCAGCGGTACGGCCTGCGTTAGATGCAGCAGTTCCGGCTCCCGTTCCGACGGTTCCGGCTACTTGCCCGGCTCCCGAAGCGGCCGTTGCAGCTATAGTGCGTGCGCCTGCCACAGCAGTACCGGCGGCGGTTACGGCCCCGGAAGCGGCAGTTCCAGCTGATTGTCCTGCCCCGGTTCCGGCTGTTACAATTCCGGCTCCAACCGTTCCACCACTGCTAACGGTAGTACTGTCGCCACAGGCTGCCAGGCCCAAAGCCAGCAAAAGGCCCATTGTAACGAACAAGCCCAGCAACGGTAATCGAACATCAGTTCTTCGCTTGGTCATATATAAAAGCTCCTCCTAATTATCTGTTAAGCAGGTGTCAGGTTTTGGATTTTCAGCGATAGCTACAGGCTATTTAATGCGCTGTACTCACAAACCAATTTTTAAGTATGTTGACACCCTGCCGCAAAGTCTTTATTTCTATTCTTTTCACCACCTGTTTTATAGAGCAGTGAAAGTCTCTTTAACTGTGTGCAACATTTGTGCCAGAAAGTTAAGGAAGAGCTAAAGTTTTGGATTTTGAAAACGCATCTTTACGATTTACAGCCGAAAACCTGGACGGTCGTCCCGGCATAGGGGCCGCTCCAAAGTAGTTCGCCTGCACATTGTGGGGCAAGCAGTCGTTTCCAGAGGACGGCCTGATCGAAGATTTCGAGGTCGGAGGAGAGGAAATTAAAGACCACACTAGAAGCCACTACGATCAGCTTTTGGCGCGGACGGGAGAGAGCCACATTAAGTCGGTTGGGGTTGAGCAGAAATTCGGCTTCGGCTAAAACGTAATCCGGGTCGGAGGCAGTTGCCGAAACAATAATAACTTCACGTTCGCCACCCTGGAAGCGTTCAACCGTATCAACCGCATCGGAGGTCGCCAAACTGGGAAAAGCCGCCCGTAAGAGCGCTTTTTGGGCGCGATGCGGCACGACTACCCCGATACCTTCCGCCGCATCCAATCCCAACCGAGTTATACAGGCTTCTACAATCGGCCCGATCAGGGCGGCCTCGGTCGGGTTGGCCTGCTGCGAAGTGCGTTCCGCGTGCTGCACGACGATCACCGGGTAGGCCGGGTCTAGCACCGCCTGTAAATAGGCCGATACGGTCGGGTCGTTCAGGGCGGGTAAAAGCTGTTGACGGTTGGAATGAAAATCGATTCCATCGTGCCGGTAGATATTCTGCTGCAAAAATTCGGCCTGAACTTGATGAAGCCGGAAGCTTTCATCGAGGGCCAGGCGGGGGAATTGCCGGTCGAGCAAATACTGAAAGACCGAGCGGTAAGGCTGAGTTGCGACCGCGCTCAAGCGGTCTTCGGCCTCCCAGCTATGAGCCAGGATCGGGGCCATCTGGCGGTGATCGCCCACTACAATTAATTGTCCTTCCTCGCGCAACCAGGAAGAAGCCAGCACCGCCTGGGGCAAATTCATCTGGCTGGCCTCATCCAGTATGACCAGATCAAACGGTTTTTCGTTCCAGAGTGCTTCGCTGCTACGCCCAGTTTTGGTCTGCTGCTTCATCAGCTTATAGAGACCGCCCGGCGTAGCGCCGATCACGACCAGCGAACTATACAAGATTTGCGATAAGCGGCTACGTTGTTCCCAGGGGTCAAGCGGCTCAACCCCCGCCGAAGTATTATCGTCGTTTTCGTCGCCGACTTTGTAAAGCTGCAAGTTTTCAAGCCAGGGCCAGGCTGCCGTCCCTGCCAGTTTCGCCAGTTTCCCGGCAATGCTTTGCAACACAATATTGACCGCGTTATGGGTCTGGCAGGAAACCGCCACCCGTAACGGTCGGTCCGACCCGGCCCGCGCCGCATACATCCGGGCCAGCGCCGCCCAACCCAGCGTATGACTCTTGCCCGTACCGGGTGGCCCTTGCACCAAAAAGATTTTCTCGCCCAGGTGTCCGGCGATCACGGCCCGTTGGCTGACGGTTGGAGCGTTCGGGCCTTCGAGTTCGGCAATCAAATCGGCAAATTCGGTGGCCTTCTCTATCACCGTATCGGGGATATGTCGCTGGTTTTGTGCGGCGGGTGCGGACGAGGCCAACAGATGATAAAAAGGGTTCGCGTCGGCGTGGCGGCAACCGTCCAACAGCTTATCGCCGTTCAGATCGTCTACCATTTCATCCAGCGTGTAAAGTTCGCCGATTTGCGGGCGCAATTTATTATCGTGTGGATAGCGAAAATCGATTTTGGCGCGGCCCTCTTTGGGGCTGAAAAAGGTCATATCGGTCAGGTCGAGCGAAAGCAACGCGCCATCCAAATTGCGGACGACCCCAAGCCGACCGCGCACAGTATTCCAGGCTTTGCCATCGCTTTCCAGGCGGTTCAGTACTACAAAATCGCCGCTCTTGATTTTGCTAAGTTGCAAAGCGGCGGTCGGTTCCAGCCCAGTATCGCTAAAATCGGCCTCGAAACGGGCGAGGGTCGCTACCTTGTTGCGGAATTGGGTATCCTGCACCTCGACGCAACGCATCAGCAAAGCCCGCCCCTGCTGCACCCGCTTGACAATCGGCTGGCTGAAAAGCTGTAAATGCTCTTGCAAATTGGCGTAATGCTCGATATACAAAAATTCTTCCAGCACCCGCCGGAAGGGAGGCGGCACTCCCACGCTCGACCCTAGCGAGAGCAAATTGACTGGCTCTTTTTTGATATAAGCGTTCTTGCGCTTAAAGCTACCTTCGATATAGGCGAGGGCTTCTAGCCGTTTGGCCTGGAATTGGCGCAGATGGTTGGTTGTCACCTTTAAGTAGGGTGTAACATCGCGGCGTTTTTTTGGCTCGAAATCCTCGGCCTTAAAAAGACCCCAGGCAGCATAAGCATATTCCAGCGGGATGCTCGAATAAAAGCGGGCGGCAGACTCGATATAACGCCCATTATCCTGCCGCTTGAGCAAGTAATCGAACATACCGTGCGAGAACAACCGATAATAAAGCAAATTCTCGCCATCGTTCCACTTAAAGCCAAGCTGAGTGGCAACCGCTTGCAAAGTATGGCCCGCGCTGGCAAGGTTGCGCTGTTCTTTTACCTCGTCGTAGACAAAGGAGACCGCCGACTGGGTCAGGGCGGGCGTTTCGGTCAGCAGGTCGTAGAGGGCCGGAAGCGAGGCAAACAGATCGAGATGACGGCGCAAGGCTTCCAGCAAGAATTTCTGGTCGTGCCGATTATAGAGATAAAGGTGTAAGGGTGCGGCGCTGGCATCTTCCGCGACCATCACAACCGCCGTCAGAATATCGGCGACCCAATGCACCAGCAAAGTTTTTTCGCTCTCGGCATTCACCACCCCCGGCGTGATCCCGACGATGGTCTCACTACCCTGTGGCCCGACCACCCGCGCCCCGACCAAATAAACCCGGTCTTCCAGATAATCGGTCTGTACATCAAGAAAAATTTTGATCAGATCAGGGTAAACCCGCTCGTCCGGCAAAACGCTACGGGCCGAATCGAAGAAGTAACCATAGCCAGGTGGAGTATTATCCGGCTCAAAACGGTGACGCAACCGAATGGCCCGTTGTACCAGTCGGTCAAGCTTAGGGCCGACCGGCCATTTCTCAGACAGGGTTGCAACCAGCTTTTCGCGTCCCGGTGTCGGGCGCAACCGCCGGTCAAGTACGGCAGTGCCTTCCTCTGGGTTACTTTCGGCTTTATCCGGCACGACTGGCAACTGCTTTAGTCCGGCAAGATCGGCAACGGTACGCAAACCGTATTCGGCTAAGACGCGCTTGTCGGCGCTTTCCATAAAGGGAACCAGCGCCAGGTCTTGTCGTTCGGCGCTCTCGGTCAGACAGACCGGGTTAAACAAACAGCCGTCACACTTTTGGTTGATGTAATAGTGTAAGTCTTCCAACCGAGCGGCATCGACCCGCGCCAGGGCCGAGTCTTCGTTAGCCGCCAACTGATCGAGAGCCGCAAAATAGGGGTCGAGGTCGAATTGGGTCGCGCTACCGGGGTCTTGCAAGCTGCCATCGACGTTGCGCCGCACGACCGTCCCCAAAAAATCCGCCGTCTGCCCAACCCGCCCCAACATATCCTGGAGCATCCGCACATAGGTCGCGACCTGAAGCCGATGGTAAACTTTGTCCTTGCGGGTCGATTTTATGTCGCCAACCAGAATTTCCAGCCGCCCCTGCTCAAGACGGCGCACTCGCAACAAATCCGCCCGCCCCTCAAACTGCCAGCGTCCCAACCGCCCGCCGACCTGGGCCTGATAAAGATAGATCGGCTGAATGGTCGCCTTTTGCAAAGCAACTACCGTCGCCCGTTTGTCCTGCTCGTCCAGGTCGATCACGGTATGGCCTTGCGCCCGCAACCGCTCCAATACGCCCGCCTCCACTCGGTCGCCCAGGTCAGCCAAAAGTGGCCCGAACGGTTGCAAGGCCCGTTGCAAGCCAATCTCGCGCAACCGTCGCGCTAATGCGTTCGTCTCGCCCTTGTGCAAATAAAAGCGCAAAAAGCGATCACAACTATCGAGGCTCAAATATTGGGCCAGGGCGGTCGGGGCCAGCGTCCGACGACGGCCCTGTATATCTACTTCTAATCCCTGCTTGTTAGCCACAAGCTTTTCCTTCTATTTATTCCAAGAGCGAATCTTATCTACTACACCACTGACGCGCTCTTTAAGCTGAGAACTCATATCTTCTAACTCAAAATGCTCTGCAAAAACCTTTGCAAATTTCACTTTATCGGCTCCGTATTTGCAGCCTTTTTCAAATCCTGCATTTTTTAATGCTTGATCTAAAGCATCATCAAATTTTTCAAAAGGCTTTTCTTCAAATTGAACAGGCACTCCAAATAGTTCCTGACAAGCGGCAGTAACTACACGTGAAGCAATATAATTTTCGATTTCACGTCCGTGTGTAATCCAACAAATACATTCGCTAGTATTACATTCATCACTAATACGTTGTTTGCTTGTGTTAACCGTATCCTCGGCGTGTTTACGGTCACTATCAATCATTACTACGGGGTGTTGGTTTATTTTCAGCATATCAATAAGCTCATCTGTAACTTCATCTCTTTCAGTAGAAAGATGAGATAACAATCGCCCACCGTAGAACATTATGGAGTAATGCACCCCTTCAACCAACTCTGGAGCTATAAGTTGTAGCCAACGGTTTAGATAAATTCGATCACTCGGTCCCTCAACCCAAATTATAGAATTTGATTGCAATATATCAGTGGCCCTTACCCCTAAATCACTCAAAGCATCAAGACTATGAGTATCTTTCAACACAGGGCCACCAATCGTTACGCCGTTTTCCTTTCTTAAATGGAAAATTTGTATTTTTGGGCTAGGCTCGGCTAATATTCTGCTTTGAGAGTTAATCAAAGTAGGAGAATGTGTACTTATAAGGAAAGTGTTTGTTGTTTGCGTAGTTATGAATTCTAAAAACTCTCTTTGCAAAGTAGGATGCAAATGGATTTCAGGTTCTTCGATACAACAAATAGCATTGTCTATCGACAATATAGCTGTTACCAATATAACTAGCTGATGAACACCTGTGCCATAGGATGAAAGGGGAAGTCTAAGGCCATGATTAGAAATTACAATAGAGGTTTTGTCATTAGTAACTTCTAACATAGCTTCTGGCATATGTAATAACTGACGTACCAGTTCTTGGATTTTGTTAAATTTCGCTTGATCGGTGTCATTACCGATTTCAGGGTGTTGATAACTAGCTAAAAGCCTGACAAGATTCTTTCCGCTTAGTGAATACTCATCGCCAGTTTCTATTTGGCGGAATTCTGGAATTATGTATACCTGAGATATAAACTGAGCAAAAAAACGTTTGAATATTTCCTCTCCATTTCTCAAAAAATTTTCAGCGATTTCAGAAGATTTATCATAAAATAAGGATATACTTTCAATAAAGTCTTTTGCTTGACCAAAATCCTGAATTTGGGTAAAAGAATTATCTATTATTATCCAGTCACTTTTGTTTTCCCAACTAAACGTAAAATCAAATTTATCCGTTTTTAATTTATCGGTGATAATTCGATCAATATTTTGTTTGGGATCGTACTGAAATTTTAATGTAAATGTGAATCTATTCGAAAGATTTCTTAAATGATAATCAGTATTTTCAAAAGACTTTGGTTTTTGACCTCCGGGTTTGACTAGCTCTACAATCTTTTGAACTGCTTTAATCACATTGGATTTACCTGTATTGTTTTGACCTATCAGGATATTACACTGCTTCCACGGGCTGAGAATTATAGGGTCGTTGCCAATGCTTCGGAAATTTTGAATTTCGATTCCAACGAGTTTCACTTCTGAATTCTTTCCTGTTCTAATAATTTTGACGTAATATCAAAACTATAGTTAAAATTAGTTTTATTGCTCACTTAATTAGAACACTCACGGCTACAAACCGGGGAAATTATTCCCCCGGTTTGTAGCGCGGTTTAGTGCTATTTAGAGGCGTAAAGCCAGGGCTGCTCGGCCTGCCGTTTGGCCTCGTAGTCCTGGATCAGGTCGTCGAACTGAAGGGTCCAGCCGATGTTATCGAGACCCCTGAGCAAGGCATCGCGCTTAAAAGGGTCAAGCTCGAAGTGAAAGACCTTGCCGCCCGGAGCGGTTACGGTGTTCTCTTCGAGGTTCACCCGCAGACGATACATCGGCTCGTCCTCAACCTCGGCAAAAAGCTCGTCGATTTCTTCCGGCTTGAGCGTAATCGGCAGAAGGCCGATACTGAAGCAGTTGTTATAGAAAATGTCGGCGAAGTCCGGCGCGATAATCACCTTAAAGCCGTACTCCTGCAAGGCCCAGGGCGCATGCTCGCGGGAGGAGCCACAGCCGAAATTCTCTCGCGCCAGCAAAACCGAAGAATTTTTATAGCGTGGCTGATTTAGCACAAAATCCGGGTTGGGTGTACCGTCCTCTTTGTAGCGCCAGTTGGAAAACAAAATCTCGCCAAAGCCGGTGCGCTTGATCGAGACCAAATAGCGGGCCGGTACAATCGCGTCGGTATCGACATTGGTGCGGTCGAGCGGCATCACAACGCCGTTCAAAACTTTGAATGGTTCCATTTAGAAAGCTCCTCGAAAATTAACAGGGATAGACAGGATGAACGGGATATAATTGACTTTGCCTATTCCTGATGACTGATTAGTTTCATTGGCGCACCTGCGCCCTGTGCATACGGCTGCTATAACATTAACACGGAGAGACACCCTTAAGGGCGTAAAATGTCTCCCTTACTACTTCCAATCTCGAATATCGACAAAATGGCCCGCGATGGCAGCAGCAGCGGCCATCGCCGGGCTGACCAGATGGGAACGACCGCCTTTACCCTGCCGCCCTTCAAAATTGCGATTAGAAGTGCTGGCGCAGCGTTCGCCCTCGGCTAGTTTGTCGCCGTTCATGGCGATGCACATGCTACAGCCCGGTTCACGCCACTCGAAACCGGCTTCTACAAAGATTTTGTCCAGTCCTTCGGCCTCGGCTTGCTCCTTGACCAACCCACTCCCCGGTACGACCATCGCCCGGACGGTCGGCGCGACTCGCTTGCCTTTGGCTACCTGGGCCGCCTGCCGCAAATCTTCCAGACGGCTATTGGTGCAAGAGCCGATAAATACCCGGTCGATATTTATATCTTGAATTTTTGTGCCAGGTGTCAGGCCCATATACTGCAAAGCGCGAATCGCCATCTGGCGGCGCACCGGGTCGTCGAAGCTTTGCGGGTCGGGAACTTCGCCCGTAACGGTGGTGGTCATAGCGGGGGTGGTTCCCCAGGTCACTTGCGGTGCAATGTCGGCAGCGTTTAGCACAATGGTTTTGTCATAGACTGCCCCCAGATCGCTTGGCAACTGCCGCCAGGCCGCGACCGCCTTGTCCCATTCCGCACCGTGTGGCGCATACGGACGGCCCTCGATCCAGGCAAAGGTCGTTTCGTCGGGTGCGACCATCCCGGCCCGCGCTCCACCCTCGATTGCCATATTGCAAAGCGTCATCCGGCCTTCCACCGAGAGCGCTCGGATCGCCGCGCCGGTAAACTCGATCACGTGACCGTTACCACCGCCCGTCCCGATCTGCCCGATGACATACAATACAATGTCTTTGGCGGTCGTACCGGCGGGCAAATCGCCCTCAACCCGGATTTCCATCGTCTTAGGGCGGGTCTGCAAAAGCGTCTGGGTCGCCAGCACATGCTCGACTTCGCTAGTCCCGATCCCAAAGGCCAGCGCCCCAAACGCCCCGTGCGTCGCGGTATGACTATCGCCGCAGACCACCGTCGTACCGGGCAGGGTCAACCCCTGCTCCGGGGCCGTGACGTGGACAATCCCATTGCGAATGTCGTCCAGGTCAAACAGAACCAGCCCAAAGTCGTGGGCGTTCTGCTCAAGCGTGCTAATCTGCAAAGCCTGTTCGGTCGCGGTCGGTACATTGCTGCGTTTGCCGTACTGACCAATAGGAGTGGTCGGCACGTTATGATCGATCACGGCAAAGGTCGCTTCGGCCCGGCGCACCGGGCGATTTTGCAACCGCAAGCCCTCGAACGCCTGGGGCGAAGTAACTTCGTGAACCAGATGGCGGTCGATATACAGGATAGTCGATTGGCCCGGCACTTCACGTACCACGTGAGCCTCCCAAATTTTCTCGAACATAGTACGAGGCCGGTGAGCCGACCCCGCTTCAGCGTTTTGCGTCATACGCCAGGTCCTCCTTATGTGAAACAAGCGGCAGCCTTTGACTGCCGTTCGGTTCTATTGTGGTGTGGTTTTTGGTAAACAGTATTTTCGCAACTGTAGGTTTATAAGCATAACACAAAATCGCTGCCTTTTCATTAGCCGCAGGCTGGCCGAGGTGAAGGTCAGTTTTTTGCAAACTAGCCAGACTGTACCACACTCTAAACCGAAGATTGGATATATGTTAGAAAAATTTTCTGCGGGAATTTTTCTAACATATACTTTTGAATGGTTTGGAGCGAGGTCTTCACGGTCGCTCGTTTTTAGGGTTTGAACGAGTGCGAAATTCTGACACTCAACCCCCATTGCATGCGGCACTATAAAAGCGGGGCAGGCTATGTTATAATCGAACCAGAGCGTATGTATAAAAAGCCCTGTTTTACTGTAATTATTCAACCGACCTAACCGATCTAATCCAGGTTGTCCAGAAGCCTGGATAGTCAGGTCTTATCATAATAAAATGCTTCACCGGGTTCCCTTATTCGACTGTCTTTATTATCCTAATCGCACTACCCCGTTTTGGATTTAATCTGATTTGGGTCAGCTAACTTAGATCAGATTTCTAATCTAAATCCAGGTTTCGTTTTAGGTTTCGGTTTTATGGAAAGCCTTTGTTTACAAGGTCATAAGGAAGGAAAACTGTAATGAGTGAAGAACAGCAGGCTGCGTCGCCGGATGGAACCAATTCTAACCCACCGGTCAGCCCTATCTCAATACCACCCATTTCTAGCGGGTCTGGCTCTTTGCCCCAAATTGTACCATCGTCGAGTCCCGCTTCTTTACCTCAGATTGCACCATCTTCCAGCCCGACTCCTTTACAGCAGATTGCACCCTCTCACTCGAATCCGTTGCCGACCATCGGGCAAAATCCGCTGCCGTCCGGCAACCCGGCTCCCATTCAGACGATTGGAACGAGTAGCCCTCAGTCAGGCAACGCCACTATGCCAGCCCCAGCAACGGTTCATTCGGTAGTAGTCGGCAGTCCTGGCACAATGACCAACAGCCCACCCCCGGCAACCAGCGGCTCGTCCAAACCGCCCAGCCATACCCCCGCCGAAATGGTCAAGCTGGCGCTTTCGCTGGGAACGGTCTTGATGGAATTGCGTGGGCGAGTGATGGAAGCCCAGATACTTGGCCCTGATAACGTCGTGCCACCCGGTCGAACGGCCAGCGGATTTGCCCTGGCAAGTAACTGGCGTGGGCTGTACAGCCGGGCGATCAGTCTGCATCAGGAACTGCTGGGCGACCAGGAAATTGATTTGGCCCGTTATAATATGTCGGCGGATAAACCGGCCTATTTGAACAACCAGGTTCCTTTTGTCAATATCGGCCTGTCCAGCACCGGACTAAAATTCGGGTTGGCTGAGAAGTTGCGCCAGTTACTCAACTTCTTGACTTGCCTTTACCAAAAGCTTGATACCTACGAAAAGGTGCTTGAACAAGTCTTCCAGGGGTCAACTCCTTATATAACGTTGCCCGACCCTGCCCCCAACGAGACTGCCCCAACTGCTTATAACTACCTGATAAAGGACTTGAGTTCGCAGGTAGAAGCGCTTATTACAGCCTGGGATAGCTACGTGCGCGAACGGCTTTTCGCCGAAAGCCTGACCATGCTGGCGGCCCGTTATGGCTACGAGGCTGGACGGCTCCTTTCGAACCTTTCGTGGTCGTTGGTCGTTCAGACTACCCCTTATCTTAAAACGGTCAGTAAAGACAAATATGTCGGTAAAGAGGCCGAACTCAATCAATTGATTTACGATAACTGGGTAGAACTGTTCAAGCCCCGGCGTATATCCGAACTTCAACGCCAGGTCGCAGGGCTGGCCGGAATATTGGAAGAAGACTATCTTGCAAATGTCAAAAAAGTCCAACCCAAAACCTCGACTGACCCTGACAAGCTTGATATGGAACAAAACCAGGAAGAAGATATGGACTCCAAATCGCCCCGGGTGGCGGTTAATTGCGTTGTCCAGAGCCTCGACTATTGGCAGCGTACCGTCTTGGAAATGAGCGAACACGGTATTTTGCAACCATCCGACAAGAATGTCGGCGAGGGCGACCGTCCGAACCCGCCTTCCTGGAACGAGAAATTGAACATCCATCCAGGTTGGAACTACGATCAATTGATGGATTTGCGGTCGGCCCTGGTCGAGCAATGGGGCAACTGGTACAGCCTAGTCGCCGGGCGACAGGATTTAAGCTCCTTCCGGGTGGTCAACATCGCCAGCGATTTGATCCAGGATTACAGCCAGGATATAACCCGCCTCACCAGTCGCAGTTTGCAGGATGCTTTTCAGGAATTGCAAAAAGAATTGGGCGAGTTGACTGCCGCCGGAGTCAAAGCCACCTCCGATGTCGCTACCGCCGGGCTAAGCGCCATTAGCAGTATTTTTAGGAACAAATGGTTGTGGATTAGCGTTGGCGGGGCTATCGGGCTGGTCGTTTTGCTTATAGCTATTTTGGTTTTATCGACCAACCTGAGTTGGGGCGCGACCGTGGTCGGATTGATAACGCCCCTTCTGGGTGGGATCGGGGTTGGGCCGGGGGTAGTAAAAGCGGTCTCGGACGGTAAAACTACTATAACCACTGCCGAGGTTAAAGGCACCAACGACATCAACTCCAAAAACCAGCAAAGCCAGCAGCGCATGAGTGAGAGTGCCAATGTGGGGGCGCTGGTACTAACTGCCGCCGGAGCAGTGCGCGAATATCTCGAAAAAGCTTTTACCAAAGGATTTAATCAACTACAACGCGAGTTGGGCCTGATTAGCGCCACCTTAGCCGTGACCGGCCCTCTGATCGAGTTTGTAGTTCGTAACTGCGATCCTGTTAACGAAATGGAATTTTTGGGGCGGGTGGTCTGGAACGATGCGGCCCGCAAGAGCCAGCTTAACCGGATCGTGATAGCCGCCTTTGGGCCGGTTGGAGCGTTTCTAATTGCTAGGAAAGAAGGCGACAAACCGGACGAACCCGTCTCGGCGGTTACTACCACCTCGGTAGCCGCCTAAAAGCTATCATCTCGGTGGGCGACTTTTGAGGTCGCCCACCGAGGTTAACGGCAATCGTATCATTTAGTGCTGGTAACTTTGTTGAGACCACGCGGCTGATCGGGGTTATAACCCCGCGCCAGCGCTAGATGCATTGCGAACAATTGGCCCGGAACGACGCAGACCACCGGGCTAAGGGCCTCTGGCAAGCCGGTCAGATCGAGCGGGAAGGCGCTTTCTTTGGTAGTAGCCAGCCGCAACAGCCCTTCGTCATCCCCAATCGCGATGATTTCCGTGCCACGTGCTTTCAATTTCTCGCCCAATTCCAAAAGACCGGGAATAGCCGGGCCGTTCGCCCCAACCATTATAGCTGGTAAGCTCTGCTCAACCAGAGCAAACGGCCCATGCAGAAAATCTGCCGACGAGTAGGGGGCCGCAAAAATATAGCTGGTTTCCTTGAGCTTGAGAGCCAGTTCGAGGGCGGTCGGATAGTTGTAGCCACGTCCAAGCGTCAGGCAATGGGGCGCATTTTTGTAGAGTTCCTGGTTTGCCAATAATTTGATGCGCTCTTCCAGTTGCAAGGCTTTGTTGATCGACGAACTCAGGCGGTCGAGGCCCAACCGCAAGCCGTTATCATCGGCAATTTCAGCCGCCAGCAAACCAATCAGGGCCAGTTCCGCCGTATAAGTCTTGGTAGCCGCCACCGATTTTTCCGGGCCAATATTAAAACTCATTACTTCACCCGCCGCTTCTGCCAGAGGCGAATTCGGGTCGTTGGTCAACGCAAGCGTCAAGGCCCCCTGGCGACGAGCCTCACTGACCACTTCCACAATATCCTCCGAACGCCCGGATTGCGAGATACCGATTACCCAGGCTTTTTTAAGGTCGGGCTGACGACGGTAAAGGGTAAAAAGCGAAGGCGCGGCCAGAGAAACCGGTAGCCCGGTGTAAGCCTCGAAAATATAGCGGGCATAAGTCGCAGCATTATCGGAGCTACCACGAGCCGCAATAAAAACAAGATCAGGCCGAAACTGATTGATCCGACGGGCCAGATTCCGGGCCGTTGCTCGCCCCTCTTTCAAACTGCGTTCGAGGGCGACTGGCTGCTCCAATATTTCATCCCGCATTAAAGTCATAATTCTTTAGCTCTCCTCCTATTAAATTAACAGGGATAAACAGGATTAAATTGCTTTTGCCTATCTCTGATAAAATGGCTGATTTGATTGGCCCTGCTACATCCTGCCCAGCTTGTCTAATTATCAATACCAGGTTTGCTCTGACAAGACTTTAAATCCTTCCGTCTATTTTAGCACGTTCAAAGTGAAAATTCTTTTGGTTGGCGGGAAAGACAATAAAACAGAAGCCGAGTAGCTTCTGCTTTATATCGCAAAAAAGCGAGATAAGAGTGGGGTTAACATCTACACCTGACTACTCTAACAGGTAAGTCATGGCACCTGTGTCATTCTGAGCGAAGCGAAGAATCTTCTGGCAAAAGCTGGCTCTAGCCCGACGAACCTTAGATTCTTCGCTGCGGCTCACAATGACAATAATTACATGGCTGTACTGAGTGTTGCTCAGGCAGGCCAGCCCTGATTTTGCGGTTGAGAAGCGACTGCCAGGGGCAAGCTGAAGGTAAATTTGGTGCCAACTCCAACAATGCTTTCTACTGTCACCCGCCCGCCGTGCGCTTCAACCAACTGCCGGACGATAGCCAACCCTAGCCCACTGCCGCCAGTCGCCCTGGCCCGTGATTGGTCGGCCCGATAAAAGCGTTCAAAGATGTAGGGCAGGTGTTCTGCCGAGATACCCTCGCCGGTGTCCCGCACGCTTATCACCATCTCGCGGTCGGTGGGGCGGGCATTGATTATAATCCGACCATCGGGTGGCGTGTGGGCCATCGCGTTTGTCAGCAAATTGCGAAGCACTTGCCCGATACGCTCCTGATCGGCCAGGATGAGGGGCAATTCGGTGGATATTTCAGCTTTGAGTTGAAGCGACTTTTCGGTGGCACGCCGCTGCAAGCTGCCGGTTACTTTCTCGATCAACGGGGCCAGTTCGAGCGGTTGGCAATCGAGCCGAAGTTGTCCACCCTCGGCGGAAACCAGTTCTTGCAAATCGTCCACCAGCCGATTGAGTAGCAGCGTTTCTTCGTAGAGTGAGCCGAGCATATCGGGGCTAGGTTCGGCAAAGCCATCCTGCAAGGCTTCCAGATAGGCCCGAATATTGGTCAGGGGCGTGCGTAGTTCGTGGGCTACATCGCTAACCATATTGCGGCGCAACTGCTCCGAGCGCGATAATTTATCGGCCATCGAATTAAAAGCACGGGCCAACGTACCAAGCTCATCCCAGCTTCGCACCGGGACACGCTGGTTTAAATCGCCGCGCTCCATTGCCCAGGCCGCTAACGTCAATTCCTCGACCGGCTTGAGAATACGCCGCGATAGCAACACCGTCATTAGCAAAGCCACCAACCCGGCTATGATGGTCGCCAGCCAAAGCGAACCATTCGCCGAGTCGATAAAAACCCGCTCCGACAGACCCAAGACGGGGGGTTGTGTAATGGCGGGCGGGACACGCGGGATCGCCAAAATTGGTGTCACGGGTGGGAGAGGCGTAGCAAGTTGAACGGAATTCGTTGCGGCTTTGCTAATGGCAGTTGGCGTAGCAGCTATTTCGGAATTGGCCGAAACGACGGTTGGAACTATAAACGGAGGTGGGTTTACTACTTTGGGTAGCACCCCGGCCTGATTTGACCCACTGCGTACATCGGCGATGACCTGACCTTGCTCATCCAGCAAAATTACCCGCGCTATCGGCGGCTGAAGCGACTGATTTAGCAGGGCGATCTGGTCGGGACGAAGCTTATTTTCGGCGATTTTCCTAAAAGTCTCTGGTCGAATCACCTGCTTTTGACCGTCCAAATAGCGGTCGAAGGCCAGACTGGTCGCCTGACTGCTAAATAGGCCGACCACTCCCACCATCACGATTATCACGATCATAAAAGTTACCAACAATCGGAAGCGTAAGCTATGAAACATTACCACTCTCCTCGCTAAATTTGTACCCGACCCCATAGACGGTTTGCAAGAAGTTGGGCTGTTCCGGGTTAGGTTCGATTTTCTTCCGCAAGTTCATGATGTGAGCATCGACTGTCCGCTCCAATCCGCCATAATCAAGCCCAAAAACCTGTTCGAGCAAGTCCAGGCGGGTAAAAACCCGGCCCGGTTGCCTTGCCAGCGTATGCAGCAGCTTAAATTCTTTGGGGGTCAGGCGTAATAATTCACCCTTGAGCCAGGCTTGATGCCGCACGTTATCGACCAACAGATCGCCTCGCCGGATTTCGGAAGATTTGGACGGCTCGTCTTTTTCCTCAAGCCGCCGCAAGACGGCCCGTACACGGGCCACCAACTCGCGGGGGCTGAACGGTTTGGTTAGGTAATCGTCCGCGCCTAACTCGAACCCGGCCAATTTGTCGTCCTCGGTAATTCTAGCGGTCAGCATTACCACCGGCATTTTGGACTCGGCCTGCAAAATACGGCAAACATCTAGCCCACTTATACGAGGCAGCATCAAGTCCAGCACGACCAGATCGGGCTGTTTGAGCCGGGCAACTTCCAATGCCTCTACGCCATCATAAGCTACCAGCACCTGATAATCGTTCTTTTCCAGGTACAGCTTAACGACATTGACTATTTTCCTATCGTCATCCACCACCAGAATAGTAGAACTCATGCGCTTGACCTTTATGTAGAATGCAGAAGTCAGGATGTAGAAGTCAGAATGCAGAATGCAGAATATAAAATCTGCTCCTACAATCGTAAATGCCTCCCACAACTCAATACCTACAATCGTAAATCGTAAATCGTAAATCGTAAATCGTAAATCGTAAATCCTTGCTGGCTGTTCTAATTATAGCAAAGCCTGTTTTCTATTCCTATCATGCCAAAAGGGATGTGAAGAACTGATGAAGAAGCGGGCTAAGATATTGGCAAAGCCAAATCGGACAATAATCGGATAAGTTCCTCACAAGTTCTTCAAAAGATTTTGGCTACACTAAGCTCAACCTTTACTGAATCGCTTACAGCAATTGCACAGAGATTGGGTTGGTAGGGACGACCCTTGTGGTCGCCCGTGAACACCGTGCCGGGTCTCCGAAGGCGATCACAAGGGTTGCCTCTACCAAAATCAGGTCAATAATTCTGTAAATTGCTATAACAGGAGAGCTTATGAGCCAATTATTTTACCCGCCCGCGCCGACCGCCGAGCTACCCCCGCGCAAGCCAGCCCTGGTAGCCAGTCTGCGCTTTGATTATGGGATGATCTTGCTGTGTAGCTGGCTGATGGGAGGACTATATATCGATGGTTGGGCGCACGACCATATCCCTACCCTCGAAACCTTTTTCACGCCCTGGCACGCTATTTTGTATTCCGGCTATGGAGCCTGTGCCGCTTTTCTGGTGGTTAATCTGGTCCGAAATCATAATCGGGGCTACGATTGGCCGAGGGCCTTACCAAAAAGTTACCGTCTTTCGCTGCTGGGCGTTATTATCTTCGGGGTTGGCGGTGTATTCGATTTGGCCTGGCATACCGCTTTTGGGATCGAACGGGGCTTTGAGGCCGCTTTAAGCCCCAGCCACCTCACGCTGGCGGTCGGTATGGGGCTGATTCTGACCGGGCCGTTACGCTCGGCCTGGCGACGCGGAGGAGAACAAACCGACCTGTTCTCCTTACTGCCGATGCTGCTATCCGTAATCTATTTACTCTCGCTGCTAACGTTTTTTACCCAGGATGTCCACCCTTTTGCCAATCCACAAGCGGCTAATTCTGGTACTTCTCAGGCCAGTACGAGACCACGCTTGAGCGATTTCTATACCATGAAGCCAGATGGTAGCGGGCAAACCCGGCTGACCAACAGCCCTAACCTCCTGAAAACCCAACCAGCCTGGTCGCCCGATGGTCGCCGGATCGCTTTTTCCGCCGAACTTAAAGATAATAGCGACCTTTACATTATGAACGCCGATGGTAGCAACCAGACCCGCCTGACTGATAGCCCCGCCAACGAAGGCCAACCAGCCTGGTCGCCCGACGGTCGCCAAATCGCCTTTGTCTCCGATCAGACTGGCACTCCCCAAATCTTTGTGATGAACGCCGATGGTAGCAACCCGACCCGACTAACAACGATGCTTGACAGGAAGAACCAGGCCCCAAACTGGTCGCCCGACGGTCGCCGGATTGCCTTTGTCTCTAGCCTGGGCCGCGAAGATAGCAGTCTATACTTGCTAGATTCAGACGGCTCTAACCCTGTCCGGGTCTTAACCGAACCAAATATGATCTATTCGGTTCGCTGGTCGCCCGATGGAAACATGCTGGCGTTTAGCGCGGGTCGGGATAATTCTATCGAGATTTACACGATCAAAACCGATGGCAGCGATCATACCCGACTGACCACTAACCAATCGCCCGATTTTAACCCGGTCTGGTCGCCCGATGGTCGTCGGATCGCCTTTAGCTCCTGGCGCTACGACACTCCCGATATTTACATCATGAATGCGGATGGAAGTGGTCAGACTAATCTTTCGCATAATCCAGCCTTGTTTAATGTGGAGGTAGTTTGGTCGCCGGACGGTAGCCAGCTTTTGTTTGTCGGTCTGAGCGGTACAGTAGCCAGCCGTAGCGATTCTTATAATCAGGTCTTAGGAGTGGTCAGTGTGATATTACAAACGGTTTTGCTGATGGGCCTGGTTTTGCTGATAGTACGACGCTGGGAGTTGCCATTGGGGGCGCTGACCCTAATATTTACGCTCAATGTGGTCTTGATGAGCGTCCTCAAAGACCAGTATCCCTTGATCCCTGCCGCCTTAATAGGAGGATTAGTAGCGGATGGATTGCTGTGGGCTATCAAGCCGGGTAAGGACCAAGCGGGGCGGTTCCATCTCTTTGCATTTGCCGCCCCTTTCTCACTCTATACGTCCTACTTCGCCATTCTAATGCTTAACAAAGGGATCGGTTGGACGATCCCACTCTGGGCCGGTTCTATCGTCGTAGCCGGACTAACCGGGCTATTATTAAGCTATTTGCTCTCACCACCCCGGATAATGGGGAAGTAAGAATGCAGAGTGCAGAATGCAGAATGCAGAATATAGAATGACTCAAATGTGGGAGGGAAGGCTAAATCCGATAAAGTTACATCGGGTTTAGCCTTCCCTCCCACATTAAACTAACTCTAGTAGTTACGCAGAATACAGAACGCAAGTACGGAACCTATTCTGCATTCTATATTCTGCATTCTGCATTCTTACTTCTGCCTTCCCCTAAGCTACTGCATCGACTTTCTCGGCTTCGGGAGCATAGGTCGGAGTTAGAGCGGGCGCTTCTTCCTCTGCTTCGACTTCGCTAAAGCCGAGCCGATTGTAGAGCGCGGTCAGCGGGGCGGGAGCCCACCAGTTGTATTTGCCCATTAGCCGCATCGAGGCCGGAACCAGGAACATCCGCACTACCGTCGCATCGACCAGCACCGCCAGACCCAGGCCAACCCCGATCTGCTTGATAAAGACCACCTGACCAGTCGCAAAGCTACCGATTACGATTACCAGCAACAGGGCCGCGCTGGTAATGATGCCGCCGGTCTTCTGCACACCCAGCGCAACCGAAGCGGTGGTGTCTTTCGTGCGGTCGTAATGCTCCTTGATCCGGGAGAGCAAGAAGACTTCATAGTCCATCGACAGGCCAAAGGCGATGGCGAAGATCAAGACGGGCTGCGTACCGTCTACTGTGCCGAGCGGCGTAAAGCCCAGCAGGTCGGACAGATTGCCATCCTGGAAAATCCAGACCAACGCCCCAAAGCTGACCGAGAGTGACAGCACATTCAGGACAACCGCCTTGAGCGGGATAACCAGGCTACCCAGCATCAAGAACAGCAGGACGAAGATAACCGCGACGACCAAACCAAAGGCGACTGGTACGCTGCGTTCGAGACTTGCCAGGAAGTCCACCAGTTGGGCCGAGTCGCCGCCAGCCTGGACGCTCAGGCCAGTCGGAAGGCTCAGATTACGAATGTTCCGCACGATGTCCTGGCTAGACGAAGCTTTCGGGTCGGTATTATACAGCACCGTCACCAGCGTATAGTTATCTTTGGCGAACCGTCCAGCGGCCTGGGCTGCCTGGGGGTTCTGGGCGCGTCCGGCTTCCGAATAGAAACCGAGGTAAGCGTTCTTATCCAGTTGCGGGTTCAAAGTAACCAGACTATCGACACGGGTTACACCCGGAACCTGAGCTACCTGACGAGTGTAGTCGTACAGGGCGCTCAAGCTGGCAGCATCCAGGGCCGACTTGTCCGAACGTACTACCAATTGGATCGGCTGGGTTTCGTTGCGGGGGAACCGGTCGGTCAGGATTTCGCTGACCACCCGGCTTTCGCGACCTTGCGGCAAACTGCGAGCGTCCGGGGTCGAGAAGTTAGCCTTCAAAAAGGGCAGCCCCACCCAGATCAACGGAACCAGCGTTACGATCAACACCAGACCGGGGCGACGCATTACAAAGGTGCTAAGTTGATACCAAAAGCCTCTGCCAGTTTTGGCCGGAGCCTGGCTGCGATTGCGACGGCCCGGCAAAATCGACCAGATCGAAAGCGAGTTTACCCGGTGGCCCAGCAAAGCCAGGATTGCAGGCAATACCGTAAGTGAGGTTAGCATTGCGACCAGCACCGCCGCCGCGCCGCCCATTCCCATACTTTTGAGGAACATCTGCGGGAAAACCAGCAAGCTTAACAGGCTGATGGCAACTGTCAGGCCACTAAACAGGACAGTACGCCCTGCCGTCTGCATCGTCTTGGTCAGGGCAGCAGGGACGTTGCCGTTGTGCCGCCACAATTCCTCCCGGAAGCGACTGATAATGAACAGACTGTAGTCAATCGCCAAGCCCAGGCCCAGCATTGTAATGACGTTTAGCGCGAAGATCGAGACATCCGTAAAGTTACTGACGATCCGCAAGATCAAGAAGGCTCCTAAAATGGCTACCCCACCGATTGCCAACGGTAAACCCGCTGCGATCAGGCTACCGAAGATAAAGATCAACAACACCGCTAGTATCGGGAAACTCAATGTCTCAGCCGTTGCAAGGTCTTTGCTGACCTGTTCGCTCATTTCCTCATTGACGGCGGCAAACCCACCCAGACGCACCTGTAGTTGATCGCTTTTCAGCAAGGGGCGCACTTCTTCGAGTATCTTTTTCCAGGCTTCCTGATCGCCCACTAACCCAATCACGGCATAAGTATTTTGCCGATCAAGCGAGACTAGTTGAGGCGCTCCCGTATTGTAAAAGCTCGCAACCGTGCCGATCCCGGTTTTGCCGTTCACTTTCGCCAGGGTTGCTTCGACGGCCTGTTTGTATTGGGGACTATCAACCGTCAGACCATCTTTGGCGGTAAATAATACGACCAATGACCCTTCATCCCGGCCCAATTGCTGATGCAGGGCGGCTAATGCTTTGCTTGATTCGGAGTTTGGGTCGTCGAAGCCGCCTCCCTTGAGGCTGCCGATTACGCCGGGGCCAAGCGCTGCCGCCGTAATCAGAAAGACCAGCCCGGCGACTAATACGCCCCAGCGCCATCTATAGGTAAATTTGCCCAATGCTGTAAACATCGTAGTCACTCCTTTAAGCCACCCACCCCCACCGAGACGAGTAAAGCTTTACTTATCAGATTGTTCGCTCGAAAAAGATAACACGAATTTCAGGCCCGTCTTTATAATGGAATGAAGTTCATTCAGCTAAAAATGGGTCAAAAAAAAGACCGCCAAAAATTAGGGTCGTCGGACTGCCTTCAGTCCTATTTTATAGATTTAACAGGAACTTTTAGTTACTTGTTTAGTAATTCAGGTCGCACCAGCCAGGTTTCCATTACATCAACCAACACATTGATATAGCGCTCTTTGTTTTTGCCAAGCTCAATCTCAAAGCATTGATGCAAGGCCGTGTGTACCATGCCAAAGGTAATCACAGCCGCCACCTGACTATCCACCGGTCGGAAGGCTCCCACCGCGATTGCTTCTTCAAAAAACTGCTGGATCGCCTGTTGGATCGGCCCGCCGTTCTTGTCCTTAATATCACCGATCATTTGCGGCTGCAAACCCATTAACTGCACGTTACTCACATTACGTTCGCATAGTTCAAAAGAAGCTTCGATCAAAGGCCGCGCCCGTAGATGATGCGGAATTTGCTGGATTTCGGGTCGAGCCATATAGCTCACGAAATCCATCTCGTAATCGCCTTTAACGCCCATCAAAAGATCGGGCTTGTTCTTAAAATACAGATAGACCGTTCCAACCGCCACGGCTGCTTTTTTGGCAACCTCAGCCATGGTGGTCGTCTCATAACCCTGAGTAGTAAAAAGCTCAATAGCGGCTTCGATAATTGCTTCCCGCTTGTCGATTTTTTTAGTTTTAGGTTGGGTCGTATTTTCAGCTAGTTCTGTTGTCATTTTATCCACGCTTTGTTTTAACCTACCTCATTCCTCACTCCGTCGTACTGAATGAAGTTCATTCTCGTTATACCCGATATTTTGAACTCTGTCAAGAGGTTTTTGAAGCAATTTTGAAAATTGAATGAAGTTCATTCTTTGGACATCAGGTATAAGGTATCAGGTGTCAGGTATTAGGTGTCAGGCATCAGGTATTAGGTACAATACCATTCAAATAAGGCTGTGGGAATTGTCATTCTGAGGTGGGGGATTTACCCGGATTAGAAACCAACCACCTAATCCCGCCGAAGAATCTGCTTGACTGCGCCGGGTCTTGACTTCAAAAGCCAATTTAGGTCAGCAGATTCTTCGGGCTTAAATCTATCTAAGGTTAGACCGGGCTACTGGTCGCCCCTCAGAATGACAATTCCCACAGCTTTATTTGAATGGTATTGGTATTAGGTAAGAATCGGCCCACCTGATACCTGACACCTGATACCTTATACCTAATCTATCAACCTCTGACTAGCCGGAGTAGCAAAATTTCGGGCCGGGCGAAAAAACGCATCGGAGGGCCGACTACCCCGACTCCTTTGTTAACATAGACCTGGGTACGGTCGCCGACCCGATAATAACCCCGATAGTGTGGGAAAATAGGCGAGATTACCACATTCTCGATCACCGGGAAATAGACCTGCCCGCCGTGAGTATGGCCCGATAACAACAGATCGGCCCCCATCGCGGCGGCTTGTGGGGTAAAGGCAGGCGTATGCGAGAGCAGGATTTTGGCCCGTTCGTCGCTCCGGGCCACTTCTGGGCTGGCAAAACCCGCCGCCCGCAAGGTTTTAGACAAATTATCGTTGTGGGTGCTGGAGTCGTCTGTACCGAGTAGCCAGAGGCTATCGCCATTAAGTTCAAGGCGGGTCGCGGTATTTCGCAAAAGAGGGAGGCCGTATTTTTTCAAGGTCGGCTCCAACCGTCCCAAATCATCGCCGTCCGACCAATGATCGTGGTTGCCGCTTACACCGTAAAGACCAAGTCGGGTTCCATCGCGCAAGGCTCCCAGGGCGCGGGCGGCTTGCTCGAAGTAATAGGTTCCCCGTGAGATAAAATCGCCCGTGACAAAGGTTATATCCGGCTTGAGCGCGTTAGTCTGGGCGACCATCTGGCTGATTGCGTCCTCGGTCGTGTAGGGGTCAACGTGGATGTCGCTGAGTTGAGCAATCGTCAGCCCTTCAAAAGCGGGTGGTAGGTTTGGCAACTTTACGTCCAAACGGGTTATTTCGGGTGCGAACGGCTCAAAGTAAAACGACTCGACCGTAAAAGCGCCGATTAAGGCCGTCTCGGTCACAAAGCGTCGTCGGGAAATCGGTTTGTGCAATTTGGATTGCACCGAGGCGGACGCTTGGCCCTCTAAATCCTCGATCCCTTCCTCGGCTCTTTCGAGCGTCTGATCGATCCCAGCCGCGATTGAATTCTTTTCTAGCTTAAACAAGCGGCCTCGACTGATCCAACGTAAGCCACTCTGGGCCTTTCGCAAACTCCGGCGCGGATGAAACAAGAGCCAGAAAACGCTAAACCCAAACAGGAGCGAAACTGGGATACGTAACCCCCAGGCCCACCAATTCGCCGCCGATCCTTCCACTCCAAAAACCTGAGGCAATTGTCCAATAATATAGGTAAATCCGACCAACAAGGCAAAAGCGGTTGCCAATACCGCCAACCATAGCAGCACAAACCCACCCCAACGCAACCAGTTTAGATCTCGTAGGTTCAAACGCCCATTCTCGTTAACTTTGACTTGCGACAAACTACCAACCTCTTAACATCTAGGCCAACTTTCACCTGAGCTACTTTCGGTTTAATGATAACACAAATAACGATAAGAGAAATAACGATAACACAGATAGGACGGATGAACACGAATGAGAGATAAGGATGAGGGATGAAGGATGAGGGATGAAAGGGGAAATAATCTATGGGCGGAGCCATATCCAACAAAATTCCGGCTCTCTTGTGTGACATTGCTCCGCCAATGGATGGAACCCTGTGGGACATTGCTCCGCCAGTGGACGGAACCCTTCATCCCTCATCCTTCATCCTTCATCCCTTGTTGCCAATGGATTATACCCTGGGATTATAAGGGTGGGATGTCGCCTAAATCCTGGGGCGATAGCTGATCTGGGCCGAAGCCAGGGTTGATCGGATCGGGCTGACCGGAGCTACCACTGCTGGCGCTGCTGCCATTTTGCCGGATACGTCGGGGCCGGACGGCGGTATTGGTGTTATCAGTGGAGTCGGATACAGCCGAAGAATCGGCGGCGCTATCAGACGAACCATCGTCGTCCGAACTTGACCCGGACGAATCGCCCGAATTAGAGTCACCCGAATCAGAATTAGAGTCACCTGAATCCGAGTCAGAATTAGAATCGTCCAAAAACAAGGAAATCAGCAATGCCTGCAAACGTAAAAAGGTCTTCATGTATAATATAATCCTATCTCCTGATATTGTCGTATCATCGAACAACCATAAGCTTATTGTGATTACTTTCATGCTACCATTGGATATATCATCAAATAATCAGAGCGTCAATATGTAATCTACTCTATCTTTGGGGTATTAAACAATGAGGTCTGTTTTTGGGGTCATTTGGGAAAATATTAGCGATTACCCACGTCCTGCCGCGCTTCTGATGTTGGCTGCCAGCTTGTATAGTTTGCGGGCAGTGGTGCTGACGGCATTGGGAAGGCCGACCCGTAATTTACCCTGGGTTTTTTACGGCTCGATGGGGCTGATTTACCTTGTCTTTATAATCGGGCTGCTAATAGTGGCCCGGCGCGACAAAGCGTTCCGGCAAGAAATTGGGTTGGTCTGGGGCGGTGGCAAACTGGCGACAATCCTGGCAGCCAGTCTGGGCGGTATTGCGCTAGGGGTAGTTTTGGTGCGAGGTGGGCGATTTGGTCTAACCCGCCCAACCAACGACCCGCTGCTGCTGGTCGGGATTGGGTTAGGAGTAGCGCTGGCGGCTCCTCTGGTCGAAGAAATAATCTTCCGGGGGCTATTATTGGCCTATTTACTGCGCTGGCTACCGCGTCACTTACCTCAGTTGCCCTGGCCCGTTCCAAATCTGGCGATTGGTCTGACTGCGCTGGCCTTTGCCCTGGTTCACCTCGGTTCTAGCCCGTTATTTTTGGGGACATTGTTTGTCGGTGGGTTAATTTACGGTTGGGTACGCTGGCAAAGCGGTTCGCTCTGGCCCTCTTTTGTCGGACACGCCGCCTGGAATAGCGTACTGGTCATCGGACAACTGATTAGTTGAGGCTAACTCAAGGTTGAACCCCACCCAAACCCGCTTGAAGCTTTTAGAACATTTGCCAACTCCCTTAAGACAAAATGACCTATGGCTACTTAATATAGGTCTTAAGTCGGTTGTGCAACCAGTCCAGGCTTGATACGTTATATAGTCGGGAACAAAAATCGTAAGTTATTACTATCATTGTTTAGTTTTACCAGTTTTTTACAATTGTAGGACTTTCGCTTGGTACAGTCGCTTTGAGTTCATTTTCTGCTGTTAAGGTTAACTTTGTAGGCTCAAAGCGAAAGTCGTGAATTGTCAATTGTCGCAGCTACTTTCTACTTTTAGCTTCTGTTTTTAGCTTTTATGGTTAGTGACCTAGAATCGTTCAACGGTACTTTAATCTCAGGTCAGGCGTTGCGTTAGGTAGTATAATGGCTTTACAATCGAAGCTTTTGCAACCTGACCAGCTTCATCGGTCAGATTGATACTTTGCAAGCCACCCCTACCGGCAAGCAAAACGGGTCAGATTTGGATGACCTAACGGTAACGAGACCTTCAGAATCCCGAACTCGAAAGGAAGGAATCGCAGCAAGATGAAGAAAAAGTATAGCCTGGCGGCCTTAGCCGCCGTAACTATTCTCATTCCGATGCTGAGTCTGGTAGCCCTGGCTGCCGACCCGAACTTCGGTAATGTTCAATTCAAGAATACCTGGCGAGAGCAGGACGCATTGGTAGGCTCGGCTGGGATCGACCGGCCCTACACCTGGGGGCCAAGCGTTCCAGATGCCCAAAATGCTATTTCCGAACCGTATGCCGAAAGTCCTGGTGGACAACGCCTGGTGCAGTATTTTGACAAGGCTCGGATGGAACTCAACAACCCGGCGACTGGGCTGGTAACGGCCGGTCTGATCGTGCGCGACCTGGTAGCGGGTATCCGCCAGGATGGTGACAATGTTTATACTACCCTGGCCCCCTCGAAAACGCAGGTAGCCGGAGACCCGGTTTCGGTCAACTCCAATGCACCTGTTTATGCCTCGTTCAAAGACGTGGTAACGCTGGGCAACCCAGACTCCAAGTCCAAGCCGAGCGCTATTGGTACCCCTCTCACTCAGGGGATTGACAAAAATGGGGTGCTTTCGACCATTGTTGCCCCTGAAACTTTAACGATTGGCGATTTCCAGACCGAAACTGGTCACAACATTGCCAAAGTTTTCCAGGACTTCAAAAATCAACGTGGCTCGATCACCGACCCGGTTAGCGGCGCGACCCTCCCAGATCGGGCAGTCTACACCGACAATCCGACCAGCAAGGTTTTCGGCTTTGCGATCAGTGAGCCATACTGGGTTACGACCAAGATTGCCGGAACCGACCGCACTGTATTGGTGCAGTTATTCCAGCGACGTGTTTTGACCTACAACCCGGCCCTAGCTGTCGGAAAGCGGGTTGAGATGGGCAACGTCGGTCAGCATTATTACCAGTGGCGCTACGTTGAATCAAACGGCACGCCGACCCCGACCACTACGCCGACGACTACGACTACCCCGCCGCCTGCGACCCCGCCATTGGACTTTAGCCAGAGCCGCGCCCCTTACCTCAAAACCGGCAACATCCCGGTGGGTGGAACGGGCAACGTAGCCAGCTATCCGACCGGAGCGGGCGCGATCAATTCTTCGCCGGTTTACGATCCGGCTACCAGCATCGCAATCATTGCGACTGCCGGGAACGGAGTTGTCGCGGTCAACTTCTCCAACTTCACCAGCCCGACCCAAGCCTGGCAATACAAACCGGCAGGCGTAAACTTCAACGGTCAGGTCGTGCTTTATAACGGTTATGTCTATTTGCCCGGCAGCGATGGCAAGATTTACTCGATCAAGGCCAGCGATGGTACAAAGTTCTGGGACTCGACCATTCCGGGTGGAGCAATTGCTTCGACCGTCGTGGTAGACACCGATACGATCTATTTTACGGCTGCGGACGGCAAGCTCTACGCCATCAACCTGAACAACGGTACTCCTAAATGGCAGAACGCACCTTCCGGCACAACCGTAAACGGCAACTACTCGCCAGTAATTGACGCGGGTGGCCTAATCTACGTAGCCGCTAATGACAAGAAGGTTTACGCCTTCAACAAAGACGGCACGCAAGTTGGGACCGCCAACTGGACCCCGACCGCCCTGGATGGGCAGATTGGGTTCCGCCCGTCTATCGGTAACGGCAAAGTCTATGTCGGAACCGATAACGGCACGCTCTACGCTCTGAACACCAACGGTACAATCCAGAGCCAGCGCACTTTCACTGCCGCTAAGGGGATTTTCACCAGCCCGGCGATTGTGACGATCAATGGTGCGCCACGTGTCTTCGTCGGCACCGACGATGGTAGGGTTTACGGCGTGGATGCCAACAATGTGGCGAGTACTTCTAACGTGTGGACTTACACTGTTCCCGCTGTTCCGCTTGTCCGAAGCAGCCCGGCAGTGATCGACGGCTTTGTCTACTTCGGAGCCGAAGATAAGAAAATCTACAAGGTAGAAGCTACCAACCAGGCAAACGCTGTCGTGCTGGCAACGGCTGGGTCGGCTTTCGCCCAAAATGCGCCGATTGTCAACAGTGGCTATTTGCTCATCGCCACCTCCGGCGGTGTCCTGCACGTCATCAAGTAAAAGCTAAGCTATAAGCTTGAACAAAAAAGGGAGAAGCCGTTGCTTCTCCCTTTTTGTTTAGATTTAACCCAAGTAACTACTAACTCTATTCTAGTTTTTCTCTGCGTCCCTGCGGTGAGTAATTCCAAACCGAAAATTATTCCGGCTGATCGATCAAAAAGCCCGCCGGGAAGGGGTCGGTTGGGTCAAGCACAAACTGTTGGAAGCCGGTAATCCAGGCCCGCCCTTCGATAGTTGGGATCGCTGCTGCCAATTCTCCGGCCCGACTATCCTGGATCAGCTTCCCGCTAAAAGTCGTCCCAATAAAGCTTTCGTGGACAAACTCCTGGTTCAAAGCTAATTCGCCTCGCCCGAAGAGTTGGGCCATGCGAGCGCTAGTGCCGGTTCCACAGGGCGAACGGTCGAGTGTGCCGGGATAGATTACAACGGCGGCTTTGGCGTGTGCGCCCGGTACGGTGGGCGGGCCAGTGAAAATGGTATGCTTGATTTCGTTGATGCCGGGGTTTTCGGGATGCTGAAGCGGGACTTGCTTTCCGACCGCCTCCATTACGCGCATCCCGGCCTCGACCAGTCGTCCGGCCTGCCGTCGTTCCAGGCTCAACCCAACCGAGGTAGCGGGCAGTATTCCATAGAAGTTTCCGCCGTAGGCAATATCGAGCGTTAGCTGTCCCAGGCCCGGCAGGTCTACCTCAACATCGCGCTTATAAAGAAAGCTTGGCACATTTTGTATTTTTACTTTCTTGACCCGCCCGTTCTCGACAGTCGCTTCGGCGGTGACACGCCCTGCCGGAGTATCCAACGTCAAGCGCGTAATCGGCTCGACCGCCTTGACCAACCCGGTCTCGATAGCCACAGTACAGGTTCCGATTGTGCCATGCCCGCACATCGGCAGACAACCGCTCACCTCGATAAAGACTACCCCCAGGTCGGCCTCCGGGTCGGTCGGTGGTAGCAAAATCGAGCCGGACATCGAGCCATGGCCGCGCGGCTCAAACATCAACAGGCGGCGCAGGTGATCTAAATTTTCCTCGACATAGCGTTTTTTCTCAAACATTGTGCGGCCCGGAACCGGCCCGATCCCCGAAGTTACCACGCGGGTCGGCATCCCCTCAGTATGCGAATCGACCGCCGTTATCATTTTTTCAAAGCGCATTACCTACTCCTGATTTACGATTTACGATTTACCCCCAGAGGGGGCGAGGTCGCGATTTACGATTTACGATTTACGATTTACGATTACAATACCTGCTTCGCTCTTACTTCTCTTCTGCATTTTATATTCTGCATTCTGCATTCTGCCTTCTGCATTGTTCATCCGTGTTCATCTGTGTTATCTCTCCCCTCTTCTCCCTCCTGAAACCGCTTCGGGCTATAGGGGGTCGGGTCGAGGGCCGGGGGTTGGTTGGTGATAAGCTGGCTGAGAAGCTGCCCAGAGATAGGGCCAAGCCCGATCCCGGCTCCTTCGTGGCCGGTATTGATGTAGAAGCCCGGCACAGTCGGCCACTCGCCGATAACTGGCAGATGATCGGGAGCGAAAGCCCGAAAGCCGGTATAAGCCCGCAATGCGTTGACCTTTTGGAGTACCGGGAAGAAGCGCACCGCCCGTTCCACCAACGCCCGCAACACCCGCACCTCTATCGTCGGGTCAAAGCCGGTCAACTGACGGCTACTCCCGATCAGGATCGTACCGCTCTGCGTACCCTCTACCACCGAAGCCACCTGCAAATCGCTCTGGCTACTATTGACCGTATCCGAATAACCAGCCTCAAAGACCTTGTGATGTACCAGTTTGGGTAACGGTTCGGTCACAATAATATGGCCTTTGCGGGGGCGGATCGGCAAATCAATCCCGACCAGCGTCGCCAGCGCCGGACTCCAGGGGCCTGCCGCATTAACCACCTGGCGAGTGGTTAGATAGCCTCGGCTGGTGCGTACTCCACTTACCCGACCTGTTTTATCGAGGTCGATAGCTTGCACCGTTGTATAGGGCTGAAAGGTTGCGCCATAACGGACGGCTCCCTTGAGCAGAGCAGCAGTCGCCAGCATCGGTTGAACCTGGGCATCATCGGGGAAGTAGGCCGCCCCACCGATCTGGTGGCTCAAAAACGGTTCAGCTTCGCGCACCTCCGACTCGGAAAGCAACCCGCAACGCACCCCCGCCGCCTGCAAATCGTTCACACTTCGAGCCAAACCCGGCAAGCCCTGCGAGTTCTCGGCTACCACAATCCCGCCTTTTGGTTCATATTCAAAATCTTCGGGCAGTTCGGTTTGCAACTGGCCCCACAGTAGCACCCCTCGCTTTGCCAGTTCCAATTCCGGGCCGGGCAACTTATCCGAGAGTAAAATATTGCCCTCACCCGATCCGCTGGTTCCGGCAGCCACCCCGCCCCGTTCCACCACGCAAACCGATAACCCGGCCTTCGCCAGAAAGTAAGCCGTCGCTGCACCAATAATACCGGCCCCGATGACCACTACATCGGCAGTCAGGGAGTCTGGTTGGGAAGTTGGGAACTGAAAAGCCATCGTTAACGCTCCGCACATTCTATAGATTTGAGGGGCCAATCTTAGCACAATTTGCTCGATATTGCGCTGTGGAATGCCGGGAAAGATCGATTATGGTAATATAGCAATTATTACTCACCTGTAGAGGAACGGCTATCTTTAATAGCTTTAACACTTTTCAACGATCTTTAACTCTCACAGGTTTTGTACATGGCTAAACACTTAGAGCCGGTTTACAAGGTGTTCCTGAAAAATAGCTGGCTGGGGATAAGCAAGCTCGATTTATTCTGTTCGCCCGGTCTATCCCTGTTAATTTTTCCGGGAGTATTCGGGAACACAGACCCAGGCTGTAAATCTTAACGAGGAGGCTAAGATGAAACTAATGGAGGGCCAAACCGCGATTGTGACGGGGGCCGGTCGGGGGATCGGCAGGGAAATTGCCCGCGAATTAGCGGCGACTGGGGCGAACGTAGTGTTAAATTACGCTACCAGTGGCGAGGCTGCCAAAGCGTTAGCCCATGAATTGAGCGAATATGGCGGCAAACATCTTACAGTTCAGGCTGATGTAGCAGATTTTGAAGAGACCCAGAACATGGTCAAAACGGTCTTCGAGGCTTACGGGCGGATTGACGTTTTGGTCAACAACGCCGGGATCACCCGCGACAAGACCTTGAAAAACATGTCCTTTGGACAATGGGACGAGGTGATCCACACCAACTTGTACAGTGTCTTTAATTGCACCAAAAGTGTTTTGCCCTTCATGCTTGACCGCAAGTTTGGCCGGATCGTCAATATTAGCTCGTTTGTGGCCCTCGCCGGGAACATCGGGCAGGCTAACTATGCCGCTACCAAGTCGGGCATGATCGGCTTTAGCAAATCGGTCGCGCTGGAAGTGGCCCGGCACGGTATCACGGTCAACGTGGTCTGCCCCGGCTTTACCGAAACCGATATGCTCTGGGAAGTGCCGGAAAATATCCGCCAACGCATTTTGGACCGCATCCCGATGGGCCGCTTCGGGACGGCAGAAGAAATCGCCAAATGCGTCCGCTACATCGTTAGCGAAGCGCATTACATGACCGCCCAAACTATTAGCATTAACGGCGGAGTTTACATTTAAGGGAGTGGAGAGGGGGAAGTAACACAGATAAACACAGATGAGACGGATGAACACGGATGAAGGATGAGGGATGAGGGATGAGGGATGAAGGGGTAAATAATCCATTGACGGAGCAATGTCGAACAAGAAGCCGAGGTATCTCGTTGGATATGGCTCCGCCCATAGATCGTCCCCACAAACTCTAAGCTAACCGATCTTACTTTAAAAATCCGTGTTCATCCGTCCCATCTGTGTTCATCTGTGTTACTTCCCCCCACACCCTATAACCATTTTCAACGAAAGGGGAACCGATTAGCTATGCTGGATAACGACGAAACTGTATTGGTAATGATCCACAAGCGGATTCGCAAGCACGCCGGGTACGATCTGGACAGCAACCAGATTACCCAGGCCCTCGAACAGAACGGCTATCCATTGACTGATGAGGAAGTGTTAGACTCGATGGGCCACCTAAAAGACCTGGGCTTTTTGCGAGCTTTCGAGGACGCGGTTGACACGGCAGATAGCGTGCGTATCACACGCTATTGGGGGCTTGAAATCACTCCGGAAGGCGCGATGAAAGCGATAGACCTGATGAACCAGTTCCGCTACGGGGCCTAAGCTAAACGCTTGCTGTGAGCTAAAATAATAAGGTTGGGCAAAAGAGCCTTCGGTGCTATATCGGATAGCTTATGGCTTGTTGAAGAAGTGTATCAAGCTTGTCGAACCATCCTGAAAATGTTACAATGTGCAAAATGTAACAAGGAGGATGAAAAATAGATGCCAACCGGAAAAGAAGAAATCTCCAATAACATTTTTATGGATGATTACGTGCCAGAACCACCCGCTTTTGTACACCGCGAATACCTCGAACTGAGCCAGCGCTTGAACCTGGGCGAAGTAGCTCAGGAAGGCGTGCGGCTGACCGAAGAATTAACCGGCGAAGCGGTGTCAAGTATCGCCCTGGTGCGTTGGGATAACGACCAGGGCCGCTTTAATTTGCTAATGGCCCGTCAAATCCCACCGGGCCTGCCCGATGCTATTATACCTTTGCATACTCGGTTGCATTATTTTCAGGCTGACTGTCGGCGAATCCTACCTGAATTGGCCGCGCTGCTAGATAAAAATAGTCAATTCCTGACTTATATTCCGCTGGGCCTGACCGACCGCAGCGCCCGCAGTTTTAGCGGCGGGTTGGTATTGTTAGGGCCGCACGCCTTGCCGAACGAACTGCTCCAGGAGTTGTTGATCTTGTGCGATGTACTCGACCCGGCGTTGTGTAATGCTGCCGAATATGGGCGGGTTTTGAACCAGTACCAGAAGCTTGAAACCGTCCGCAAGACCTGGGAGCATTTGTGGGTCTCGGTCGATGAACAGCAACGCGCGATAGAGCGAATGTTGACTCGCAACCAGGCTTTGCACGACATTGGCCTGGCGATCAACTCTTCGCTCAATTTGCGCGAAGTGCTAAGTACGATAGTACGCGAAACAGTTCGGTTGGCCCAGGCCAGTCGGGGAGCGATTGCCCTCTGGAATGAAAATTCCCAGGAGCTAACCGTGATGGCCGAACACAGTACGCCCGGCAAATCTCAAGAAGACCTGACCGAAGTTGAATTGCTCCAATCGCCCCTGGATAGCGTAAAAGGAATGACTATCGAGAGATTGCTGCCCGACTTGCATTTCCCACTTGAACTGAGCGAACAGGCGATTGTCGGCCTGTCGCGCTTTTTGAGCCAATACTGGAATGTGGAGGCCAACCATAGCGGGGCGATCCTGATTGGCCCCTTGCGTTGGCAAAAACAAACCATTGGCGCGATCATCCTGAACGACCGGAAGGCAGGCCGGGTCTTTGCCAAAGAAGATGTCGATATTGTAACCCTGATTGCCAGCCAGGCTACCGTCGCTATCGAAAACGCGCGTCTTTTTGACGCAGTCGCCACCGAACGCAACCGCAGCCGGGCGATCCTTAATAGCATTGCGGACGGCGTTTTCACGACTGACCGCGACCAATGCATAACCTCGGTCAATCCGGCTACCGAACGATTATCCGGCTATAACGCCGCCGAACTCTTAGGCCGCCACTATATCGAGGCTCTCAGTATGAACGACCGAAGCGGCAGAACCTTAACCTCCGATATGTCGCCCCTCTTTTTGGCAATGCAAAAATCCAGTTCGACCGACCCGCGTATCTACCAGATCAAACGCGGTGGCGAAGACTCTACCGAAGCTTTGATTGCCCTGGTTGCCGCTCCGATTCTGGATGATAAGGGCGCGATCAGTGGAACAGTGGGGGTCTTCCGGGATGTCACCCAGGAGCAGGCCGTCTCGCGCCTCAAGGATGAATTGGTCAGTTTGGTCTCCCACGAATTACGTACCCCGATGGCAAGTGTACTGGGCTTTTCCGAACTGATGCTGACCCGCCAACTTTCGGAAGCCAAGTCGCGCCTCTACATCGAAACGATTCACAAGGAAGCCCAACGCCTATCCAATCTAATCAACGATTTTCTGGACATTCAGCGTATGGAGGCCGGACGGCAGGTCTACAACTATACCGAGGTTGACCTCAAGCCAGTCATGCGGCGCATAACGGATGTCTTCAGCCAGCACCGCAGTCGGCTCAAGCTGGATTTACCGACTAATATTCCGGCAGTCCTGGCTGACCCCGACCGTATTTTGCAAACTATGACCAATCTGGTCAGCAATGCCATTAAATATTCGCCCGATGGCGGCGACATTAATATTACAGTCCGTCTGAACGAACATAGCATGGTCGAAATTGCCGTCAAAGACCGGGGTCTGGGTATTCCCCGCGAAGCACGCGGTCAATTGTTTAGCAAGTTCTATCGGGTCGATAATAGCGACCGGCGCGAGATTGGTGGAACCGGGCTAGGTCTGGCAATCAGCCGGGAAATTGTCGAGGCGCACGGCGGCAAAATCTGGGTCGAAAGCGAATTGGGCAAAGGCAGCGTTTTTTATTTTACACTACCTGCGATCCAGGAACAGCCTCGACCACCCACCGATCACGAAGGGCCACACCAGGCTGCCGATGAAAAGCTGGTCTTGATTGTGGAAGACGACTTGAGCCTGGGCCACCTGATCGGAGCCTATCTGGAAGAAGACGGCTTTAAGTTTGAACTGGTGCATAGCGCCGAACAAGCCAACCGCTTTTTAGAAGAGCAGGAACATCACCCGGCGGTGATCGTGCTGGATATTAATTTGGCAGGGCGGTTGGATGGCTGGGATTTGCTGTTGCAACTTAAGGCTAATCCAAACACCACCAACATCCCGGTAATAATCAACACGGTGCTGGATAGCGCCATGAACGGTCTTTTGTTGGGCGAGGCTTCTTATCTTTCCAAACCGATTGATTTGCGGAAACTGGTCGAGACGATCAATCGGCTGACGGCAGCCCGGCCCCAGCGCAACTTGCTCTTGATCGACGACGATGCCAGTTTGCGCCGGATGGTCAAGGAAGCCCTAAGCGCTCAGGACTTTGTGGTGGCGACGGCGGCAGGTGGTGAGCAAGGGCTTAAACTGGCGCTCCAAAACCTACCCGACCTTATCATTCTTGACCTGATGATGCCCAAAATGGACGGCTTTCAGGTGTTAAGTCGGCTCCGCAACGACCGTAACACCCTGAATATACCGGTTATTGTCATCACTGCCAAAGAGCTTACCCCGAATGATCGTACCTTTTTGCATCAGGGGTTGGCCCACTTCCTGACCAAGAGCGAGTACACCCCCCAGCGTATTCGAGAATTGATTAAAGACATTTTGACGGTGAAAAATGACCGCCGATAATCTGACCCGGTGTGGTTGGGCCGGACGCGACCCACTTATGATCGCCTACCACGACCGCGAGTGGGGTGTGCCGCAGCACGACGAGCGCGTTCTATTCGAGTTTCTGGTCTTGGAAGGGGCGCAGGCCGGGTTAAGCTGGCAAACCATTTTGAACAAGCGCGAGAATTATCGTCGGGCTTTCGAGGGCTTCGACCCGACCCAGGTTGCGACCTATACCGAACCTGAAATAGAACGCTTGCTATCGGATGCCGGGATTGTCCGCAACCGACTCAAGATCGGGGCGGCGATCAACAACGCCCGCCGCTTTTTGGAGGTACAAGCGGAGTTCGGCTCGTTCGACCGCTACGCCTGGCAATTCGTGGGTGGACAGCCGCTTAAAGGTCATTTGCAATCAATGGCCGACTTGCCCGCCCGCACCGAGCTTTCGGACACATTTAGCAAAGACCTTCAAAAGCGCGGCTTCAAGTTTGTTGGCTCAATCATCTGCTACTCCTTCATGCAAGCGGTCGGATTGGTGAACGACCACCTTGAGAGTTGCTTTCGCTACGATTTATAGCAAATCGCCCTTTATCGATCCCTGTAGGAGCGAGCTTCTGCTCGCGATTGAACACCCAGCCGTTGCTTCAATCGCGAGCAGAAGCTCGCTCCTACAAAATATTGGATACCTCAAGTGTTTTGCCTACTGTTATAGTAATCCCTCTCACAAATCAGACCAAGTCCAGATAAGTAGTACAAGAAACCAGTCTGATACCAAGTCCTGCTAAGTAGTAAACTCATGTCACCCTGAACGAAGTGAAGGGTCTCGGTTCGTGGGCTAGAGCCAGGTACAGGAAAAAGATTCTTCACTTCGTTCAGAATGACATCTACCTAACCGGACTTGGTATGATAAGCTCAAAACGCTATTCTTTTGTATGCTACCTAAGCGAACTTGGTATCAGTACCTAAAATCGTAAATCGCGGCCTCGCCCCCTCTGGGGGTAAATCGTAAATCCCTCTAGCCCAATCTTTTCAACTGGTGAGAAACCAGGCGGTCGCGGAGACGGTCGGGCAGGAAGCGCAGCGCCACTTGCAAGCGGGCTTGCCGTCCCATCACATAGCGAGTTTTCGGTTTGGTGGCGGTCAGAGCGTGTTCGACCGCCGTCACTACCAATTCAACCGGTGCGCCGTGTTTGGCATTGTGCTTCGAGATGCGGCGCATGGCCTTAATCGCCCCACCGTAAAATTTATGGGCTTCGGGCGGCAAGCCTTCAACCAGCGCATCTCCAGCAGCCAACGATTTATCCCAAATCGGCGTACTAATCGAACTCGGCTCAATGATCGAAACTTCCAGGCCCCAGGGCGATAACTCACAGCGTAACGAGTCGGTCAGAGCTTCCATTGCGAATTTCGAGGCGGCATACGGCCCCAGGAGTGGCAACGCGATTTTGCCACTGACCGAGCCGATATTGACCACCCGCCCGCGTCCCCTGCGTAAGAGGGGCAAAAACGCCTGTGTTACCGCAATTTGCCCGATTACGTTTACCTCAAACTGGCGACGTAATTCCTCGATAGGTAAAAATTCGAGCGGAGCAGCGACGGCGATCCCGGCATTGTTGACCAATCCGACCAGAGTACCAGCACATTCCGCCCCGACCTTCGTCACTGCCGAACGGATCGACTGGCTATCGGTGACATCCAGCAGCACAGATGTGAGGCGGTGCGAAGCGCGACGGCGCAAAACCTCGCCATCGGCCTCTTTTCGCACCCCCGCAAAGACCTGAAAACCCAACTTGTCCAGGCGCAAGGCACAGGCCGCGCCGATCCCAGTCGAAGCCCCTGTTATGACGAGTGCCCCGCCTGTTACGGCCTGTTCCGTCCTGCTTGATGTCATAAGTTTCTCCCTTAAACCGCAACGGCAGGCGCGTCGCCCTGTTCCTGACGCTGGGCATCCTTGATCCGCTGAGGTACGCGAGTAAAGAAGACCGGGATCAGGCCCAGCACAGCGATCAGTCCGGCTACGAACCAGGTGATCCGATAGGCATCAACCTGCGCTTTTTTAAACTTGGCGGCGATCTGGTCGGTCACAGCCGTTACAGCCGGGTTGACCGGTTGACCAGTCGCGGCAGTCGGTTGGGTCGAGGTCGGTCGTCCGCCCTGATTAGCCGAGTCTTGCAGTTGAGTGACGATCCCCTGACGCACCGGCGCTGGCAAGGCTGTATTTGACTGTACCAGGGCAATCGACTCGCTGCGGGCCTGGGTAGCATTGTCCTTGACCTGCCCGCTATAAAGGCTAATCAGGATTGCTACGCCCAAAGTAAACCCGATCTGCCGGAAGGTGTTGAATGCGCCACTGGCGACCCCCAACTTGGAGCGCGGTACATCCGACACGACTATCGTCGGGAAGGTCGTAAAGCACAAGCCCATCCCAAAGCCGATCAGTATGCCGCGCCAGGTTGTATCAAAGTAAGTCGCATCCGTATCTATCGTCGAAAGCAAAAGCAACCCTGCCGCCAGCAAAACCATCCCTAACGCCCCCAGACGGCGCGGGTCAACCTTGCTGCCAAACCGTCCCGATACAGCCGATACCACAAACGAAGCAAGCGGGATCGGGATCAGAGCATAAGCGGCGTTTAGTTCGTTGTAGCCCTGCGCCGTAATAAAGTAAAGCACCAAAATCAAGAAGGCTCCTTGAAGCGCGACGCTAAACATAAAAGTGACGATGTTAGCGGCGGTAAAAGAACGCAGCTTGAATAGACTAAAATCCAAAATCGGTTGAGCTTGCCGGGTCTCGACAAAGAAAAAGGCAATCAACCCAAAAGCAGAGGCCGCGAACAAGCCCAAAATACCCGCCGAACCCCAGCCCCAATCATTACCCTCGATGATGGCAAAGACCAGACAAAACATCCCAACGCTCAGGGTTAGAAAGCCCAATACGTCTATCGCACGGGTGGCGTTCGGGTCGCGGCTTTCGGGGACGAACCGATAGACCATAAACAGGCCAACAACGCAAAACGGCAAATTGACATAGAAAATCCAGCGCCAATCAAAGTTCTCAATCAAAATACCGCCCAGGACCGGGCCAACTGCTGCCGCTAGACCAGCCGCCGCACCCCAGGCCGCAATAGCCCCACCCCGCTTGGCAGGGGGGAAGACGGTCGTGATGATCGCCAGACTGACGGGGTTGAGAGCGGCAGCCCCGATCCCTTGCAAGGCCCGGAAGAAAATCAGGAGTTCTATGGTAGGCGCTATTGCACACAAAAGCGAACCCAGGCTGAACAACACCATCCCGATCATAAACAACCGCTTGCGCCCAAACTGATCGGCAAAGCGGCCCATCGTCACCAACAAGACGGCAAAGACCAGGCTATAGGAATTCAAAACCCAGCTAGAAGTCGTCAGATCGGTCTTGAGGCTGACCCGGATGTCGTTAAGAGCGATGTTGACAATCGTCGCATCGAGCAACGACATAAAAAAGCCAAACATGAGGGCAGTCAGGGTCATCCAGGGATTGACCGCCCGCCCGCCGGGCAGGGTCAGGGCCGGTTGCGGGCTGTTCCAACCGCTACCGGGCTTACTTGCTTGCTCCATTTTGGATACTCCTCTTATAAATTGAGCTTTGTAAAAATTTATTTGTTGTACTTGTTTTGAAAATCGGCTGGCTCTTTTATACAGCCATCATATCTATCTGCTCCGAAATCTCAGCCTTTTCGCGCAAGTGCTTGGCCCAGGCCAATTCGAGTTGCCACTGGTCGATCAGATGGTGCATTACTTCAACTATTGCATTAAGCTGGGAAGAGTGCTTTTTGTATTCGGCTTGATTGGTTATCATGTCCTGGGCTTCGGCGGTAAGATGTAAGATATGGGTATGGCAATAAGTGAGATAGTGATCGATCAAACGTAATCGGTCAGCCGTACTAAGTAAGTCAAAATAAGCAACCTTCTGGGCGAAAAGCTTCTGGTACTCGCCCGGATTAGAAGTAATATCCATCATCAATTGGTGGAAGCGCTGCCGCCCGGCTTCGGTAATCTGGTAAGTGTGCAAAGGACGAGCATATTCAGGCGGATTGACGGCTTCTTTGCCGGTTTCAAACATGATTAACCCGGCCTTTTCAAGCTTGGCTAACAGGGGGTAAAGCCGCCCATTGCTAATTTTGGCGTATGGCCCAATAATATCATTGATGATTTTTGAGATTAAATAGCCATGAGCCGGATGACGCATCAATAGCGATAAAATTATTAGCTCGTACATCTAGCTTTATACCCTGTCAATCAGTTGAATGTTAGTTGAGCAGACCTATCTTAGAGACCGATCTTGATGACAGGTCTATGTGACCTAAATGTATAGCAAAAAAGTTCTTTTGTCAAGTGGTTTCCAAGACCAAAATAGAAAACCAGCTTTAGGTCAGCTATGGTCAGGCTTCGAGACGAATGATATGGAAAACAAAAACCGCGAAAGATCGCGGTCAACCTATAATATTAGAATTTATCGTTATAATCGGTCGGTGTTAAAGCGGATTGGTGATGGATGAGATGGTGGAGGTGAGGAGGCTCGAACTCCTGACCTCTACAGTGCGATTGTAGCGCTCTCCCAACTGAGCTACACCCCCATCTCTAATTCGCCCTTATTATATAGTAGCCGATAAGTGAAGTCAAGTTTAGTTTGAGCTAAGAGCAGGGCTTATGCGTTTACCTCAATCTTACTTTGAGCCTAATAATTTAGGAGTGAGGCTAAAAAGCCCATCAAAAGACTTTTGACTTTGGCCTAAACGCATAAGCCCTGGAGCTAAGAGTGAGCGTCAGATATTTGCAACCTAGTCAGGCTCTGCCACTACCTAAACCGAAGTTGATAATATCTTAGAAAAAATTTCGCCGAAAATTTTTCTAAGATATTTTTGATTTGAGTGACTTCTCGATTGACTTGACTAACCAATAACTTTAGGTTACACTCCGATAAAGCGAACTCTGCTTAGAAGTCTTTATGTCTATTGGTATTATAGGTAGCAAATAGAACTTTCTCGGATCGCTATATCCAACCAGGTTAGAGCGATAAGGCTTAGAAAGCCTGAGATATGATAGCCTTCGGATGAAACGTTTTATGGATTGAGGAGGACTCCAGACGGAGTTCAGTAGGACTAGGATTAATGGAGATTAAGCAAGAGACTAAGTCTTTACCCCGTAATCGCAAGTGCGGCAACTGTCGATATTTCGAGCCTGCACCCTTATGGCGTAAAGGTTGGTGTCGCAACCCCCGCCTGTACGACCGGCGGGCCAATCATTTGGTGGATGCTGCCACCATCGACTGCGAACAAGTTTTCCGCGCTCGGATTTATTGGGAGCCGGTTCCTTTGCCGGATACAATCGAAGCCGAGACCGGGTTTAGCCCGTTTGTCGGGACTGCTTCGGCAGATAGCGGTCAGGTCGAGAATAATCGGGGCCGAGTCCCCACCGATGGAGTCTTGCGTCCGCGCCAGGGTCAAGTTGCCCCGGAACCGACTTCTAACAGCTTGCCGGTTATCACCCGGCGCGAGAAAGCGGCGGCAGCCCCCGGTATTGTCCGCAAGCCAAGCCAGGTGCGGCGCTGGTTAGTCGAAAATATCCCATATTATGATAAAATCGACGGCCCGGTCTCCCAGATCAACATTATAAAGGTTTTGCCCTGGGCGATACTTATTATCTTGTTGCTGGTGGTGTTGCTCAACGTTTTGGGTGGTAAAAAAGACCCCAATCAGACGAACCAACCCACCCCCACCAATAGCACGTTGGTTAGTAACGGGACACCCGCCCCAACCAACAGTCAGATTACGGCAGCGGTGGTTAATAATAAGAATGCGACCCCTACGCCGACCCTGTCGAACATAGTGCCGACTGCAACCGCGGCTCCGGCCCCAACTGTGACTGTAAAAGCCGCCGATACAAATGCTAAAGTTGTAGGAGTAGGTTCGGGTGGCTTGAAGTTGCGGAAAGACCCCGGCACGCAGACGACCGTCATAAAGACAGTCCCGGAAGGCAAGACGGTCAAAATCCGTAGTGGCGAGTTCAGGACGGTAGACGGTATCACCTGGTGGCCGATTAGTTTTGAAGGTCAGGATGGTTGGGCCGCTGCTCAGTACCTCGAAAAGATCAATCCTTAACCGGGTCGGCCTCCGACCGCATAACCTGAAGCCCCGCCGTTGCGCGGGGCTTTGCTTTAGAAAGACCCAACATGACCGAGAGAAGTCAGCCTCCTGCTAAACCGATTGAGACCGTATTAGTCTGTTATACTCAGGCCAGCTTTGACGCGCTCGAAAAACGGTCTGCTGACCCGCAAGAAGAAGAAGAACCAGCAGAGGAAGTGGCCCGCACTCGTTATATTGCGACCCTGGCGGAGCGGTTGACTGCTGGACTGCAAGCGGCAGGCTGTACCGCCGAGACTGTACGCGTACCTCAACGCAGTTTCGTACCCCGCGACATAACAAAAGCGGCTTTCGCCTGGCGAATGCTCGATCTCAAGGAGAGCAACGGTCGCCCGATTGACCTGGCGCTCTGCCTGGATTTTCCGGCCTGGTCGTTACAACATCCGCGCAAATATATCTGGTTGACCGCGCTACCTAATTTTGTAACCCGTAGCCGGGTAACACTGCCGTCGCCCCACCAGGGCGGCGCTCGTCCGGTCGAAGCCGATTATGCGACTGTTCTGCGATTAAAACGGGACGACCGGCAAACCGAACAGGCTCAAGCGGTTGCCGCCCTGCTGCAAGCTGAACGGCGCGGCCTTTCCGAAGCCTACCGCCTGTTGGCAGGAAGCCGCCCGGTCGCCGAAGAACTCTCGCGCCGGGGTCTTCAGGTCGAATTCAACCCACTCCCCGCCGATCTTAAGTCCGACCCTTCCGGCCCACAATGGCAAGCCCCGCTTCGTCGTTTGCTCGAAATTGGAAACCACCCGAAACCACCGCAAGCCTAGAGATCAAGCATGAAAATTGAGAATCCAAAAATTTATCTTATTTTGCAAGGGCTGGGGTTGGGGCTATTAGTAGCAGGTTTTGGTGGCCCCTGGATTTACGGGCCGCTCGGCAAAAGCAGCGATTGGGGTTGGCTGCCGGTGTGGGGGATGCTGCTGTCGTTCTTGACCGCGAACGTGGTCGGATTGATCGCCCTGACCAGTTGTGTCAGCTATATCGAGTTGATTTATCGGCTAGGTCGTCCGCCATTAGAAGCAGTCTTGAAGTGGGTCGGCGGCTTTTTCGGTTTGATCGTAGTCGTGCCGTTGGCGGTCTGGCTGGTTTTCGACCAGACCAGTCGCAATCCCCAACCTCAATTTACGGATGGCACTATCGGCTGGGGAGCCTGGGTCGCCTTGCTAGGGCTGATAATCCAGGTCGTCGCTTTGCGATTGCGTATACAGCAGCTTAAAAAAGGCCAAACCGGGTCAGGCTAGAACGGGCTTATCTTCTCATCTGATCTTATTTTAGATGACCTTTCAATCTTCTTCAATCTTTTTCGATCATTAGTAAAAGCCGCTATTTTGGTATATAATCAAGAAAAGAAGTTTTAAACACGAGGTGATATATGGCCTTATCCAAAGCTGAGCTTGAATTTTACCCGGAAGAATATTTGCTTGAGGAGGACGATATGGGGGAAAGCAACCCACAGTTCCGCCTGATTAAACTCCTGGCCGACATACTGGAATGGTATTACCGGACCGCAGGCTGGCTGATTGCCGGCAACCTGGAGCTTTACCACCCGGCTATCCGCAACAGCCAGAGCAAGGTTACACCTGATATTGCGGTCTTTAAGGATATTATTGTTTCTGAGCAGGAGCGGCTAAGTTTGACTAGCTGGGACATCGGCCCCGACCGACCCACTCCCCCGGTAGTCTTTGAAATCAGTTCTCGCTCGACCTGGCGTAGCGACATTTGGAGCGGTGAGTTACGCAAACCGGCCATTTACGGTCGGATCGGGGTGCGCGAATATTTCGCCTACGACCCTCACCAGCCCCCGATTTGGAGCGGCACCAATGGGCGGCGGTTGTTAGGCTGGCGCTATACCTCGGACGGCATACCGCTAGAACTTGCACCCGACGAGCAAGGACGGCTGTGGAGCGAGGTTTTGGAAAGCTGGCTGGTAGCAGATGGCCCCAACCTGCGATTGGCCGACCAAGCCGGACAACTACGCCCGACCTCCACCGAGGTTAGCACCTACGAACGCCTGGCGCGAGAAGCCGCCGAACAATTGATACAAACGGAGCAAACCGCACGGAAAGCCGCCGAACGCCGCATCATCGAACTTGAGCGTGAACTCGATGAGCTAAAAGGCCAAAGCTAAAGCTCAACCGCTTTTAATTGGCTTGATAGAAAGCGACCCTGGCAGAGTTCACTAGCCCGGCCCCTAAAGACACCGGGCTAGTAGTACAAAGCCACTTGGCTAACACCAACAGCTATTTAACCGCGATTAACAAGATGCGGGGCAACGCAAAACCAATCTTGTCGCCCGATAGCTCGATTTGGAGGGCTTCGACCAGGGCCGGATTAGCCGACCGAAACAGTTCGGTCAGGTGAGCGACATTTTCGGGCGAGGTTTTGATCCGGCGAGTCCAATCGCCAAAATCCATCTTACGGCCCTCATCGTAATAGCCGTGTTCGATTTCCAAAACGCGCAACCCGGCGGCTTCCACCAGTGCCTGCCATTCCGAGGCCGGATAGTTACGCACGTGCGATGGGTCGCGCAAAATCTCGATTTCGTTGATCTGCCGGTCGAGTTCACGATCCTCCGGCACAGTTGTATCGACGATAGCCAACTTGCCACCCGGCTTGAGTACACGCGCCATCTCGCCAACTGCCTGGGACAAATTGGCAAAATGGTGGGTGGTCAGGCGGCAAGCCACAATCTCGAACGCATCATCCTCGAACGGCAGGCTTTCCGCCGCCCCCTGCTGAGTAGTCAGGTTCGTGATGCCTTTGGCGGCGGCATTGCGAACGGTTTCCTCCAACATCTGCGAGGTCAAATCATAGGCTACGATACTGGCGACAAAGGGCGCGAAAGCTATCGCAGTATGACCAGCCCCAGTCCCAATATCCAACGCGGTATCGGTTGGGAGCGGCCCAACCTTCTCGACCAATTGTTGTAGGGCCTGAGTGTCGGCATGACCCTGGCTGATGGTATATTGGTGGGCATTGGGGCCAAAGCTGGCTTTGACCTGTTCGTAGATTGTTTCATTAGTTGACTGGTTCATTATGTCTCCTTGTTATGTAAAGTTTAAATAAAAAAGCGCAGGTTGCTTCGCAAGCGCGGGAACAACACTCGTATTAACTCCCAATCGTCATCCGCCGTAAGATCGGGGTAAAGGTGGGCAAGCTCGTTTAGATCGCGGTAGCCCATCAACAGTTTGGGCAGCAAGTCGGGCGGTAGGCCAATCTTAGGGTCTTGCTGACCCGGTAGCGAATTAATTTGGGTCAGCTTGCCATTCTCAAAAACAAGTTGGATACCAAATCGGTAGCAACCCAGATCGACCGCTCGGCTCAAGCTGGCAAAGGGCGAAGCGGCTACGCGCCGCTCAAACTCGCCAGTCAGTTGCTGAAAGGCTAAGAGCGGGTCATTCACCCGGATGTACCAGGCGTAAGGAGTTCTTGGCAACGGTTGCAGACCAGCCACCCAACGACCAACCGGCGAATAGGGAGCGGCCCCAATTAGAATTTTAGCGGCACCCGGTAAGGCCATAGCAGTCGCTATCAGGGCTTGTCCGGCCCTCTCATCCCCGGTAAAATTAATCATTCGTAAGCTTTCGGGTTTACCGACGATACGGGCCGAGCCAACCGCTTGCCCATCGCGCAAGACGATCCATTCTTCGGCCTCGTTGACCGCCAGCCGATGATTACGGGCCACGTACTGCAAGGCCGAGGCCTCCAGATTAAGACTCAAATCGAAATCGGTGTTAAAGCTCTTAGCCAGTTGCAGCAGGGTCGGTATATCGCTTTCCACAATCGGGCGCACTTCCAGGTCGGGCAGCATCTTGACCTGCTCGGCGTGTCGTTCGACGGTCAGATAGCCCGCCCGGTGAATGTCCACCGCATATTCGTAGCCAAATAGCCGGTAATAATAATAGATGCCGCCGATTACTCCAAAAGCCAGTTTGCGCTCGTGCATCCAGCGGTGCAAGACCTCGAACTGAGTGCGAACCAACCCTCGGCCCCGGTATTCAGCCAGCGTCCCTACAAATTCCGGCTGGCCTACCCGCAACTCGGTCTGGCCCAACCGCCAGGGTACTTCAAGCAAGCCCAGCGTCGAAACAATCCGTTCGGTCTGGTCTACTACTACCAGGAAATCTTCCAACCGACAACCCGAATATAATCCATCCAACAAGTAGCGCAGTTCGACCGCCGATATTTCATCGTGCATCGTTCGGTTAAACTCGATCAAATTCTCGCGGTCGGCTTCGGTTGCCTGCCGCAAGACCAAATCATCTCCCAGCCTTTGATAAATCCGTTCGCTCTGTCCTTGTTTTTGCTCTTCTTTTTGCTCTTCTATAGTATTCACCACAGCTATTCCTTTACTCTTGCTTTTTTAAATCGCCCTTAACAGACGAAATAGGACAATCCAGTTTATTATACTATAACTAGCTAATACAGCAAATAGATAATTGCTATCATCAGGTGAGGCCAATTCCAATAATATTATTAACCACCTGGCTATGTTGCGGTCTGTCTTACAAGGCTGTTGCAAAGTCAAAAGCTTGGCAAAGAAAAAAGGCGTTTGAAACAATCCCTAACGCTATATTAGACTGGCTGCTTTTGTCGTCTATTGCAACCCTACTGGATTTTGTCAAACTCACGACTTTGCAACAACCTT
>JBBQWM010000039.1:0-57107 GCA_038210655.1 Chloroflexia bacterium
CAAAGATATTGGGCCATCCGATTATCTGTAGGAGCGGGCTTCTGCCCGCGATTTTGCCCGTAACTAGGTTTACCTCGTCAGGCAAGGCCAGTGGTACAGGATAATCGCGAGCAGAAGCTCGCTCCTACAGGGGTCAATAACCCTGCATTTTGCTATAGGCGAAAATCTATGGGCGGAGCCATATCCAACAGGGATGAGGGAGGACTGAGGACTGGGGACTGAGTAGTCCGGTTGTATGACATTGCTCCACCAATGGACTTCCCCTTCATCCTTCATCCCTTTTAGGGGATTTCTTTGTGCCACAATTTGTTGGCCCAAATGACTCGACAAAATCGCGGAGTGGGTATAAAATACCGATTGGTAGAATTTTGTTTGTAGACCAATTGACCAATTTTCGAGCCTCTTTTAGATCGGAGCAACGATAAATTTGAACACTGGTTCAAATAAAGGCTGCGATAGGGTGTAGTCGAGCAGGACAAAGGAGTCTTTAATGGATTTCAATTTAAGTCAGGAACACGAGCTATTCAGGAAAACCGTCCAGGAGTTTGCCCAAAAGGAGATCGCGCCGAGGGCTTTAGAAGTCGATCAAACCCACGAATTCCCGTGGGATAATATTAAAAAAATGGCTAATTTAGGCTTGCTAGGGGTTCCTTTCCCGGAGGAATACGGCGGGGCGGGCGGCGATACCTTGATGTACGCAATGGCAGTCGAAGAAATTAGCCGGGCCTGTGGTAGTACCGGGATCACTCTAGCGGCGCACGTCTCGCTCGGTACGGCTCCCTTTTATATGTTTGGTACGCCCGAACAAAAGGAACGTTATCTCAAACCACTCGCCAGTGGCAAGAAATTGGGCGCGTTTGGCCTTTCCGAAGCGACCGCCGGTAGCGATGCCGCCGGGACACGCACGACCGCCGTTTTGGAGGGGGAGGAATGGGTTATCAACGGCTCAAAGAACTGGATCACCAGTGGCTCGATTGCCGATATACTGGTTTTTACGGCTATGACCGACAAAAGTAAGGGCGCTCACGGGATCAGCAGTTTTATCGTCGAGAAGGGTACGCTCGGCTTTGAATACGGCAAGAACGAAAAGAAGATGGGTTTGCGCGGGTCTGTCACCAGCCAGCTTTTCTTTGATAATTTGCGGTTGCCTAAAGAGAATATCCTGGGTCAGCCCAACGACGGCTTCAAACAATTTATGCAAATCCTCGATGGCGGACGTATCTCTATTGGGGCGATGGCGCTTGGTCTGGCTCAGGCCGCTTTCGATGCGGCTTTGGCCTACAGCAAAGAGCGTCAGCAGTTTGGTCATCCGATTTCGGACTTCCAGGCGATCCAGTTCAAGTTAGCGGATATGGCAATGCAACTCGATGCCGCCCGCCTCTTGATCTATCGTTCGGCCTGGCTCAAGGATAACAAACAGCCCTTCGGCAAAGAAGCGGCAATGGGAAAGCTCTTTGCCAGCGAGGTTGGCGAACGCATCTGTCACGCTGCGATCCAGATTCACGGCGGTTATGGCTATGTCGAAGAATATCACGTCGAACGCTATTACCGGGACATCCGCCTCTGCGAGATTGGCGAGGGAACCAGCGAAATTCAGCGTATCGTAATCGCCCGACATCTATTGCGCGAGTTGAAAAAGTAATAAAGAAATCAGGGTTAGAAATTAGAGATTAGATATTAGAAATTAGGCGGAACGTCCTTTGATGCGGCCCAAGTTCCGTTAGGTGAGAAATTACAGCAAATTGTAAATAGATTGGGTTTAGTAGGGGCGACCCTTGTGGTCGCCCGTGAACAACATGCGGGGTCTTTGAGGGCGACCACAAGGGTCGCCCCTACCAAAACGGGTCAAAACGGGTCAATAATTCTGCAATTTGCTATAACCGGCCTCAGTTCCTAATTTCTGATTTCTAATATCTAATATCTAATATCTAATATCTAATATCTGATTTCTACTACCCAGGAGCAATAATATGAATTTAACGCTCACGCCGGAACAGCAGATGATACGCGATATGGCACGCGAGTTCGCCGATAAAGAATTACTGCCGACGGCGGCTTATTATGACGAGAAACAGGAATTTCCTTACGACCTGTGGCGTAGGCTTGGTCAGCTTGGGTTTATGGGGTTACTTATCCCAGAAGAGTGGGGTGGGGCCGGAGCCGATGCGGTCGGCTATGTGCTGGCCCTCGAAGAAATCGCACGGGGCAACCCGGCCCTCAGCATTCCAATGTCGATCAACAACTCGCTGACCTGTTATGGTATCTGGAAGTTTGGGACGGAAGAACAAAAAAGGCGTTACCTGGTGCCGCTTGCTTCTGGCGAAAAATTGGGCGGTTATGCCTTGAGCGAACCGGGTAGCGGCAGTGATGCCGTCCACATGCAGACCACCGCCCGGCGTGAAGGCGACAAATACATTCTCAACGGCTCTAAAATGTTTATCTCCAATGGCGAATCAGGGCATGTTTTCCTGGTCTTTGCCGTCAGTGATAAGAGCGCCCAAAAAGCGGCGGACGGGATCACCTGCTTTATCATCGAGAAGGGCTTCCCCGGCTTTAAGGTTGGTAAGAAACTCGATAAGCTTGGGATGCGGGCCAGCGATACGACCGAATTGATCTTTGAAGATTGCGAAGTTCCGGCGGCAAATGTTCTGGGGCAAGCAGGGGCGGGCTTTAAGGTTGCCATGCAACTGCTGGATGGCGGTCGGATCGGGATCGCGGCCCAGGCGCTCGGTATCGCTCAGGCGGCTTACGAGTTCGCTATGCAATATGCCAACGAGCGCCAGCAATTCGGGCGCAAGATTTACGACTTCCAGGCGATCCAGTTTATGATCGCCGATATGGGAACCCGGATCGAAGCGTCCCGTCTACTTATACATCGGGCTGCCAGCATGCGCGATGCGGGCGAACCGTGCGGGCGCGAGGCAAGCATGGCAAAGCTTTTCGCCAGCGAGACCGCGATGGGGGTGACGACCAAAGCGGTGCAAATCTTTGGCGGCTATGGCTATATCAAAGAATACCCGGTCGAACGCTATTTCCGCGATGCAAAAGTGACCGAAATCTATGAGGGAACCAGCGAGATTCAACGGCTGGTGATAGCCAAAAGCTTATTACGATAATCTGGTTATAACAATCCAGTTGAGGCAAATCTCGTAAGAGCGAGTGTAGGCCAACTACAACCCATTTCTATAAAGTAAACGTAACTACACAATTGTGTCACCCTGAGCCGCAGCCCCCAGAGGGGGGTAAGGCCACGAAGGGTCTAGATTCTTCGGCGGGGAACTATCTTTGGCAAAATCCAGGTTATTTCCCACCTCAGAATGACATGACCTGAGTACTTACAAGTAAACACTTATTCTCTAATTTCTAATCTCTGATTTCTAACTCTTTAACGAAAAGCCGTTTTGGAGCATTTGAAGGTAGATTTATTAAAATCTACAACGCCTCTTTGTTCTGCCGTATCTGCCCGATATGGAGTTGGAAATGATCGACCAGCGTTTCGGCGATGTCGTAGATCGTAATATGACCGCGCTCCTGGTGGATCGCCCCTCTGAACCACTCGAACGGCTCAAGGCGGGATAGTAAGTCGAGGTTAAGCTTATGGATTTCCAGAAAAGCCGGAAGCACCATCGCCCACTTTTCGCTGGGGTAATCGCGCTCGATTGCCATTTCTTGCGGGTTGTAGCCGCGCAAAAAAGGCTCTTCCTCTTCCAACATCAAAACCATGCGCTGCTGGAAAATCTGCTCCACATCCCGCAAGTGGCAGATAATTTCTTTGATACTCCACTCGCCCTTAGCCGGGCTGAAATCAGCCAGTCCCTCGTCCAAATCAGCAATTTCGGCTTTTAACTCTCGGCTGACGGTCTGCACCCGTTCCAGCATTTCCTGGCTGTTTTTTGGTAGAAATGGGTTCATTTCCGCACCTGTCTATTTTCTTAATAAGCCTGCGTCGGTTGGCTCTCCCGACACTTTGCACTCATAGTTCTAAGCTTGCTTTAAGGTCTTCCGGCGTATTCAAATTCTTAAAGGAATGTCCAACTGGGTCAAACGGCGCTAGTTCGTTCAGCGAGACAAAACGCACCGCCACTTTGTCTAGCCAGCCCGTCATCTTAAACGAACCCTCACCCAGTGCCTGCCGGATGCTCGGTAAGCAGTCCCGACTGTAGACCGCACAAAGTGGTTCAGGTCGTCCCTCTGGGCCGATTGGTACGACAGCAGCGTAACCTTCGGCCTCGGTTAGCAGATAGCTCATCAGGGCCGGAGCGATAAAGGGCATATCGCAGGCCAGCGTCAAATTGTACTGGGCCTGGGCCGCCGTCAGCCCGGCTTCCAGCCCGGCCAGTGGTCCGGCCTCCGGGTAGTTATCGCAGACCAAAGGCCAACCCAAATCGTTGTAAGCGGTAGGCCGGTTCGTGCTTATCACGATGCTCCCAACCAACGGTTCAACCGCCGCCAGGATTAGTTCTATAATGCGCGGCCCGCTCGGTTGAAGCCGCAGCAGCGCTTTATCGGTTCCCATCCGGCGACTCTTACCCCCGGCCAGGATAATAGCACCAGCTTGGTTGCTCAGCATTGGCAAAGTTTTCACCCGGCGTTCTTTACTCAGGTCTCAATCGACCTTGTGGTTATGCTATCACACTGACCACGCTTTCGCAATGCCGGAAGGGAAGGGGGAATGCAGAAGTCAGAAGTCAGAACGCAGAAGAGGGGAGTTATAACACAGATGAACACGGATGAACAATGCAGAAGTCAGAATGCAGAATGCAGAATAGAAATGCAAAAGAGGATTAAGAGCGAAGTATGTATTGTAATCGTAAATCGTAAATCGTAAATCGTAAATCGTAAATCGTAAATCGTAAATCGTAAATCGTAAATCGTAAATCGTAAATAACTACTCAGCTTTGTCAGCCTGAGCCGCAGTGAAGGGTCTAGCTTCTTCGGCGGGAAGCTATCTTTGGCAAAATTCACCCTATCTATCGCCTCATACCTCGTATGGGGCGTGACACGAGTGAGTAGTTATCCTATTTTTAGTTTCTCTGCGTTCTCTGCGTCTCTGCGGTGAGTAGTTAGTATCGTAGATTGGTTTATTTCTCGTAGCTTTGGATTAGCCTAAAACGGTGGTGAGGGTTGTAAACTTTGTCGCAATAGCCGCAGGAGCTACTAATTTTGCGGCGGGTCTGGACTTCGCGGCGACAGGTCGGGCAGCGATAGAGGTAGCGGTAGGGGCGGGGTGGAACGGGTAGCGCCTGGATACGGTCGGCTAGACCAACCTCGTTCAGCTTTTGGCGAAAGCGGTCGGTATGACCGCTCGGTAAACCTTGCTCGAATAGCCAGAGGTGTACCATTTCGTGCAAAATAGTGTTCGAGAGTTCTGCCGGGCCATAGCGTTCGTGGTAAGAAACCGAAAGCCGGATCAGACGGGTGCGCGGCCAGATTTTCCCGGCAGTTCGCACCAATCGGCGGCTTAATTCCAACCGGCAGGGCGGCAAGCTCCCCCCGAAATGTTGTCGGTTCAGATTATCGTAGAGGGTTTGAGCCAGTTCTACACTCAGAGGGGTCTCTTCGGTGTAGTTGCTGGCTGCCGAACTTATCATCCTGTTATTCCGTCCTAATGACAGTTATAGTCAAATCGCCCGGCATCAGGATACTTAAAGACCGTCTTGTTGTAGGAGAATACAAAGCCATTGAGCTACCCGATTCTCTGTAGGAGGGAGCTTCTGCTCGCGATTGAACACCTAGCTGCCATTTCAATCGCGAGCGGAAGCTCCCTCCTACAAGGGTTCAATAACTCTGTATTCTGCTATAGGACACAGAGTGTTAGCGGCCTTCGCTCTTAATATCGCGCCGGGCGATATGTTTGGAATAGTTTTCTACAAAATTGAGCAATCGGGCTTCCGTCGCCCGGAACTCACGGGAGTCGAGGGCGGTACGGGCCGTCGTCGGATCGTCGCTCTCACCCAGGGCCATAATTTGCGGGCCTTCGCCTGCTACTTTCATCCAGCCGTCGGTGACGCTGATGCCCAGCCGTGACATAGCGGGGAGATAATCGTTGAAGATAAAGTCCATGTATTCTTTATCCTTTTCGGGTTTGATATCCCAGTAGAAAAATATGGTACTCATGAACGTCGCTCCCCTTTCTTAAGGTCTTACGACCGATCTAGCGCGGACATTCCCAGCTTCAGAGCCGGGTATAGCCAAAACCTACTCTTAGTTTAACGGCTCAGTTATCAAAAAGCAAAATTAATAGGAACACCTGCGGGAGAGTTTCTGCCCAGGCGGTCTATTATCCTGTTTTCTACCAAGAGCAGCAAAATCATCAAAATGACAACTGAATTGACTCCTATTATAATCAGAGCCGCCCGGAACGCAAGTCCTTTTTATTACATTTTCGTATCGTAACCAGACAACCTGATACACAAGCTTTCAAGAAGGGCTGTAATTGTTTTGGCTAAACTTTGGCAAGCCTTATTTTCGTACAAAGGCGGCTGCCAGCCGAATTGTAAATTCAAATTGTCGCTGCAAAGCCGCCTCAAGGGTTTGCCGACTGAGCAGCGTATTGCGGGGTGCTAACAATTCGGCGGCGGGCAGATTGAGTGTGCCGAGGTTAAGATTGGAAAGCGGTTGTTCGGCTTTGCCGTCCAGCAGCGTAAAAGCGTAGTCCATCAAAGGGTCGGCATCGTAGGGCATCCAGGGGCTGTTGAGCAAGGTCACGATTACAGTGTGTCCGTTGTGGCGGGCGGCAGCCACCAGACAACGCCCACCCTCATCAGTCTGGCCTGGCTTGATCCCGATTGCGCCGGGGTAGCGGGTCAGGAAGCTATTTTGGTTGTAAAACTGGTGTCCATCGACCGCGCCGGAGACATATTGAGCAGCTTGCATCAAGAGCGGATTGCGTAGGGCATACCAGCCACTGATCGCCAGATCGTAGGCACTCGAATAATGTCCGTCCTGGTCGAGACCGTGCGGGTTCATAAAGTGCGAGTCGAACATGCCCAGCGAGAGTGCTTTGCTATTCATAGCCGCCACAAAGCGATCAACCGGGTCGGCTGGCCCGTTCATGCGCTCTCCAGCATAGCGGGCCAGGGTCATTCCAGCTTCATTGGCGCTGTTGGTCATTAGTCCTAGCAGCAAGGTCGAAAGCTTGATCCGTTCGCCTTGCTGCAACCCCATATCGGCCTCTCCCACCAAATCTTCCTGGACAACCGTCGTCTCGGCCTGCAAATCTTTAGCGGTCGGGTAGAGGCTGAGAAAAGTCAGGGCGGTCATAATCTTGGTAGTGCTTGCCATCGGGCGTGGGACGTGCGGCTCTTTAGCATAGAGAATGCGCCCAGTCTCCACTTCGACCACTATGGCGCTGGCAGCTTTGACGACCGGCGGTTTGGGGGCAAATTTTGGGCCGGGGCTGGGAGTAGGCGTGCCGGTTGTTTTGATCGAGGTTGGGGTCGGCGTAGGGGCGACAATGGCGGTATGGGTCGGTGTAGCGGCGGCACCCGGCTTGCTAGTCGCAGTTGGAGCAGCCGAACGTGCGGTGGTTGGAACAGGCGAACGCGGATTGACCGTTGGACTCGGCGTAGCGTCGGCAGCCAGAACTGTCGTCGGAAGGGCCAGGCACAGGCATGCCAGCAAGACCAAGCGCCGAGCCAGTCGCCCTATTTTTCGTTTCGGGTTCATCAACGAAAGCTGCACAATCTACCGTCAGTTGTAGCGTGTTGGTCTCCCGCACCAAAGTCGGATCAGGGCCAACCACATTTTTTAACAGAATTTTGCTATACCAGAACACTTTGTTTGATTCTGTGGTAAATTTAACATAAGAAGTGGGATTTGTCTACCGAATGTAACCCGTCGGGGGTGCGTCAAGTTTGTATCGGGTTCAAACAGTAATAATAGGAGATTGTGAAAACCTAGCTCCAAACCACTCAAGATTATATTAGGAAAATTTTCCGCCGAAAATTTTCTAATATATAATCTATATAATCAATTCCGGTTTTGGGTGTGGCATAACCTGACTAGATTGCAAAAATGACGCGCACCCTAACCCGTAAAAACTCTAAGGATAATTGGTGAAATATTTATGTTGATAATTTTGATGCGCCATGCCGAACGTGAGTATCGGCCCGACCGGGAAGAAGCGCAACAGGTCTTGACCGCTAAAGGTCAGCAGAACGCTACCCAGTTGGGTGAGAAATTGGCCCGCCGCTTGCAAATCGAAGGCCGTTCCGTTTCTCTCATGCTGACCAGTCCTTACGCCCGTGCTTTCCAGACGGCGGCTTTGGTCGCTCCCCATCTTGGTCTCGCCCTCAGTCGGTTACAAGTTTTGGATAGTCTGGCAGCCGAACCGGACGGTTCGGTCGAAAAGAGTTTTGCCCCAGTGCTGGCGGCGGCTTCGGGTGGCGTAGTAGTGGTCGGTCACGGCCCCGATTTGGCTGAAATGAGCCGACGGTTGGGCGGTCAAGCGATCGAACTCAAGAAAGCGAACGCCCTGGCTATCGAGTGGGATGCCGCTGCCAGTCGGGGTCGTTACCTCTGGCAGATCAGCTATAAAGGCTGAACTAAAAATTTATCCAAGAAATCCATTAGCAGAGCAATGTCCTACAGTAATAGCAGCTTGCCAAGCAAATGAGCTGCACGACTATTTGTAGGAGCGAGCTTCTGCTCGCGATTGAACACCCAGCCGTTACTTCAATCGCGAGCAGAAGCTCGCTCCTACAATCGTTCAATATCTCTGCAACTTGCTGTAGAAGAACTGGAAGAGAGGAGTATATGAACACAATCAACAGTGTAGCAACCTTAGACCTGCCTTTTCTTTCAAAGCAAGAATTAGAAATACTTGCCCAACAGCTACAAAATATCAGCGATACGTCTAGCGAGTTGGGAGCACGAGGCACGTTATCAAGATTGACCAATTGTTACTACTCAGCCCTCCGACACCGTTCGGCTCGGCTCGGTCGTGGTAATCCAGGAAGAACGAACCTCGGACGAGGAAGAATATCTGTTGGTAAGCGAGGCCGAAGCCGCCAGAGGCATGAAGGACGGCAAAGTAGCTCTTGCCGTCACGAGTCCAACCGGAGTGGCCTTGCTCGGCAAACGTCCGGGCGACAAAGTAGAGGTGCGCGTCACCCCCACCCGCAAGCCGATCAGCTTCCTAGTGGTGCGGGTGAGCTAGAATTCTCACCGCAAGGGAACGCGGGGAATTACAAAGAGACGGTTTCAAATAACATCTTAAATTTTGATATAATATAAAAAGTAGAAGTGACAATAAAAGACATCCTTTGGAAAGAGCTTGAAAAAACGATAACTAATTAAAATCCTCTGATCAAACCGATCTAGGATCTGGAGTAGAAAAGTTATGGCTTTGCCAGAGTACGAATTCAATGAAGATACGCTCCAACATCTTAAAGAGCATCATATTGATCTGCTATTGCTCAAGGAATTGAAAGCCTCGGAGACCTTTCGGCAGTGGTTCGTCCAACAAATAAAGGGTTCAGATTTCATAGTGGGCAAATTTGAGAAGGTCGAACACTCGGTAGATAGTTTTAATGGTGAATCCGATCTTGAGCTAACTGTTAGCGATAGCCAGGGTCAACAGTGGATCTTTCTGATTGAAAACAAGATAACCGCTGCCTTGCAGCCACGTCAGGCAAAACGCTACAGCGAGCGGGGCGAACATTATAAGACAGAGCAGAAATGTGCGGATTTTACTACTGCTATTACCGCACCCCGGCGTTATTTGGGTAACAGCAAGAGTAAGAAAGGCTTCGATGCCACTATTAGCTATGAGGCTATAAGGGAGTGGTTGGCCTCTTCCGGCGCACATGAGGGGGATTTAACCTACCACAACCTCACATTAGCCATGCTCGATGCTGCTATCGAAAACCAGGGAAATAATGCAGTGACAGCATTCTGGCATGCCTATTGGGAGATGGCCCAAAAATATATACCGACCCTCGGAATGTCGGAACCAGGGCGTAAACCGGCGGACGCAACCTTTATCTGTTTCCAGCCCACGCATTGGCCGAAAGAAGTTCAAATCTGCCACAAGTTACATCACGGCTACGTTGACCTACAATTCAATGCGTGTGGTGATTCAGAGCGATTTGAGAGGTTAAAGAACCTTTTTGCGTCAAAAATCCAGCCGGGCATGTACTTCGTCAAAATCTACAAATCCGGGGCGATCCGCCTGGATGTTCCAGTGATTGATGCCCTCAAAAGTTTTGACGAGCAGGAAAAGGAAATCCGGATAGGGATGTTGATAGCCCAGCATTTATACAACTGGTTTGAAAATCAATTGCCCCTTTGGAAAGTGGAGTCGGAAAAGGTGCTGGCAGGCTGGAAGAAAACCGGAATACGAGAAAAAGAAGCATGAGCGCAATCTGGCTGACCACTATGAAACCGAACTTTCAAACGCAGTGGCTGGCGTTATCGCCCAAAGAGGCCCACCAGATGCTGGGAACAATTGCTTTGCTAACCCAGGACCCTACCCCGTATGCCAAAGTGAAATATTGTAACTACTCAGCTTAAAGCAGGCATCACAGGAGGCCCTCTAAAGGCTTGCTCCAAGGCGGTGAAAGCACTCCGACCTCGTTTTCGCAGGGTTGAGACATAGCTCCGTATCCGACAGAAATAAGTTGCGCCTGACTGACTGCGGAAGCTACCGCTCACCTTTTGCTGCACCTTTTCCAGTTTTGTTTTGCACACTGTCGTGAAGCTGAACTTGAATGGGAACTTGAAAGTAATAATTATTAACTGAATTAGCGTGAGGCTCTGATTAAGAATTGATAGAAATGGTCGCCTTGAATACCCCCCTACCTTTTCTCCATTTGAACCTAACCCGGCCTAGAAAAAGTGAAACAAATCTCGCCAGGCTGTGTCTGATAAAGTGAAGGGCAAACCGCCCGATGGTTATGAAAAAATAAAAACTAAAGGAGAAATCTATGTACAACTACAACTATGACCCACAGTCCGTCGCATACCAGGAAGCCTACCGCCGCGCTACGATGCGGGTACGGGCCAGACTGGGCTTTTACTGGCACGCCGCCAGCTATGTAATCGTGAACGGGATGTTGATGGCGATTTATCTATTGACCAGCCTGGGTATATCCGGCTTCTACTATCCCTGGTTTATCTGGCCGATGGCGGTCTGGGGTGTCGGGTTATTGTTCCACTTCTTGAGTACTTTCGTTTTTGGTGGGGTTTACGATCAGCAGAAGATGATCGATGTCGAGTTGCGCCGGATGGGGGTCGCCCAAACCACTCCGCAATACCCAATCAGTGACCAGAAATAACGAAAGCTATCGGGTATCGGTTTCAGGTTTGGAAAGCTGAGACTTGATACCCAGACATAACAAGGAAGTGATAAAACTATGCGTAAATTAATAGGGCCAGTGCTGGCAGTTTTACTGGTGGTGGAAATAGTAGCAGCGATTGGGATTGTCGCGGCCCAACCGGACGGCTTTGAATCGATTCTAGGAACGTTCGGCCCGGAACGTCGCCAGGACCTCCCGACCCAGACTTTTGAGACCGTAACAGGGGCTATTTTGAATGTGGACAATACGAATGGCAAAGTCGAGATTGTTGGAGTGAGTGGTATTAATCAGGTAACAGTCAAAGCCACCAAAGTAATTCACGGTAGCTCCGACAAGGGTTTTGAGTTGCTAACATTTGAGGCGAAACAGAATGGTAACGACGTAACTATCAATGCTCAAAAAGGTGACGGATGGAGCGGTTTGTTGAGCAATCGGTGGATCGATATTCAAGTGACGGTTCCAGCCTATATGATTGCGAAAGTCGAGAATAGTAACGGCGAGATCAACCTGAGTAACCTCGACAACCCGACCGCCCAACACTTGATCCAAAACGGCAATGGTGCTATACGAATTAGCCAGGTCAAAGCCGGACGGCTGGATGTTAAGAACAGCAACGGTATAATTAACTTGCAGTCCATTACGGCAACCCTTAATAGCTCTAACGACAATGGTAGTATCAAGGCATTTGACAGCACCTTGAACCTGGGCCAGATCAAGAATGGCAATGGCGAGGTTGAGATCAATGGTCGGTTGCAGCAAACCACCAATGGCAGCATCGAGACGGGCAACAGTTCGGTCAAGTTGCGGCTAGAGCAAATCGGGGATGTGCGGTTCGATATTAGCACCGGCAACGGCAGCATCGAATATAACAAAGGCGGCAGTTTTCAATCGCGCAACGATCATCATCTTGTGACCAACGGTACCGGCCCGACCATCCGGGTCAATACTGGCAACGGCAGCGTCAAGGTCGAGTAGTTTTAGATAGGGTTGACTAATAGAAGATTGTTAGCGGTTAGCTTCCAGTTTTAATGGAGCGGATCATAAAAAATCTGCTCCATTTTAGTTAGAAACTCTACTAGCTACCTGAACGATCCTGGGGTATAATTAAGCATAAAGCAAAATAGACTGTCAGAATTGGTATACCTACAGCAAAGTGCAAGGGATTAAAGTGGTACGAGCGCATCCAGCGAATCGCTCAAACAAAACATCGGTCAATAGTTATTAATTTCTTATGAACATAGAAGGTTGGAATTTCCACAATAATAACCCGGTTTTCTTGACGAAAACCGAATTTAGTCAACGCACCTAACCAGTTCGTTTAACCCCAAAAGGAGAATATATGCCTGAGCAAAATCCCAACACTGCTTATTCGCGCCGCCATTTCTTGCAGAGTCTAACCGTTGCGGCCCTTACCGTTGGTAGTGGTTCGCTCCTGACTGCTTGCGGGGACTCGACCCCGACCGTTGCTACTACGGGTGGCGGTAGTGTTACACCTGGGGCCAGCCCAGTGGCGGCAGGGCCTGCTGTGTCGATCAAGACCAAAGCCGCTATTATGGAGCAGGCCAAAAAGTTCAGTGGGGCCAAGCTAAATCTGTCGGTAGTAGGAACCAGCCCGCCGGTTCCGGCGGTGATCGACGAATGGCAAAAAGCGACCGGTGTCACTATCGAGACTACCTCGATCCCGCCCAACGATATTTTCGAGAAGCTTATTTTGAATTTTACCAGCAACGCTGGCAATTTCGATATGGTTTCGGTCGTCAGCAACAACTACGGAGCCTTCGCCCCCTACCTGACCGACCTGACCAGCTTTCATACCAAGTACAAGTTTGACGAAGTCCAAATGGTCGATATGTTCAAGTGGTACGGGCAGGTAGACTCGGTCTCCTATGGTGTTCCCTACGATGGCGACCAGTATATGCTTTTCTACCGCACCGACTGGTTGGAAAAAGTCGGGGGCGACCCGACCAAACCACCTGCTACCTGGGACGAGGTCTATACTTACGCCCAGAAGATGCAGGGCAAAGACCTGGATGGGACTGGCCCGGCCTTTGGTTTTGCCCCTCGTATGAGCCGGGTAGGAACCTGGCAATTCTTTGCCAGTAAGCTGGCCGCTTTTGGGGGAGATTGGTTTGACGAGAACTGGCAACCAGCGATTAACAGCCCGCAAGGAGTCGCGGCCCTCGAATACGCTGTGAAGCTAAAGGAGGTCGGGCCGCCTAACTCGGTCAGTATTGGGTTTGCCGACCTGGATAAATTGTTTTTGGGTGGGCAGGTCGGTTTTATGGAACAATTCTCGACTACCGCTACTCGCGCCCAATTCGATACCAAGAACAGCAAAGTAAGCGGGAAATTTGGGGTGGCCCGACTACCGGCAGGGCCGGGTGGAAAGCGGGTCTATGCCCCTGGTGGGGTTTCCCTATCGATCACCAAAAACTCCAAAAATCAGGAGTTGAGCTATCTTTGTAGCCGTTATCTGGCTTGCGAAGAAGTCGCCTTAGCCCAGGCGTTTGCCGGAATAGGGGTGGAACCGGTAATGGTTTCGGCCTATAACAACCCTGAGTTCCAATCCAAATGGGGCGATGGCAAAACTTCCTGGAAGGTCGCCCTGGAGATGGGGTCGTCTCCTATCTTCACTCAGCTTATTATTCCAGAGACTGCCGCGCTTAACGAAGCGCTCGATCAGAAGCTCTCCGAAGCCTATTCAGGCCAGACCCAACCAAAAGTCGCCCTGGATAGTGTAGCCTCAACCTGGCGGCAAATTCTCGGCAGGTCGGGCTATTACACCGGAGGCAAGCCCAAATATAAGGTGCAAAGCAAGTAGAAGCCAGTTATGAGGTAATTTGTTTGTGTTTAGCCTTTAGCCTATCATAGGCTAAAGGCTAAAACCAAGTAGATGGTTAGAGGTAAAAGTTGAAGCGCCCATTTTTCCGGCCAAGATTTTTCCGGTTCCGGGCAACCCAGGGACTGGAAGGCTGGCTCTTTTTATCTCCGTTGATTGTGGTGCTAGTAGTGCTGGCTCTGATCCCGGTTCTGTATGCGCTCGGTCTTAGCTTTTGGAATTACAATGTTCTCCGACCTGAGCAAACCAGTTTTGCCGGTCTGGATAATTTTACGACCATGCTCGAAGATGAACGCTTTCGGGTCGCTCTGTTCAATTCTTTAAGCTACGTGGTGGTGTGTGTACCGCTATCGCTGGTTATCGGGGTGGCGGCAGCCCTTTTGCTTGACCACGATCTGCCCGGAATGCCGTTATTTCGAGGGTTGGCAATAATGCCGCTCATGGTAATGCCTTTGGTGGTTGGCCTCAATTTCCGAATGTTGTTTGATTACCAGAGTGGAATTATAAATTGGCTAATTAACAAGGTCTTGGGATTACCCAGGATAAATTGGCTGGAGACTTCGGCGGGCGCGTTTTGGGCTACTGTCATTATGGAAATGTGGTTTACGGTTCCCTTCGTGTTGATGCTGACCCTGGCAGGCTTAAAGAGTTTGCCGACGGATGTCTTTGAAGCCGCCCGCGTCGATGGAGCCGGGAAATTCAGAACTTTCTTCTATATGACGCTCCCCCTTCTGAGGCCGGTGCTGACTGTGATTATCCTGCTCCGCACCCTGACTACTTTCAAGTTGTTCGACCAAATCTATTCGCTGACCGAAGGTGGGCCGGGGTCGGCTACCGAGACGGTTTCATATTATGCTTATGTAATTGGGTTTAAACGCTGGGATGTTGGGTACGCTGCTCTGCTGTCGTATGTTTTGGTTTTTATTATTGCGGTAGTCTGTCTGATACTGCTCAAAATATTGCAGGCCGAGCGAGCTAAAGTTTAAGGGTAGGTTATGTCGGTAGATATAGAATTTGCTGAATTGGGGGAGTCGCGCCCGAAAACCGCCAAAGCGGTTAGCAACCTGGGCGGTCGGGCGAAGTGGCGTTGGAAAAGGGGCGGTTATAATGCTTTAGTTTACCTGGGCGTTTTGATTTTGCTGGCCTGGACTTTGATCCCGTTGATCTGGTTGGCTGGCACTGCTTTCAAACTACCCCGCGATTACAACGCCGACCCGCCCATCCTGATCCCGACCGAAATCAGCCTGGACGGGTTTGAGGCTGCTTTTGGGCAGTTTAAGGCCGGGAAGTTTTTGCTCAACAGCCTTACGATTACGGTTGGTTCGACCGCGCTGGCAATGGCGGTTGGGCTGCTGGCGGCTTACAGCTTTTCGCGCTTTCACTTTCGGGGCCGCAACAGTGCTTCGCTGATGTTGCTGGGTCTCCGAATGTTCCCAATCGTGGCTCTGGCTATACCGATCTTTATCATCTTTAAAACCTTAAATTTGCTAAATACCCAGCCTGGTTTGATCCTGGCAATGCAGTTGATCCAGCTACCCTATGTAGTCTGGATGATGAAGGGCTTTTTTGATGATTTGCCGCAAGAATTGGAAGATGCGGCACGGGTGGACGGCTGTACTCGTTTTGGAGCATTCTGGCGGATTTGTTTGCCCTTAGTAGCGCCCGGCATCGTAGCCACCTCTACCTTTGCCGCCATTCTGAGTTGGAACGAGTTTTTCTTGCCGCTCTTGCTCACTCAGACCGATTCTACCCAGCCCGTTCCGCTCCTGGTAGCAAGTTTTGTAGACCCGGCTAAAGGCGTGTTATGGGCCGAAATCTCGGCGGTGTCGAGTGTTAGCATTTTGCCGGTACTGGCTTTTTCGCTGCTGGCCCAGCGTTATCTGGTGCGTGGTCTTAGCGGTGGGGCAATTAACGGCTAATGAGACGAGTACAGCATAAATCTACTGGCGGGGTGATCTTTCACGAAAATAGGGTTTAAGCAATGGCTAACGCTAAAGGTTGGACGATCTGGGGGGAAGGCTTTATTTTCCCCGAAGGGCCTTCTTTTGATCGGGTGGGCAATCTCTTTCTGGTAAACTTGAAGGGCGGCTACCTTTCGCGCCTTGACCCAACAGGCCAGGCCGAAATATTTACCCATACAGGCAATTCCACCGGGGAACCAGCAAGCGCCCCCAACGGTAGCGCCTTTCACCCGAACGGCGAGCTATACCTGACCGATAGCGGTAGGAACGCGATTCTATCGGTTTCGGCTGATCGGCAAGTTCGGGTGGTGTGTGATACCTACCGGGGCGAGCCGTTTCAGGCTCCCAACGACCTGTGTTTCGACCGCTTTGGCGGGCTGTATTTTAGCGATCCACCACCGGTCGCTAATCCGGCTTCGATAGGCCGACTTTTCTATCTCAGCCCTGCCGGTGAGGTGGTTTTGCTGGATCAAGGGATTGCTTATAGCAACGGGGTGGCCCTCGATCAAGCCGAATCCTATCTCTATCTAGCTGAAACTCGCACTGGCAGAATTTTGCGCTATCGGGTGTTGGAACCCGGTCTTTTAGGGCCACGCGAAAGCTTCGCCCAACTCGAACCTAAGCCGGACGGCCTGGCCTTTGACCTATTGGGCAACCTCTACGTGGCGGTCTTTGGAAGCGGGCAGGTCTGGGTGGTCGGGCCGGATGGACAGGTAAAAGAGAAGCTAGAGTTGGCTGGCTCCGGGCCGACCAATCTGGCTTTTGGTGGCCTGGAACGACGCTTTTTGTATGTGACAGAAGGGCCACAGGGTCGGGTCTACCGTATCGAGCGGGAGGTCCCCGGCTTACCGTTGGTCGGAGAGCTTTAATTATAGTCAGGGCTTTCGCCCAATCAGCAAGGATTAGGTAATTCGATTTAATCCTGTTAATCCTGTACATCCCTGTTAATTCTCAAGGAGAAAAAGATGCCGGATGTTATACCTGCTGCCGAATATGCGATTGTGGGGGGGTCGGCGACCGCCAATTGCCGGATACCCGAAGATGCTGGTGTGCCAGGCGTGCGGGTAATCGCGTCCAACCTGATTTTTGATACTCCCTTTGGCCCGACCACCGAATTTAAGCTACTCGAATTGGAAGCGGCTTACACGGCGGACGGCAAGCCCCATCATGCCCTAGAAGTACGGATGCACGGTTGGCGCAAAGGTTACAACTGGGCTACCAGTGCCGGGCCGCGTCAGGTCTTTTGGACGCTCAAACAGGCCGGGGTCAAAAAGATTATTGGTAACGCTGGGACGGGTGGGATCAATCGGCTTTTGGAAGGGGGCGATCTGGTTATCGCCGACGATTATCTCGATTATAGCCAGAACCGTCCTAGCAGTCTGGAAGAAAGCTGGCCTAACTCGGTCTCGATGGTCGAACCGTATTGTTCGGTCGGGCGGGGATTGCTGATAGAGCAGGCTCTTACCAAATTCCGGCGAGTTCACCGGGTCGGGGTCATCGCCTGCACCAACGGGCCATACATCGAGAGCTTGGCCCAGGTAGCCGTCATGCGACAGGGCGGGGCCGATCTGGTCGCCCAGAGTACCGTCCCGGAAATAAGTTTTGCCAGGGAAATCGGGGCGTGTTACGCTGGTATCTATCTGATTGTAAACCCGGCGGGGATCGTAGCCGACCCGGCAGTCCGCAAAGAGATGTATCGGCAGTACCGGGAAGCGGCCCCATCCGTCGCAACCGTTATTCTCCAGACGCTGTTGGCCTGGAACCTCAATCTACCTTGCGGTTGTGCCGAGCGGGTCAGGCCGATTGCGCTGCCTTATCGTGAGGACGAACTGCCCGCTTGAAGTCTTTATACCAAGTCCGGTAAAGTAGAGTAGTAGAGAATTTATTCTCTTTCCTTTTGCAAAAGGCTAAAGAGAATAAATTCTCTACTACAAATCTTGCCTACTTATTAGGACCTGGTATTACAGGGCTGGTATCTACCAGTTAAAACTTGAGTAGTAGCAAAAGCCAAATTGAGAGGTTAATAATGACATCCCAGGCACAAATTTTAGGTAGTAACCCGGTCAGTCTTGCGGGCAAAGTCGCCCTGATAACCGGCGCAACTCGTGGCATAGGCCGGGCCGTAACGCTCTTGTTCGCCCGGATGGGAGCCGATATTATAATTAACTATGTTAAAAGCGATACACTGGCCCAGGAAGTAGCCGCCCAGGTCGAAGCGCTTGGTCAAAGGGCTTTTTTGATTAAAGCGGATGTGTCCGACCGAGCGGCGGTAGAAGCAATGGGCCAGGAAATCCGAAAGCAACTTGGCGAGTTCGATATTCTGGTGAACAATGCCGGGTTAAGCCTTACCAATAACCTCTCTGGTCTGACTCAGGAAGTCTGGGATCAGGTGATCGGGACAAACCTGACCGGGCTGTTTAATACTTGTCAGGTGCTGGTTCCACTTATCAAAAAGCAAAGCGGCGGACGCATTATAAATATTTCTTCTATCGCCGGACGACGGGGCAGTATGTTTGGCGATGTCCACTATGCGGCAACCAAAGCGGGCGTAATCGGTTTTACTCAAACTCTCGCTCGGACGCTGGCCCCGGATATTACGGTCAATGCGGTCGCGCCGGGCGTAACCGTCTCCGATATGCTGGCCGAAAACAGCCCGGAACACGTCGCCTATATCGTAAACAATACTCCGATGGGTCGAGCAGCCACCCCGGAGGAAATCGCCGGGGTCTGTCTATTTTTGGCTTCCGGGCTGGCCGGTTTTATGACCGGGGTTACGCTGGACGTAAACGGTGGGAATTATATGGGCTAACAAGCTTGCCTTTACTTTATCATAGTGCCGCGCTAAACGCCTTTGGCTGATAGCTCTCGATCAATTTGGCGGCCTTTTCACCACTAATCATCGCCGCATTAATGCTGCTGGCTTCGGTAAATTCGGCGGCAAAATAAAGGCCGGGTTCGCCACTGTGGTTGTCCGGCAAGGTCGGGTGGATGCCGGGTGATTGGGCGAACTGCCCATAGGGGATGCGATAAAGCGCCAGAGGTCGGTAGCCAGTCAGGGCAACTGCGGCGTGTGGGTCGCCCCGGAAGATGCGGCGCAAATCGGTCATGGCCCGTTCGTATAGCAGGGTGTCGCTGCCTTCCGGCATACCCAAAACGGTCGCCGATAGCAAATGCTGACCGGGCGGCGCATATTCCGGCGCGACATTGGTCAACTGGACGGTATTGTTTACAAAGGGCTTCGGGTTAGCGTTTAGTACCAGCTTTTTGCCTTTGTAGAGTGGGGCAGTCCCGGCAAAGTAAAAGTTGATCGTGCTAGTCTGTCCCTGAGGCATCAGTTTCCCGGTCAGACGGGCCGCTTCGGGGGCGGTCGTCGCCACTACTACGACATCCCCTGTGACGATCTCGCCGCTTTCCAGCCTTGCTCCGTTATAATGCCCGCTCTCGTCGCGTACCAGTTCGGCGACTTTCGCCTTTAGCCGAATAGAGTTTTTGGCTTGCAGTTCCCCGGCCAGTTGCTCGGTAATCTGACCCATTCCTCGGCTAGGGATGACCGTATCGCCATTGCTGAGCATCTTAAAGTCGAATTTAAAGGCTTTGGCACTGGTCGTTAGGCTGTCATCCAAAAAGATGCCGCCATAAAAGGGTCGGATAAAATTGTTGATATATTTATCGGAAAACCCTCTCCGCCGCAAAAAGCTTTCGGTCGTCTCGTCCGGGCCGCTAATAACTTGGTGAACACTCTTACCGGCTACGTCTTTGAGCAGTAATACGGTTTGTAGCTTATCCCTAATCGAAATAATATTGCTCAAGACCGACGGAACCAACGCCCCAATATCGCGTAACGGGTCGCTCAAGACCTGCCGTCGTCCATCTTTCGAGATGATTGCGCCCGGCTCAAAAACTCGCAAATCGAGCTTGGCATAGTCCAACTGGCGTTGCGAGGCCGGATAAGCCTTGAACAAGACTTGAAAGCCCCGGTCGAGTGTAAAGCCTTCGACCTTATCACTCCGCACGCGGCCTCCTACTCCGTCGCTTGCTTCTAAGATGGTTACGTCGTGGCCCTTACGTAGCAAGGTTCGTCCGCAAACCAGTCCGCCCAGACCACCACCGACTATTACTATCTTCACCGTCTTTCCTGCTCCTAAATTATAAAATCTATTTATTGGATTATAGCCACAATTTTTGTAACTACTCAGGTTGGGCGACCACATAGGGTCGCACCCTACAAGGGATTATTGGTAGGGGCGACCCTATGTGGTTGCCCAAAGTGGGAAGCTGAGTAGTTACCAATTTTTAGCCTCAAGTAAGCCTGCCAAAATATACCTTATGAGGCTGGCTAAGGCAAGGCCGGGCGAGTTGGGATAATTACTAAAGGTGGGATTTTGGTTATAGAAGGGGAAAGGGTACGCGCCTGGAGGGATTCGAACCCCCGACCCTCGGTTCCGAAGACCGATGCTCTAGTCCACTGAGCTACGGGCGCATTTGATTTAAGCTTTGCGAATGCTTCTTTTCAGGTAAAAGAGAACCGAGAGATTTTCTTATCTAAAATCCAAAACCGCAAAGTTAAAATAAATCTGGCGGAGAGGGAGGGATTCGAACCCTCGAGGGCTTGCACCCTACTCGCTTTCCAAGCGAGCGCACTAGGCCAGCTATGCGACCTCCCCTTGAAACACTTTTAACTTTGAAATTTTGGATTTTGAAATGCAGTCCAGCTACCGCAGCTTTAACCCAAAATTCAAAATCGCAAACCTGAAATGGATCTGGCGGAGAGGGTGGGATTCGAACCCACGAGGACGTCACCGCCCTACCCGTTTTCGAGACGGGCGCACTAGACCAGCTATGCGACCTCTCCTTGTACCGATCCATTTTACCTCCGGCGAGGCAACCATCATTGTAACATAAATCAGCCCCAAGTTCAACCGATTTTTGGCCCCAGGCTGCATACAAATTTTATAGTGTCGTGAGCCGTTTATAGCACGTAAATCTATTTTATCCTGTTTTATGTAGCTTCTTTTCTTCTATACTGGATCGCTTCGGCGACGTGGCTGGCCTGGATTTGCTTTGAGTCGGCGAGATCGGCAATAGTGCGGGAGAGTTTTAGGGTGCGGTGGTAGGCGCGGGCCGATAGCTGAAGCTGACGGGTGGCGGCTTTGAGAAGGGCTTGCCCGGAAGTATCTAGCTGGCAGAACTCGCGTACTTCGGCTGGCCCCATCTCGGCGTTGGTCAAGATTGGATGGGCCAGGCCTTTATTATGGACGGTGGCGGGGGCAGTTTGGGCGCGACTGCTGGCTTTATCGTCGGGGAGGTCTTCGCTGGCGACGATAGCGCGACCCTTGAAGCGATGGCGCTGAATTTCGCGGGCGCGTTCGACCCGCTCCCGGATTTTGGCCGAAGGTTCGCCCAGGCGATTATCGGCCAGCTTTTCGTATTCCACTCGTGGGACTTCGATGTGGATGTCAATTCGGTCGAGCAGGGGGCCGCTCAAGCGTTTTTGGTAGCGGGTGATTAGCGAAGGCGAACAGGTGCAGGCCCTGGTCGGGTCGCCATAAAAACCGCAGGGGCAAGGATTTTGAGCCGAAATGAGGATAAAATTGGCCGGGAAGTTTAGTGTGCCACTGGCTCGGCTGATGGTCAGCGTGCGGTCTTCAAGCGGTTGGCGCAGGTTATCCAGCAAAGGTTGTCCAAATTCGGGTAGCTCGTCCAAAAATAAAACGCCGCGATGAGCTAGGCTGATCTCGCCCGGACGAGGCATACGTCCACCCCCGACCAATCCGGCGTTGGAAATGGTATGGTGCGGGGCGCGAAAAGGCCGGGTTCGCATCAAGGGAGTATCGGATGGCAAAAGGCCGCTCACACTGTAGATTTTAGTCACTTCGAGGGCTTCCTCGGTACTCATGCGCGGCAAAATGCTAACCATCGTGCGGGCTAACAAAGTCTTGCCCGAACCGGGCGGGCCACTCATAAGCATATTGTGACCGCCGGTAGCCGCGACCTCTAGCGCTCGTTTGGCGTGTTCCTGGCCCTTTACTACAGCGAAATCGTATTGGCCTTCGCTGACTTGCAGTTCGCGTTCCAGCTTGGCGAGGTCTAGCTTAAAAGGCGCGATAACCTTATCGCCCCGCAGGTGGCTGACCAACGCCCCTAGCGACTCGACCGGGATAACTTCTAAATCTTCCAGCAAAGCGGCTTCGGGGGCATCACTGGCCGGAACGAACACTTTTTTGATCCCGTGCTGTCGCCCGACCGCTACCATTGGCAGTACGCCATCGGTATGTCGGAGGGAGCCATCCAGCGAAAGTTCGCCCAAAAAGAGGCTTTGATCGGTATCGGCAGCGACCTGCTCACTTGCCAATAAAATGCCAATCGCAATTGGCAGGTCGTAGGCTGGGCCTTCTTTGCGGAGATCGCCAGGAGCCAGATTGACCGTAATTTTCTTGTTGGGAAAGACGGTATAGCTATTGCGAATAGCCGAACGCACCCGTTCGCGGGCTTCCTGGACGGCGGCATCCGGCAGCCCAACCAACATAAAGGCAGGCAACCCGGCGTTGCTTATATCAACTTCTACTTCAACGATAGAGCCTTCCAGCCCGATTACAGCGCAGCTCAAAACTTTAGCCAGCACGAGATTACCGCTTTCTATTTTTACCCGATTTGGAATTTTTAAGGATATTTCTTGTTAACTCTTTGATAATGGTATCACATTGCCGATAGCTTGTAAATTACTTTTCATAACTCGGTGCAAGTTTGTAATAGTTACTCCGCCATTGCTAAGCAGTAAAAGACCCCGACCAGTCTGATCGAGGTTTTATTGAGTGAATTATGAAAATAAGTGAGTAAGTGAAGCAATTCCACCAAAGAAAGGTCAGGCCGTCCGGCGAGTTACCAGATTGCTCTTGCGGGCCAAATCGTTCAACTGTTCCTGGTTGATCCGCCGGGCGCTGTCCATCGCGTCTGTAACGGCGAAGGGCCAAGTAATCATTGTAATCCAGGTCAAAAGGAAAAAGATGGCTTTGCCAATTTCCCCGTTATAAAGCTGTCCTGCGCCGGGGATAAAAGCCGAAAGCAATACGGCATGACTGACATTCTTTTTGGGCTTCATAGGGTTCTCCTTGTTTAATGGCGAAAAATCGCCCTGTACATCACATCCAATTGGCTATTGCTTTATATTATAGCGCATCCTCCGGCTCTTGCAAATTGCAGCCCGGTAATTTTTATGAGAAAGATCGGTATAGACTTGATTTTCAAAGATTCAATGCTAAAATTAAATCAGCACCATTTGTCTTGGGTCTCGCAAATTAAATTACTATCTCTCATAACCGCCTGTGATTTTAAGGATTAGTTGAATCATTAAAGTGGTAGAAAAATCGCACTCTACAATAATTTTAGTTAGAGTGCGTTTTTTGTTTGCCCCAAAAGCGAGGCTAATTATTTAGCTTGAAATACTAATCTTGCGCGTTATCGATCCGGCGAACGAACAGGATCGGTGGGGCGGACGGGCTATCCAAATCGCTGGCGACCTGCACGACCGAACCGGGTCGTCCATCGGCAACCGCAGAGGCGATAGGGTCTTTTTGGCGCGTTAGTACTTCGACTTCGGGGAGACCGAGCTTGTTTTCGCTTTCGCTAATATAGTTGGTGGTTGTGGTTGACTCTTGCTCAGGCTCGTCGGCAAGGCTAAGGGTAATTGGATCACGGACGCGCTTTTCGACTCTGGGCAGGATCGCCCGCAAGCCTGGGAGTGTACGCCAAGCGTAGCCGCAGACAAAGACAAACACCAACAAAAAGAGCAAGAAAAACAAAATACGAACCAGCATAGCCGAGAAATCGGACCCGGAATTGCTTGCCAAAGGCTCAGCCGCTAGCATCGGAGAATACAGGGTAAACATAATATAATCCACCTCTCTAATTATCAGAGGACATAGTGAGCTAATATTTTCAAAGTTCAGGTGGTTTTATTATAGCGAACGGGCTACCACTTGCCAGTAGCCCTAACTACAGCTAGATTTTCATTTCAGCCAGCAATTGGCGGGCCTGATTTGCGCCGGTCTCGTCGTGGCCTGCACTTAAGTCGATTACTTTGTAGAAATCGGCGGCGGCTTCCTCAAGGCGACCGAGACGGCGGTACACTTCGCCCCGGTTAAAATAAGCGTCCGGGTCTTTCGGGTCAAGCCGGATCGCCTGGGTGTAATCGCTCAGAGCGCGTTCGTATTCGCGCCTTTTGCGAAAAGCGTTGCCGCGATTAAAAAACGTTACCGGGTCGGAAGCGTCCAACTCGATAGCCCGCCCGTAGTCAGCCAGGGCGCGGTCGTAATGGCCTTTGGCGGTGTAGGCGCTGCCCCGATTTATAAAGGCCAGCACGTAAGTAGCGTCCAGGTTTATTGCGCGACTATAGGCGCTGATGGCCCGGTCGAAGGCCCCTTTATGATAGTAGCGGTTGCCCCGCAAATAATAGACCGCTACCCCCCGCAGGTCAGGGTCGGTTGGTATCAAGAAAGAGCCAGTTCCATCCGGGTTCGAGGGGTGTAATTCTTGTTGCTGCTTGATTTTAGCAATCAGTTGATCGGCGACCCTAACGCTCGGATTATTACCCCGTTCGCGGGCCAGGCTACGCGCCTCGTTCGCACAGCGTAGCGCCTGCTCGTAATTACCCTGCCGTCCGTAGAGGCGGGCTAGATCGCTCAGGAAGGCTTCTTCTTCCGCTTGTTGCCCGGTTTTGCGGCTAAGCGCCAGCCCTTCTTCGGCGGCCGCCGCCCCGGCCTTAAAATCGCGGGTTTCGGCACAAATATGGCTGATCTGACCCAAAATAATCGTTTCACTCTCCGGATCGTCATCCGTCTCGCGCAAGAGTTTTAAGCATTGGTGGTAATAATCGAGGGCCTGGGGATACTCGCCCTGACTATGGTGAAGCTGTCCTAGCTGGCTCAAAAAGCGCACGGTCAGGCTGTAAAGCCGCTGGTTCTGGCTAAGTTGCAGCCCGGCCTGATACTGCTCAAAGGCCGCTTCAGGTTGCCCTTCCAGTTCGCCTACCACTGCCTGCTGATAGATCGCTTCCGCTTCCAGCGAAAAAAGGCCGTATAGCTGGGCCACCGTCGCGGCCCGCTCGAAGGCCCGCCGCGCCTCGGACAAATTGGCAGCGTGGCGGTAAGCTTTGCCCAGTTTCAAAAGGCTATCAACTTGAAAGTCCGGCACCTGAAAGCGTGCGCCCAAGTCCAGGCAGCGTTCGTAAGTAGCCGCCGCGTTTTCCCAATCTCCGGCCTCGACCAAAGCCTGACCCAGATAATTTGTCAGCGACATTTCGAGTGCGTCACGGCGGCGCTGCCATTTTGGTTCGAGTTGAATAGGTATCTCGTCGCTAACGGCTAAGTCCGCCAGCAATTGCCGACAAACTTGGCCGGCTTCTTCCGGCTCTGCAATCATCTGGAGCCTTAAATCACCAACCGCATTTTCCAACTTCTTAAGCGCCCGCCGCCGTTCGTCCAGATCGCCGCTCTCTCTCAAGCGTGTTAATAGGGCTGCGCCCTGCTCTTCGTTCAGGTTCCCCGACCCCTCTAGCATCTCATAACCTCTTTAATTTTATGGTGGTATTCGTGTGAAAAACGACAGTACTATTGCTATATTAATAGCACTACTCGTTGTAGAGTATCATATTCTTTTTGACTTAACAAGACCCCTGCCTTGCTTTTAGTCATCGCTCTAAAAAATCCAGAAGCGATCTTAACTGCTTTGAATATGATATACTTTATATGAACGCAAAGAATTAGAAAATTAGTGGAGACTGATTATGACTCAAAAATATAGCGACCCTTCTCTAATCGCTAATCTTACGGAGCTTTATAACTTTCGCGACCCACAAGCGGTTGTAGCCTTTATTGAGAGCCATTCATTTCTGGTTTCGCTTTTGGTGGATGCCGAGCGGATAATTAGAAAATATTTCGGGTTGGAGCCACTTTTCCTCGAAATTTATCCTGAAATGGAAGCTTCAGATAAGGATCAGCTGGTTATATTTATTGCTACCAAATTAAACGCTCGTGAAGCCAGCCAAAATCTTGATAATATAGATCAGGAATGGTGGTTAGCTAACCTGGATAATACTAAAGGTAAGCTTTCGATAAATTTGGAGTTCCGATGAGTTTCGATTTAGGAAAGAGCAAAAATAATAATCGAGCGTCTCGAACAGCTTCCTTAGCTTTCCGAGTGGTATAATAGGGGCAGTACCGACTACAAAGCAAAATTAGGAAAGGGTTCTAACTTGGGAAACGAGAGCAGGCCATCCAAGTTGACGGTATTGGAACAATTACGGCGGGGGATTACGCTGGCACGGGCAGGCGACCGGACTGGGGCCGAAGTGATGTTTGATGCAGTCTTGTTGCAACAGCCCGACCATCAGGAGGCTTTAGTGTGGAAGGCCGCCGTAGTAAGCGACCCGAATGAGGCGGTGCGTTGTCTCGAACGGGCCTTGCGGCTTAACCCCAATAACCAACGTGCCAGGGTTGGGCTGGAGTGGGCCTACAAACGGCAAAAAGCCGAGAATGAAACGCCGCCGACCCAGGAAGCAGGCCCGACCCGTGCAAACTTCTCAGCCCGTCCACCGACCGAGGCGGTTCCGCTCAGAAATAGCTCGCCAAACCAACCCGAAGGCGAAACAAAAGCCGGGCCTGCTCCGTATAAGAAAAGTAGGTTGTCGGAAACTGCTGTACACTTGCCGTCTGTCAAATTGCCGCCGGAAGCTTTACCCTGGACTCGTGCTAATCGTCAACCCAGCACTCGCTCTGCTCCGACGGTTCCTGTATCCAATTCGTCCGACGCGACGGCAAACAGCAAAGTGTTCAAAGCGGCTAACCCGCGCGTAGCTTTTACGGTTGCGCCCCAGGTAGCCGAAGCGCGTCATAGCGTTCGCAAAATCCCGTTTTTAACCGGGTCGGTTCCTTTACGCTGGCCGCTTGGGTTGTTTGGCCTGGCGCTGGGATTGGCGGTACTGTCTTTTATCCTGACCGGATTAGCCCCGTTGTTGGGAGTTGTCGCGCTGTTGGCAGCTATCGCAGGAGTGATATTGTTCAATCGCGCCCGGTTTTAACCAAGTCAAATGCTCAAGTAACCAGAAAAACAGAGAGAAAAATATATGTTTGGTGAGCTAAAAAGCCTTTACGAGAAGTGGAGCGGCGTACAGCCTCTCTTTGGCGGTTCCGGCGGTCGGGGCGGTGGGGATGGCTCCGACAAAGACCCCAATAAGGATAAAGACAAGGATAAAGATAAAGATAAAGACCGCGACCCCTTCGAGAACTTCGATTTTACCCGCTTCAAATCTTCTCGCCCACAGGGTAGTACCGGCGGTAATGAAGGCGGCTCAACCACTGATAAGGAGAAGAGCAGCGAGAAAGAACCACCTCCCCCACCCGATGATGAAGAATTACCTCGACGGCGCTCGTTCGGCCCTGGTGGTAGCCGGGGTGGGTTTGGCGGCGGCGGTAACGGTGGGTTTGGCGGTTTCGGGGGTGGGGGCAACGGAGGCTTTGGCGGCTTCGGTGGGGGAGGTCAGCTACCTCAGATTCGCTTGCGCCGACCGGGGCGGGGTGCGATTACCCTGATTGTAATCGGGTTGCTCATCATAGCCCTTTTCGTGTTGGGGCCAGGCTTGATTAGCTTCTGGACTGACCTCTTATGGTTCCAGGAAGTCGGTCAGACCGGGGTTTTCTGGACCCGGCTGTGGGCCCCTCTGATAATTTTCGTGGGAGCCTTCGTGCTGACCTTTATCACGATCATGATAAACGTGGGGGTGGCCCGACGGTTTGGGCCGACTGGCCCGGTAGTGAATGTCTCGGCGGATAACCCGCTCTCGGTTTTGATTGGGGGTGGTGTGCGCTTCTTGAACCTGCTGTTTGTGGTCGGCGCACTCTTTATCAGCCTGATATTGGCGGGGGCCGCCAGTGGCAACTGGCAGACCATTCTTTTCTACCTCAACTCCTCAAACCTCTGGAATAACGATAAAGAGACCATCTTTAACAACCCTATCGGCTTTTACGTCTTTGACGTACCTTTCTATAGCTTCTTGCAGGGTTGGCTGGTCGGGTTGTTTGTAGTGACCTTGATTGCTTCAATGGCAATTTACTTTTTGCGCTACTCGTTATCGGGTCGGGCTTTTACCTTTACACCCGCGATCAAGACCCACGCCTCGGTGCTGGGTGCGATTATCCTGGGCTTGTTTGCGCTGGGCTACCAGATTAGCAATTGGAATTTGGTTTACTCGGCCCGTGGTCGGGTGAGCGGCGCCAGCGCGACTGATGTGGATGCTCAATTCCCGGCCAATACAATCTTGACTTTTGTGGTCGCGGCGGCGGCCCTCTTGCTTTTAGCCAACATATTTATCCGCAATACCCGGCGGGGGGTCGCTTTGCTAATTGCCGCTTTTGCGATCTGGGCCGTTTCGCATATCCTGGTCGGCAACGCCTATCCTGCCGCCTATCAAAACTTTAGCGTCAAGCCCAACGAAATCACCAAAGAACGCCCTTACATCGAGAATACGATCAAAATGACCCGCAAAGCTTTTGGGTTGGAACTGGACAAAGATGTCAAGGTTGTGCCGTTCCAGGGAACCGCTCAACTCACCCAGCAGGATATTCAATCTAACCCTTATATCCAGGAAAATGCCCGCTTGTGGGATTACGACAAGCTGCGAAGTATTTACGATGTAACCCAGACTTTCCGGCCTTACTACGATTTTGTAGACATCGACATCGACCGTTACAATATCGCTTTAACCGAGGGGCAACCGGCCCGCAAAACTCAGGTGCTGGTTGGAGCGCGTGAATTGAACCTGGACGGAGTTTCGACCAAGACCTGGCAGACTTTGCATTTACAGTATACGCACGGTTATGGTATCCAGGCCAGCCCGGTTAATCAGGTCGATACGACTGGTCGCCCGCTCAACTTGATTACCCAAAGCTTCCCACTTAGCAGTACTTTGCTGCCGGTGCAACAGCCTCAAATTTATTTTGGACAGCGCCAAAATCAGGCCGATTACAGCATAGTCGGAACCAATCTCGATGAAATTGATTACCCGGTTCAGGGCCAGCAGGGTGCGCCCGAAACCCGCTTCAAATATGATGGCAAGGGGGGGGTCAAGCTCGATAACTGGTTTATCAAAGCGGCTTTCTCGGTCAAGCTAGGCGATTTCAACTTGCTGATTAGCGATGCTCTTAAAGACACTAGCAAGCTGATTTTCCGGCGCACCATTAGTGAACGTATCCGGTTGATTGCGCCTTTCTTGCAAACCGACAGCGACCCCTATTTGGTGGTTGCCGATGGGCGGCTTTATTGGATGGTAGACGCTTATACCGTTAGCGATAAGTTCCCGCATAGCGCCCCGCTCGGTGATCGGCGGACGGTTAATAGCATCAACTACATTCGCAACTCGGTCAAAATCACGGTTGATGCTTATGACGGTACGACTACCTTCTATCTGGTGGACAAACCGACTATCGACCCGATTGCCCAAACCTACGCTAACATCTATCCCGGCCTGTTCAAGCCGATGAGCCAGATGCCTGCGTCGTTGCGGGCGCATATCCGCTACCCAGAAGATTTGTTCCGGGTGCAAACCCAGGTTTACCAGACCTATCACGTTACCGACGCGAGCATCTTCTACAACAACCAGGATATCTGGCAAACTCCTACCGACCCGCGTCGGGCCGAAGATCGTCCTAACAATCCTAGCGGTCAGTTCGAGCCGTATTATCTGGTAACTCGGCTACCGGGCGAGAAGGAGAACGAGTTTGTCCTGATTAACGTCTTCCAGCAGCAAAACCGCAATACGCTGGTATCCTGGTTGGCGGCTCGGATGGATGGCGATAATTATGGGCAGCTAGTTTCTTATAACTTTGATAGTACGGTCAATATCGATAACCCGGCTCAGTTCTATTCTAAAGTTCAGTCTTTGCCGGACTTTTCGCGGCAGCAGTCGCTCTTTAACTCTGGGACTTCCCGTCTACCGGCAGGGCCGATCATCATTATCCCGGTCGATAATTCGGTGTTGTATGTAATGCCGTACTATCTACAAGGACAGGGGGCGGCCTTGTCGCAACTTCAATTTGTAGCGACCGGGGCCAACGAGAAGGTTTATGTCAGTCAGCCCGGTTCGGATGACAATCGTACTCGATTACTACCTGCCGCTCTTAGTGAAGTCTTTACCCAGGGTCAACAGGTAATCACTCCTGGTAGTGGCTCAGGCTCTCCGCCCGGTACGGTAACACCGGGATCGACTACTCCGCTACCCAATACCACGCCGCCCGCCGTTACGCCTGCGAGTGGGGCAGGTGGTACTCCGGCGGCAGTCGAGGTCGGCCCGACGGTTGGGCCAAGCCAGCAGGCTTCGATCTCGGCCCTGACCCGCTCGATTGCGGCTCACAACGATCTGGCCCAAAAAGCCTTTGCTGCTGGCGACCCCGCCAAAGGCAACGCCGAAATAGCGGCGGCTAACCGCGATCTGGCTCGTTTGCGCGAGCTTTTGGGCCGGTAGCACCTCTAAAACACCTCAATCCAGAAGCCCTGGCCTGCAAACGGTTGGGACTCTGGATTGAGGTGCTTGATTACATTAAGCCAATGACCCAGCCGATCTCTAGCTCCGATTTTCTGATCGCTAAATTATTGAACCTTGCGAGAGGCGCAGCGGTGACGCACTCAGGCGTAACCTCTCGCAAACAATTTAACCCGATTGCAAAAGCCAAAACCTCATTTCGATAAAATACTACTCTTGAGAAGTACCCCAAAATTGCCAATTTCTCCAAACCCTCTCGCAAAGTCTAGCTTTTTCGGCCTTGTAATGCTATAGTATTAACGAGCCGTTGCAACCAAACTAATTCCGATTGAGGAATTGAAACCAATTCTTTGGACAGAGCCGGGTACAAGCCACGTTTGGCTCTCACACGTTGCAACCAAACTAATTCCGATTGAGGAATTGAAACTGAGCGGACGCACATAAACAAAGTAAATTCCACCGTTTGTTGCAACCAAACTAATTCCGATTGAGGAATTGAAACTACCTCCTGCCAAATACAATATCACAAACGTGAACGATGTTGCAACCAAACTAATTCCGATTGAGGAATTGAAACCAACTATAACAGCTTAGTTTGTCAGCTAACTGTTCTAAGTTGCAACCAAACTAATTCCGATTGAGGAATTGAAACCCTTCAGCTTGTGGGCGAAAATGTGGAAGGGCCACCGGGTTGCAACCAAACTAATTCCGATTGAGGAATTGAAACTCTTCTACCATCTCTAGTCACCCCCCACTCCTAATTGTGTTGCAACCAAACTAATTCCGATTGAGGAATTGAAACCGCTCCCCACCGATTACCATATTGATAATACCGGGAGGTTGCAACCAAACTAATTCCGATTGAGGAATTGAAACGGTTTTGCCGTCTTTGGTACGTCGGGCGTTGGGCTGGTTGCAACCAAACTAATTCCGATTGAGGAATTGAAACCAGGAGATTAAATACCGATGATTACCGACCGTTTTAGGTTGCAACCAAACTAATTCCGATTGAGGAATTGAAACCCAGGCTCAAAAGCCCCTCGTCGGTCGCAAGGGCTGTTGCAACCAAACTAATTCCGATTGAGGAATTGAAACAACATGCTTTCAGCCGCCGCCCGGTCGCGGTCGTTAAGTTGCAACCAAACTAATTCCGATTGAGGAATTGAAACAAAATCCTAGCATCACGGTAGAAGATACCGCCCACACGTTGCAACCAAACTAATTCCGATTGAGGAATTGAAACTTTAAGGTTGCCATGCTACGCTGGTATATCCCATTCGTTGCAACCAAACTAATTCCGATTGAGGAATTGAAACATCTAATTCTTCGCTGGTTGTCCTGATTCGTATCATGTTGCAACCAAACTAATTCCGATTGAGGAATTGAAACACGCTAATATTAGCGTAGGTTACTCTGGCGGCAAAGGTTGCAACCAAACTAATTCCGATTGAGGAATTGAAACCAAGCCTAGCCTCTTCAAGTCCAACCGTCGCGCCTTGTTGCAACCAAACTAATTCCGATTGAGGAATTGAAACTGCCGTAAACAATAGCGTTACCACCGGCAACACTAGGTTGCAACCAAACTAATTCCGATTGAGGAATTGAAACCCCGGCGGCGATAGTCGTGCCGGTAAAATCCAGCTTTGTTGCAACCAAACTAATTCCGATTGAGGAATTGAAACCATCTTGAAATCAAGAAAGCCCAATCGCAGCCTGCCGGTTGCAACCAAACTAATTCCGATTGAGGAATTGAAACCAACGATGTAGGAAAGCCGCTTCTCTTGCTCAGTCATGTTGCAACCAAACTAATTCCGATTGAGGAATTGAAACGGGATACGTTAGCTTGAAGGCAGCTTGCGCCCAGGGCTTATGCGTTTAGGCCAAAGTCAAAAGTCTTTTGATGGGCTTTTTAGCCTCACTCCTAAATTATTAGGCTCAAAGTAAGATTGAGGTAAACGCATAAGCCCTGGCTTGCGCCAAAATGTGCTTGACAGCGCCCAGAGTGGGTGTTATACTACCAACTTGTAAACAGATATGCGCCTGTAGCTCAGTTGGATAGAGCGTTTGGTTGCGGACCAAAAGGTCAGGGGTTCGAGTCCCTTCAGGCGTATCACCCATATCTCCAAATCCACAAACAAATTTTACCCCAAATCCTCACTCACACCAAGGCTGTTGCAAAGTCAAAAGCTTGGCAAAGAAAAAAGGCGTTTTGAGACAATCCCTAACGCTATATCAGACTGGCTGCTTTTGTCGTCCATTGCAACCCTACTGGATTCTGTCAAACTCACGACTTTGCAACAGCCTTATAAGGCCAAAAAGACCCAGTTGACAGGCTTGGGGCTGGGTGGTATAGTTTGGCTGAGTAAAGTAAATATCGTAGCTATTTAACGACTGTGAACAGAACGAGTACGTTTCAAGGCGCAGCCTCAGAGAGCCTGGCAAAATGGTGTGAGCCGGTGCTGGCGCGGAAACCGAATGGATCTGGGAGTCGCAACCCGAAAGGGCAATGGGAGAATTGATAATGCATTTGGCGGAATAAATTTCTTATTCTGCATTCATTATTCATCATTCTACCTTCAACCGAGTAGGCTTTGCCGGAAGTTCCACCGTTAGCGGGAACCGAGTATCGGCTTTCTTTACAAAAGGCCCGTACTTGAATGAGAGGTTGTCGGCCCGGCTTTGGCCTGAGCGCAACCTGAAAAAGGGTGGCACCACGCGGCAATTTTAGCCTCGTCCCTTTACATCAGCAACTTTGGCTGGATGTGGGACGGGTTTTTTGTTTTATACGCTTATTTCTGAAGGAGATTTAACGATGGCACAGCCGCATAAATATTATCCCACCCTCGAACAGGTCAAGGATTTGGCGGGGCAGGGCAACTTAACCCCCATCTACCGCGAGATTTTAGCCGATTTGGAAACGCCGGTCTCGGCTTTTTTGAAGGTCTGCCGGGACGAGCCGAACAGCTTTTTGTTGGAGAGCGTCGAAGGTGGCAACCGACTGGGCCGCTATAGCTTTATGGGCAGCGACCCCTTTTTGGTGCTAAGGTTGGACAACGGGACGGCTTACGCCCGGCTTAACGGCTACAAGCAGACGATCCAGTTTAGCGACCCGCTCGAAGTCATCAATAGCTACTTAAAATCGTATCAACTGGTGGAAGCACCGGGGTTGTCAAACGAGTTGCCTCGTTTTTATGGTGGGGCGGTCGGCTATTTGGGTTATGAAGTGGTCGGTTACTTCGAGAAATTGCCCAAACAGCAGCGCAACCCGGTCGGCGTACCCGAAAGCATTTTTGTCTTTGTCGATACTATCGTGGTCTTTGACCATCTCAAACGCAAGCTGAAACTGGTTTCACACGTTCATCTGGACGGTGATATTGAAAAGAGCTATGCCGAGGCCGTCGTTCGGATCGAGAAATTGGCCGAGCGATTGGCGGGGCCGGTTCCGCTCGAACTATTGCAAGGCAAGGTGGAGGGCGCGACCAGTGGCCCGGCGGTCTCGAACATGACCCGCGAACAGTACGAGAGTGCAGTCGTCAAGACCAAAGAATATATCAAGGCGGGCGACATCTTTCAGGCTAATGTAGGGCAACGCTTCGCCCGCCCGACCAACGTCAAGTCGTTTAACATCTACCGGGCGCTACGGGCGGTCAACCCTTCGCCCTACATGTTCTATCTCCACTTCCAGGATTGCGATATTATTGGAGCCTCGCCCGAATTGTTGGTACAGGTTGAGGGCCGGACGGTCGAGACCCACCCGATTGCCGGAACCCGCCCGCGTGGGCAAACCACCGCCACCGATGATGTCTACGAGGTGGAACTATTGGCCGACGAAAAAGAGCGGGCTGAACACGTGATGTTGGTAGACCTGGGGCGCAATGACCTGGGCCGGGTTAGCACGCCGGGAACCGTGCGGGTCGAAGACCTCATGCATATCGAACGCTTCTCCCACGTCATGCACATCGTGAGCAATGTCAAGGGCGAACTGGCCGCTGGGTTGACTGCCTTTGATGCGTTGCGGGCTTGCTTCCCGATGGGAACTGTGACCGGCGCACCCAAAATCCGGGCAATGGAGATCATCGCCGAATTGGAGCCGGAACAGCGTGGCGCTTACGGCGGGGCGGTTGGCTATTTTGGCTTTAGCGGCAATATGGATACCTGCCTGACCATTCGCACTATTGTCCTCAAAGACCAGATCGCCTACGTCCAGGCAGCGGCCGGGTTGGTCGCCGATAGCGTCCCGGCCAGCGAGTATCAGGAAACCGTCAACAAGTGTATGGCGATGCTACGGGCGCTAGACGAAGCGGACGCTATCGAGTAGGGAGAAAGCTATGTTGTTAATGATAGATAACTACGACTCGTTTACCTATAATTTGGTGCAATACCTGGGCGAGTTGGGCGAACAAGTGGTGGTACGGCGCAACGATAAAGTGACCCTGGACGAGATCAGCCAGTTACGTCCGGCCCGGATTGTGATCTCGCCAGGGCCGGGCGAACCGCGCGATGCCGGAGTGAGCGAGGATATTATCCGCCATTTTGGGCCGGGTCTGCCGATCCTGGGGGTCTGCCTGGGCCATCAGGCAATAGGCGAGGTCTTCGGTGGAACGGTCGAGCGTGCGCCCGAACTGATGCACGGCAAGGTTAGCCCTATTGAGCATGACGAGGCCGGGCTGTTCGAGAGCTTGCCGCAGGGTTTTAAGGCGACCCGCTATCATTCGCTGGTGGTGCGCCGGTCTGACTTGCCGCCAGAATTGGAAGTAACAGCCTGGACTGCCAACGGCCTGATTATGGGTCTACAACATCGCCGCTATCCGATCTATGGGGTACAGTTCCATCCGGAGTCGATCCTGACCGAGCATGGCAAAGACCTTTTGCGTAATTTCTTAAAAGTGCGGGTTTAGCCAGGTATAAAGAGATTTGAGGGTAGACGCGATGGCTTACGAGCAAATTATACAATTTAATCCTGTTAATCCTGTTTATCCCTGTTAATTTAGAGGAGCAAAGCAATGGCTAAGAAAAGCGTGTTTAGCGGTATTCAACCAAGTGGGGATTTGCATCTGGGTAATTACCTGGGGGCGATTCGTAACTGGGTGCTGGAACAAGATTTGTACGACAATATTTTTTGTGTGGTCGATATGCACGCTATTACTGTGCCGCAAGATCCGCAGAAATTACACAAACGTACCCGCGATCTTGCCAAGTTATATATCTCGTGCGGGCTTGACCCCCAAGCGACAGCTATCTTTGTGCAATCGCACGTAAAAGAACACTCTGAATTGGCCTGGATGTTTAATTGCCTGACCCCTATGGGTTGGTTGAACCGAATGACCCAGTTTAAGGAGAAAAGTGGTGACAAGCGGGAACAGGTTAGCGCGGGTTTGTATGTCTATCCGACCTTGATGGCTGCCGATATTTTGCTCTATCAGGTCGATGGTGTGCCGGTTGGGGACGACCAAAAGCAACACGTCGAATTGACCCGCGATATTGCCGAGAAGTTCAACCGGGAGTATGCCCCGGTCTTTAAGGTTCCCGAACCCTGGATCAAAGAGGACGGGGCTAGAATTATGGCTCTGGATGAACCGAAGAAGAAGATGAGCAAGAGTGGTGGCCCCAACAACCTGATCGAGTTGCTCGACCCGCCCGACCTGATCGTCAAGCGGATCAAGCGGGCCGTAACGGATACCGGCACGACCGTGCAGTTCGACCCGGCCCGCCCTGGCCTCTTCAACCTGCTAACGATTTACCTTTTGCTATCTGAGCCGGGTACGACCCATCTACAGGTTGAGCAGCATTTTGAGGGCAAGGGTTATGGAGCGCTCAAGAGCGAGTTAGCCGAACTGACGGTCGAGACGCTCCGGCCGATCCAGCAGAAGTACAAGGAACTCTCGGAAGACCCCCAATATATCGAGACGATCTTGAAGGACGGGGCCGACCGCGTCCGCCCTATCGCCGTAAAGACCCTGAGCGATGCAAAAGCCGCGATGGGGCTGGGGTGAGGAAGGCAGAGTGAAGAAGAGGGGGTTATAACACAGATGAACACGGATGGGACGGATGAACACGGATTAAAGATAGGGATGAGGGATGAAGGATGAGGGATGAAGGAATGCAGAATTTAGAATGCAGAATGCAGAATAGAAGTAAATGCGAAGCATGATTGTAATCGTAAATCGCGGCCTCGCCCCCTTTGGGGGTAAATCGTAAATCGTATTCATCCCGTCTATTCCTGTTAATAGAGTAAAAGGAAACAAAATGATAAAAGAGGCAATTGGTAAGCTGGTCGGTGGCGAGAATTTGAGCTTGAGCGAGGCGACCACCGCAATGGAAGAAATTATGGATGGGCAGGCTACCCCCGCCCAGATCGGGTCTTTCCTGACCGCTTTGCGCGTAAAAGGCGAGACTATCGAAGAAATTACCGGGCTGGCAGGGGTGATGCGGGCTAAGGCAACCGCCGTTATAGTGCCATCCGACCTGGGGCGGCCTTTGGTTGATACCTGTGGGACGGGTGGGGATGGCTCTAACACTTTTAATATTTCGACGACTGCCGCTTTTGTGGTAGCCGGGGCGGGTGCAGTGGTCGCCAAACACGGCAACCGGGCCGCCAGTAGCCGGTGCGGTTCCGCCGATGTGTTGGAAGCATTGGGCGTGAATATCAACCTGAAGCCGGAACAAGTGAGCGCTTGTCTGGTGGAGGCTGGGATCGGCTTTATGTTTGCGCCGCTCTTTCACCCTTCGATGAAGTACGCTGCCCCGGTGCGCCGCGAGATCGCTTTTCGGACTATCTTTAATATTCTTGGCCCCATGACCAATCCTGCCGGGGCAAACCGGCAGGTGATGGGTGTGCCGGGCAGCAAGGCGCTGGCGGCCCAGATCGCCCAGGTGATGCAACGGCTTGGCACTCAGCACGCCCTGATCGTGCATAGTGCCGATGGCCTGGACGAAATTAGTATTGCCGCCGAGAGCTATCTTTATGAGGTGCGTGCCGATAGCCCGACCGTGCGCGAGATCGTGATCCAGCCCGAAGACTTTGGTTTCGTCCGTCAGCCCGCCGAGGTCATGCGGGGCGGTTCCGCCGAGGAGAACCGGGCGATCACTTTGCAGGTGCTGGAAGGCGAACGTACCCCGCAGCGCGATGTCGTGCTGCTCAACGCCGCTGCTGCTTTGGTCGCGTCCGGCCTGGCTGCCGATTTGCACGAAGGTATCGTGCAGGGGGCGGCTTCGATTGATAGTGGTGCGGCTTTCCAACGGCTCAAGGATTTGGTTAGACTGAGCCAATCTTTTGCCTGATTTTTTCTCGTGAGGTTATGACATGATTTCGAGCCTTTAAGTCGATATGTTATAGTTGCCGGGCTGCGAAAATTCGGTTTAACCCGTGCATTGCTGTTAATTATTGAGGAATAAAAATGAGTAACTTCCTGACCGAAATTCTCGAATACAAGTATCTCGAAGTAGAGCGTCAGTCTGCCGCCGAGTCGCTAGAGGAATTGAAGCGCAAGGTCGAGACCGTGCCTGCTCCGCTTGATTTCGAGGGGGCTTTGTTGTGGCCGAAGATGGCGGGAGATGTCGCCCTGATCGCCGAGATAAAGAAGGCTTCACCTTCAAAAGGGTTACTCTGTCCCGATTTCGACCCGGCTCGATTGGCAGCGGCTTATGGGCGGGCGGGTGCGTCGGCTCTTTCGGTGCTAACTGACGAGAAATATTTTCAGGGTCATCTGTCATATTTGCAAATAGCGAAGGACGCGGCGGATGGAGACATCCCGATTTTGCGTAAGGATTTTATTGTCGAGCCGTATCAGGTCTGGCAGGCTCGCGCCTATGGAGCCGACGCGCTGCTCTTGATTATGGCGGCCCTCACCGACGAACAGGCCGCTACACTTTACAAGCAGGCCGAAGAACTCGGTCTGGGTGTGCTGGTCGAAGTTCACGACGAGCCAGAACTAGAACGGGCCTTGCAGCTAGGAGCGCGGATTATCGGGGTCAACAACCGCGACTTGCAGACTTTCCAGGTAGACCTGGCGACCACCGAGCGTCTGGCGACCCGGTTGCCTTCGGAATTTAGCGGCTTACTGGTCAGTGAGAGCGGCATCGCTACCTCGGCGGACATTTTGCGACTGCATCGGCGCGGCGCGAAAGCCGTCCTGATCGGCGAGACGCTGGTGCGGGCCGCTTCAACCGAGGCCGGTCTGGATACCGATAAACTTGAAAAGAAGATCAAGGAGCTTTTTAGCTAAATCAGCTACTAGAATGGCAAATAACCTGAAAATCAAAATATGCGGAGTGCGAACGGTCGAGGCGGCCCAGACTGCGGCGGAAAACGGGGCGGCCATGTTAGGGCTGATTTTTTATCCGCCTAGCCCGCGCTATATTGCACCCGCCGCGACGGACGCTCTGGTCAAGGTGATTAGCCAGTTTGAGCAACGCCCGGCCCTGGTCGGGGTGTTCGTCAACGTGCCGCTGGCGGAGATGGTGGCAGCCGCAGAACGCTATGACCTGACTTATTTGCAAGTTAGTGGCGAAGAGTCGCCCGCCCAGGTCAAGGAATTGAGCCGGATCAGGCCGGTCATACGGGCTTTGCGGCTACCGGCCCACCTCTCGGTCGAGGAAGCTTTAGAGCAGGCCGCGCCTTTTGGTGAATTAGACGGGGTAACGCTCTTGATTGATACCTACAAGCAGGGGTCGTATGGTGGTACGGGCGAGACTGGCGATTGGCAGGCGGCACGGGCTATCGCCGAGCGCTATCCGACTTTGCTGGCGGGTGGCCTGAACCCGACGAATGTGGCGCACGCTGTCGAACAGGTGCGACCCTGGGGCGTAGATGTCAGTAGCGGGGTGGAGCGCGACGGTGCGCCCGGCGAGAAAGATTTAGAGAAGATAAAGCTATTCTTTAACGCACTATCCAATCATGTGTAGGAGCGAGCTTCCGCTCGCGATTGTAGACACGACTGGTTGTTCAATCGCGAGCGGAAGCTCGCTCCTACAGGGGTTTACTTACTCTGGATTTTGCTATAAAAACTGGAAAGTAGAAGAAAATGACTCAAACTATAGATAAAGAAACCGCCAATTATAATTGGCCCGATAATCAGGGCCACTTCGGGAAATTTGGTGGCAAGTATGCGCCGGAAACCTTGATGCCGGTGCTGGCTGAACTGGAAGCGGCCTACGCCGCAGCCCAGGCCGACCCCTCCTTTGGGGCGGAACTGGCGGAATTGGCCCGCCACTATGTCGGTCGCCCGACCCCGCTCTATCACGCCAAAACGCTGTCGGCCCAGTTGGGTGGAGCGCAAATTTATCTCAAGCGAGAAGATTTGGCCCACACCGGAGCGCACAAGATTAATAATGCTCTGGGTCAGGCCTTGTTGGTCAAGCGGATGGGCAAGCAACGAGTGATCGCTGAAACCGGGGCGGGCCAGCACGGGGTGGCTTCGGCGACCGCCTGCGCCATGCTCGGCCTCGAATGTATCGTCTATATGGGCGATGTGGATATTGAGCGGCAGGCCCTGAACGTTTTTCGGATGAAGCTTTTGGGGGCGGAGGTGCGCCCGGTCACGAGTGGCAGTCGCACCCTCAAGGACGCGATCAACGAGGCGATCCGGGATTGGGTTACAAACGTTCGCACCACCCATTACCTGATTGGTTCGGCGGTCGGAATGCACCCCTACCCCATGATGGTGCGCGATTTCCAGTCGGTGATCGGCTCGGAGGCCCGTCGCCAGATGCTCGAACAGACCGGGCGGCTACCCGATTATGCCCTGGCCTGCGTTGGCGGTGGGTCTAACGCCATTGGCATGTTCTACCCCTTTGTAAACGACGAGAGTGTCAAACTGCTGGGGGTGGAGGCGGGCGGTAACGGAGTCGCCACCGGCAAGCATTCGGCGACCCTGGTGGCGGGCCGGGTCGGGGTGTTGCACGGCTCCAAGTCGTTTTTGTTACAGGATGCGGACGGGCAGGTGATCGAGACCCATTCGATCTCGGCGGGCCTTGATTATCCGGGGGTGGGGCCGGAACACAGCTATTTGAAGGATGTGGGCCGGGCCGAATACGTCGCCATTGACGACAACGAAGCCCTGGAAGGTTTTAAGCTACTTTGCCGCACCGAGGGGATTATCCCGGCTCTCGAACCGTCCCACGCTATCGCTCAGGCCGCAAAGCTGGCCCCGACCCTGCCGAAAGAGGCTGTGATCGTGGTCTGCCTTTCCGGGCGTGGCGATAAAGACATCTTTACTATCGCAGACGCTTTCGGGGTGAAACTAAAATAGATGTTAATATTATGCGATTTTGATGGCACGATTACCCTGGAGGATGTGACAAACGCGCTGCTTGACCATTTTACCGGGCGCATCTGGCGCGAGACGGTATTGCTTGATTACCGGGCCGGACGGATCAACCATCTCGGAGTAATGCAAGGCTCTTATGCTTACCTGAAAACGCCCCTGACCGAGGTGCTGGAATTCTCCCGGCAAGATACTCAAATCCGGCCCAATTTTGAGAAACTGGTTAGCTTTTGCCGCGAGCAAAATTATCCTCTGGCGGTGGTTAGTGGCGGTCTGGATTTCTATATAAAGGAGTTTTTGCCGCCTGGTATTCCTTTTCATAGCTATCTTGGCGCGTTCGATGAGGCCGAGGGGGTCTGGCGGGTCAATCTTCCCGACTGGCCCCAGGTTGACATAAGCAAAGAAGATTTTAAGGTGCGGGTGTTGGAAGAACTACGTCGAGAACATCCCGCCGATGTGCCTGCCGTCTTTATTGGCGACGGACGCAACGATGGCCCGGTCGCCCAGCACGCCGATCTGGTCTTTGCGGTCAGGGGTAGTTATCTCACCAGGATTTGCGCCGAACGAGGTCAGCCTTTTATCGAATTTGAGGACTTTGCCGAGGTGATCGCCGCTTTGCATGAGCGGAGGTTCTAAGATGTCCAATGATCTGTTGCCGGTAGCGGCAGGCTATGAAGCTTTTCTAAGTGAACTCAAACAAAGTTGGGGCGCACAAGTGATTGACCGTCTGGCGGCCGATTTGCGCCGGGCTTCCCCGATCTGAAGGGTTTCTCGCCGCGCAACCCGAAGTACACGCGGGCTTTTGCCCAGGCCTGGCCTGACCTGCAATTTGTGCAAGAGGTTGTTGCACAAATTTCCTGGTTTCATAACTGTACAATATTGGACAAAACCAAATATTCAAAAGAGCGTGAATGGTACATTGGTAAGACGATTGAGTTTGGTTGGAGCCGTAATATATTAGTCCACCAAAAACTAAAAGAAAGTAAATTGGGGATAGCAAAATGCTAGATCAAAAACAAACCGAACTGGCGACGACCGGTCTGGGACTGATAACAGTAGGAGCAGGCGGAGTTTTTGCGGTGCTGCCGAAACTGGCGGCCTGGGCCTTTGGACTCAAATCGGAAGTAGCCGAGTTGAGCGGGACGCAAGTGGTGGTAAGGGCGTTGGGCTTTCGGGATGTAGCGCTGGGCTTGGGCCTACTGGCGACCCGTACCCGACCCGAAGCGTCCCGCTTGTGGTTGCGGTTGTTCGCGCTGTGCATGGTGGGAGACGTAGCGGCCTGTCTGCTGGCCTTGCGAAAACCCGGTGTAGGAGTGATGACGGTCGTCGGTGGCCTAAGTTCGGTGGTGTTTGGGGTGATCGCCTGGATTGCCGGACAAGCCCAGGACAAGGAGAAAAAACAATGAGTCGAATTGCACAGACTTTTGCCCGTCTCAAGACCGAGGGCAAGACCGCTTTTATGCCATTCGTGACTATCGGCTTCCCCGAACTGGCGACGACTGCGACGCTCGTCCCGGCCCTGGTCGAGGCTGGAGCCGATCTGATCGAGCTAGGTGTGCCGTTCTCCGACCCTATCGCCGAAGGGCCGACGATCCAGCGTTCCAGCTTTAAGGCGTTGGAAAACGGCGTAACGCTGGCGAAGTGCTTCGAGACAGCCCGTGCTATTCGCGCCCGGACGGATGCGCCGCTTTTGTTTATGGGCTATTACAACTCGGTTTTCGCGTATGGAGTGGAACGTTACGCCAAAGAATGTGCCGCCAGTGGCATTGACGGCCTGATTATTGTCGATTTGCCGCCCGAAGAAGCCGAAGAAGCCGCTGCTGCTTGCCGTCAATTTGGGTTGGATTTGCCCGCCTTTGTCGCCCCCACCAGTACCGACGAGCGGCTTGCTCAGGCGGCCCGGACTGCCAGTGGTTTTATCTACTGTGTTGCGTTGACCGGCGTGACCGGGGCGCGGACGACCCTACCCGATTATCTGCCTGCCTTTTTGGGTCGGGTGCGGGCGGCGACCGATTTGCCGTTGGTGCTGGGCTTTGGGATCAGCAAGCCGGAGCATTTTGCGGCAGTGCGGCCCCTGGTGGATGGCGCGGCTGTTGGCAGTGCCTTGATCGACGTGCTGGAAAAGGCTCCGCCCGCCGAGCGGGAAGCTCAGGCCCTCGCCTTCGTGAAGCAGCTTATTGCATTATAGGTATCGTCGCAAGAGCCGCCCGATTTGGTACAGTCGCAAAATTCAGAAATATTGAGCCTTGTAGGAGCGAGCTTCTGCTCGCGATTGGACACCTAGCCGCTGCTTCAATCGCGAGCAGAAGCTCGCTCCTACAGATAAGCTTTTGGGCTATAACCTGGTTTTGTGGTTAAAGAATTAGTGGAGAATATTTACAGCAAATATGATTATTATTACCGGGAGTGGGCGAGGGATTGGAGCGACGACCGCTTTGCTGGCGGCTCGGAAAGGCTACGCCGTCTGTATCGGTGGGGCGACCACATAGGGTCGCCCCCTACAACGAATCTTGGGTAGGGGCGATCCTATGTGGTTGCCCAAAGTGGGTAATTACTACAAGAAATAATAATTTACCCGGTCGAGCCAGAATAAAACTGTGGTGAGGAGTTGAAACAGGAAAAGGGCTACGACTAGCACAACCCCGGCCCAACCGCTCCGCCAGAGCCGCCCCAAAAAGCCCGCCGCCAATATGACGATCACCGGGCTAAGGTAAAGCTGATAGCGGCTTTCGATCCCCTGCACCGTCTCAGTCAGGGCAAAAACGAGGCTGGTTGCCGCCAGCGCCAGCAAAGCCACCGAAATTGGTTCAAGCTGCCACCAGCCTTTAGGCCGCGCCAAATAGCGGTTGACCAGCCAACTTACCAGCCCACCTAGCATGGCTATTAGGACGATCAGCCCGAACCAATCTCGGTTATCGCTATAAAGCTTGCTCAAAGCTTTGAACAAATCAAAGGCGGGGCGGGCCGGACTACTCCCCAGGCGGTTGCCAAATTGATCGCCAATCAGCCCCAGGAAGTTATAATAATAGAATAGCAAAGCCAGCACAAACGCGCTAACCCATCCGATAAAGAGATAAACCGCCTCGCGTCGTCCTTCCCGACCCGCTAGTACCGCCATCAGCCCGACATAGACCAGCATAAAGGCATTTGAGAATAAGAAAGTGCCATAGTGCGAGAGAAACACCAGTAGCAAGGCCGCTACCGGCAACAGATAGCGGCTGATCCTGACTATCACGGGCCAGACCGAACGCCGCCAGACAGCCAGAGCGCGGCCCACTCCGCGTTTAACGACCAGCGGTGTGACGCTCTTGAGTTTGCGGCGTTCGGCCCGGTCTTGTTCGAGGTTGTGCAAGAAATCGAGGCCAGGTAACTCGTCGGTCGAGCGGGGTCGGCGCGAGGTTGTACTCCGATGAGGAGTATCTTCCGGGCGGGCCGGGAGAATCTGCCGGGGCCAGCGATTGCGTTCATCCCGCAAATAGCACAGCGTCCCGGTCACGATTGCTAAAAAGAGCAAAAAAGCCCACGCGCCAAACAAATTGGGGTGATTGCCCTGCGAGAAAATCAGGAAGGGAAAGCGACAGATGGCATAGAACGCGGCGGCAATCAGCGCGGCCCAATTGGTGCCGGTTTCAAACTCGCGTTCGGTCGGGCTATTCAGGCTGGGCCGGGCGGAATGACTAGCTCGGATATTTCGCCCGGTTTGCCGCAATAGGGAAGCCAGATAATAAACCAAAAACACCCCAGAAGCCGCCAATACCGAGTTGACCAGTTCGACCAGATTGCCGAGGGCCTTGTCTTCCAGACCGCTCAGGGCCGTAAAGGGCAGCAGCAAAACATAAAAAGCGGGCGGGTAGGGGGCAGGTCGTTCGTCGGGAAGGGGCCGGGTGAAAACCAGTTCGCCGTGCGAGACGCGCTGGACATCGTGAATACTGATGCCCAGGTCGCTGGTAAGGAACTGAGGATGAAGCTGGAAGAAATAAAGTAAGCTGAATTGCAATAAGAAAAGCGCCGCTAACCAGCCTCCTTCGCGCCGGGTCGCGCTTACCCCCAGCCAGCGCAAAATCGGCGGTGCAAATTCGGTCGTGGCGTAGGCCACTACCCACAAAAAGAACATTGTTCGTACAAAATCGCGCTCAATCAGGACGGTCAGGCTCAAGCGGTCGTTCATAATCCAGTAGCTAAAGCCTGCCACGACCACGCCGCCCGCCGCTAACGATAGCACCGGCGGTATGCCTATCGACAAAAATATCAGGACAGCCAATGCCGCCGTAAAGACGAGGGGTAGAAAATCGCTATCGGGTGGACGGATAAAGCTTGAACTGGTGAAGGAGGCCGGTTCGACCTTTACCCAGTCGATTGCCAGCCCCAACTCGCGGGGGTCGCCGCGTGGCTGAAAGTTGTTGCTCTTTAGGCGCAAATGCAAATGACCGTCCGGGAACCAATTGGGCTGGACTTGAAAGCTCCAGACGTTCCAGCCCTTTTCAATTGGCAGGGCCAGCGGAACCGGGTTATGGTTGACAAAGATCGTCAGGCTGGGGTCGGGATTGACCGAGGGTGTAAAACGGAGCGTGACGGTCAAGGGCTGCGAACCGAGACCGGGCAGGTCGATATAGCTTTGCCCTTTACTCCAACGCCAGTGTACGCCGTCCCACTTGGTAGCCGGGTTGAGGCGGTCTTTTTCGGATGGCTCCCGGTCGTTAAAATTGGAGACAAACGGACGATCAAGTCGGTCGCCCAAGTCGATAAAATAGGCGGGCCGGGCCTGATAAGCCGCGCCAAAGGCCAGCACCGCCACAAAAAAGACCGCTACCAGCGTGGCGCAACCGCTCCCAGCCCGCTTGCGAAGGGCAGCGGGTGGCGGGATCAGGGCTGAATTACCGCCATTAGAGGGGGTTTGCTGTTCGATTGTATCGGTCTTGGCGTTCGTCATGCTGTGTTTTACGGCCCGTGATAGAGGTAGATCATTCTATCGAAGAAAAGGGTGGCAGTACCAAGCCCGATCCAGGCCGCGATAGAGAAAGTCAAGAGGGCCGCCGCCCAACCCCGGCCTGCCGCTTCTTGTCGTCGCCAGAGTTGTCCCAAAAACAGCCCAGCCCCGACCGCCACGAACGGCAGCATAAACAGGCTGTACCGCACATACAAATTCAAAAGCAACCCGACAATCGCAAATAGCAACCCGGTCGCCATCCAGATCACCCCGGCCCAAAACAGACGATCTTTAATTTCTAACTTCTGATTTCCAATTTCTGCTTTCTGCTTTCTCCGTCGCAGCCAAAAGAGACCGATAGGGAAGAGCAAGAGTGGGATCACATCGTAATATACACGGGCTTCGCGCCAAAAGCCTTTTGCGCCTTCGACCAACATTTCGCCAAAGGTTGGGATGTCGTCGCGGACGACGAAGCCGAGGCGTTGGTCGCGTACCGAGCCACCTACCCGAAAGCCGGTCTGTCCGGTATTACCGACCGCCCCGCCTTTTCCACGCGAGTCGAGCGATTGCAAAGCCTGTGGGATCATTTCCTGAACTGTTACCCAGTGATAGGATGCGAAGGCCAATACGATTGCCAGCGCGTAGGCCAGCAGGAAAAACTTGGCCTGACGACGGCTATCGCGGAAAAGCCACCACAGTCCACCAATTGCCCCGAATACCACTCCCGACAATATCACGGCCCCCGGATGGACGATAAACGAGGCCCACAAAGTCGCGGTCAAAATGGCGAAGTAGCCCGGCTTTCGCAATTGCTCCCACTTGACGACCGTGATACACAGCGCAACCAGCATTAGCCATTCGGCGAACAAGTTGGCGGTTTGGCCCCAGGCCAGCGATAGCAGATTGACCGGCATTGCCGCCAGGAAAAAGGCGGCGATGGTCGCCGACCGACCGTCATTCGTCACCCGCTTGACCAGATAGAAAATTAGCAAAATACGGCTAGACTCCAGGGTAGCCGTCCAGACCAGTATCAGCAACTTGCGGTCGGGGATCAGCCATTGAAAGAGACCCATGATGGCGTAAGTGGTATGGGGATAGTAGGTCAGGCGGCTGCCCCATTCCTGGGATGCGATTTTATCCCACCATAAGCCGCGATCCCAGAGGGCCGAAAAGCGGTTGACGTGAAAGCCCAGGTCGATCACCGGCGGGCCACCCAGTTGGTTGGTCAAAGCTTGGGGGTGCAAGAGGCCGCTCAATCGCAAGGCCAGTCCCAGGCCAAAGATACTCAGTACCCAGCGTCGTTCCCAGCCTACCGTCCAGACTTTTCGCATCGGTATATCGAGCAGCACGACCATCAGCAAGGCCCAGCCGAAAGCAAAGGCGACCTCGGTCGAGTAGATTGTCAGCCAGATACGGTCGGCGGGAGTCGCCACTACATAGACCGGGATACTTGTCATTAGGGCTGCCACCCCCGCCGACCGCCAGGGACTAAACCCGGCCCGCGCCAGTAGCAGGTACGCCAGCATTACCACCCCTAGCAACAGGCCAAGCTGGGTTAAAGGCGGCACAACCGGGTCGCTCCCGACCGGCTCAAGTTTGGCTGAAAAGAAAACAAAGCCCAGTTCGCGGGGGTCTTTGCCGGGCGTAAAGCCTTGCATCTTTAAGACTAGCCGCAAGTTGCCGTTTTTGTAGGAAATCGCCGAGGCCGGGACCTCGAAAATATAGGTTTTGATGCCCGGCTCGATTTGGCCCTCAGCGATCTTGAGGGTGTTGGCGTAAAGGATGTAGCGTTTGTCGGGGTTGGCATCGGCGGTCAGGTTCATTTGCAAACGGTAGGGCCGTCTGCCGATACCCTGAAAATCGAGCGAACCTTCGCCCTTCGACCAGCGATAATATTGGCCCGGCTTATTTCCGTCCGGAGCGGTTTTCTCGATGCTGTTAAAGTTGCGAAAGAAAGGCTGATCCAGCCCTAACTCGCCACTCGAATCGAGCGTATAACTAAAAGGAACCTGCCAGGCCAGCACCAACGCCAATAACGCTGCCAAGAGCAAGACAAAAGGAACCGGGCTGTCAAAAGCTCGCCGCCAGCGTCTCCATTCGTCCCCACCTCCCCCAAACCACTTGCGACTTATCCCCAACAAAAACGAAGCCGCTCCTCGCGTGTTACTATCGGTGGGAACCTCCTCTTTTTTTAGTGGTTCGCTGACTATATTACTATTTAGTTGTGGCTTGGCCTGGCTCAATGTTCTCCTTTATACTTAACAGGGATGTACAGGGTGAACAGGATAAAATTGTCTGTACTTACCTGCTAAACTAACTCTACTGTAGCACCTGTACAACGTGGTTCCTTCAATCGTAAATCGTAAGTAACTACTCAGGTTGGGCGACCACATAGGGTCGCCCCCTACAACAGATTTTAGGTAGGGGCGACCCTATGTGGTCGCCCAAAGTGACTATGCTGTGTAGTTACAATCGTAAATCACTTCGGCAGTACCAAAAAGGCCAACCTCGTACTATAACCCTTAAAGCCTCCGGCGCGGCGGTTATCGAGCCGATTTTTGTCGCCTTGCGCCCAGGTCGTGAAGTCGAACAACCGCGCCGAACCGACCAGTTTTGCACCCGCGAACAAATTGAGATTAGCCCGGAAGTCGCCATAGTTGCCGTACTTCGCCAGGTCTAAATCTTTCGGGTCGGGTGGGAAGTTCGGCACTTCCCGACCATTTACAAAGGTTGTCATCTGTTTGCGGGTTAAATTCAGCCGCCATTCTAAATCGTTCTTGTTCCCGGTGTCCAAAGGTAGCGTCCAGTAGCCGTAATGACCGTTGGGATGCGACCCCCAGGGCGAATTGTAAATATCGAGCGTCGCGCTATAACCCACCGCCTGCCCTGGTACAACCACCTGAACTTTTGCAACGCCGGTCGCGTTCTTCTCGTCGAACTCCGCACCAGACGATAGCAGTACCACATCGGAGCGCAATTCTGGCCCGGTTTTGTCGGTGGGTGGCGAACCGCGCCATACTTCGGCCCAGACCAGCGAGAATGGCCCACCACTGATGTCTATGCCCTGACCTCGTTTAACCCGATAAACTGACAGGCCGGGCTTTAACTCAAGCGTTTGGGCCGACTTCTGATCAGGCTCATTCGGATTAATGCGCGGGGTGATAGTCAACTTCTGGGGACTTAACACCGCTAATCCTAATGATAGGTAGGTTTCTTCGCTATTAGTATCAGAGCCAGGTTTATCAAACACTAACCCCGGATTGCGGGGAGCTATTAGCATACTTTCCCGATTGAGCGCCCCAATTGTGTCCTGACGACTGAAATCGTAACGAGCCAGCAAATCAGCGCTCTTCTTATAGAAGGTTACAAGCTGATTGCCAAAAGCTTTATCAACAGGCCGGAAGCCGTACAGGGTCGGGTCTTCTCCGCTTGCCAGGGCTAGAAAGTCGGCGGGCTTTCCCTCCGGCAGTGGCGGCAAAGGCCGGAAGCCAACCGAGATCGAGCCGTACAAATTCTCGCGCTTGACGACCCCCCGCCGTTGCAAATAGCTGGCGGTCAGTTCGAGCAGTTGGCCCTGGTTGCGACCGTATTCCACGAAGTAGACCGCACTGTCCGGCCCTACTCCGACCTCTTTGAGACGGGTCAGCCAGGGGTCGTCTTTTAGTTCGTAGACCTGAGTGCTGCCGAACTGAGCGGTAACTTTGGCCTGAGCCTGTTCCAATCCGGCCTTGAGCTTGGGCCACTGCGCCCTGGTCGCGTCGTCTTCGGTCTCGATCACCACATAGCGCACTTCCAGTCCCTGTAAAAGCTCGACCACGCGCGGCGAAAAGCCTTCGCGGGCGACGGTCAGCTTGAGCGCGTCGTAGGCGGGCGGCATAAAGCCACTAAAGCCGTTCATGACGGGTCGCCAGGTATCGCGGGTCCAGTACTGGATAAACAGATTGCTGTTATCGCTACCACTCAACGGCACGCGCAAGGTCGGGGCCGGGTGTTCGTTTAGCCAGCGTTCGACGGCGGGGGCTTCCCTGCGTAGTACGTCGCTTTCTTGCAGTGTAACCTCGCTCCAATACTCGCCGCTCAAGAGAGCCAGCAACCCGCAAGCCAGCATCGCCCCTTTCCAGCCCTGTTCCAATCGCCAGCGTCGTTGTATCCAGGCTACCCCAAAAGCAGCTAACGCCGCTAGAGCTAATGCTACGACGTAAATAAACCGTACCGGAACCCGGATCGCCGCAAACCCAGGCACGTAATTATACAACAAAGCGTAGGGTAGCGGAATCGCCCCAAATCGTCCACTCTGCCAGTAAGGGCCAAAGGTAAAACTAAAGGCCAGCAACCCCAATACTGCGTAAAAGAGCGCGTCGGGGTCGCGCCGCGTTTTCTTCCGCAAAGCCAGTCCTAGCCCAATGGCTCCTAACACCAGCGCGGTCAACCCTAAATACAACCCGCGCTCACCACCCGCACTGCCCTGCCACCAGCCTTGCTTGAAAACCGGGCGGTAGAATAACTGGTTTAGCCGGTTCTCTTTTGGCACGTCCAGGTAGTAAAAAGGCTGGGCCGAAAAACTCTGCACTTCGGCCACGCTTCGCTCGAAGCCCAAATCCTGCTGTACCGATAAATAGGGCCAATAAAGCGGTACGATAACCAGCCCGGCTACTACTAATATAATGCACAAGCGGGCCAATTTGTTAAAGGATGACAAAAAGGACTGAGGACTGAGGACTGAATTGTAGGAGCGGGCTTCTGCCCGCGATGGATTAAGGATTGAGGATTGAGGGATAAATTTTCGGGTGGGCCAGAGGGCGCGGGTGGCGTGGAAAATCAGGTAGAGGCCGACCGCGACGACCAGAAATAGCCCTAAATAGGTGCTAGATAATAATTCGAGGGTTAGGAACAGGCCAAACAAAAGCCCATCTCGCCATCTGAACCCACCATAAGCTTTTGCACCTGGAGGAGAAAGCGAGGGTTCGGTAGAGGCGATTACGGGTGATAGTGAATTGCTTTCAGGCTCGGTCTTAGCCTCAATTGAAGCAATCGGGACTTCGCTAAAAGTAGACTCTGGTGGTTCTTCCTGGTGAGTTTTGATTGCCCACCAGGTAATAGTAACCCTCTTTTTTTTGGTGGGAGGCTTAGTTGGCTGGGTTTTCGCCTCTCGACCTGTACTTACGAACCTTCGCAAAAAGAGCAAACAAAAGGGCATCCACTGAGCAGTAAGCAAGTGGAGGTGGGAAAGTTGCCCGAAGCGGTGCGGGAAGAAACCGAAGATCATACCTGCGATCAGTCCGGCGACCCGACTGCCGGTCAAGTCTTTGCCCAGCAAGTACATACCCCAACCGCACAGTACAAACGAACCGAGCAAGAGCAGGTTATAAGCCAGCACCGGGTTATTGGTCAGCCAGATGACCGGGGCGACCAGTATGGCCTGCCCGACCAGCGTTTCGCTAAAGGCCAGCGTATTGGCATAAGGATAGAACGAATTGGCATCGGCAAAGTGAAGCGGGTTGCTCACGAAAGCGTGGGCATCCCAGTCCAGCGTCCAGGTCTGGAGCAGGGCATCGCCCCATTGTTCGAGCGAACGGCCCAAATTAGGCGTGACCGGCCAGGTCATAGCGACTGCCATTAACACAAAGAAAAGCAGGGCCAGGCTATCCAATTGCCAGCCCGTCAGCCTGCGCCCCGGTTCTTTTAACTTAGCTTGTGCCAGCCTTTCAGCCGTTATCTTCAAACCAAACAACCCTTTTTTGGAGCAGCCTAGAATAAAAGAACGGCCCTTCAGCCGTTCTAACTTCCTTATAATACAGCCATCAAGGGTCTCGTGCAAGCGACTGGCATCAAATTGCAGGGCTTATGCGTTTAGGCCAAAGTCAAAAGTCTTTTGATGGGCTTTTTAGCCTCACTCCTAAATTATTAGGCTCAAAGTAAGATTGAGGTAAACGCATAAGCCCTGCATCAAATTGCAGGGCTATACCAAATTCTGTAGGAGCGGGCTTCCGCCCGCGATGCGTGACCTCGACCCTGGCGCTTGATCGCGGGCGGAAGCCCGCTCCTACGGGTGGGATTGGAACTTTGTTATCGCCTTGCAGCAGATTGACTAGACCGGGGAGGGGACTGCCAGTTCGTTTTCCTCGCGCATCAGACGGCGGCGGGCCGTTTCGCGGCGGCCTATCGCTGGAACCTGTTTGGTTGAGGCTGCCAGACCCCAGAGTGGCATATTGCCATAAACCGCTTCGTAATGGGCCGGTTCGATCAAATAGGTTTCGTGCCAGATACCGACACTGCCATCGGTGCCAATATTTTTGTTAAAGCGTCGCCAGGGTTCAAGATGCGGGTCATCCGAATTGCGGGCGAATTTTTCCAGGTCTTCAAACGAGCGCCAATATTGAATCTGGGTCACGCCCCGCCAATTAATGGTAGTCATGCCACCCAAAAAGCCTTTTTCGGGATGCTTATAAAGCGTTTGAAGCATTGGCCCCATTGCCTGGGCCGTTGGTATCCATTTTCGGAAGGCCAGCAGTTTGTTGACCCGCATTCCGATTATAAAGACTACAAAGGGTTCGTCGATTTGGGCGGTAAAGCGCCCTGGCATAACTTGCGCCATAAGAATTACTCCTTTTATGATAGACTTCTCAGAAAGTCATTTTGATGTTATACTATGTCAAGACTTACATATGTAATATATAACATAACTTGCCCTATGTCAATAGCGACATAGGGTAAAAAGAATTAAGGTTTTGAATATGACAACACTTGGTTATGCTCTTTTAGGCTTGCTGGCAGAGCGTCCGCTTTCGGGTTATGATCTGGCCCAACAGATGAAGACTCCGGTCGGGTTTTTCTGGCACGCCCGACACAGCCAGATTTACCCTGAATTGGCCCGCCTCGAAGCGGATGGGATGGTCACACACGCGGTGGTGGAACAATACGACCGGCCTGATAAAAAGCTCTATACAATTACCGAAGCGGGGTTGGCGACACTAAAAGAGTGGCTTGTTACGCCGACCGCCATTACACCGATCCGGGATGAATTGGTTCTCAAGGCTTACAATTTGGGGCTGGCTGACCCGCAGCAGGCTATTGCACTTTTTCGGGCCGAGGAACTCCGCCATCGTGAGCAACTGGCTAATTATGAGGTATCAATGGAATGGTGCATGCAGACTTACTCTTCCGAGCAGTTTCGGTTCGATTCTCCCGGCTACGGCAACTATCTTACATTACGTCGCGGAATTGGCTACGAACGTGAATACGTCGAATGGTGTGCCTGGATTGTAGAACAGCTTGAAGAATATTCAAAATCTTGAGGTAAAGGTTATGGAAGCTGATCCAAAGCAACTGATCGCGGTATGTGGGCCGGGGGCGACTGCGACCTCAAAACTGGAAGAACTGGCCGAAGCAATTGGGCAGGAGATTGGGAAGGCCGGGTTAGGGTTGGTTTGTGGTGGACGGGGTGGGGTGATGGCGGCGGCTTGCCGGGGTGCAAAAGCGACCGGGGGCCTGACGGTGGGCATTTTGCCTTCGTATGACCGGGCCGAGGCTAACCCCTACCTTGATATTATAATTTGTAGCGGTCTGGGTGAAGCGCGTAATACCCTGGTGGCGGCAACCGGGGTGGCTCTGATTGCGGTTGGTGGCGAATGGGGTACACTTGCGGAGATTGCCCTGGCGCTCAAATTGGGCCGACCGGTTATCAGCCTGGGGGGATACGGCTGGGACATCCGGCGGGCCGGTTTAGAAGACCCTGTGATAGGCCAACTTATTATCGCCGATAGCCCGCAGGAGGCAGTCGCGCTTGCCCGCCAATACATTGGCCTAACGCAATTGAGCTAAAAGCTTATCTGTAGGAGCGGGCTTCCGCCCGCGATTGAACACCCAGCTATCCCTTCCATCGCGGGCGGAAGCCCGCTCCTACAAGGGGCCAATTTTGTTGTGGTTATCACAGGGTGTTGATCGCACGAGCGGCCAGGATTGCCAGCACTACCAGCGAAATGCTAGATTGAATCATCATCAGCACTTTTGCCCGGCGTGAGAGGACGGCAGTATCGGTCGGACTAAAAGCGGTGCTGGTGTTAAAGGCTAAAAAGAGGTAATCAATAAATTCGGGTATCCAATTGGTTCCACCCGGCCCACCAGATGTCATTTGGGGAAAGAGAAAATCGCCCGTCTCGTGATGATCGCTATGACGTTTGGCAGGCCCGCCCCCATCCACCTCCCAATACCAGATACCGAACAGGATCACGTTTGTAACCCATAGCAAAGCGGCATCTCGAAACAGGCTGGGAGCGGATGTACCATGCGAAGGGAGCGTGGCGACCAATAACACTACGCTGGTTATCAAGGCAATCGTACCCAATGTACTTATAACCAGCCCTAGTATTCGATTTAGTTTATGATACTTACGCCGAAAGGCCACGTTAATCAGCATCAACAAGATTGGCATAATCGCTAACAAAATCCAACTTGGCCCGATTGTAAGGTTTTCGGGCAAAAGCGCGTAAAGGATGCTGATAAGCATTATAGCAATGGTGGCCGGCCAGCGTGGTCGGCCCAGCACAAGCGGGTGGGGTGGAGCAGCTTCGGCTTTGGGGCCGGATTGTTCTTTTTGTGTCAAAGGTTTCCCTGCTAAATTCTATAATGTAAGGTGCTACCAGACACCCTTATTATAAAGGATAGCACAACCTTGCGTATAATCGTTTTATTCGATAGATGCAACAAGTTCGACCTGTTCAGAGTCCACCAGGACGAAAGTGCGGGGAGTGGGATGTCTCGATCCTACCACCGGGCGCTCCATTATGACAATCAATTCCTCGCCCCAGTCCAAAGAAGGCACAAAAAAGATTTTACCCATCGCGCCTTCGGTCAGCATAACACCAGTCCGCGACTCGTGGGTGGATTTAATCTTGATCCTATTTCCAGCAGTAAACATACCTCTCTCCTTTTTAATTTAATTGTACTAATCGAAAAATGAACTTAATCGATTTGCCTCGCAAGCGACAAATATCGTACTCAAAATTTTAAAATCGGAGCCAAAAACTCTGCTTCAAAGCTTTGTTTAAGCAGGTTGCGGATAGCTAATCTTTGTTGCAAGTCCAGATTCACAATGATTTTACTTTAGGTTCATAGTAGCATTACTATCTATAGCTGTCAATGACTTATATACAATTTTATATTTAAGACCTAATCTTTTTCCTAAGTGCTTAGATAAATTTGAAAAGAAAAGTAAGCCGACAAGTCTGACCAAAATCGTCAGCTTCTAAGCTTATAAATACTGCCACTGGTATTGGGTTTATTTCAGACTGGAAAAAGTAAAATTTAGAGGCTATCGGAAAATCAACTGGCGGAGCAGGTTCCCTCTGTCTGGGATATTGCTCGGTCAAGCGATTTTCCGATAAGTTCTTGTTAGTAGGCTAGTCTTAACTACCTACTCGCAGGCTATTTTTTGGAGGAGGGTTCGTTCTGGACGGCCCGGATCGCAAAGACGCAATCAAAAGTGCCGGTGACACAGCCACATTCGATTTCTTCGACCGACCAATCGCCCCACAATCCGGCCCAGGTTAGCATGGCCTCGAAAGAAGCCGTCCAGATGTAGCAGGAATTTTGTTTGCGCCGCCGACCGAGGGCGTAGAGATTGCTATAATGCACCAACCAAAACTGGTTCTGGTCAATCTGTTTCCAGGTATGGAGATGTTCGCCCCGTACTTCGTCCATCGACTTGACGAAACTGTTGAGCAAAGTAGTAATTTTGCGATGTTTGCCGGGCAGCAGTTTTATAAGGCGTTGTTCTCGGCCACTGGCTTTGCGAAGGCGGATCGAGCGGTCGGTAGCTTCGCGGCCCCACTCGCGGATTTTGACCGGAGCGATATTGCCAAAGACCTGCTCAAAGCCATAGTTTAATTGGCTAAGATATTCGACAGGGGTGGTGCGCTCGTCGTTGGAAATCGGATCTTCATAGAGGAATTGGGATAGTTGGGCCGACTGGATCACCTGGGGCCAGAGGCGGTCGGCGACCTCGCGGGCGACGTAGACCACATTGGCAAAGTGTGAGTTGAGCGAAAACCGCTCGCTGGAAATCAGTCGAGGCAAACCCATCCGGATCAGGGTCGAGACTGCCGGGCCAACGCCAGGGGTGGCCGGGGCCGCTGCTATGACCGGTTCGGGCAAAGCCGGAGCAAGGGCAGGCGACACAACTCGCGCCGGAACAGGCGGTGCGAATGGCAAAGATTCTGGTTCCATTGGCATGGGTGGGATTGGCGCGACCGGGAGCGGTTCCGGTTCGGCTGGCATGGGTGGCACATGGCTGGCGGACGGCGATTGCGGCGCGGGAGAGGCCAGTTCGGTGGCAAAGAATTCGGCTAGATTGTCCAGGCTCTCTTCGCTCTCGAAGTTGCCATAATTGGTCAGGTATTCGACCGCTTCGTAAAATTCGGCTTCTTGTTCCTGGTCGATAGTCGTAACCGGGTCGGTATGTCCGGCCTGCCATTTTAGCTGACCGTCCTCCCAACTTAGCAAACTGTAAAGGGCCGTATCACCTTCGGAGCGTTCGTTGCCCGGCCCAAGTTGGGCGTGCATAAGTTGGCCCGCTTTAAAAACCAATACGGCCCCATGCTCTTTATAACGGGCTATCAAAATCCCGGTTAACTCGAAACTCTGAATAGCCTTTAGAATTGGATTTAATTTTTTGAAACTTAAGACCGACATAGACCCGTCTCCCATCCTATCTCAACACATTTCCTTGACCAGGCTCTTTTGCACTAACTTTTGGGAATTTCCCTCTTGGAAATTAGTACCAACAATAACTTTACCTTTTGCTTTTGTCAAGCCCAAAATGCTACCGGGCTAAGCATCGGCTTATTGGATAGGCCCATAATAACAGGAGATTGTGAAAACCTAGCTCCAAATCACTCAAACATATATATTAGAAAAATTTTCGCAGAAAATTTTTCTAATATACTCGTTCTCGGTTTAGCTAGTGGCCCAGCTTGGCTAGTTTGGAAAAATCTGACACGCATCCATGCTACCGGGCTGAGCATCGGCTTATTGCATAGGCTCAAGCAACCAAAACAGGCGAACTTTAAAAGTCCGCTCCAAACCCCGATTCACGGGGGTGAGCGTCAGATTTTTGCAAACTAGCCAGACTATGCCACAACCGAAAGCGGGGAGGTAAGTATATATTAGAAAATTTTCTTAACTACTCAGGCCATGTCATTCTGAGGCGGGGGATGGCCTGGATTTTGCCATAGATAGCTCCCCGCCGAAGAATCTAGACCCTTCGCTGTGGCTCAGGGTGACAAGAC
>JBBQWM010000040.1:0-53997 GCA_038210655.1 Chloroflexia bacterium
GGGCTAAGGCTTGGCCTGAATTGGTAAAGTTTTCAAGCCGCACTCGCTCCGAGGGGCTGAGTTCGATTGGTTTAATTTTTCGCATAGCCCTATTTTACCACATAGCGCTTTTATTGACAAATCTTACTGGACTGTCTACTCACAATGACACAATCTCCCTTATTAGACCGGCTCTTTTCAAAATCAAAACTCTAGATCGATAGTCAAACTTTGCCCTACCTGAAGGGTCGGGAGCAGCACTTGCGCTCCCTTAAACCCTGCCGCGCCCTTCGCAGCTTTGAGCGGGGCCGGAAGCGTCAGGGTCACGCCTTCGACTGGCTGTTTGGCCCGATTGGTGATGGTCAAGCGGGCTTTTTTGCCGCCCTCACTCCAATCCGCCTTAACCCCGACATAAGACATATCCCTACGATGCTGGATCATGTTCGCCACGCTATCGACCCATAAACCGCCCTCGCGCTGGGCTGCGGCATATTGTACCACTCGTAACCACTGGCCCTGATCGGCAGGGTCTACGATTGCTTCGGGATGGGTCCAGATCGAGCCATAGCCGCGCCGCCGGATCAGTTCATCGACCACCGCTTTGGCGGTCGCCTCGCTTCGTTCACCCGGCACAAGTTGATAATCGTGTAGCACCAGCAAGCGGGTCTCGTCTTTGACCCGGCCCAGATAGAAATATGGACTGCCCGGCCCGGCAGCTTCCTGGTAGATCACCTGCTTTTTAGCGTCGCGCTTGCCACTATCAAAGAAAAGCTGGCCCATCTGAGCTTGCTTCAGGCCCTGGGCAGTCAGAACCTGCTGGCCCGGCCCGGCCTGGATAATCCCCTGATCGCCATCATAGAGGCGTGTGACCGAGGTAAAGCCCTTTTCGGCTAACAACTGATACCAGTCTTTTGTGACGCTATTGCTCGATTTCCAGGGGAAAGCAAAATGGCGGATTGGCGGCAAGTCTTTCTCGCGGGCATAGCGCACAAACGCCTCGGTATCCAGCAAGAACTCCTCCGGAGTCGTGCCGCGTACATAAAGATGACCGAAAGTATGGCTCTGGATGTCCTGACCGGCCTCGCGCAGGCGGTTGGTTTGGTCGCCAAAGTACCATGCTTTGCCCCGTTCGGTCGTCACATCCTCATACGGGTCGAGACCGTACCAGGGTTGGGTTAGCCAGAAATCGCTGGCCCAACCGTTTTTGGGCGCGGCCCATTTGTAGGTCGGGTTATCGGCAAAAAGCTGCTTATCACGGTTGCCGTCCAGCAGGTTATAGCCGTTAGCATAGAACGTTCCCCGCACCTCAAACCGTTTGAACAGTTCCAGCAAATAATCCGCCCCGCGCCGCATTTCGAGGCCACGCCGTTCGGCATCCGCTATTGCCGCCTGATTGTTTTCGGCGCTCAGGCCGACCCCGCCGTATTCGCCTTCGCCCGGAACTGGCGCACCGCCCTTGCTATGGATCAGCCCGCCCATTGCGGTCTCCCAATCGAAGGTAAACGAGATCGCCGCCGTTGCGTAGTTCCGCATCGGTTCGACCCGGATACTGTCGTCGAACAGCCGGAAATTGCCCAAACTGGCGGCGGTCGCGGGGGTAAAGACCAATTGCAGATAGGCCGCCCCTGGCGGGGCCGCCCGGCTATCCTTAAACGCTCCGGCTTGATAACCCTGGCTAAAAGCGTTGCTAAAGATAAAGCCATCCAGCGTCGCCGGTTCTGCCGCCCATAGCCATTCGACCTGCCCGGCCCCTTCGGTCTCCAATTGCAACTGATAGAGCTTGCCGCCCTGCACCGGGATAAGGTAGGGCTGCAATTTCTGGTCGGCCTGAATTTTGAGCGGCCCGCTACAGCCGAGCGGTTCGCCCTGAAGATACCAGCCCGCCCGCTTGCCATTTTCACATTTTAGGGTGCCATTATAGAGCAAATTGTTGGAGCCGCTTTCGGCAAAGGCCGGACGTATTTCGCCGCTGCTGACCGAGAGTAGCAAGCCCAACAAAATAAACAAGCCCAACCCGCCGACCACCTTTTGCCAACTGTCAAAGCGCGGCGTAAAATGCCACAGCCAGGCCACCAGCGCCACAATCCCTGCCAGGGGTAAGAGATAAACGACAGCCCCCCAATTGGCGACCGGGCCGGGCGCGACCAGCCCGTAATAAAGGCCCACCCCCGCCGTTGCCAAACCCGGTAGCCACCACTGTTCTAGCCGGGTTAGGAACATAAACCGCTCGTGCCAGACTGCCATACCGAGGGCCAACGGTACGAGCATTATCAGGCTGAAATCAACCGGCAAGCTTCCTGCGCCGACCGGCCTCCGCAATAGCCCGGTCAATAGGCCGGTAACGATCAAGGCCAATAGCAAGATGGTCTCACGTCGCTTGCCGCGCTGCGCGTAGAGCGCCGCCAATCCCCAGGCTCCAAAAAAGAGGACGAATGGCCCTAACAACCCGCGCCCCGGCCCAAAGAAAATATCCCGCAGATGGCCCAAATTGAGGCTGAGAAACTGCCCGCCAAACGACCGCGCCGCCGGGTCGTCCACCAAAAAGCCATAGCTAAAGGTCCAGGGTCGGCCCAACGCCAGCCAGTTGTATAGCACGAGGGGCAGTAGCCCGGCGACCCAGCCTGCCGCCAGTCCTAGCCAGCTTTGCACTTTGGCCCGTTGGCTCAACCATAAATAGAGGACAAACAGGGGTGTCCAGGCCAGATTGGGGTAATCGACGGTTATGGCAAAGCCGAGCGCCAGACCCAACAGCACCGCCCGACTCGCTTTTAACCGGGAGCCACCTTCGGACTGTTCGAGGCGCGGCAGGGGCGGTAACGCCAGCAGTAGTCCTAGCGCCAAAAGTAGCAGCGTAAAGACCCCCGGCCCGAAATGGCCTGCTTCCCGCCACAAAGCCGAACTCAGCCCTAGCGAGAGCGCCGCATAACGAGCCGACCGCTCCGCCGACCCCAACCGCCGTGCTACGCCATAAACCGCCAGGACGGTCGCTGCCCCCAGCAAGGCCAGCAGTCCTAACCCGAACGCGCCGGGGCCATCCGGCCCGAACAGCTTGCCGGTCTGGTAAAAGGGTACCGCCAACAAAGGGCCACCCGGTGCGCTATCCGAATAATAATGCCCGGCATAATAGGCTAGATTGGGCGCGTCGGTAGGACTGCCCAAGAAGCCGCCGGAGGGCGAAGCAATATAGTGGTCGATAGAAGGGCCGCGCTCGGTCGCCAGGGCCGCCGTCAGCGCAAAAGCGCTTCGGCTGGACGGGTCGCTTTCGGCAATCGGTTGGGCAGTCAAGAAATAAAGCAGCGCGAGAGCCGCGCCCAGCCAAAATAGCAGGCCCCATTTTTCAGGGCGCTTTTTTAATTGGATTTCTGCTTCTGTCGTTGCGCTCCGGCTAACAAAGCTGGAAATTTTTGGTTCGGTCTTCAAAAAACTCTAATCCGCTATTCGTTTCAAGGTTGCTAGAAATCTGCGTCCCCACTGCTTTAAAGGCTGACTAAGCCCGGCAATCGAGGTTTATCCCCTTCTCAAGCTAGATAATAGCACATTTTGGAGTAGGATTTCGCTTTTTAGAGATTAGCACAGCCAGGTTAGTCTGTAAAAACAGACGCTCACCCAGGCTGCCTAATAAGCTTGCTTTGATTTGCGATATAGGCTATTATAAGCCCGACACAACGGGATACTGCCCGGCTCGAACCAAAACCGACCGTAAGATAGAACCCAAAGCAGATAGTTATTATGTCCAACGAACCTTCTAATTCAAAATCGACTGCCACCGGTCGCCCTCGTCTAGCTTTTATGGATACTGTGGAAGCCGCCGCGAATTTGCGAACCGACCGTCTTACAGTCCTCAAGTATATTGAGGAGGGTCGGTTGCGGACTTACGGTGGCAGACCCGGCAACCCTTTTGTACGCACCGAAGATGTCGATAGAATGGTGGAGGAATTGAGGTTAAACGAGGCGGCAGAACCGGCCCTCGACCCCAAAGCAGTCCATCGCAATGACCCGGTGCGTAAGCTAAAATTGCGGATGCAGCAGGATGCCAAGTGGTACGAAGTAGACGAACCAGCTATGCGGGCCTGGGCCAACGAACTCGATCCGGTTAGCTACGACCGTATGCGCCAGGTGGCCCAGGCTGCGATTGCTCAACTTGAAAAGGTTATTCAAGTCCTGGATGAAACCGAGGCCGTGCGTCGTAAGTAGCCACACACAATAGGTATTAAAAGTTATGGGTAAAAAGATTTCGGCGACGGAGTTGCGGACGCAACTTGGAACTTTGCTCGATCAGCTTGATAATGGTGAGAGCCATTTTGTGATTGAGCGGAACAACCAGGAAGCGGCGGTTTTGTTGAGTATGGAAAAGTTTCGAGAAATTATGCAGATGCTCGAATTGCTCAACACCCTCGACTTTATCGACACCGGGGCCGGTGAATTGGGCCTGGAACTGGCGGAAGCCACTTCAAGTGACTATCCTGAACTGTCTTTACTGCGTCCTCAACCCGAAGAAGTCGATCCCGATAGCGCCAGTCCTGCTCCGACTCCGCGCACTCGCGGTCGGAACGGGACCTCGGTGGAGGATATGGCGGCTAAATTGGGGATCAGAGTTATCAAATAGGAGACGGTACCGCAATGGAACCTAGCCTGTCGGCGTTGATTGCCAAAAATGAAGAAAAACTGGTCGATAGGGCCGCAACTTCTCTCAAAGTGATGTTTGGGGTCGCTTATGCCGATGTTGCCCAGGAAGATTTGGAAGAACGTCTTTACCGCCTGTTCGATGCTTTTATCGAAATTACCCGGCGCGGCGCTCAGGATACGGCCTTGACCCAGGAAGTCGTCGAAGGGGTAATGGTTACGCCCGTCTATGATGGTTGGAACCACCGCTCTATGACCGAAGAGGTGCTTCAGGTCGTTGATATGGTAATCAATAAGCTGATCGAGACTGACCTGGCGAAGCCCGAACAAGCCGAAGATAAAAAAAATAGCCAGGAATTACTGGCGCTTTCAATCCGTACCGCTAAAGATGTGGTCAATGGGCAAGCCCGTCGCGAACTCGAACGCAAGCAACGTACTCGACCTCGCTGGGCGACCCTTGAGACCCCTTCCGAAGATGAAGACTCCCCTCAAGTCGAAACCGACGAACTGGAGTCAAAAAGTTAACCCCCATTATTTTGAGGAATCAGCCCAAAATGGCACTTATGAACAATCCGCCAGTATCCGCCGGGGATGGTGAAGATAACCCTTTGGCGGAAAACCGGCCTGGTTTTTGGCTCAAATTAAAAAGGCAATTGACCAAAGGTGGTCAGGCTTTGCGGCATCGCAATTACCGCCTTTTCTGGACTGGTCAACTGATCTCGCTGATCGGTACCTGGATGCAAAATCTGGCTCAAGCCTGGTTGGTACTGACCCTTAGCCACAACGACCCCCTGGCCCTCGGTATGGTCAGCGCCTTACAATTCTTGCCGACCACCCTATTTTCGCTTTTTTCGGGCGTAATGGCCGACCGCTACTCCAAACACCGCGTATTGCTTATCACCCAGACTTGCGCGATGTTGTTGGCGGTCCTGCTCGGCACGTTGACTGTGACAGGTTGGGTGCAACTCTGGCAAGTTTATGCCTGTGCGTTAGGGCTGGGGTTGGTCAACGCTTTTGACATGCCGACCCGTCAGGCTTTTGTCTCCGAGATGGTTGGCAAGGAAGATTTGATGAACGCGGTCGCCCTCAATTCGACAATCTTTAATGCGGCACGGGTCGCCGGGCCAGCCGTCGCCGGGTTATTGATCGGGTTGGGCGAGAAAATCTTCAACAGCGAGACCGCCGGGGTCGCCCTGGCAGTCTGGCTCAATGCCTTTAGTTATGTAGCCGTGATCGTTAATTTGCTAAGAATGGATACCTCAAAGCTTTTCGGCAATACTCGCCCGCGTTCGGGCGCTTCGGTCATGACCAACTTAAAAGAAGGCTTGTCCTATATTCGTAATACGCCCCAGGTTTTAACCCTGATTATCATAGTCGGCATGATGGGGACATTTGGCTTTAATTTTAACGTCTGGATACCAGTATTGGCCCGCGAACGGTTGGGAGTGGGGGCGGAAGGTTATGGGGTCTTGATGGCTGGATTAGGGGGCGGAGCGCTTATTTCCTCGATTAGCCTGGCCCTTGCCGGACGCGAACCAGATCAAAGCCGTATTCTCAAGGCGGTGGTTATTTTTGGTCTATTCGAGGCCGCCGTCGCACTTTCGGGCTGGTATATTATAAGCTTTGTGTGTATGGTGGGGGCCGGTATGTCAATGATCCGGGTTGGGGCCTCTTCCAACACTTTCGTCCAAATGACCACCCCCGATTACTTGCGGGGCCGGGTGATGAGCGTCTATTTATTGGTCTTTGCTGGGACGGCTCCCTTTGGCAGTTTGCTGATGGGCTGGCTCGGTAGCGTGGGCGGCACGCCTTTCTCGATGTGCGTCGGAGCCGTTTTGAGTGCTACTGCCGCCCCACTCGCTCTCTTGTACAACCGGCAGGTGCGCCGCCACTCTCAGCCTCAACTGATGGAGCAACCGGCCGCCCCCTCTTTTGACGAGTAAAGCTTGCCGTCTTACAAAGGATGAGGGATGAAGGGGGTCGTCCATTGGCGGAGCAATGTCTCACAAAGACGATCCCGGTTCCACCGCCTGCGACCAGTATCCAAAGGTTTCCTTGCCAATCGGCTGGCCTTCCGGCGAGTGGTAAAGCTTGCCTAAAGCTGCCAAAAAAGCTGCCGCCTGTTCCGGCAAGCCGAGCAACCGCAGACTGGTCAAAATACGGGTAATTCGCAAGAAGTTATGATTGTAAGGATTGAGCCAAACCTGTTTCCGGGCGTTCCAGTTTGGCCCAGGGCTGATAGTAAGTTGGTCGCCCGTTTGATGATAATCGAAGCCGTAAAAACGTAACATCCGCTTGAAAGCAATCAGCAATTCGGCCCGCAATTGCTCGTCGGCCTGAAACGCTCCAATCTGGGCTGCGTCCAGGAGCGGCGCGTCCGGGTTAAACCGGCTTCGCTCCTTGAGCGGAAAGAGCCACTGAATATAATCGTGGACTTCTTCCAAATCCAGATCGTCCCAATTAAGAATATCGAAAAGATAGCGTCCCGCTGCGTCTGGCGCTTGCCCCCGATAGAACCGAACTATTTTCCCTTCCGTTGGCTTGTCAGTCATAAACCCTCTGTCCCCATTTAATTTTCTTCCAATAGCTACACAGTCACCTAAGTTTGTGTAAGCCTGTGAAGAAAGCTTCTTTGAGAAAAGCAATGGCCCTTTTTCGTTTCACCTGAGCTGGTGAGTTGAGCATTTTGACGAGTGACACTCCGATAGCTCAATTCCAGACCCAAAACCTCTATAGCAAATTGCAGAAATATTGAGCCGTTCTTGGTAGGGGCGACCCTATGTGGTCGCCCTCGCAGACCGGGTATAGTGTTCACGGGCGACCACATAGGGTCGCCCCTACAAGGCCAATATCTTTGCAACTTACTGTAATATAGCTATCGGGATAGCCCAGGCGGGTAGTAGCTTGGGCTGGATTAACTATCTGACGGATGAAACTCATGGCCGATAGAGGAAGCCAGATAGTTAAAGCCTAAAAAAGGTACGCCCGCCGAATGACCAGCCTCACGTGGTTTGCTTGCCATCTGCTTGATAAACGCCACGACTTGGGTGCTGTTTTTAACCGCATTGAATTCGGCTTCGGCCAGCGCCCGCGCTCCCTGGCCTAGCTCATTCCGGAGGGTCGGGTCTTCGACCAACCGCCAGATGGCTTGTTCAAGGCTGCGTTCGTCGCCCGGTTTGACCAGTAGGCCGGTCTTATTCTCGACTACTAATTCGGTCAAGCCCGCGACCTGCGAGGCGATCACCGGCAAGCCTGCCGCCAGAGCGGTTGCCAGTTGTGAGGGGCTAGTTGGTTGGCGGGCCGGTAGGACATAAATATCGGAATTAAGATAAAGCTCGGCGGGTTCGTGGCGAGGGTAGAAATGCAGATGCAAATTCAAGTTGGAGGCCAGCGCCTCCAGATGAGCGGCAGCACTGGCCCGGCGGGTGATAAAGTGCAATTCGCAAAGTTCGGCTAACTCTGGGTTATTTTTGAAAACGTTTAGCAACACATCCCCACCCAAAAGCTCGAAATCGTCCCCGGCGAAAAGCAGGCTGACCCGTTCGGGCAATTCGGTCTGGCGACGACGGGCGATCTCGAAAAAGTCGGAGGTCGCATCCCACTCCACCAGGTCTACCCCAGTCCGGGCGACCAGCACCCGACTGGCCTCGACCCCAAAATTCTGAACCAGTTCTTGCCGCGCCCACTCGCTACCGACCACAAAGCCTGCCGCTTGCCGGGCGGCCTGCACCAGACGATCATCCCGCCCGCCTAGCAAAGCCATAAACGGATTACGGATCAGGCGATGGGGTTCGCGGGCAAAAGACCGTAAGGGGGCCGCATCCAACGATACAATCGTTGGAATTTGGCGCAACAAACTAATCGAGGGCATTGGCTGATGATAAGATTCATAAAAAAGTACATCGACTGGCGCATGTTGTACTGCACTCAATAGATTGGGGAAAGGTCGCTGACTATCTCCAGTGGCCGGAAACAAAACTGCATTTATATCAGACCCAAAATTTGCTTTTTTGAGGGAAGCTGCGGATGCCGCGTCTTCTATAGCAAACCAAAAGTTATACATAATAATGGCTACCCTTCTTCAATTTTTACCTGTGGTCCGGCATGAATATTAAGAAGATTGGACAGGTGCTATCTCTTCTCTAATCAACATCTCTAAATGATTCAGGCACTAACGAATGGCCTTTTACTATCTTTATTCTAACCACCTCGCGTCAATCGTAAAGTGACTTGCATCACTCAAACCGATTGAATAGTACAATTGTAACCTTATCTTAACATCAATATCTCTCTAATATCTCCCAATCTATAGCCGCTCGTCGCTATTTTCAGGCGAGAATTGGATCAAGCTATCCAATCGCTTTTATTGGATGGCCTCCAACTCATCCAATTGGCCCTTCCCCTCAGACCAAAATTGATTTATTATTGCAACATTGGTTAGAGCAATCTGATTGTGGGTCGTAAACGATCTTTTGTCGGCCCGAATATTAACGTTCTAAGTCTAAGGAGGGAATAATGAATAAGATAAATTTAAGCCAGGAATTTAGCCTTTTTCAAGAGTATTGGAGTCCGAAGATTGCGGGCGAAATCAACGATATGCACCTCAAACTCGTAAAGGTCAAGGGTGAGTTTGTTTGGCATCATCACGATAACGAAGACGAACTGTTTTTGATCGTCAAGGGCCGTTTGCAAATCAAGTTCCGCGACCGTGAGGTCTGGTTGGATGAAGGGGAGTTTATTATCATCCCCAAAGGAGTGGAGCATTGCCCGGTCGCCCCGGAGGATGTCCAGATTATATTACTCGAACCAAAAACGACTGTTAACACTGGCAACATCCAGAACGAGTTAACGGCGACTGAGCAGTGGATAAGGAGTGCTTTATGATAACCCCACCCGAATTACAAATCGATTTGGAAGGGCCAACTCTGGCCGATGTCTATGCCGCCCGTAAAACAATTTACCAACATCTCAAACCAACGCCGGTGTTGCGTTCGGCGGCCCTTTCGCGGTTGGTCGGGGCTGATATTTATGTAAAATGTGAGAATTTGCTACCGACCGGGGCCTTCAAGGTGCGGGGCGGTCTGAATTTAATTTCGCGGCTGACTGGCCCGGAACGGGCGCGAGGCGTAATTACCGCCAGCACCGGCAATCACGGGCAATCGGTGGCCTATGCTGCCCGCGCTTATGGGGTAAAGGCGATCATCGGCGCTCCACTTGGCAACAATCCCTACAAGCTTCAGGCTATGCGCGATTTGGGAGCCGAGGTGGTGGAAGTTGGCCGCGACTTTGACGCGGCGCGGGAATGGGTCGCCGCCGAAGCCGTCCGTCAGGGGTATCGGTACATTCATTCTGGCGATGAGCCGCTTTTGATCGCAGGTGTGGCGACTGGTGCGCTCGAACTAATCGAGGAAGTTCCCGATCTGGATTATATTTTTGTCCCGGTTGGTGGGGGAAGTGGGGCGTGTGGTCAGTGCATCGGGGCCAAAGGGGTCAACCCGCACCTACAGGTGATTGGGGTGCAATCCGAAAAAGCGCCAGCCGTTTATCAGACCTGGAAGACCGGCCAATTCTCGCCCACCGAAACCGCCCATACCTTCGCCGAAGGCGTTGCCACGCGGGTACCTTTCGCCTTGCCTTACAAAATCATGCGCGAAAAGTTGGATGATATGGTACTGGTCGGCGAGAGCGAGATAAAGCAGGCCGTTCGGATTTACCTCGATACAGTTCACCAACTAGCGGAAGGAGCGGGGGCCACGCCACTGGCTGCCGCCCTCAACTTGAAAGAGCGCATCGCAGGCAAGAAAGTCGCCTTGATATTGAGCGGTGGTAATTTGACCCTCGATACTTTGAAGCAGATTTTGAGCGAGGGTTAAGCGATGCTATCGAATTTCGCGTTAGGGGCCGCCCTTGCCCTCGACCGGGCCAGTCGCATCCCGCTTTACCAGCAGATCAGCGATCAATTGCGTCATCAGATTGCCCAGGGCTTTTTAGCTGATGGCAATTTTTTGCCGCCCGAACGCGCTCTGGCAGCCATGCTAGGGGTCAACCGCAGCACCGTCGTCAATGCCTATGGCGAACTAGCCGCCCAGGGGTTGGTCGAACCGCAGGTCGGACGTGGCACCCAAATCCGCCGCCCGCCCGAACGATCTGAACTGGAAGCCAACTTGCGGGCGCTACCCTGGCCCGAACTCTTGTTGCCCTATACCGAGTCGGTTTCAAGTCGGGTGCTGCGCGATATTGTGTCGCTCTGCTCGCGCAAAGATATTATTTCGCTGGCGGCGGGCATCCCTAACCCGGATTACTATCCACACGCCGAATTTGCGACGCTCTTTCACGAAATCTTGTCCCAACACGGTGGTTTACCGCTCGAACATTGCCCGGCAGAAGGTCATTACCCCTTGCGGCAAGTGCTGGCGACCCGCCTGTCGGCTCAAGTGCCGGGTCGGGTTAAGCCAGTCTTGCCAGAGGAAATTTTGGTTTTAAGTGGGTCGCAACAGGGGATTTACTTGACGGCAGGCGCATTGCTCGGCCCTGCCGATCTGGTAGTGACCGAAAACCCGACCTTTCTGGGAGCGCTTTCGGTCTTTCGAGCTTTCGGAGCCAGGATTGTCGGTGTGCCGATAGACGAGCAGGGCATGCGGGTCGATTTGCTCGAACAGCTTTTGGAGCGCCGCCGCCCCCGCTTGATCTATACTATCCCAACCTTCCAAAATCCGTCGGGGGTGACGTTGTCGCTGACCAGACGCAAGCAACTCTTAGCCCTGGCCCGCGCCTATCGTATCCCGGTGCTAGAGGACGACCCCTACAGCGAGATGTACTACGAAAGCGGAGCCGTACCGCCTACTAGCCTCAAAGCGCTCGATCTAGCCGAGAACGGCAATCAGGTGATCTATATCAGTTCGTTTGCCAAGACGATCTTCCCCGGTATGCGGGTTGGTTGGATGGCTGCGCCGACCGCCGTAATCGAGCGGACGATTGCCGCCAAGCAGTTGATCGATTTGCATACCACTTCGCTTTATCAGTGGGCGCTGGAAGCTTTTATCGAGCGCGGTTCGCTTGATCGACATATGGAATTTGTACGCGAGAAATATCGTCAGCAACGCGACACGATGGCTGCCGCCCTTGACCAGTATTGCGGCGATACATTGGAACGCAACCAGCCCAAAGGCGGTTTTTATTTCTGGTGCCGGATCAAAAGCGGTGAGAGTGGCCTGGCCTTGCTGGAACGCGCCGCCCGCTATAACGTGGCGTTCGTACCGGGCAGTGGGGTGGCCGTGCCGGATGCAAGCGATTGCGAAGACCGTATTCGGATCAACTTTGCGGGTGCTGGGCCGGAAAGATTGGAAGAAGGCATCCGGCGGTTGGGGGCCGTTCTCAAAATCAAAAAGCCCCGCCCGGCCCGGCCTGTCCCTGGCTTACCCCACCTCGGTCAGGAGCTAAAGCCATTGGTCTAAATTTGAGGCTACCCCCGGCCCTGAATTGTTTTGGATTAACTACTCCGTCTACCACTTGGGCGACCACATCGGGTCGCCCCTACCCAAAATCCGTTGTAGGGGGTAGTACACTCAGCTAGTATTGTTGATTGCAACGGCGCAAAGCTGGTTTTTGAAATATCTTTCTGGTTGTGCTTACAGGTGCTTACCAATGTACCAACCGTGCTAAAACCGAAAGTCGGTGATAAGCTTGGTTTCGGTTTCGGCTTCGATGCTGGCAACTAGCTCAATGTAATCCTTGATGGTGCTGTTCTGGATTTTCTTTTTGAGCAGTTCATCAATTTGGTAAATGCCGGTCGAGTTGAGCATATTGACCCGGATATGGATCGGTTTGGCTTCGCCTGCGCTCAGTTCGACGCTTTCGATGGCGGCAGCACTGGCCGAGTGGATATTGATATGACCTTGCTCGAACGGGATGCGCGAACGACCTTTTGCCATATCCAGCGCGTCAGCCACCTTGACTACCCCCGCCTCGATGGTCAGACAACGTTGTGAACGCTGATGAGCGACAATCGTATGCAAAGTTTCGGCGGTGATGATCGTGCGGCCTTCGATGTCGTAGAGACCATCCAGCAATTCACGCAACTTGCGTTCAGCTAACCAGAGGCTATGATGCTCGTGTTCGTCGCGGTGGACGCAAATGCCCAGGTCGTGCATTAAGGCCCCCAGCACTACTACTACCTCGGCATCCTCTTCGGTCATTCCGCTAGGGCCGTGATGAAGAGCGATGCTACTGCCGATCCCTTTTGCCCGTAAGAGGCGCAACATCTTCAGGCCGATATTCGCCACAATCTGCACATGTACCCGCCCGTGATCGCTGATACCCAGGCGGTCTACTGCGTTGATATTGGCGCATTTCCACATTGTAAAAAGCTCAATATCGGTGTTCACTCGTTCGATAACTGCCGCTAACTTCTGATTGCTACGGGTTGGGACCCGAATACGAGGGGCGCTGGCGACGTGAGCGCTCTCGGTCGAATTGGGCGCAACCGTATCGACTGCCACTGTTTCGGAGAGTTGCTGCCCGGCAACATCCCGTGTGCTGGTAATTTTGCGGGTGGCTTCCTCCAGGTTTACTTTAAGCTTCTCATCCTGGCTATGTTCGCTCTGCTCGTCGGGGGTCTGAATAGGGGAAATCTTCTTAATATCTAACAAAACAAAATCTCACTTTCTGTGCAGCCTGAACCGATAGACTGGTCTTGCCTATCCTGGCAGCGGCCCTTTGCCGTTCCTCAAACTGCTCACTAATTTTCATTTCTATACTAAGAAAATATACGTGTTAGTCGCCTCAAAAGTTGCAATTGGCCTGAGCTTATTTCTTATAAAAAGGAATATTGACCCCTTGTAGGAGCGAACAGAAGCTCGCGATTGAAGACCTAGCCGTTGCTTCAATCGCGAGCTTCTGTTCGCTCCTACAAATTATTGTGGTATGGCTCAAGTACTTTGCTTTTTATAAAGTAACTACCCAGGTTGGGCGACCACATAGGGTCGCCCCTACCCAGCATCGTTTGTAGAGGCGACCCTATGTGGTCGCCCAAAGGGTGAGGCTGGGTAGTTACTTTATAAATATCTATTCGATAGTACCGGGTGGCAAATAGACCGATAGGCAAGATTATAGAAACATTAGAATCTTAACTTTACCCCAGTTAGTTAGGTAAGATCGCGCGAACTATATTAAACTTTAGCCTAAGGTTGTGCGTAAAATAGATAGACCATCGAGTGTATAAGACTTGCAGGAGCGGTGTGAAGGCTAACAGGCTGGCGATGAACTCAAATGTGATTCATATCCTAGCATTCCAGCGCGGTGTGATATAATGTACACTGGTTTAGAGCAAAAATATTTACCTGCGCCCTTCTACCACGTCTTACTCATAACCCTAAGACCGACCCTTTCTATTGGTGGAGTTATTAGAGAGAAGGCCGAGAAAAGATTTAACTAACTAAAGGTGATTGTACAGTGTTTAAAGGAATTGTAAATTTATTGACCGGCGGCGGTGCGGAAGCCGAAGTTAAAAAGCTGGAAGTGGTTGCCAAACGGATTATTGATGAATTTGGCCCCAAGTATGCTAATTTGTCCGATGCAGAATTGGCCGGTAAGACGGCTGATTTTCGCGCCCGGCTCGAAAAGGGTAAAAAGCTGGATGATCTGCTGCCGGAAGCTTTCGCAGCGGTCCGCGAGTCGGCCTGGCGCACCCGTAAACAAAAGCATTATAAAGTTCAGCTTATCGGCGGAATGGTGCTACAGCAGGGTAAAATCGCTGAAATGCGTACCGGGGAAGGTAAAACCCTTATGGCGACCCTGGCCGCTTATCTCAATGCGCTCGAAGGCGAAGGCGTGCATCTTATAACCGTCAACGATTATCTTGCCAAGCGCGATTGTCAGTGGATGGGGCCAATTTATTATAAGCTCGGCCTGACTGTGGCGGTGATCCAGAGCAGTGGTGGCAACCCGAATGTGCCGGACGCTTATATGCTCGACCTGGATTTCTATAACGAAAAAGACCCGACCATGCGCTATCTGCGGCCTGTTAGCCGCCAGGAAGCTTACCGGGCCGATATTACCTGTGGAACCAACAACGAATTTGGTTTTGATTATTTGCGCGATAATATGGCGACCGATGTGGAACGGCTGTCGCAACGTCCTCTGAACTATGCTATCGTCGATGAAGTGGACAACATTCTGATCGATGAAGCCCGTACTCCGCTCATCATTAGCGGACAGGCCCGCCGCTCGGAGAATGATTATGTGCGCTTTACCGACATTGCCCGCCAACTTCGCAAAGGCGCACCCCCCGATGATAGCAAAGACTTTAGCTTCCGGCCTAACTATGATTACTGGCTCGACGAGAAAAAGCGGGTCGTAACCCTGACCGAAAAGGGGACCGAGCGGGTCGAGCGGCTCTTGAAAATCCCCGAAACCGAAGGCATTTACGACGACAAGTGGAGCCATTATGTCTCCTTTTTGGAAAACGCCTTAAAAGCCAAAGAGCTTTACTTGCGCGACCGCGAATATGTGGTGCGCGATGGTAAGGAAGTCATAATTGTAGATGAATTTACCGGGCGTTTGCAGGAGGGCCGTCGCTGGGAAGGCGGCTTGCATCAGGCTATCGAGGCTAAAGAAGGGGTAAGCGTCGAACACGAGAACGTCACCTATGCCACGATCACCCTACAAAATTACTTCCGCATGTACAAAAAGCTCTCCGGCATGACCGGGACGGCTTTGACCGAGGCGGAGGAATTTGGCAAGATTTACGGTCTGGATGTCATACCGATCCCGACCAACCGGGATATGATTCGTAAAGACTTCACCGACCTGATTTACAAGAATGAAGCGGCCAAATTTAAGGCGATGACCCAGGAAATCGTCGAAATGAACGAAGCCGGACGGCCTATCCTGGTCGGTACTACCAGTGTTGAGAAGTCGGAGCAACTTAGCGATTACTTGAAGCGCGAAGGGATCGAACACCGGGTTTTGAACGCCAAGCTGCACGAAAAAGAAGCTGGAATTGTATCGCAAGCCGGACGGCCTGGCGCGGTCACGATTGCGACCAATATGGCTGGACGCGGTACAGACATTGTTTTGGGAGGCTCACCCGAAAGCTATCTGGAAGAAGAACTCGAAGCACGCGGTCTGACCGATAACGACCGGGGAACCGAAGCCTATCAAGAGGCCGAAGAAGCTTCCGAGCAACGCTGGCAGGAAGCCCACGACCAGGTAATTCAGCAGGGTGGCCTTCATATCATCGGAACCGAGCGTCACGAGTCGCGCCGGATCGACAACCAGTTGCGTGGTCGGGCCGGTCGGCAGGGCGACCCCGGCAGTAGCCGTTTTTATGTTTCTTTGGAAGACGATTTGATGCGACGGTTCGGCTCAGATCGGATCGGCGGTTTGCTAGAACGCTTTGGCTTTGATGAAGATACCTCTATCGAAAACGGTATGATCTCGAAGTCGATTGAGCAGGCCCAGACCAAAGTCGAAGGCCAAAACTTCGACTATCGCAAGCATTTGGTCGAGTATGATGATGTGATGAACCGGCAACGGGCCATTATCTATGAAGACCGTCGCAAGATGTTGACCGGCGAGAGCCAGCGCGAACGTATCTTGGAACTGACCGAGCAGCGCCTTGACGAGATTATAAGCGAATATACTCAGGGCGACGAGTCTGAATGGGATGTTCCGCGTCTGATGCGTAACGTTGGGTTGATCCTCCAGACCAAGCCGCTCGATTTGCCGCACCGTCCTAAAGACGACGAGGAAATGGAAGAACTGGTGCTACAAGCCCTGGAAGACCAGATGGGCCTGAGCCTGGACGACCTGGACGGCAAAACCCCCGAAGAAATGAAGGCCACTCTGGCGGGTGTGGCTGAGCGTATTTATGACGCTAAACAAGAGAGCGTTGGCCCCGAAGATATGCGTCTGATCGAGCGGTTGGTGATGCTTGATGTGATCGACCGTAACTGGGTCAACTATCTGACCCCGATGGAAGAATTGCGGCGTGGGATCGGGCTACGGGCTTACGGTCAGCAAGACCCCTTGCGGGCTTACCAAAAAGCCGCTTCCGAAATGTGGAAGGACTTGCAAGGTGACATCCGGCGCGAGATTGTCCAGAAATTCTGGTCGGCGGAAATTCAGCGGGCCGCCCCGCCCCCGCCGCCAGCCCTCCCCACCAACTTACAAGAAAGTGGGCCGAGCGAACCGGACGGCAGTTTGAGTGGTAACGGTAATGGGAGTCCTAAAAAGCAGCCAGTTCGCTCCAACAAACTTAGTCCGAACGCACCCTGTTTTTGCGGAAGTGGTAAGAAATACAAGAAATGTCACGGCAGAGTGGTTTGATTTCGTTTGTGGCATCCGAAAAGGGTTGTGTATTACTCAAAAATCTCGTAAAATAGGAGCAATCAAGCTCTGCTTCGATTTTGAGTGATACTCTTAAATAACGGGCGACCGAGGCAACCAACCTCAAGAAGTGACACGTGGGGGTGTCTTTCTTGTTAACCATGTTTTTGGGCATGGTTTGTTAGACAAAGATCAGCTTGGTTGGCAACGCTAATAATGGGTCAAGATGGGTAAGGGTAGATTGCTCGGTATTAGAATCTAGCTTTCGTTGTGGTTAGTATTGCTTAATTCAAATTCGTGCAGGTTATCGCAACCTTAACAATTGGCAGAGCAAGCCGGGTTTAATCTTGTTAATAGCAGTAATCAAAGGGGGTTTCTATGTCACACTCACATCCAGAGGATGGTTACGCTCCGGGTCACAGTTACTCTCCAAACTCGTCCACTCGCGCCTGGAATGATACTGAACCGCCCGTAAGCCTCGGAGGTGTAACCGCCGGTATAACCGATCTTGTCCAGAGTGAGGAATATCGCTACCGAACACTGGTACGACTGGCCTGTCTTTTGAACTCCGAGAGCGATCTGGATAAGCTTTTAGATATGATTATCCGCGAAACCAACCCGCTTCTGGATGCCGACCGGGCCACCCTCTTTTTAGTCGATCACGATACCAACCAGCTTTATAGTGTAGTGGCTCTGGGCATGGGTGGGCCGGGGATCAGGTTGCGGATGGGGGTCGGGTTGGCCGGAACCGTCGCCGAAACGGGCGAGGTTATCAACCTTCAGGATGCCCGTAGCGACCCACGTTTTTACAGTACCGTAGACCGGGATGGCGGTTATGTAACCCGCAATATTTTGACTATGCCGCTACGCAACCATTCTGGCAAAATTATCGGTGTAATCCAGGCTATCAACAAACGGCACGCCTCTTTCGATGAGCGCGACATCGAGGTACTGGAAGCTTTCGCCTCTATCTCGGCAGTTTCTATCGAAAATGCGACTTTGCGGCGCGATATAGAAAAGATGTTTGATAGCTTTGTAAATACGATGGCGAAGACGATTGATGCTCGTAGTCCGCAGACCGCTGGGCATAGTGGTCGGGTCGGGTTTTATGCCGAGAAAGTGGCTTTGCAGATGGGTATGCAGGCGGAAGAGGCGCGGGTGGTCCATCTGGCCGGGTTGCTCCACGACTATGGTAAAATCGGAGTGCCGGAAGCGGTCCTGACCAAGCCAGGCCGTCTGGATGAGGAAGAATGGAAGTTTATGCGCGATCACGTCGTGCAGACCAAAGCGATCTTGAGCAACATGTACTTTATTGGCGAACTCAAGCGTATTCCTTTGATCGCTGGGCAGCACCACGAGCGGATGGATGGATCGGGCTACCCACTGGGTCTAAAGGCGGACGAGATCGAGATCGAGGCTAAAATCCTGGCGGTTTGCGATGTCTACGATGCGATTACGGTCAAGCGCTACTACCGTGAGCCGATGACTTCTATCGAGGCCCTCGATTATATGTCCACTCTGATCGGCAAAGAGTTCGATGCCGATTGTGTTCACGCCCTGCGTCAGGTGGTAGACGAAATCGGTGCGCCACGCAACCCGCTCGAAGACACCGCCGACCAATTTGGTAACGTTAGCTAGAATAATTGGTTTTAAGATTAGATTTGCGAGGGGGCAATTCTGTCGAATTAGATAGATTGCCCTCCTTTTTGTTTGATTGGGACAAACAAAATAAAATCGGAGAGACCTTTATTCCCCCAAGTGGCCGCGTGTCCGCGTGATCGAGGAGTAATTCAAAGCTATTGATCCGTGTTATAGAAAGTGTAAGAGGCGATGAAATCAGAGAGCGCTATATCCGGGCCGACCCTCCAACCCGGCGAAACCCCCTCGACCCCAGTCCCCCGTCAGCGTGAACGCGATATAGAGCAGCTAGACGACCTCTTGCGGGCTAACGTGAGCTTGCTGGGGCGGGCGTTGGGGGAGATATTGGTCGAGCAGGGTGGCCCGGCTTTATTGGATAAAGTCGAAGAAGTCCGCAAGCAGAGTATCGAACTGCGTGATAATTTTAGCCCGGAAGGGCAAAAAATCTTGCTTGACCACTGTGCGGCGCTCGATTTGGATCTGGCTTTTTTGCTGGTACGGGCCTTTACGACCTACTTTCATCTGGTAAATCTGGCTGAGGAACGGGGACGGCTGCGAACTCTCGAACAGCGCGAACGCCAACACTGGCCCGAACCACGCGGCGAGAGCATTGCTGCCGCTATTAAAGAGCTAAAAGAGGAAGGTGTAACGGCGGGCGAAGTGCGGCGGTTGTTGGGCCGGATGCTGATCGAGCCAGTTTTCACGGCCCACCCGACCGAAAGCCGCCGCCGTTCGGTGCTAGAACATTTGGAGGAGACCGGGCGGAGTATCGTTACACTTGATCGTTCCGACCTCACTCCCTCGCTTCGCCAGCAGACCGAAGAAGATTTGCGCCGGGCAATCAGCGTGTTATGGCAGACCGACGAGATTCGCCCGACCCGCCCGACCCCTCTTTTGGAAGTCGCTAACATCCTTTTTTACTTTGAAAATAGTATCTACCAGATGGTTCCCCGTCTCTACCGCGACCTGGAAGCCGCCTTACTCAAGTATTATCCGGGCGAAGGGTTCGCTATGCCAACCTTTTTGCGCTTTAACAATTGGACTGGGGCCGACCGCGACGGCAACCCCTATATTACGGCCCAGGTCACGGCCCAGACCGCGCTCTGGCAAAAGGATGTGATCCTCAAGCTCTATCAGAAAAGCCTGATCCGTCTTGATACTTATTTGAGCAACAGTTCGCGGCGGGCCAAAATATCGCCCGAACTTTATGATTCGCTGACCGCCGACCGCCGTCGTCTGCCCAAACTGGCGATTCAGCTTGAGCAGCATAGCCTTTACGAGCCGTACCGCCAGAAGATCAGCTACATGTTGGAGCGCTTGCAGCTAACTATCGAGCATAATTTGGTTATCGGTGAGGCGGCAGCGGCGGCTATCAAGCTTGGTTTGCCACCGTCCGAGGCCGGATTGGGTATGGCTGCTGGGGAAGAGCGCCAGCGGGAAGCCCGTTATCGCGCCCCTAGCGAGTTGCTGGGCGACCTGGCGGTGATTGATAACAGCTTGCGCGATAATGCGGGCGACCGGATCGCGGACGGCCCTCTGGCTGATTTGATGGTGCAAGTCCAGGTATTTGGTTTTCATCTAGCCGGGCTGGAAGCTCGGCAGCATAGTGGCAAGCACGCTTCGGCCCTGACCGAAATCTTCCGGCGCTTCGATATTTGCCCGGATTTTATGGCTCTTTCGGAGGAAGAAAAATATGCCCTGCTCGAAATAGAATGTGCCAATCCGCGCCCGCTTTTGCCGCACAAACTGGATTTTAGCCCCGAAACCAACGAAATAATCGAGACTTTCCGGGTGATGTACCGCATGCAACAGGAAGTCAGCCGCGAGGTATGCGAGAACTATGTCATTAGTTTTACCCATCAGTCCAGCGATGTGCTGGCGGTCTTGTTGTTAGCCAAAGAAGCCGGTCTGGTTCGACTTCAAGGGTCGGGTAATGGCGAAACTGAGCTTGAGATTGAGAGCGATTTGCACATCGTCCCGCTTTTTGAGAGCATCGACGATTTGCAGCGTAGCCCGGAACTGATGCGCCAACTTTACCATACCCCGGTCTACCGGGGGGCGCTGGCTTCTTATGATTATCTGCAAGAGGTTATGATCGGCTACAGCGATAGTAACAAAGACGGTGGTTTTTTAAGCTCGAACTGGGAGCTATATAAGGGTCAGAAAGAACTGGCCGATGCCAGCCGCGAAGACGGGATCGACTTACGACTCTTTCACGGGCGGGGCGGGGCTATCGGGCGGGGTGGTGGCCCGGCTAACCGGGCGATTATGGCCCAGCCACCCGGTACGCTCAATGGCAAACTGAAGATGACCGAACAGGGCGAGGTTATCTTTTCGCGCTATGCCAACCCGAATATCGCCCACCGCCATCTCGAACAGGTCACGAACGCGGTGCTTAAAGCGACCCTCAGTCCAAAGGTGCGGGCCGGACGGGTCGGCCTTGAGGAGGCCCAGACGGTGATTATGGAGCAGTTGAGCAGTCGCGCCCTGGTTGCCTATCGCGAGTTGGTCTATGAAACTCCCGACTTCCTTTCTTACTTTTTGCAGGCCAGCCCAATCAGCGAGATCGGGAGGCTCAATATGGCCTCGCGCCCGGTCAGCCGAGGGGTCGGCAATAGTATTACCGATTTGCGGGCGATCCCCTGGGTCTTTAGCTGGACTCAAAATCGGCACTATTTACCGGGCTGGTACGGAACCGGCACGGCCCTGGAAGAATTTCTTTATCTTAAGGGCGAAAGTGAACCAATCGCCGACCGGTTGGCGGCTTTGCGCCATATGTATACTGGCTGGCCTTTTTTCCGCACCCTGATCGACAATGCCCAACGCAGCCTGGGGGTCGCCGATATGAATATTGCTCAACTTTATTCGACCTTAGTGACGGATGAAGCGATCCGAAATTCTATCTTTGGCACTATCGAAGCCGAGTACAAACGGACGGTCAATGCGATCTTGCTTATCACCGACCAGAAGGCGATTCTCGATAGCATCGGGGTCTTGCAGCGTTCGATCCGGCTTCGCAATCCCTACGTTGACCCTTTGAGTTTTGTCCAGGTCAGCCTTTTACATCGGCAGCGTACCGAGTGCGGCCCCGCCGAAATCGACGAAGACCGCGACCGTTGCGACCGCATGCTGGATATTATTTTGCATTCGATCAACGGCATTGCGGCAGGCGTGCAAACCACGGGCTGAATAAAGCCTCTGTTTATAGCTTCTCTTATTTTTGGGCCTGAGTCGAGTTTGCGCTTTGGGGCCAAATTTGGTATAATCCCGGTTCGGTAAGGAAAATGTGGCCCTTATTTGCAAGAATAGAGATAGATTTATTGACAAGTGAATTCCTTTCTGCGCCACACCTGGTCAGCTTACTCGGCTCACACGAGTTTGACCGTCTTGGTGTCGGGGCAAACCCATAGGAAGGACTTGTGAGAAAGGAAAGTTAAGAGGAACCGTGCGTAATTACGAAATGATGTATATTCTTTCGCCGGAAGTAGGCGATGAGAATTATTCGACGGCAATCGAGAAAGTAAACAATCTAATCGCCAAGCTAGGCGGAGAGATTAGCGAAGTTAATCAGTCCGCCCCCTGGGGCAAGCGCCGCCTGGCCTACCCCATCGAGAAACACAACGATGGCTTCTACGTAGTAACCACCCTCAAGCTTAAACCAACCCAGACCCTTGAATTGGAGCGAAGTTTGCGTTTGAGCGAGGAAGTTTTGCGCCATCTGTTGATAAGCCTGGACAAAGATTAGAACGTTTACTGTGTGCTGATAGCCGATGCTTACGCGATATTTGAGCCGATACTTTGATTTTGAGGAGATAAAGCAATGGCTAGAGATTTGAACAAGGTAATGCTCACCGGCCGGTTGGGCAAAGATGTGGAGTTGCGGGTAACTCCTAGTGGTAGCTCGGTAGCTACTTTTTCAGTCGCTACTGGCCGTAAGGTCAAAGAAGGCGACGGTTATAAAGACCAGACTGAGTGGTTCCGGGTAGTAGCCTGGGAGAAATTGGCCGAAACTTGTGCCAACTTCCTGCATAAGGGTAGCCACGTCTATATCGAGGGCCGCTTGCAGACTCGAGAATGGCAAGACCAGCAAGGCCAAAAGCGCTATTCTACTGAGGTCATTGCTACCGAGATGTTGATGTTAGACTCGAAATCTCAGGGTGGCGGCGAGGACAATTGGGATAACGCCGGAGCGCCTGCTCGAAGCGCTAGTAATCGTGGGCGGAGTGCCAGTTCCGACGATGACCTTGAGCCGGAGGACATCCCGTTCTAAGGAACGCAGTCGCCAAGTTCAAATCTTCGGTCAATAGCTTTTTGGAGAAAGCCTGCGTAGTTTTCTCCAACTGGCTTGGGCCAGAGGGAAGCCCGGCTGATAAGCGTGTATTGAAATAGCTTCCCTACAATCCAGATGATGATTGTTGAAAGCCGAAGGAGATATATTTAAGTGACGACCGAGAATCAAGATGTAAGTAACGCCGGAAGTCCGGCAGCCGATGGCGGAGCGTCCGCGTCGCGCCCGATGGGAGCGCGTCCGCCTCGTCCAATGGGAGCGCGACCTCCCCGCCCTAGCGATGATGGTGGCGAAGGTGGTGGCGAAGGTGGTCAGCAGTCCGAAGGTGGTTCGCGCCCGATGGGTAGCGGTGGAGCGGCAGTGCGCCGTCCGCGTCGTCCGGGTGGCAAGGATCGTTTCGCGCCGCGCCGTCGGGTTGACCAGTTTGGGGTTGATGGCATTCGGGAGATCGACTTTAAGGATTTCCAGCGATTGCGCCGTTATTTATCCGACCGGGGTAAGATTGAGCCACGCCGCAAGACAGGCTTGAGCGCCTATCACCAGCGGTCGTTGACAACGGCGATCAAACGCGCCCGCTATATGGCCCTCCTGCCTTACGTTGCAAACCAGTCCCGATAGCAGGGGGCCGGAGCGGGCCTGACTTCGGTTCAAGCCGCGCTATAGGTTTAGAATACCGGGCATAGGAGAGGCACTTACGCCATTTTCTCCTATGCCCTTTTTCACTGCTTAAAATGTGTTGATCGAAACGAGGAGAAGCGAGACAACTCGATGACCACTAACAATAACGAAGGGCCGCAAAAACCGGGCAACCGGGAGCGCAAAAAAGCGGCTCCTTCGGTTCCAACCGCTAACCGCCCGACCCGTACCCCCGGTACGGTAGCCAAACCCGATCCGACCGTCCGCCCCAAGCCCGGTACTGGTGCGATCCCCCCCGCAGCTACCCCGCCCGGCGGAACCCGTCCGGCAGCGCCCGGCAATCGGCCCCAGACGACTATGAGCGCACGGGCGCTGACCCGTTACGAGAAAGACCTGCGCCGTCAACGTATTTTGACCTGGGCGACGGTCGGGGTTATCGCTTTCGTGCTGATCGTGCTGGCGATTGGTATCTGGCAGACTACATTGGCCCCCAACTTCGAGACTTTAGCCGAAGTAAATGGAACCAGTATCAGCCGATCTGACTATAACAAGTTCCGCAAAAACGAGTTGTTTAAACAATCGGGCCGTATCCAGCAAGCGCTCCAGTTTTCGCAGGGCGACCAGCAGCAACAATACCAATCGCAGCTATCGTTGATCCAGGACGAAGTGTTGAACATCCAGAGTCGTTCGGTCAATCAGGCCAGCCTGGAAAGTTTTGTTTCACAAATCGTGCTGGAAAAAGCAGCCAAAGACAAGTTTGGTATTACGGTTAGCGATGACGAAGTAAACAAAACGCTGGAAGATGATTTCCGAGGGGTAGTTTATACCCCGACCGCCAATGCGAGCCAGGGAGTGCAAACGGCGACTGCTGGGGTAGTGGCAACGGCGGCGGCCAACTTTAATACTGCGACCGCCGGGGCTATTACACCGCTCCCGACCCCTACCCCGTCGGTGAGTGTAACGGCTACTACGACGGTGAGCGGGACGACCAGTGCCGCCGCGCTGACCCCAGGGCCGACCCCGGCATCACCTTTGACCCCTGGGCCAGCCAGCGCCGGAACACCGGGAGCCAGTTCGACCATTTCGGCGACCACTAATGTTTCGGCGACAGTCGCGCCGACCGTTACGCCTCAGCCGACCCAGACCAGTACGCCGATTGCCGCCGATAAAGTGCAGCAGACCGCTTCGGCCAGCCAGAGTTCCTTCTTGCAATCTTATCGAAAGTTTACCAGCCTTTCGGACGATGATTACAAGAAGTTCGAGAGCCGTCCGAACCTGCTTAAAAAGAAGGTGGTCGAGAAGTTGCAGACCACCCAACCTAAAGTTGGCGACCCTTATCCGGCCTGGCAGGTCAGCCATATCCTGGTCAAAGAAGAAGCGGATGCCCGCCAGATTTACGATCAGTTGAAGGCGACTGCCCCCGATAAGTTGCAAAGTACTTTTGTGCAGCTTGCCCGTGATAAGAGTACCGACACGACCGCCTCTTCTCACAACGGCGATCTGGGCTGGATTACCGACAAGACTTCTTTCGATAAGGACTTTTTGGCGGCGGCTCTCAAACTGGACAAAGGTCAGCTTAGCCCGCCGACCAAGACCCAGTTTGGCTGGCATATCATCTATTGTACCGACAAAGACCCGAACCGTCCGCTTGACGCGCTGACGATCCAGGGCTTTACTCAAGGCGATGATACGACCGGCGAGCCGAAATTTTATACCGATTGGCTCAAGGCGCGGGTAGACGAGTCCAAGCCCAAATACAATACACCGCCCACTCCTACGCCGGTCCCGACGGTTGTGCCAGCCCCGGCCTTTACGCCGGTGATCCCGCCGACCAATACACCTCTGCCGACGACGGCTCCGGCCCCGGTTGCCGCCACAACGGCAGCCGGAACACCGGGCGCTGGTAGCCCCGCCGCTGCCACGACGGCAGCCGCGACAACCGCTGCTTCCACTACGGCGGCAGCCACGACAGTAGCGGCGACAACCGTAGCACCTTCGCCAACCAAGTAAGCCTCTTTTAACAGAGGTATGTGGTTAGCGGGTGTATAGCAAAATGGAGAATTATTGAACCAACGATTGTAGGAGCGAGCTTCTGCTCGCGATTGAACACTCAGCTGCGGCTTCAATCGCGAGCAGAAGCTCGCTCCTACAGATAAGGGTTTGGCTCGATTGGTTTGTATTATGTTATACCCAAATTGAATTTTAGAAGGCTGGTAGTAGGGGATGGTTCCACCTGTAGATGGGTAGAACCGTCCCCTATAACGTTATTTTGTGATATAATCGCAAGAGCCGACCGATGGCTGCTTATCTTTGTTTAGAGCGATGCGAGTGTAGTTTGAGATTGGAGCGAAGAAATGTCGAGGACTGTTTATAGCTATTTCAATGGCGAGTTTGTACCCTCAGACGAGGCCAAGATTAGCATTTTGACCCACGCTTTTAACTATGGTACGGCCTGCTTTGAAGGTATTCGCGGCTACTGGAATGCCCAGGATGAACAGCTTTATCTATTCCGCCCGCGTGAGCATTTCGAGCGGATGAGTGGTAGCGCTCGTATTCTAAACCTCAAATTACCGGCTTCGATTGATGAGCTTTGCACGATGACCCGCGATCTGAACCGCCGCAACGAGTACCGCGAAGATGTCTACATGCGCCCGACCCTTTACATCTCGGAAGAGACGATTGGCGTGAAACTGCACGGTCTAAAAACTGGTTTTTGTATGTATAATGTGCCATTCGGCTCGTATATCGATATTGACCGGGGCTTAAAAGTTGGCGTATCAAGCTGGAAACGGATCGACGACAATATGATTCCGGCCCGTGCCAAGATCGCCGGAGCCTATGTCAATAGTGCTTTTGCCAAGACCGAGGCTCTGCTCAACGGTTTTGACGAAGCTATCATGCTGACTTCAGAAGGTCACGTTTCGGAGGGTAGTGCCGAAAACCTCTTTATGATGGTGGGTGGCAAGCTTGTAACCCCGTCAGTAGCCGAAAATCTGCTGATTGGGATCACCCGCCACACGGTTATGACCCTGGCAAAAGAAGAACTTGGGGTCGAAATTGTCGAGCGCGTGATAGACCGCACCGAGCTTTATACTTGCGACGAACTGTTCCTGTGCGGAACCGGCGCTCAGATCGCCCCAGTCGCGGAAGTCGATCATCGCCCGGTTGGAACCGGGGCGGTCGGCGCGTTTACGAGCAAATTACAACAGCTTTACTTTGACGTAGTGCGCGGTAAAGTAGGCAAATACAAGGAGTGGTGTACCCCCGTTTACTAACATGAAAGATTGGCGTGCTTTGCCCTCAAAAGGGGGCCTAATCGGAATTTTATTAACGGTGCTGGCGGCGGTCTTGTTTGGACTGGCAGTCTGGCTAACCTGGTTGGCGGCAACTGCAACTGAAGTGCAGGCTTTCCAGGTCGAAGATGCCCCGGCAGATACCCCGCCCGACCTCGTAACGGTTCATACCGGAACCAACCTGGGGACGTTTGGGCTGGGTTTACTTAGTTTTGGGTTGTTCTTACTGGTACTTTATTTGGCCTACCAGACCCGCCGTTTCTTCGCCTTGCGCTATGCGCTCGACCGTAACGCGATTACGGTAGCACTGGGCGACCGCAAGCAGGTGATCCCTCTGGCGAATATTCGTTATGTAGTCCCGGCGGAGACGGTGTTAGGCCAGATGCGTCAGCGAGTTTTCGGGCAAGATGAGCCGGTAGCGGAGGTCGCGACCGGCCCCCAGAACCGGGCTTACCCTCGTTCGCAACCTCAACCGACTGTTCCGTACCCCGAAGCGGCTGACCTCGGTCAGCTTGAGCCGACCGAGTCTGAGATTGAAGTCGCTCAGGACGAGATTGAGCCTGCCGAGTCCTATCGTTTGACCCAGACGGCTGCCGCCGATAGCAGCCTGGAACATCTCGAACATATCGAGATTATCCAGGCCGATTTTGTTGAAATCGAAGGCGACGATCTGGCGGTAGATGCGGCTGAGATCGAAGAAGGTCAGATAACCGAGATTGAGGATTTCAAACTAGAGCAAGTCCGGGGACTGGCAGCCAGCTTTGAGGAACAAGCTGACCAAGAGCAACCCGCATCGCAGGCTCCTGCCGATAGCGGGCATGCTACACCCGATCCCTTCGAGTCCGGGTCGGTCAACTTTACGGTCAAGACCTCGCCTTTCACTTCCTGGCCTGGTTTCTATTTGAACCGATCTCAGGTTTCATCGCTTGGTCAAGTGCAGTTTTATTCGACCCAACCACTTTCTAAAAACCTGCTAATTCGGACTGCTCAACAAACTTATGCGATCTCACCCCGCGATCAGCAGCAATTTCTGACCGAGTATAATTTGCGTCGTCGGTTGGGTGCGATGGAAGCGGTCGAAGAGGGCGTTATCAAAGGTGAATTTTTGAGCCACCCACTCTGGCAAGACTGGCTAGGACGTGGCCTGATTCTGGCCGGGGTGGTGCTAAACTTACTTTTGTATGTCTTTTTGATCTGGCGTTTCAACGATTTGACCCCGATTTTACGGATTCATTTTAACAAACTTGGTCAGGTTGATCGAATTGGCGACCGAGGCGAGTTGATGTTGCTTCCCTTTATTGGGTTACTGGCGGTCGTCGGCAACAGCTTGCTTGGGGCGTTGCTTCATCCCAAAGAGCGGATCGTAGCTTACCTGTTGTACGGCTCGGCTATTCTGCTGCAACTGCTGACCGCGATTGCGGTTATCGTGATTATGGCTGTTTCGTAAACTAGGAATTCATTCAGGTAAGTTATATCTGCGATAAAACAGTTCTGGATCGTCACCGTTTATGTGCTATTAGTAAACGGAGGATTTATGTTCACCTTATATGAGCGTATTCAGAAAATACGTGAAAGACCAGGACTATATTTGGGTGAGGCATCCATTAGTAAGCTCAGAGCTTACCTGGAAGGATACCAGGCAGCTTTAAGAGATTGTGATATCCCCAAAACCGAGCAGGAAGAGGAATTTTACCAGTTTCATGAATGGGTACGCCAGTATTATAATTTTTCTGAGTCTACCAGTGGTTGGAATAATATGATTTTGGCCCGTTCTTCTGACGAAGCGCAGGCTTTAGAAATTTTCTTTGATCTATTCGATCAGTTTTTAGAACAACAAAAGCAAAAAAAGGCAAAGCAAAAGATTATATCAGGAGGAGTATAAGAAATGGCAACGGCAACTACGACGGCGGCTTGCCCCGAATGTGGCGCGGACGTAGAATTGAGTGAAAAAGTCGAAAAGGGTGAGATCGTGCAATGCCCCGATTGTGGAGCTGAACTGGAAGTGTTGAAAGTCAACCCGGTCGAACTGGCGCTGGCCCCCGAAGAAGAAGAAGATTGGGGAGAGTAGCGAGTGAAAATTGGAGTACTGGTTTCGCGCATCCGGGTCGAAGAAAAGCTGCTATTTGAAGAGCTAGACAAGCGCGGTCTCGCTTTTGATCGACTCTACGATGGCGAACTGGTTTTTAAGTTGGAAGAAAAGCCCTTCGAGTACGATGTGATTTTGGAGCGGTCGTTGCATCACGGGCGGGCGCTCTATATTTTGAAAATCCTCAACGATTGGGGTATCCGCACCGTCAATACCTATAATGTCGCCAATGTTTGCGGCAACAAGTTTTTGACGACCCAGGCGCTGATTCATCACGGTATCCCCACGCCCGTTACCCGCATGGCCTATACGCCGGATGCGGCAATCCAGGCTATCGAAGAATTGGGCTATCCGGTGGTGATAAAACCGCCAGTCGGTAGTTGGGGCCGCTTGATCGCCAAGCTCAACGACCGGGAAGCGGCGGAAGCCCTTTTGGAACACAAAGAAACCCTGGGCAACTACGAGCATGGTATCTTTTATATTCAGGAATATATTTCCAAACCGCAACGCGATATTCGAGCTTTTGTGGTAGGTGACGAGACGATTTGCGCGATTTATCGCAGCAGTTCGCACTGGATTACCAATACGGCCCGGGGTGGAGCCGCCAGCAATTGCCCTGTCACACCCGAATTAAACGACTTGTGCGTGCGGGCGGCCAGAGCGGTCGGCGGGGGGGTCGTTGCAATTGACGTATTTGAGGATGAACAGCGCGGCTTGTTGGTCAATGAAGTCAACTACACAATGGAGTTCCGCAACAGTATCGACACGACTGGCGTGAACATTCCAGGCCGGGTCATCGATTACTGTTTGCAAGTAGCAAAGGGTTAAGTAAAGGCAGAATTAAGAATGCAGAATGCAGAATAAAATAGAAATTACAGACAAGGGCTAATTGTTTAATACGAAAACTATAACCAAGCGTTAGTCTTAGAACTTAGACTGGATTTCTAATTCTGCATTCTGCATTCTTAATTCTGCATTCCAACAAGGAGTTAGTTTGTGTTCGAGCAGAAGATTCGGGTTAGCGTAGTAGGGGCCAGTGGTTATGGCGGTGGGGAAGCCGTCCGACTGCTCTTGAGTCATCCCCATGTCGAACTGGTACAGGTGACGAGTGAGAGCAATGCCGGGAAGTTTTTGCACACCGTTCATCCCAACTTACGCAAACGTACCGACCTGAAATTTGTCCCTATGAACAACCTGGAGTCGGTCGATCTACTTTTCCTGGCTTTGCCGCACGGCTTAGCAGCGGGCAAGATCGAGCGGTTTGGCAGTCTCGCGCCCCGTATTATCGATTTGTCGTCGGACTTTCGGCTGCACGATCCGACCGATTACCCGCGCTGGTACGGCCATGAACACGAGGCTAAAGAGTGGCTATCAAAATTTGTCTATGGCATCCCAGAATTGCACCGCGACCAAATTCGGGAGGCGAGTTATCTTTCGGGGGCAGGCTGTTTTGCGACTGCCACGATTTTGGCTTTGCTACCACTCTTCAAGCACGGTTTGATTGATCCTAATATGGTGGTGGTCGAAGGTAAGCTTGGTAGTTCGGCGGCAGGCAATAAGCCTAGCCTGGCAAGTCATCACCCCGAACGGAGCGGAGCAGTCCGGAGTTATTTGCCGACGATGCACCGGCACACCGGCGAAGCGGAGCAGGAGCTTAATTTTGGCAAGCAACCGACCGTCCACATGTCGGCAACCTCTATCGAGGCGGTGCGCGGCATATTGGCGACGGCCCACGTCTTTTTGAAAGAGGATTTGCAGGAAAAGGACATCTGGAAGGTTTACCGGCAGGAGTACGCCAACGAGCCATTCGTTCGGATCGTCAAGACCAAAGATGGTATTTACCGTTATCCCGAACCCAAGATTTTGGCTGGAAGTAATTTCTGTGATATTGGGTTTGAGAGGGATGCACGGAGCAATCGGCTGGTGGTAATTTCGGCTATCGACAATTTGATGAAGGGAACCAGTGGCAACGCGGTGCAGGCTATGAACATAATGTTCGGCTGGGATGAAACTCTGGCGCTCGATTTCCCTGGTTTACATCCCGTTTAGGGGCTTCAAAAGTAACTATCCCGGTAGAGCCAATTTGGGTGGTGAAGTAGGGCAACCACATAGCAATTGCCCTACTGAGAGCGGTTCTAAGCAATCATTTTGAGTTTGCGGCGGGTGCGGCCCATGAAAATGCTATCCGCTAACATCCGTAAAACTTTGCTACCTTCGGCATTTTTGACTATATAATAATCAGCCCCGGCTTCGTAAGCGGCTACCATATACTGTACTTTACTTTCCGAACTGAACATTATAATAGGCGTAGCATGGAGCGAGTTATCGCGTTTGAAAGATTTGCATAAATCAATCCCGTTTGTATCGGGTAATAAGTAATCGAGGATAATAAGATCGGGAGTAGTCTGTTTAATGGCTCCATAGGCTTCTTTACCATTGTTGGCAAGCACTACTTCGTAATTTTGTTCTTCTAGGCCCTCACGAATAAACTGACCCTGAACGATACTATCTTCCACGACTAACACTTTTTTCATAGTAGATAACCTGCTTTCTGCGACCTAAATTGCTACTAGAGATGTGCTGCAACCAGACAAACATTACGAACATATATTATTATATATGATAAGCAGGATTTGTAAATCCCCCCGTGAAAGCCTTCTTCAAGAGTTCTGATGCTATAAGGCAAAACCGCATCCGCTTAGATCAATCCGAACAATTTGAAGTTATAGTGACGTTTTAAGGCACATTCTCTTATTGCAAGATACCATGAAAGTTAGCTAAGGGCAACGTTTTAGTGTTACATCTATATTACATCTTATAGAAGATTCACAATAGATATTAACTATCTGTTTTACGGGAGGATGTTTTGATAAAGGGTTTTTAAGAGATGTTTTTGATAAAGATAGCTTGGAAGGGCGACCGCTTTATTGAGATAGCAGTAGTCCCAGGTGTTCGCAGCAACCTCTTCGATCCCAATTTTCCCAGGCTTGGACAATTTTGCCGTTGGCATGCCGCATTACCGTGACCCCGGTCGCCAAACGCTGCCGCCCAAATTCAGGTTTTTCGGATGGATGGGCGACGCTGGTGGTACGAGGTTGCCAGCGCACCACAATTTTATCGCCTTCCGCGACGATTTCTTCAATTGTATAATGACTGGGTGGGAAAATTTGCAGTGCCAACAAGAGGGCATTTTGACCCAGGTCGGCGGAGGCAGGTGGCTTGATAACCGACTCACTTCTTTGGGAAGGAGTTGGGCTTTGCATCATTAAACAGCTTTGTTCGGTTAACATAAGTAACCCCCTTCTAACTGCTGACCCTGGAATAATCCGAGCTAAAAATTGTATAGTTTAATATCTACATTAGGTTCGATTTGAGCCGTTCGCCTGGCCTATTTGCCTGAGCTTAATATAGCAGAAGCGGTCTATTAAGCAATGCTCCAACAGTATATTATGAGAATAGCATTAAGTTGGGTTTATTCTTACGCCTAAAGCAGAACCCGCCCTAATCCGAACGGACTAGAGCGGGTAGGTCTTTGGTAGTATTTAGGTACACTTCCCAAAGCCATTGGGCTATCCAATCGTTTGTAGGAGCGGGCTTCTGCCCGCGATTGAAGAGGCAGCTATTGCTTCAATCGCGGGCAGAAGCCCGCTCCTACATGGGGTCAATTACCCTGCACCTTTACCTAATATCTAACATCTGATGTCTAATATCTTACCCTGCCTAAACAACCAGAATAACGATGCTAGATTGCTGGTCAGGGTCAAAGGTGCGCGTTTTTTCGAGAGGGGCGAAGTCGCAGCCATTGACAACGTAAGTATAGGTTCCGGGGCCGAGCTTGTAGGTTTTGGTCTGCTCCGAAGCGACCTCTATCGTAAGGCTATCCTGACCGCGTAGGGCAATAGTAATGACGTTGCAATCGGTCTGATTTTTGAAGGAGACAACCGCCCAGGGTGCGACCCGTGGCTGATTGGGGTAGCGCCAGGCGTAATAATGCGCACCAACGTTGCCCATTTCGACCTTGTAAGCGTTGGGGTTATCGGGGGTAAAAGTCAGGACGCGCCGCTGGAAAAGCTGGATCAAGACATCTTTGGGCTGGCCTGCCACAACTACTTTCGACCAGTAGGCTTCGGTGAGTGGGAAGCCCATTGTCGAGACCCAGTCGATTACCCCACCGTTGACGAACTGTCCGTTCTGGTAGACCGACCCTTGCTGGGTCATAAAGTTCCAAAACACGTCCGCGATATTATGCTGAAGTTCCGGGTTATATTCGACATACTTGACCTGATATTTGTTGCCAAGTTCGTCGCTCTGTCCGACCTTGCCGTCCCGGTCAATCGTCGTTTTGACCACTACTCCACTGGTACGGGGGAAGGTGTTATCCAGGTTGAGCGAAGCTATCCCTTTAAAGCTGCGATAGGTCGGGCCGGGATTGTTCGCCGCATCTCCGGCGACGGGTATTTCCGAAGGCGATTTATCGCTAAATTTGTTGTTGCCTTGCTGTACGCGCCCGCTAACCAATTCCGTGACCAATAAGCCGTTGGTGACAAAGGCGGCGCTATTGGGATCGGCTGCCGGATTGGTGATTTCCATACGGGTCTTATCAAAGTATTGCACCAGCCGTTGTCCGCCGGGGCTTTCGACATAGAGTTCCTGACGGAAAGCCCAGCCTTCTGGCCCCCAGGTAAAGCTGCGCGAAGCTTTTTGCTGGGCCACCGGCAGATCGGGCCGCTCCCAGACTTTGCGGAAAGCGCCATTGGCGAAAGCAGTTTCCGCCGAACCGGAAGCGGCTACCAGGGTCGGCACCGCCATAAATACTAAAAGCAGGCTAATAGTTAGCCCCCCAGTTAATCGTCCTGGATGGGCAAATATCCTCAAGGTCATAAATATTCTCCATAATTAGACCATAGTTAGATTAGAAAACGAGGTAATAAACTTCAATTGCTTACCAAAAATCGAGCCAGGTGTACCAACTGGCTTGTAGTACTGGGTATAATGTAACGTGCTGGGTGTAACCTGTCAAGCCATAATATAGGGGCCTAAAATCAATCGAGAAATGACGCAACCAGGGCTGACAACATCCGTTGATATATTAGCGGTAATGAATCGCTCATATTTTGGGACATTATAATTGATATATTTCGGGTACTAGAACCAGGCAAATAGTTAGCTAGAAATCAGGAGATGACGTGGAAAAGGCAAAATCCGCACAAGAGAAGATTGAGAGTATAGCGACCGCCCAATCTGAAGTCGGCGGTTATGGCAGCACTATTACAGGGGCCGGGCAAAGTCGGCGACACTTTTTAAAGGTGGCAGGGACGGCGGCGGCAATCGGGGCCGGGCTAGGCGTGTTGCCACTAGGGACCGCTAATTTGTTCGCGGCAGCCGGGGCTACCGATTGGGTGATCCAGAGCGGCTTTCCGGCCAGTGGTATTTATCTCTCGCCGGTGCAAAAGGTGGATGGAGCGTATACAGCTATCGGAAGCTACTGGGAAGTCAATAGCGGGGATGGCAACAAGCTAGAGTTACAAATCCGCACCAGTCGGAACGGCACAAATTTTAGTGACTGGTACGATATACACCCGGATACCTTTGAAAGCAAGACCGGCCCTAATCAGCCCCGCTTTTTCGGGCGAGTTCAATTCCTGGCTGGCGTTTTCGTCCAATTCCAGCTTAATATTCCAGCCGGTATGTCGGTCAAATTGGTCGGCCTGACTTTTATTGATACCAGTGCCGGGCCAGCCTCGCCTGATATGCCGGCCAGTGTTCCGCCCCCGCCACCGGGTAGCCCGCCCCCCAAGCCGCCGATCATTACACGCTCGCAGTGGGGCGCGAACGAGAGCTTGCGGTTTAGCGGCGGTGGTGAAGTTTGGCCCCGCGAATATCAGGCTCCCAAAGCGATGATCGTCCACCACAGCGAGACCCCTAACAATAATAACCCTAATCCAGCCGCCGAAGTACGCAGTATTTACTATTACCACGCGGTCACAAAGGGCTGGGGCGACATCGGTTATAATTATCTGATCGACTGGAAAGGCAACGTCTACGAAGGGCGTTACGGCGGCGAAGATGTAATTGGCGGTCACGCCTATCCGTTTAACCCCGGCACTATCGGGATTTGCATGATCGGTAGCTTCAAAACTTCCAGCCCACCTGCTGCCCTAACCAATTCGCTGGTACAATTGCTGGCCTGGGGCGCTTATACCAAACGGATCAACCCGAACGCCCGGATTTTCATGATCGACCGCACGATTAACACTATTTCGGGCCACCGCGATGTAAACGATACGACCTGTCCCGGTGATGCTGGTTATAGCACCTTGCCTGCGGTACGCCAGAGGGTTTCGGATATAGTGGGCGGGCTTGTCCAAACCGGCACTTATAATGTAGACCTTCAGTCGATTAAGTTCTCTCCAACCAGACTCAAGCCGGGTGAATTGCTCAAGATTGAGGCCGTTGTCAAGAATACTGGGACGCTCCCACTGGAAAGCCAGGAGCCAGGGCCAGGCTATATCTACGAGGATGCCCAAAGTTGGGACACTCAGAATTTTGAAAAAATTACCGGCAAATTCCGGCTGGCGGTCGATTTTAGCGGTAATACCGGGATCAGCCATCCCTATCGTTGGGGTTTAGGTAAGACGGTCGCACCGGGCGAAACGGTGACTGTCACCGGGTTTGTACGGGTCCGAAACCCGCGCAAGATCAGTATGTATGGTGGTGTAATCCAGGAATATTTCAAATATTTCGAGGATAACGTTGGACCGACCGGGATCGAGATTGTGTATGATGGCCCAAAGCCAACCGACCCTGCCGCGCCCCGCAACAGCGACCCAAATATTATTTACTTCAAGGAGACCGGGCATAACCTGGGCTATAGCTTTCGTCGTTATTGGGAGCAGAATGGCGGGCTAGAGGTCTTTGGCTTCCCGCTGACCGAGGAGTTTGTCGAGGATTCGCCCAGTGAGCCGGGCAAACGGTTTACCGTTCAGTATTTCCAGCGCAACCGCTTCGAGTATCACCCTGAAAACCGGGGAACCAAATATGAAGTGCTGCTCGGTCTTTTGGGGGTACAGTTGAACGGAGATCGCGATTTCCCGAAAACCGGGCCAGTCCCTAATACTCCCGATCGGGTTTTCTTCCCGGAAACCGGGCATACTCTAGGCGGGTCGTTCTACCAGTACTGGCGCAACAACGGTGGGCTGGCTCTCTTTGGCTACCCGATCTCTCAGGAGTTCCTGGAACGCAACCCGGACGACGGCAAAACTTATACTGTCCAGTATTTCGAGCGTAACCGCTTCGAGTATCACCCCGAAAACAAAGGCACTAAATACGAGGTGCTGCTCGGTCTCCTCGGAACCGAACTGTGTCGTCGCAAGGGCTGGCTCTGAGAAGGGATGAGGGATGAAGGATGAAGGATGAAAAATGCAGAATGCAGAATAAGAAATCTGCATCTACAATCGTAAATCTTCTTCATCCCTCATCCTTCATCCCTCATCCCTCTTCTCAGGGTGCGTTCGGCCATTTTGACGGTGGCGGCATCGATCATTTCGCCATCGAAAAGGGCGGCTCCCTTTCCGGCCTGGGAGAGTGAGTCGCGGTAGGCTTCGACGATCCGAGTAGCTCGGCTGATTTCTTCCGGGCCGGGCGTAAAGATGGTCTGGATTGGCTCGACCTGGCTGGGGTGAATTGCCCACTTGCCGTCACAGCCTAGCTGTCTGGCCCAGCCTGCCGTTTCTCGTAAGGTCTCAAGGTCTTTGAAGGCCGCGTAAGGCCCGTCGATCACTTCCAGCCCGTAAGCCCGCGCTGCGACGATCATTCGGCTAAGGGCGTAGTGCCACAGATGACCGGGGTAGCCCTCGACCTGCCCTCCAATGGTCAACCCTGGTGCGCCTATTGAGGCAGCGTAGTCGCCTGGCCCAAAGATCAGGGCTTCCAGCCGACCGGGGGCAACGGCGGCGATCCGCTCGACGTTTAGCATCCCTTCAGCGGTCTCGATCTGAACTTCTATAGCGATAGGCCGGGTAAAGCCTTTGGCGGCTTCAACGGCAGTTAGCAAGGCGGCGACGGTGTAAACTTCCTCCGGGCGGTTGACTTTTGGCACGATCACCGCTTCTAGCCGGTCGCCCGCTCCTTCGACTACCTCGATCAAGTCCTGGTAGAAAAAGGGGGTCGAAACCGAATTGATCCGCCAGGCCAACCGCTTGCCGCTCCAATCCAGTTCGTGGGCGGCCTTAATAATATTCTGACGGGCTTCGGCCCGACCTTCCGGCGCAACCGAGTCTTCCAGGTCGATCAATACTTCATCGACGGTTAGACCGACAGCCTTGCCGATCATTTTTGGGCTGCTGCCCGGCACGGACAATTCGCATCTTCTGGCGTTCATGTGAGGTTCCTCTGGAGGTTTAAGATTTATAACACAAATGAACACGAATGGGATGGATGAACACAGATGTTTTATAAGTTAGTAAGTGTTCAACCAGCCTCGAATTTGTCACGCCCCCTTACGGGGTGTGAGCGTAGCGAAGAGGCTAGATTGCTTCGCTACGCTCACAATGACAAGGCTGAATATTTACATAAATTATACTATTAGTGACCGTAGTTTGCGAGCTTTGATAGTTTAGAACAAGTCCAGGGTATTGAGCAAACCGATCTGAGTCAGGCGGCGAAAGAGAACGCGCAGGGTACGCGATTGGACTGCCAGCAAATCCAGCCCAAATTCGGCGGCGCTGGCGCGTTCTTCGTGGATCATATCGGAAGCGGCGGCAGCGAACCGCCCACCCTGACGGGCCAGTTCTTCCAATTCGGGCTGACCGAGTCGGGCGACTACCTGCCGGGTATAGGCCGTCCCGAAAGCAACGTGGCGGCTCTCGTCCCGGAAGACCCGGTGCAGGATTTCACGCAAGAGTGGGTCGTCGATGTGCAAGGCAATCGCGTGAAAGGTTTCAAGGGCCATCCCTTCGATCAGAATGTGCATACCGATCAGCTTGGCCTCAACCGTCGGCAATTCTAGCATACCTTCGACCAGCCGGGTCAAATTTTCACCGGGTGGTTGGACTTCGCCCAGTAGCCCGATATAACGCGAAAAGACTTCGACGTGCCGCGCTTCGTCCTGAGCCTGGCTGACCAGAAAGCGCTGGGCTTCCGGCTCTGTCACCATCGGTAACATTTGTTCGATCACCTTAAAGGAAGCCTGTTCGCCAAATAGAACCTGGCTCAAGACCCGCGCTCCGCTCCGACGCTGGCGCTCGTTCAAATTTAGGCCTAATTCCCAGGGTATCTCGGCGACTTCCCAGCGCCGCTTCTGGCTTTGCCGGTAAAGCCGGGCGGCAGCCTCCCCGGCGCTCTCAAATCCAACCGTGTCCGTCCCGCTTTCGATTGGCAACATATATGGCTTTCTAGCCGTGAGTAGGATTTTACCTGACTCCCACCAGCCGTTTCTGGGGGATACCGGTCAGGGTGGCGGAGGCTGGATTTAGCAGGGGCGATTGATAAATATTGCTTGACCCCAGCAGACCGCGCAATCCCAGTATAACATAACTTCGCTTTCCAATCGGTTCAATTGAATTAAGATTGCGCGTATCCGAAAAGCGATAGAGCCAGAAGTCGTAGCGTTCTTCGGATGGTTCGTAGCTAAAGAACAAGAGGACAACCCGTTTGGGCCGGGCCTGTCGGGAGAGATAGCGGTAGGGGTAAAAGACCTGTTGCAGGTTAAAATCGGTCTGACCTTCGGCGGCAGTCTTGACCAGCACTATCGTGTCGTGGCTTTCCAGCACCATATCCAGGTCCATTCGTACCCCACTAGCCGCCAGCTTGAGATGGCGCACCTGGAAATCGAAGAAGCCGGTGGCAAAACGCCCGGTCGCCGAGCGATAAAGCGGCCCACAGTTTAGGATGTGTTCGAGCAGACCGCAGTTCAAAGCATTGTCAAGGGCCTGGAAGCGCGAGACGTTGCGGGCCAGGGTGCTGAGGGTAAAGGGTAAGCGCGACTCGAATGGCTCAACCCGACTTTGCTGCTCGACCCAATGGAAGCCGGTTCCACGCACCAGAGCCAACCAGCGCGGTGAAAGGTGCAGCAAGAAATAGCCATAGCTGCGTAAAATCGGCGGCAGATCGTCGTAAGTGTCGATCCGGTCGAAACCGCTCGGCTGCCGACCTTCATATAAATTGCGTATCTCGTCCCGGTTGATAAGGTGCAAATCGCTGGTGGTATCGAGTTCCAGCTTACGGATTACACGCTCCCACAATTCAAACTTTTGTTTCATTTATTAGTGGCCTCGCTTGTTTACAAGGATGTCCCGACGACTAAGAATGTACCCGATAGATAAGAGGCCCCAGTGTACCGCGCGATGTTTGGTAATAGTATAGCTGGAAAATGGTTTTGGTCAAGTAAGGAAAATACGATCTTTGGGAAGATTTTTTAAGATAGGATAAAAGTAGGGGTTTTGAGGTAGTAAGTAGCAGGTAAGAATATTCCTACCTGCTACCTGCTGTTATTAACGCTCTAACTGGCCTTTGGCGTTTGCAAGACCAGCCGCACGCGCCGCAAGATTAACGTAAGAGCGGCGAGAGAGAGACCCAGAAGTGGCAGCTCACCACCGCTCTGGGGCAGACTGGCGGTACCGCCCGGTAGTTGTCCACCGCCGATGGCAGGACCAACCGTTGTGGCGGGGCCGTTGCCTGCGTTTACGACCGGGTTGGCGGTCGGGGCTACGGTGGTTGCCGCTACCGCCGGGTTATTGACCGGAGCGATCCCACGTGTATTGCTTGGAGCAATCGTGTTGGGCCGCGCGGTCGGGCTGGTGTTACCACCGATCAACCCGCTACCGCCACCAATCGGGTTGGTAGTAGGGGTAGGTTGGGACGGCGTAGGCGTAGAAGCTGCCGCCGTCGTCGGGTTAGAGCCTGCCGTTGTCGTGGGGTTGCCGATGTTGCCGTCTGGCGGTAGAAGAGTGTTGCCGCTCCCGACCCGGAAGCGGAACTGGCGCTGCGAAGTTCCCGCCCCACTACCGTTGCTTACCCCGACTTCCGCAAAGTAATCGCCCTGTGTCATGGCGCTAGTGGCAATGGTGTAGGCCGTTGCGCCACCCAGGTTGCCGCTACTCAGCGCGACCCCGCTGCCGTCGCTGCGGTAAACCGTTACCGAATAGTTGTCACCCTGTCCACGACTGCTCCAATTAAGGGTCAGTGGTAGCTGGAAGGTGTTCAGGCTGCTGCCAGGGTTGCCCAGCGCCACATCGATCAGGTCGGCACGAGGAGCCTCGGCCCGTCCACCCCCAAAGGTAAACGAGGAGCTATTCCAGACCCGCAAAGTATTGCCGCCGTTGGGGTTGCTAAAGCGGACAAAGTAAACTTCACCCGCATTGGTCGAGCGTACCGACAGGAAGGCGTACTGCCCGGTGCTATCGATCAGGCTATTGGCGACCGAGCGATCCGCTCCACCGCTTCGCAAGATCAGGTCTACCCGATTGCCGTTCAAAGGCGCTCCACTGCCCCCGACCGTAAAGACCCCGGTTATAACGCCGGTTGCTACCTGTCCTGGATTGCCGCTAGTATTGGTTGGGGCTGGGCTAGTGCCACCCCCACCACCTGGAACGGGCGTAGCAGTTGAGCCAGGAATCGGCCCGCCTCTGGTCGGCAAAATACCGGCGGTAATGGTCTCGCCAGGGCCACTCACCACCGTCGTAGCGGTTGGGGTGGCGATCGGCGTGCCGCTTGTCGTTGTCGTTGCGGTCGTGGTCGCCGGGGTCGTTATGATAGTCGTCGCGGTCGTCGGTGACGTAATTGATGGCGAAGTAACCGATGGTGAAGTAATTGACGGCGACGTGATTGCCGGTGAAGTCACACCGGGCGAGGTAACTGAGGGCGAAGTGACCGCCGGAGAAGTCACGGCAGGTGAAGTTATCGCCGGAGACGTGACTGCGGGCGAGGTTACAGCCGGAGAACTCACGACAGGTGAAGTAACCGCCGGAGAAGTCACAACAGGCGAGGTGACTGCGGGTGAAGTCACCGCAGGTGAAGTCACCGCAGGCGAAGTGACCGCCGGAGATGTAACGGCGGGAGATGTTACGGCTGGCGAAGTGACCGCCGGAGACGTGACCGCCGGAGATGTGAGCGAAGGCGAGGTCGGCGGGGTCGTGACGGGCGGCGAAGTGCTAACCCCGGTCGATACCGGTGGAACCGAAGTAACGGGCGAACCAACCGTGACTGGAGCGCCGGTAAAACTGGCTGGAGCGCCATTCTGATCGGTTACAGTAGCGGTATTATTGTAGGTGCCAGTGGCACCGGCATTGATTTGAACGGTGATGCCAACACTGGCGGTTTGTCCTAAGGGGAAAGTAGTACCCGTTCCTGTAAAAGTAACCGTATTGGCCCCATTATTAATGCTAATACCTGCACTATTTATAAAGGTTTGACTACCGGCTACCACGTAAGCGCTTACTATACTCACCTCTGAAGGTAATTGATCGAAGATAGTATTTAAATCAGCGCCCGGTTGGGTAGCAGTTATCGTTATTATATAATCATAACTTTGACCAACTTGGCCGGTAGCAGTTCCAGACGATTTGGTAATACTAAAACTGGCCGCACCTTGCGCGACAGGCGGGGCAATTGTCGTGATGACCAGGCTAATCATTGGAAAGATAATCAGGAAGAACGCGGCGCTCAGGCCGGTCAATTCCAGCCAGGTCCATTTGGACGGGCGGCGGGCGGGGCGGGTAGGTCGTCGATTTGGTTCAGAATAATTCTTCATAACGAAACCTTCTTTCCGAGTGGCCTCCGGCTACCTGGTGGTGCGGTCGGGCCAGCAACTCGAAGCTACTAAATACTGGTCTACTTTTCCAACCGTGCTTTGACAATCAAACGTTTTGTAGCCAGGCCAATCGGGGTGCACGTGATTAGAGTGGCCGTCGGGTCGCTAGTAGGAGCCATAACCGAAACTTCGGTCGGTGCTACTTCATATATATCGGTAACGACATAGCGGTAGACCGCCGTATCGGTAAACACTTTAAATTCATCGCCTTTTTGCATTTCGTTCAACCGCAAAAAGATACTGCCGCGAATATCGCGGTGTCCTGCCAGCACCATATTCCCGGCCCGGCCCGGCATAGCCGTCCCCAGGTGATGCCCCGCCGCGTTGTCGGCAACCTGCCAGTTGCCCAAATTGACCGTTACTTCTTTGACCGAGGTGTCTAGCCCCAGGCGAGGTATTTGCAGACGGCGCGGTACGCTAGGCGGTGGCTCGGCTCCCTGGGCGATGCTCTGGGCGACCGGTTGCACTATCGCTGGGGTCGGCGTGGGTGCGACGGCCAGGGGGCCACTCAGGGGGGCGACCCGCCCCGGTGTCGGGGTCGGCGCGACGATAGCCGGGCCGGAGCCAGGTTGGGGTGTTACAATCGGCGGTGCAGGCGTAGCGGTCGTGGGCAGATTAATCAACCCTCCGGCGTTGGCGCTCAAAAAGACCCCGCCCGGACGCGAGGGCGCAACCGCAAAATCGGCGACCGGGGTCGCTCCCAGCAAATTCAGTGAAATCCCGGACTGCTGCAAAAGCCAGTTGCCGAATAGGGCCAGGGCAGCTATTATCACCAACGCTTCGAGTGTATAGCCAAAAATGTTGCGAAGCCGGTGGCTGCGTTCCGCCGCTAGGTCGCGTTTGGAATGGGCGATCAACCCGGCGGGTTCAAAGCGGGTCTGCCGTAATTCTTCTGATTCAGGTGGCGGCGCGGGCCGGACAGCGGGTGTTTGGCGATAGGTCGGGGTTGGCGCAGGTCGGTTCGGCGGTGGTCGATCATCGCGGTAGGCTGGTTGAATTGGGGGTTGTGCGCCTGGAATGTTCTGGCTGGCGCGTAGCTTGCGGTGGACTTGCCGGGCTTCTTCGCGTCGTTTTTCGGCTAAGAGGGCTTCGAGTTGTTCGACCGACAAATCACGGGCCGCAGGTGCGCTTTGGGCCGTTTCGCCAGACAACAAAAAATCCTGCAACCGGGTCAGATCAAATTCGGACTGACCGTTGCCGGAGATAGGGGTGTTATTCAGCTTTGGTGCTTCATTACCGGCCAAAGGGTCGCGCCTCCCGCACCGCTAACCTCTCTGCCCCTACTATAGTAGTCAGAAAACAAATTCGTAGAATTAGGTGTAAGTTGCCTTGTGACCGATCCTACAAAGTCTAAATCATTTTCTAAAGAGCTATAGTTTACCAGAGTCACTGTTCCGCATAATAGAGTGCAAACGAGCTTTGCATTACATAACTGTAATCAGTTATACATAACATAACACAGCCTCACTTCTTTTGCAATAGGTTAAAAGTCACAGGCGACCCCCCAGGGCGTGTTATAATCGACTGGCTGGCTATAGATTTGATTAATAAATTTAGATTTATAGCAAGTTGCAGAATTATTGACCTGTTTTTTGTAGGGGCGACCCTGGTGGTCGCCCGTGAACACCCGGTACGGTCTCTGTGGGCGACCACCAGGGTCGCCCTACCAGCCCAAGGTCTTTGCAATTTGCTGTGTTAATTTTCGAGGAGACGCGATGAAGATTAGAACGCTTACCTATGGGGTAACACGCGCCTGGGCAACTCTAGCCGAAGGGTTAGGCGATATAGCGCGGGCCGGGGCGGTCTTGCGGGCGGCGAAGGCTCATTACGAGGCGGCGGGTTTTGAGGTGCAGACCACCCGCTTGAGCTTGCCGCCTTTCTTGGGTGAACTATCGAGGGCCGACCGGGTAAGCTGGTTGCGTGAACTGGGGTCAGCTTGCGCCGCCGAAAAGCTGGAATTTGTCTCGCTAGGAGCCTATGCCGCCGGGGAACTGACCACCGCCGAAATAGTAGCAGCTATCGCTACCTATTCGCCTTTTAACCTGACGACCAAAATTGCTGATGGGCGGCAGACGTTGGCGGCGGGTGTGCGGCAGGCCGGGGAGGTGATCCGGGCGCTGGCGGAGGCTACTCCCGATGGGTTGTGCAACTTCCGCTATGCTGCTATCGCCAACTGTCCGCCCGGTATTCCCTTCTTTCCGGCCAGCTATCAGGAGATTAGCCCGACTGGACAGCCGACCCTCTCGTTGGGTCTTCAAATGCCCGATCTGATTTACGAGGTCATTACCGCTTCACGTGAGGCAATTCAGGCGGAAGGCCCCGCCGCGCTTTCGCAACCGTTGACGGTTGCTTTGGTCGCCCGGTTGGAGCCGGTCCAGAAGTTAGCGGTCGAGTTCTGCGCCGACCATGCCTTGCTCTATACCGGTATTGATTTGTCGCCCGCGCCGCTCGGTGAGGATTCTATTGTAAGGGCTTTTGAGGCGGCGGGTCTGGGTCGGTTTGGCGAACCGGGGACATTGGCTCTGGCGGCTGCCATCACGCACGGTTTGCAGGCGGCTAATGGCCCACTCAAAACGACCGGCTATAACGGTTTGATGCTCCCGCCGCTTGAGGATCGTTGGTTGGGCGAACGGGCCGCGCAAGGGCTGGTCGATGTCCAAAAGCTGTTGACTTATTCGGCGGTCTGTGGGATGGGTCTCGATGTGATACCACTGCCGGGCCATGTAGACCCGCTCCGGCTCGAAAACCTGCTCTACGATCTGGCGGCGCTTTCGGCCCGCTATCAAAAGCCACTCTCGGCTCGGCTTTTCCCGGTTCCCGGCATGCGGGCGGGCGAGTTTACTGCTTTCGATAGTATTTATTTGACCAACACGGTTGTGATGGAGCTTTGATTTCGGAGATTGCTAATTCTCTACTGCCGTTTTTGCTCGAACAAAGTGATAACCAAGCCGGGTATAACTTCTTTTTCGCCGCTTATAGTGAAGCCAAGTTGAAGATAGAAGTTTATAGCCGGGCGGTTTTCCGAACCAGTCGAGACGATTATACGGTTATAGCCGCTTTCGCTGGCTTGTACAAATCGGAAAAGCTGGCGGGCGATCCCACGTCGGAAGTAGGCCGGAGAGACCGCCAGTCGGTGAATATCCAGTGTATCTTCGATTATTTTGTAAGAGATGATCCCGCCCAGATCACTCTCGATAAAGTAGCCGTAAAAAGTCTCGTTGCTGGCCTGCACCGTCGCGACCGTATCTTTGAGGGGTGGTATTTCGTAAGAGCCTATCAGTTCGGCTTCGATGGTATAGGCAGCGATTTGTAAATCCAGCAGTTGCCGAACCTGCCTTTCATCCTCAAGGTCTATTTTTCTAATCAAAACTCGACCCTCAATCCTTGCTTAAACCCGCAAAGTGTAGACCCAGAAGATTTTGCGCCCGGCCTCGCCAGTGATGATACGCCGATTATAACGCAAAGAAAAGGCGGCCTCAACTTCGGCGGGCCAACGGTTGAATTCCTCGGTCATAATCAAGCGGTAGCGCCCAGCTTGGAGGTCGGAGAGGAAAGGACTCATATCGCGCCGCCCGTTCTTGAGCAGGACGGAGAAGATAAAATAATCGCCGATTTGGGCGGAGTGACCGGTATCGAGCAAAAAGCTATTGACCAAAATCAGGCTCGGTTTTTCGCTACGGCTATCCTCGGTCTGCGCGGTTCTTACCAGGGTCAGCCCTTCTTCGTAGGCCCGCCGGTTATCGTTGAAGTCGCGCCAGTGGCTCCAACCGATGAACATGCCCAGGGCAATTATCGCCTGGATGCCTAGTAAGACTGTTGTAGATAAATTTAGATTTTGGATTTTGGATTTTGGACTAGTAGCGGCAGGTTTTGGCTTCATTATATAGGCTAGGCCGAGACCGACCGAAACGGAGAGGACAAAGGCTAGTTCGTTGAAATAATAATCGACTGCCCCGTCCTTGATGATGGTGATACAGGCGAGAGTGGCGAAAAGGGTGTAAAGAGGCCAGAAGCGGGCGCGTTCTCGCCATTGCTGCCGGAGCGCAAAGGCGGCAATCAGTATAAACGGCAGGTGATCGACGATAAAAAAGCCAACAAAACCCGGTACTAGATGCAAGATAAAACTGCCCGCCCGGGCCGGGTCGTAAATGCCAAATAATTCGCCTTGCGACCACCACCCAAACAGGGCAAAACCCAGGCCAGCCCAGAAGAGCCAGAGAAAGGCGAAGAAAAGAGGACTGAGGACGGAGGACTGAGGACTGAGTTGTAGGAGCGGGCTTCTGCCCGCGATAGGTTGAAGACTGTAGGAGCGGGCTTCTGCCCGCGATGGAGGGAGGACAGCGCTGTAGGAGCGGGTGGTGAGGATTAGGTCGAAGAAGATAGCGGCTGAGACTGCCAAATAGGTTTGCTTGCTGAAGAAGGCCAGGACGGATAGGAGTGCGATAGGGGCGAGGCTGGTGAGGGTCGGCGGGGTGGCGCGACGGGCCTGTCGGCGGTAGAGATAGGCGGTTAGCAGGCTCAGGAAGAGGGCCAGTGGATCGACGCGGGCGGCGTGGACGAAAATTATGACGCTCCAAAAGCAGAACGGCACGCAAGCGGCAAAGCAGGCCGCCCAGCGTTGGCGGGTCTCTTGCCAGACCAGCAGACCGACCAACCCTCCGGCAGCCACATACAGCCCCCAACTCAGCAGCCTTTCAGCCAGGATAGTTCCCAACCCGGTCAGGCCGGTCAGCCCCGCGACGAGCAGCATGAAAAGGGGGGGATATTGGACCCCCGGCATGCCATAAGGGGCAGCAGGTGGGGCGTACATCGCAGCCAGGCTGCCGGTCGTGCGTAATTGATCGGCGGCTCCCCCGACCATCATCTCGCAATAGTCGATTATGACGGGCGAAAAAAGGGCCGTAAAAGCCCGGCCCAGTTGCAAAAGGGCCAGCAAGCCCAGCAGACTTAAAATCAATTTCAGTTTATTCACAGTTAGAACATTATATCACAATCTTCGGCAAAACCTTTACATTTGTACACAATTAGGTTAATATAGGCCAGAGAATTGAAAGGTTCAGTTCTGGAAGCTGTTCAGGTAAGACAGCTTGTAGGTTGGGGGCGTTAGGCATTGGAGTTTGGGTTCTAGGCGTTGTAAGGGCAACGGGCCGCTAGAAACCGGTCTCCAGTTCCTAACCCCCCAGGTAAAAATAAGTTAAGAGAACTATATAGTGCAAAGCTTTGCAGGGAGGAAGCGCCCTGCTTATCCGTATGCCATCGGTGGCAAGCGGGTTTGGTTAGGATTGAGTTCGGCTATGCTCACAGGAGCAAGACCATAGGTTCGCAGGGTGCGATCCACAGCTCGGCAGATTGCTTTGCAGAGGTTAGGAACAATTAAGATGACAGACAGACAAGTACACAAGGTGGAAGCGACCATCGGCGGTCGTACATTTAGCATCGAAGCAGGCCGGGTGGCTGAACAGGCCAAAGGGGCCGTTATGATCCGCTATGGGGACACGATGGTACTGGCAACCGTAGTTGCCTCGGACGAAGCCCGTGAAGGTCAGGATTTCTTCCCACTAACAATTGAATACGAAGAGAAAATGTACGCCGCCGGTAAGATTCCAGGTGGCTTTATCAAGCGCGAGAGCCGCCCAAGCGAGAATGCGATTTTGACTGCCCGCTTGACCGACCGGCCTCTCCGCCCACTTTTCCCCAAAGGTTTTTATAATGAAGTGCTGGTACAGGTGACGGTTCTTAGCACCGACCAGTCGAACGAGCCGGAAACCCTTTCGATCATTGGTTCGAGCGCCGCTTTGATGCTTTCCGGGTTGCCCTTCGCCGGGCCGGTTTCAGCAGTCAAGGTTGGCTATATCGACGGTGAGTTCGTCTGTAACCCCAGCGCTCAGGATTTGGCTGATAGCAAGCTGGAATTGACCGTCGCCGGAACCGAAGATGCCGTCATGATGGTCGAGGCCGGAGCCTGGGAATTGCCAGAAGACATTATGCTGGAAGCGGTCAAGTTCGGCCATCAGCAGTTGCAGGCTGGGATTCAGCTTCAAAAGCAGTTGCTAGGGTTGGTCGGAGCCGCTACCTTCGCCTACGAAGCACCGCCTCCTGCCGACGAGAGCTTCAAAGAGACCGTCAAAGGCTGGTTGGGTGATCGGTTGGGTGGAGCGGTTCGCAACGTCAACAAGACCGTCCGGGTCGAATCGACCGAAAGCCTGCGTAAGGACACCGTCGCTAACTTTACGGCGGGCCTCGAAGGGGACGCACTCGCCAGCAAGACCAAAGAGGCCGAGAAAGCCTTTGACAGTCTGATGAAAGAGGAAGTCCGTTCCGCCATCACCCACGAGGGTATCCGCCCCGATGGTCGCGCCACCGACGAAATCCGCCCGATTACCTGCGAAGTTGGGATGTTACCGCGTACTCACGGTAGCGGCCTCTTTACTCGTGGTCAGACCCAGGTCTTGAGCATTACCACGCTCGGAACCAGTGGCGAAGAGCAGACTATCGACGGCATCGGCCTGGAAGAGTCGAAGCGGTTTATCCATCATTACAACTTCCCACCCTTCAGCACAGGCGAAGTCAAGCGTTTGCGTGGCCCGTCCCGGCGTGACATCGGTCACGGGGCGTTGGTTGAGCGGTCGCTGGTGCCGATCATCCCTGACGAGAAGGATTTCCCCTACACCGTCCGAATTGTGAGCGAAGTACTGTCGTCCAACGGCTCTAGCTCGATGGGTTCGGTCTGCGGTAGCACCTTGTCGCTGCTGGATGCGGGTGTGCCGATCAAGGCTGCCGTTGCCGGGGTTGCGATGGGCCTTGTGACCGACAAGAGCGGTGGTTGGAAAGTCCTAACCGACATCCAGGGCATCGAGGATGCGCTGGGCGATATGGACTTCAAGGTCGCCGGAACTGCCGAAGGCATCACCGGCCTCCAGATGGACATCAAGACCAAAGGCATCACCTTCGAGATTATGGCGAAGGCGTTCGAGCAAGCGAAGGCCGGACGGCTTTTCATCCTCGATAAGATGAACCAGATTATCAACACGCCGCGCCCCGAACTCTCGCCCTTCGCGCCGCGCATCGTTCGCATCCAGATCAACCCGGAGAAGATCGGGGCCTTGATCGGGCCGGGCGGTAAGACGATCCGCTCGATTGTCGAGGAGACCGGAGCCAAGATCGATGTCGAGGACGACGGCAGCGTCTTTGTTGCCAGCGTCGATGGTGAGAGCGCCAAGAACGCGATCAAGCGGATCGAGGCTCTGACCAAAGAGGCCGAACTCGGCGCGATCTACCTGGGCAAGGTCGTGCGGATCATGCCTTATGGCGCGTTTATCGAGATTATGCCGGGCAAGGACGGCCTCGTCCATATCAGCGAACTGGCCGATTTCCACGTCCAGCGGGTCGAGGATGTGGTCAACCTGGGCGACGAGATCAACGTGATGGTCACGGATGTCGATAAGGGCGGCAAAATCAGCCTCTCCCGGCGGGCGATCCTGACCGGGCAGATGCCTGCTGCCAAATCCGATGGCGACCGGGGTGGCCCCCCACGTGGCGGTGGCGACCGAGGCGGCTTCGACCGTGACCGGGGCGGTCCTCCTCGCGGTGGAGATCGGGGCGGCGACCGGGGCGGCCCGCGCAACGGTGGCGGCGGTCGCAACCGCTGGTAAACCGAGCAGCCCTCATATCTAAAACGAAAGGACATCGGCAAATTGCTGCCGGTGTCCTTTTTTGTGCATCCGAACTTACATATATATTTTTGATTTGTTCAACTTATTCTGATTTATTTAGCCCAAACCCCGGAAAAATTTGACTTGAAATTAATCAGATGGTAAAGTTTCGTTGTTAGCAAAGCAACTATCAGTTAAGGAACCCGAAAAGGAGATTGAGGATGCAACCTATCAAGATACTGCTTTTTTCAGCCTATCCTCTCTGGGCGCAATCTTTAGGCACTACTTTAGAAAGTCTTAGTAGGAAATCTACTGTCACAATTGTGATACCACAGGGTGATCTGAACACTGAGATTGAGGGAATTCTAGCTATTGATCTCGATCTGATTTTGATCTCGCTGGGTACCCCGATTGGTGATCTGGCTTTTGCTCGTTCTCTGCGGGTCGCCGAATGTCCGGCAGCAATCTTGCTTCTCTGCTCTCACTATCTATTACCCTGCCTTGAAGAATTGGTCGAGAGTGGTATTCAGGGCTTAGTTTCGAGCCTGGCGGATGTCGAAGAATTGGAAGCGGCTATCTACACCATAATAGACGGACAACCAGCTACTTTGGAACACCAGTACCAGCAGGCCATTCAAAAACTCCCGCGCTTACTTGTCCAAAAAAACTTGAAAAAGCGGCAGATAGAAATCCTGGAATTGGTTGCGCTTGACCTAACAAATCAGGAAATCGCCGAGCGATTGCAAATAGAGGTCAGTACTGTTAACAATCATCTTAATCGTATCTACGACCGCTTGGGAGTCAGGGGACGCGGAGGTGTGGTACTGCGGGCTATTACGGACGGTCTCATAAACCCTCACACACTGTCGCTTTCGCCCGATTTCTCAGGGAGTAAGAAATATATTAGGTAATTTTATTGGGTAATTCTATTCTATCCAAAAATTAAAAGCAGTGTTATTCTTTGCTTGGTAGGATCGATAAAAACTTTAGTTTAACTCTTGTCCAAATTTTAAATCTATTAAATACTACCACACGGCTTGTTTTTGATAGCTTGTAGCCACTTCTAAACCTGTACAGTGACAAATCCGAAACAGAGATACCATTAGAAATCTCTACTTGGCTGTGACAGTATTAATAAGTGACATCAACGGGTTTCCTAATTCCTAAGAGCCTGTTTCATAACTGTAAACCTAGCCTCCAAAATAGGTTGTCTCAGACCACCTCTAGGCTCGTACTTGAACATTATGAAACAGGCTCTAAACCTTAAGGAGGGTTTTTCAATGCGATTTTCACCCTTTATCAGGTTTTTTCGAGTAACTAGCAGTAAACGGATACGTTTGCTGGCTGTACTCCTCATCTTGTCTGCGATGTTTGTAGAACTAATGCCAGCTGCTTTGGCAGATAGCACAGATACTGACCCTTACTATGTCGGGGATAAAACGTCCCAATTGAACCCAGATGGTTCTAAGGCTCATCCTCCGTCAAAGCCATTGTCGGCAGCAGAGCAGAAGATTTATGATAAGAAGGCAGCCCTAGCTGCTAACTATGTTGCCGTACGCCAGGGGAGCTATGACGGTGCAAAGTTCGAGCAAGAATGGGTCAGCTTCTTGAAGGAACTTGGAGAAGACCCGGCTAAACACTCTATCTCTATCCCGAAGACCAAGAATGGTGTAACGCCTAACGCTGCTTCCTTTAGCAAGACGCTAGGACTTACCCAGTCTTCTCAGATTAACTCTTTTTACTGCGGCCCGGCTACTGCTTATGAGATGTTAAGCTTTTTGGGCAACTGGACTAGCTATTACGGTTTGTCCTTGAGCCAGTCGGCACTTGGTTCTACCTGTAGTGGTTCGGGTTGCAGAAGCTCGGATGGTAACTATTTACAGACAGATGCCCATGGTGGGACGGATTGGTCTAATGGTGGGGGTCACCCAATGCCGGATGGTCTTAATTACTGGCGGCAAGGTCTTACTAATGGTTTCTATGTGCCGGTCGGTACTTCCGTCAATGCTACAACGTTTAAGAATAATTTTACTTCCGACATTGATGCTAATTATCCGGTGGCTGGGAATGCTGACGAAGTCGCGGGTTCTGCTACCTATCATCTTGTAGGACACCCGAATATAGATATTTTGCACTGGTTTGCTATTCGGGGCTATGACAACAATGGTGATATGGTGCAATACGCCGACTCCATTTCTGGTGCGCCTAGTATAAGATACTATCAAAGTGTTCCTCCTTATAGTTCGATGGCAACCAGCACTATAGCCGTTATCCTGGATGGAAGAGGGTATGTATGGTAAGAAAACTTTTGCGAAAGCAGAAGACCTGGAAGGCTTTGCGCCTTCCAGGTCTGGTCATAACTATGTTGGTCTGTGTACCGTTGTTGGTAGCCTGTGATGCGAAATCAGATAGCCCCTCTGCTACTCTTTCGGCTACCACTCAAAGCCAGACCGACAATCTAGCTACTAAGACCAATCCTGCCATTTCAACTTTAACTCCAACCTCTGACCCTACTTTAGCTACCCCCACTATTTCAATCCCGACTGCAAGCCCAACTTCGGCAACCCTTCTAGCCGCTACTCCTACCTTTTCCAATCCTTTCCCCACTCCAAATCCTGCTATTAAAAGGGTTGATCTTGTAACCGCCTGGGGGTCGGCTTTCAAGAAAAGCGTTGTTCCAATGGCCATAGGTGAAAATCATGTCTTCATTTTAGATTCAGTAACACCGGATGCTAAATTTTTGGTTGGCCCCATTATGCCCCGCCGACGATTTGGAAGTGAAGCCGGGGAGTTGGTTTTATTGGAGGTTTCCACGCGCCAACCGACTGTGATCCATAAACTTCCTACCCCGGCTACTCAAGTCATTGGTGCGGCAGTTGATAACGACTGGGTAGTCTGGTCGGAAGCCGCTCACCAACCCGACTTTGGAGATTGGATTCTCTACTCCTACAATCGTTCCACTCGCCAGGTTAAGCAGGTAGCCCAGACCCCCGTCGATAAGGATAATAAACCGCTAAACAGTTCGTTTGTATTGCCTAAACTTGACCATAACACGGTCGTCTGGCAAGAAGGTAACACGGCTGTAACCAAAGTCCTCCCAATCGGAGTGAAAAGTGCCGACTTGCTAACCGGGCAAATCACCACCCTGGCCGAACTTGGCGGTACTCCGGTCATTTCCTGGCCTTACATTGGTTGGGTCGAAGCGACCGATGAACCAAGCAAGCAGGTGGAAGGCGCGGCTAAAGGTGTAATAGTCATTCTCAATTTGCAAACCTCGGTGAAAAAAACGTTAAAGAAGCCCGACACGCCCTTTTATTTCAACATGTACCAGGATACGGTGGTCTGGATTACGTCCCACGGTAAAGAAGTGATGCTAACCGATGTCAACGAGACATATTCGCAAGTTATTGCCCAGGCGGAAAGGGATGATACCTTACAATTCCCGACTATTAGTGAGCGTTTAGTAGCCTGGACTTCGTACACCACCGAGCAAGTCTGGGACCGGGTACAGAAGCGGCTTATAACTTTAGAAGCTGCTCCAACCTCAGCCTTACACGTCAACGGTAAAGCTTTTGTGTGGGGTATCTTTGGTTCTGTCGAACAAAGCTTAAAAGATAAACGAGCTGGAATAGTACCCAATACTACCACTTATTATGTAACTGATAGCTCACAATTGCCGACCGAAGTTACAAAGTAAGGCTAATTGTTTTATCTGCCATCCTCATTCTCGATCAGGGTGGTCAGGAGGGCGCGGAGGTTTTGGATGCCCTCTTCGCCCAGGATGGCGGTGTATTCAGTTTCGATTTCGTGCTTGATCTGGGTAGCATCGAGCAGGAATTGCCAGCCCGCGACCGTAAAAGTAACTATCGTAGCCCGGCGGTCGGTCGGATCAACGGCGCGACCGATATAGCCTTTTTGCTCCAAATCAAGTACAAGCTGACCGATGGCCTGTTTGGTGACGGCGGCGCGTTCGGCCAGGGTCGTGATGCGGGTGCCGTCCAGGTCGAGATGGGCCAGCAAATTGGTGTGGGCCAGGCTCAACCCGGTATGACCGAGTTTGCGAAGCTTTTCCATCGCGCTGACGCTAAAGCAACGTTGGGCGCGAAGCAGCAGCCGACCAATGTGATTCCGGTTCGTCTCATCAATTTGCTCGAAATTAACGGCAGGCGGTAAATCTGACATATCCCAACGTCTCCTTTATATTAACAGGGATGGACAAGATTAACAGGCTTAAATTGGACTTTCCCTATCCCTACTGAACTGGTTATCTTTATTGGTACTTCAACCCCTTTTATGTACAGTTGTGAAACCCACTCCTCGGTTTAGAGGGTGGTACAACCTGGCTATTTTGCAAAAAACTAACGCTCACACTAAGCCAAATAAGGCTGTTCTGGTTATGCTTGATTACTTTAGGACAACCAATTGTAACCCTGAAAGGTTTTTTCGTCTAATTCTTCTCACCCTTTGATCTCTTCACGACTTTGCAACAGCCTTACGTGACAAGCGCTTCCCTATTTACTTTTACCCCATAGGTTACAAGTTAAGGTTAGAATGAATTTGTCAAATCGATAGCGATGTGCCATTCAGCAATCAAAAACGGTCTGGAGAAGTTATTGATTGCCAACGCTTTAAGTTTTGATGTGGTTAAGCCCAGTGCAAGCCAGCTT
>JBBQWM010000041.1:0-53682 GCA_038210655.1 Chloroflexia bacterium
TTTCAAACATCTTTCAGGCAAGTTTGAAGTAAAAAGCGGCTTTGAATTGAGTGATTTAAGAGTTTTAGAGCTACATTTAGCCTTGCAAAAAATTAGCGACCTATACACTGCGATTCCACAAACTTTGTACACTGTAAGGAATAACTTATTATGTAACTACAGAGCCTCTCACAGCTAATAGATAAATTGGTGTTAATTATCGACGAAAGTCCAAGAAGTAACATAATACCAATTCCAAGATTTAAGGCTACCACCGAGCAGTGGTAGCCCTTTTTATTTCAGGAGTTCTCTACGCTAATCAGTTCGTTATAGGTTATGCTATAATTTCGGTCTGTATATACAGCCTGTTTAGTAGTGTTAAAGGTAAGAGAGCATGGGCGCGGGGGCAGGTATGGCAATAAAAGTAGCCAATTCACCAGGAATAAGCAAAGTTAATTTTATCCTGTCTATCCTGTACATCCCTGTTAATATAAAAGGAGAGCGAGAGTGGAGACTGAACCGATTTATTTGATCGATCCTTATGCGCGGGAGGTCGAAAGCGAGCTAAAAGAGGTTTTGCCGGAAAGCGCCGGACGCTGGCGAGTGCGGTTGGCTCGAACGGTTTTTTACCCGATGGGGGGTGGGCAGCCGACCGACCAGGGCCGGTTGGAATGGGCCGAGGGTAGTGCCAAAGTTTATCAGGTGATGCTCAAGGAGGGCGACATCTGGCATTATATCGAGACGGCTACGCCACCTGCCGAGGGTACGGCGGTGCATGGCGAGATCGATTGGGCGCGGCGCTTGCAAAATATGCGGGTGCATACTGCCGGACATTTGATCGATTATGCCCTGTACCGGTTGGGCTATGTCCCGGCAAATTTGGCCCCGACGAAGGCCGATCATGGTAAGAAAGCCTTTGTGCAATATGCCGGGAGTATCGGGGCGGGCCTGGATGCCACCCAACTTGAGACTGAGACTAACCGATTGATCGCTGAAAATCTTGAATTTAGCTGGGAGTTCGTCAGTTTGGAGCAGTTGCAGACCGATGCGATCTATTTACAACCGGGCCTACCGACTGGCAAGCCTTTACGCAAGCTTTCGCTCGAAAAGCTGGGTTCGGTCGCGGATGGCGGCACGATCTTGCGGCGCACGAGCGAGGTCGGGGCGGTCAAAGTCAACCGAATCGAGGAACGTTCAGGGGCGGAGGGACTGGATACTCTCGTCTGGTATCAGGTAGTTTGAGCAATTTAGTGTAGCCTAAAAAGTCGGATAACTACACACCTATGTCATTTTGAGGCGGGAGATAGCCTGAATTTTGCCAAAGATGCCTTCCCGCCGAAGAATCTAGACCCTTCGCTGTGGCTCAGGGTGACACGGCTGTAGTCTAAAAGTCGGCTCTATATTGCCAGTTTGATCTGACCCAGTACCCCGTTCAACTGGTGGGCCAGGCTTTCAAGCTGACTGCTACTGGTGGCGACTTGCTGGGTCGCCTCTAAGGTTTGCACGGCTACTTCCCCGACCGAACGGGTAGAAACTATCACCTGCTCGCTTGAGATGCGTTGTTGCTGGGTAGCCTGTTTGATTTCTTTGGCCCGCTCACTGACCTGCCCGGCCAGACCTAAAAGATTGGTGACTGCCTGGCTTACCTGTTCCGCACTGCTGCCAAGTTTGTCCAGATTACCCCGTAAGTCATCATTGGCCGCTACGATTATCTCAACCTCGGCCTGACCTTTTTCGATTTGAGTCTTGGCCGCCTGACTGCTAACCTGCACTTGATTTATAAGACTGTGGGCGACCTGGCTGGCCTGGGTAGTGCGGGCCGCCAGGTGCTTGACTTCCTGGGCGACTATTCTAAAGCGGTCTCCATACTCACCGGCCCCGGCAGCCTCAATCGCGGCGTTTAAGGCTAGTAGATGAACTTCGGTGGCAATCGAGTTTATCAGCCCCACTACCTTGCTAATTTGCTCGGTTTGGTCGGTTAAGTTAGTGATTAGCTTACTAAATTCGGCGACCTGCCAGCCGATATGTTCAATCCCGTTTAAGGTTTTTTCTACTACATCGGTCATTTGGTAGGCTTGTTGCTGACTAAGTTCTCCGGCCCTGGCTACCTGCTCGATTTGGGTGAGGGTTGCGGTTGTAAAGTCCACTACCTGCACCGAATTATCGGCAATTTGACCGGCGGTTCGGCCCAATTCGTGCATCGCGGCGGTCACTTGTGATAGGGCGGCGACCTGCTCATTAGAGCCTAGCGTTTGTTGTTTACTTACGGCTGCCAGTTGGCCGGTTACGAGTTGCAGAGTTTCGCTGATCTGTACGCCACGCAAAACCTGTTGTAAAGAAAATACCGCTGCTCTAAAACTTTCGGTCAGCTTTCCAACTTCATCCCGGTTGGCAACTTCTAATTGTTGGTCTAGCTCTCCCTGGGCTACTCGGTTTAGAGCCTGCTGCAATTTATTTAAGGGGTTTATCAAGACCTGTTCGATCAAAAATAGCAACAACAAAACCAGGGCTATACTAAATACGGTTATGCTGACGATGGTAAGGGTGGATACAAAAATTGCGTTGGAAACTTCTTTTTCTCCATTGGCCCGATCTGCCTCTAACTGTTGCTGGCGATTTTGCAAAAGAGTCGAGATTGCTTCAAAGTTTGGCGTAAATTGTTGCCAGTCTTGGCGGGCCGTCGTGAAATCGCCACTGTTAATTAGGTTCTCTAGCCGGGCAAAGTGATCGAAAGCGGTCGAATAAAGTGCAGCCAGCTTTATTCTAAAATCCTGATTCTCTTTGGTAGGAATGTTGTAATTATATTCTGCCAGCGAGGTAGCAATAGTGCGGCTGAAGGTATCCCGAATATGGGAGACATTGGTTACAAAGATTGTATCGGCATAGAGGGTCAGATCGCTTTGGTAGGCCAGGGCATTACGCTGTAGCCAATCCGAAGCCAGACTAATATTCTTTTGCTGCTCTTCGGTATCCCGGATATTATACAACAAGAAAATAGAGATTATACCGTTGATTATAAAGCATACTAATAAAAGGGAAAAGGCTAAACCGATTTTGTAACGAACTGAAAAATTTAGTTTTTGCAGCTTAACTATAATATAGTGGAACATTTACTTTTCCTTATGCCCTAAATAAATGGTACTATCAGAGACCTAACCCTTGTCTTTTGATATTCTCGTAAGCAGTTTTGTCTAAAGCTCAGTTAGACCTAAAATAAAATAGGAAGGCTGTGATGCTGATAGAAGTACCTCTTCTCAGCTAATAAAGACTAATAGAGACCGGATGAAAGACCGTTTAACTGACCGTGTTTTGTTTTCTAACTTATACTAACAAATCAACATTACGGTGAACATTACGCTGCCCGCAAAATATTTTAACGCACTTTTTTGAGTTAGCGAGTGGCGATACCCTGATACATATAACCCTCGAATTTGGGGGTTTGATCGATATAAAATTCTTTTAGTTCTTGAAGCTGGAATTGCTGGTCTAAAATCAATTGTTTGATATTACGGTTGAGATGGCAACCATCGGCCAATTTACGCTGGAAGGGGGTCAGGCGCTGCTGCCAGACTTGTACTTTGGGGTCGGGGCTAAGGCCATGCTCGATAAAGAGAAACCGACCGCTCGGCTTTAGAACCCGCCGCAATTCGCTCAGGGCTTGCTCCACCTTAGCGATGCTGCAAAGGGTCCAGGTGCTGACGATAGTATCAAAAGCTTCGTTCTCAAAAGGCAGCCTTTCACCGTTTAACACGTGGTTTTCCACCGCGATGGGTGAAGCTTCGATTCGCTTGAGAGCCAATTTGTTCATACCGGGGTTGGCATCGACCGTTGTAATCTTACGGACGTGCGCTGGATAATAGGGTAAATTTAGCCCGCTCCCAAAGCCGATCTCCAGTACCTCTCCATATGCCTGGGCCAAAACCCTGGCCCGATAGAGTTGCAGACCTGAACTGGACATCGATAGGTCTAAAAGTCGGGGCAGAATCCTGGTTGAGTAAAATCCCATTGGTTGCCTCCCTGTCATGGGTTCTTTGCCCCAGCCTGATTATAATGGTAGAGCTTGTCGCAAAGCGGCTTCAATCAACTCGCGGGGCGGTAAAGACGTAATCCGGTTGTCGGCTTGTCGATAGGTGCGACAGGCCAGACCGGGTTCGCCAATTTTGTCCAGCAACGGTTCAATATCCCGACCATTGACTCGGATAGTCGGAGAGCCATAAAAGGTATGCTGGTGAGCCTCGACCTCAGTTTCGATCTGGATTAGCTGGATGGGCGTAGTTAAGTTCTGCTCGTGCAGAACGTTTTGCAAGAGGGCCAACGCTTCAGCGTGGCTGGGACAATCTTGAAAGTACAAAAACTCAATTTGTGGCATATTTTATGCTTTCATCGGAACTAATTCAAACCAACCCTGCTCATAGTTTACTTCAACGGTTTGATCGTGGTTGTATCGTGCCACAAATCGATCTATCGGGCAACTTTGCTGCTTTGTCAAATTGAAAAAACTTCTCAAAAGCAAATAAGGATCAGAATATAGAAATCTTAATAGGGTTTTATTAAAGGAAACTATTGCTATTCTTAACGTAACAATCGGTAAAGGCCCTTGACAAAGCTCCTAGCTGATACTATATTCTAAAGTACACAATAGGGAAGCGTTTCACTCATAACAAATTGCTATAAATGCTTGGCTCTGGATTGCATAATCACCTACGTAATTTTTGTGTAAAGCCATAACTAAACTAGATTGAGCTTGCCTTGTAGGATTATACGAGAATACTGGTTTGTGGTAGAGCAAAGGAGCTACTCCATATGAAAGTAGATGATATCGGCGAGAGGCAGATTAAAGCACCAGCGCGGGCTGTGCTGATCGGACGGGATGACAATGTGGCTTTGCTGCTCAGTAATGTAAAAGCAGGTGAAGCAATTATGTTGAACAGTTTTTGGATCAAAGTAGCTGCCGAGGATATTCCGGCAGGTTATAAAATTGCGACTAAACTGCTGACCAAAGGCCAATCAATTATCATTTGTGGCGAGGTAATCGGAACCGCGTTACGAGCGATCCAACCCGGCGAACGAGTTCATTTTCACAATTTAATCGCGGCCTAGTTTTAAGCTGGTCTCAATTTAGCTTATAACAGCCGCTTCGTTATGTCCGGCGAAGCTTACACCCCGCTGGTCTGTAAAGATTGGCTGGATTTGTCCAGCACCACATTAAGCTCATCCACACTATTATTAACCCGTGATACGGTTTTGGAAAGGTCCGAAACTGCTCCGGCATTATCACGTGCTACTTCTGCGATGCTTCGCATCGTTATCAAAATCTGCTGATTGGCGCTACGTTGTTGTCCAGTTGCAACGCTGATTTCATCACAGCGGATGTTGACCTCTTCGACAGCCCTCAAAATCCCGGTCGCACTGGTCGAACTATTAGCAATAACCTGGTTCAGGCGACCAATCACGGCTCCGGCGATTTGGGAGCGGGATAGTGCCGCTGCCGTATCTTTCTTGCCTTCTTCGGCTACCAAAACTGCCGCTGCAACCGCCCCCTGCATCTCCATAATAGCTTCGCGCACTTCTTCGGTCGATTCGCGGCTACGGTCGGATAAGTTTTTAACCTCCTGGGCGATAACACCAAAGCGTTCGCCCCTGCTATTACTATGTTCGTTGGAAGTGGTTCCGCTTGTGCCAACTAATATACTACCCGCCGCTTCAATCGAGGCGTTGAGGGCTAACAGATGGGTTTCGTCGGCAATCTCGTCAATAATGTCGATAATGGTGCTAACGCGCCGGGTCTGCTCGGTCAGATAGAGCAAGCGTTGGCCTAACAACTCGATCCGGTTGCGGACTCGATCTACACTGAAAGTGGCCTGCACGACGGCTTCTTCGCCCTGCACTACACTGGATTGGGCCAATTCGCTGGCTTCTAGCACCTCATTGGCGGTAATAACGGCCTGGTTAGCTGAATCGGCGGCGGCTTCAGCACTGGCGGCGATCTGGCTGGCTGTTTCGTTCAATTCTTCCAGACTGGTAGTTACTTCTGTAACGGCAGCCACCTGCTCTTGCGACCCACTGGCCTGTTGTTGCGAGGTGCTATTAAGTTCAGTTGTAATGCTCGATAACTCGCGGCTGAGGGAAATGCCAAAATCGGTAGTAGTGTTAAGGGTCGCGAGCAAATTGCGTAACATATCGGCTTGCTTTTCCGAAGCACTAATGGCGTTGGTAATACGGCGTACAAAGGTTATTAAAGTGGCGGCTACCACCGACAAAAGGAGCAACCATAGACCTAAGCCGATCAAAGGATAATTGCGTAAAGGTACTTCCGGTTGATAACTGTGGACGATCTGATCGGCACTATAAAATATGCTCAATAACATAAGGCTACTTAGCGTGATTACCACCAGAGGTTGTATACGTAATCCGAGGATGCTGGCTAGAATTGGGATAAAGAAATAAGCGGCAGAAACTGCGTCGCCGGAACCTAAGACCGGTTGGGCTATGGTGATAACTATGATTATACCGAAAACTAGAAGGTAACTTACTTGATTGGCCCGGCGTGAGGTTGCGCCGGGATATACCAAAAAGAAGCCTAGCACGAAAAGCAAACCGATCAATAATGAGATAATTCCCGACAAAACCAACCCGATACCGCTAATATACAGACCCAGGCCAATATAGACTCCACTAACCATGCTCAGACTGATGCCAAGAAACAGGGCAATCCACTTAATTAGACCCAAACGCCGATCTAGCGCCTGCTGGTTGCGAGCAACCGCGCTGGCTGGCAAAGATTGGCTGGTGAGACGGGTAGTTGGGCTGAAAACACCGGGTTTGTCAGAGGGATTTTGTTCGGCTAGGCCCACTGTGATACCTCCTGGTTCAAAGTTTGTAATACGCTATTTGGGAATTTAGAGCAGTATAGTTAGATCAAAATTTTGGCAAAATAGCCTTGACCAACCGGGTCAGGCGCGGCCCGGCTTCTTGGCCTACCTGCAAAACTTCTTCGTGATTGGCTTCGACGGTCAGGTCGGGGTTGAGGCTGTTGGTGATGGTGCTGATACCCAACACCCGCATTCCGCCATGCACGGCTACGATGACTTCCGGGGCAGTGGACATCCCGACGGCATCGGCTCCCCACCCGCGTAACATTCGCATTTCGGCCCGTGTCTCGAAGTTGGGGCCGGTCAGCATAACGTAAACCCCCCGATGAAAGGTAATGCCCAGGGCTGCTGCTTCGTTCTGGGCCAGTTGCAAAAGGTCCTCGGTGTAGGCGTTGACCATGCCGGGAAAGCGGGGGCCAAGAGTGTCGTCGTTGGGGCCGCGCAGGGGGTTGGCTCCGTTCATACCGGGCAGGAAGATATGATCGCTAATGCCCATCAGGTCGCCCGGACGATAAGCCGGGTTCAAGCCGCCCGCCGCATTTGTAACAATAAGGGTTTCGATCCCTAGCGCCCGCATCACTCGGATCGGAAAAGTGACCTGAGCCATATCGTGGCCTTCATAATAGTGAAAGCGGCCTTGCATCGCCAGGAGGGTTTTTCCGGCTAGTTCACCCACCACGATCCGTCCGGCATGACCGTGAACACTCGAAACAGCAAAGCCTGGGATTGAGCCATAGGGGATCGCTACCGGGTTTTCCAATTCATCGGCTAGTGCGCCCAGGCCACTGCCCAATATTATACTAATTTTTGGTTGTCGGTCGCCTAGCAAGCCTAGAATAAAATCACGCGCCTGGGTTATCAATTCGTGTGGGCTGTTCAATTTGGGCTATCCCCTCTCTTGCTTATCAAAGTTTAGCGGTATCGATCCCCATTTGACGAAGCAGGGCATCTTTAGCCTGAGCTTCAGTCAGACGCTGTTCGCCGTTTGGAGTATACAAACGCAAGTATGCTTCGTCAGGAAGCAACCAGCTATTTAGTTGCTCACTCCAAATTCGGTCATTGGCGGCGGGTAATAGCGGCTCATAAACACCTGCTTGGTTCAACCGCCACCCGGATAGCCGAGGGCTGGCTCGTCTCTGGCGATTTGGTCGGTTATCATAAGCAAAATATTCGGCTGTTCCCCATCGGGCGTACCGTTCTGGCTTATAGTAAAGGTCTTTGTAGCGCGTTTTGGCCGAAATTATCTCAATCACTACATCGGGAGCCGGGCCGGTCACTCCCAGCCGATAACTGGTCAACCCCTGCCATTGCTGGCCTTTTAATATCGCCAGATCGGGATAGAGCGGTGATTCCTTTACCCGATCGGTTTCGTAGAAATTCAACTCGCGGTAGACTGCACATTGTTCGAGCCTGTAAAACCAGACCAATACTTCTTTTAGGTAGGTAATAAGCAAGTCGTGATAAGCACCGGGCATATCTTGGAACCTCAGCTTTTCAAAATTGTTTTCATCGTCGTAGAAGTAGTAAAGCTCATCAAGTTCGCCCTCCTCCTCCGAAGGGTTGCGATAGGCCCGGTACTTTTCAAGCTGTGGATTGGTTTGGACACTCATACTGCTACCTACCTACAAGCGGTTCATCAGGTCGTTTTTCTTGGACTGAAATTCGGCTTCGCTGATAACGCCACTATCGCGCAAACGGGCGAGTTGCTGAATAGTCTCGGCGATCTGTTGCGGCGACATGGATTGTTGGGGCGGTGCTGGCTGGGCGTAGTACTGCGGTTGTGGTGGTTGAGGACGTGGCTGAGGTTGTTGGGCTGGCGGCGCATAGCCACGTGGGTCGATCTGGCCCTGGTAAGAAGCCTGGGGAGGAGGGGCATTGTAGACCCGGCCTTCCTGCCGAGGGTCACGCCCACGACTGTTGCGGTCGGCCTCTTCTTCGTCGTCGTAGCGACGACCGGTGGCCCTGGGAGCCAGGTCGCTGGCATCGCCATAATATTTGTTCTTGGCGTTGAGCATTATCTTCTTGAATTCGTGGGGTCGGGCCAGAAAGTCCAGCACATTTACGCCTTCGTCGCTGCCGGTCAGAATTCTGACCTGACCGTAGTTAAACATCCGACCGAACAAAGTCTGATCGGTTTCTACGTCGTTAACCTTATCGAGCGACGTGGCAGTTTCTTTTTTATTGATAATACCCTCAACCCGAACGACCCGTTCGTTGGTAATAATATACTGCTCGGCGGCCCAGACCAGATAGGAAATTCCAAAGGCGATCAGGGAGACGAAAGCGGTTGCGATAGCCACCAGCACCAATACTAACTTGGGTGTATCTGTAAGCGTAGTTTGAATTACCCCGATAAAAATAGCCGCAATAATAGCAACAATAAAAAGAGCGATCCATTGAAAAGCCGCCTTAATCAATAAAAGGACGTGCTTGTGACCCTGGTAGACGACTTTTTCGCCTCTACCCAAATTTTTCTCGTTGTACGCCATTCCGCACCTCTTTCTAACCAGATTTTAAGTACCGCTAATCTAAAGTTGACCACTTCAACCGCTATCTCTACGCAAAACTAGCTCGGCAGGTTTGTTCCAGGGCCAGGCGAATTCAGGAAACTGTGTGGATAAATTCGACCGACTTTAAATCGCGTTCCAACAAATAGCGAATGTAGCTCCGCATTACCTGTTCAAGTTCGCGGCGCAATTGGTCGGAAAGGCGCAACTTCGGGCCACTGGCGAATTCATTTCGTTGTAAATAGCGCAAGACTTTGAGCGCGTCCAGGCTCAGTTCGACGCTGCGTAGCTCGATCTGACCGCAATTGTGGCACAGCACACCGCCCAGTTCGGGGCTAAAAAAATTTGTGACCGGCTGCAATTCGTTGGTGCAACGCACACATTCCTGCAACTGGGGCCGGTAGCCCATATAATTGAGCATATGCAACTCGTAGGCCCGTAGCGTTACTATCGGGTCGGCATCGCTATCCAACGCTTCCAGTGTTTCCGAAAGCAGTTGGTAAGCTGGGAAATTCTCGCTATGTTCTTCGGTCAGCAAATCGAGCAGTTCGGCGGCATAGTTGGCATAGGCGAACTGACGCAGATTTTCATCCTTGAGTTCGAGCAAATTGCGAAAGACTTTGACCGGCTCACTCTGAGTCACAATATCGAGGTTACGGCCTTTGGCGATCAAAAAGCGAGCCTGGGTAAAGCGTTGGACATAACCGCTCAATCGGCTGCTGGTGCGTCGCACACCTTTTGCCACGACCCGCAATTTGCCCCGTGTATCGGTGTAGATCGTCAAAATCTTGTCGGCCTCACCGATATTCATACTTTTCAGTACAATCGCTTCGGTCCGATACAGTTTTTCATTTTCTTTAATCAAATTTCCCATACCATAATTATAACATTTTGGTAAGCTCTTGAATACCCCTGGCCTCAAACTGGCCTCATTTCAAGGCCGCAAAAGCTGTCAGGATTATATCTGTAAAGCCGGTTGGATTTGGCTACTTCAACAAAGTGAATAATGTAGAAAACCAAACCGCCGAGGACAATCAGGCTACCGTGGAGGTGGTGCGGGGCGGTTCGTTCAACTTCGAGCTGGATAACGCCGCCGCTGCGTACCCCAACAACAACAATCCAGTTCTGTTGCAGAATTTACCTCGGTGGTTGCACCCAACTTCAAATTACTGGGTCACTACTACAAACATTGAAAAGATGCAGTTGATAACAAATTGTTAATAAATCAAGTTGCTAAAACTGCCTCAAGTCGATCAAAAACGCTCAATAACTGCAAGCCCAGATTAGGCTCCTCTATTATAAATGGATATGACATCCTCAAAAGCATTAAAACTTCCATAGAGGATTGGGCCTTAAGCCAATGCACCTGTATAAGGTTTAACGCCTCTTCGCGGCTTTCAAGCTTCAGTAACGCTCCTACTACACCTTCAAGATTAATAGCCCGAAAAAGATCATTTTCTTCCTCTTTTGCCACTTTATAAGCTTCATTAACTAGATCCAAAGTTCTCTCCCGACCCCACATAGCCTCGCTAACTGAGGCCACTTTAAGCAATGCCTTTGCTTTATAATTATTAAATGTAATCTTGTTGGCAAATCTGAGGGCCTCTTCTAACTGGTTGCTATCTACCAAACCTTCTACAACCCGTAGAAGAAGCAAATCTCCGTGGATCTCATCACGTTCCTTATCTTCCGTCAAAGCGGCATCTACTAGGTCAAGTGCTTCTTGCATCTGTCCAGTACTTGCTAAAACTCTGGCAATTTCTCCTAAAATAGATGGACTATAATCCCAGCTTCTCAAAGGGCTTTTTATTCTCGTAGCAATATTTTTGGCTTCCTCTAACTTTCCGAATTTGACCAGTGCTAATGCTACCTCTCTTAAAGACCAGGATTTTAAGAAAAGGTCATCTCCAGTAGCCGATCCATTCGAAGCTTTGATTGCATCAGCTTGCCGGTAGGCTTCAAGGAGTTTGTCTTCGGCTTCGGCTTTCCGTCCAAGTGTTAGCATTCCTTCGGCTATGAGAACAAGAATTTCTACTTTAATTTGGTCATATCCGATTCGGGCAGCAATTGTCTCCGCTTCCTCAAATTTACCTACTTCAATCAGGCCTTGTGCAATAGCATACCAGGAGGAGGAAAACCACTCAGATTGACGGATCTCTCCAATCCTTTGTCTGACTTCTTCCACAATTGTTTCAGCTTCTTTGAATTGACCTGCTATAGTAAGCTGTTTAACAAGTTCGGCTAGATTATCTGTTACCGGTTTATAAAACTCACAGGAAAGCGCTAAATCTTTTAATTTCCTTAAAATAACGATAATTTCCTCAACCCGATTGGTACGAAGTAGCTTTTCGGTAATCTCTAATGAAATACTCAACCGGGCGTTACTTAGGGCTACTACCGAGCGCTGTGCTAACTTCTTCAGCGTCGGCAAGAAAGATGCAGATTGTTCTCGATGCCCATGCCGGGCTAATTCGAGTGCCAGAAAGCTCATTGTTGGTAAAAGGTTCTGGAGTGTATTGATATCACTTACTATTTGTGTAGCCTTCAAAGGTTGACCAAGCCTCAACCAACCTAGAATAATTTGCCGAAGATTTTGGGTTTGTCTTGTATCAGAAGCGACCTGCTCTTTGTACGCTTCTTCTAAGACATCTACGGCCTTGTCTCTGTTTCCTAATGCCATAAAAGCATCGAATAAACCAGGAATTCTTAACCCATAATATCCAAGCAACATTTCAAAGCGAAATGTCTCTAATTCTAATTGCTGATATATATCTTGATTCTGTTTGAGAATAGCGCGAGCCTCATCTTTGTTCCCAAGAACTGCAAAACCCATTATGATAGTATTAAAGGCGCACACCTTCGTAAAATCATTTTCCTCTTCATTGGCCGCGAACCTGAGCCGTTCCAGAAGATCTAAAGCAAGTTCCATCTTACCAACAGCAGCCAGTAGTTCGACTAAATTGACTATACTTGATAAATTGAAAAAGTCATATTTAATATCATTTAGCTGCCTTAATACTTCCTCAAATTCCTGATCCAGCCGGGTTTGTCGGTCATTCCTTTTATGAGTCTCGATGAGTTGCAAGAGAGCTATTAGCCGGGCAACAGTGTTTGGCTCGATATTGAAAATAACTTCGCGGGCTTCTTCCAACTTCCCAGATTCTGCTAACCTTATGGCCAACTTGCCCCAAAAATCTGGAAAGCTGCGCGTAACTCTCTTTGCAACTACTTCTGCCTCCGCCAAACGACCTGCTCTTAGTAACCCATAAGCTAAGTGCCGTATCGAAGGCTCGTAGTAAAGTTGTAACTCACTGGGCATGTTTTCGATTATTTTCTGTGATCTAGCTAACAAGGCTAAACCTTTATCTTTTTGCCAAAGATCGGATTTGCCAACAAATTGATTACCTACTAGAGCAAGCATGAGAGATTGATGCACTGGTTCACTCAGAGCCTCTATCTCTACTAGAGCTTCTTCTTCACCCGCCTCATCAAAGAAAAGTAGTGTTTCAAAATATTCTTGGGGAAGTGAGTTAAATCGCTCGGCTCGGCACCACTTTAACAAAATGGTATACCATGCCTCATGTAAATTAGAGGTTACGGAGTTAAAATTTGCCAATAAAGTGTGGTCAGGGTAGGACTCTTGAGACATTTTGGTAGCATTCCTCACTTAAAGTGGGGCGACCTTAAAGATCGCCCCTATCAGCAAGCTATTGGGATCGGCTTTTAATAAAACCAAACCAAATCAATTAGCGGTAGCGCGGCCACTGATTGAGCGGGTTGGCTCCGGGTGAATTGAAGTTGAAGAATGTATCCTGATACAAGTTAGTAAAGATCAGGAAGGTTACGGTGAGCAGCACGATTGCCAACAATGCCAGCAACAGGTAACGCTGCAAATTTCGTTGGTCTTCTTTTTCGTCCATCATAACAAAAGTCTCCGTTCTATTAAAATCTAAAACTAGCGGGCCTAATCAAAAAGGATCGCCCGTCAGATTATTAGCAATAGCTGAGAGACACATTTGGCAGGAGATAGCGGACAAGAAAAGTAGTACGGCAAACCAAGTGCCAGCGACATTAAACAGAGTGAATGAGTTGGAGTGAAATCCCTTTATGATGTTATTATACAGGTAATCTAAACAGAGTCAAGGTAGTTTGGCCTACATTTTAGCTTATAGAGGAGCGGTTTATGAATAATGAAACGGGTAGTATCGATCTGAGTTTGGAGACGGCGCTGGGCGAGAAGTTAAGGGCGCGAAAGCTGACTATCGCTTCGGCGGAAAGTTGTACCGGTGGGTTGGTCGGGCATCGCCTGACCAATGTGGCGGGTAGTAGCCAATATTTTTGGGGCGGGGTAATCAGCTATGATAATTCGATCAAGCAGGACATATTGGGTGTACCGGGGGAAGTGTTGGAAACGGTCGGGGCAGTCAGCCCGGAATGTGCGCTGGCGATGGCGCGTGGGGTGAGAATATTAATGAAAACCGGGCTAGGTATTAGTACTACCGGGATCGCGGGGCCGGGCGGTGCGACACCGGGTAAGCCAGTCGGGTTGGTCTATATTGCGCTGGTGGATGGCAATGGGTTCGAGCGTTGCGAACGCTACGTTTGGGATAGCGACCGGGTCGGTAACAAAGAACTTTCGGCCCAGGCCGCGTTGCAAATCGTCCTGGAATATTTCGACCGACCGGCCTGAAAATTAATAAACTTTTAAGCTGGAGTTCAGCCGTTTTTCATTCAAGCTTGCTAAACTTTAGCGTATGCCGTTGATAGGAGCAGGTGATTGCTATGCCTGATGGGGATAGGTATCGGGTGTCAGGTGTTAGGGAATCCTTTTTACCTAATACCTGTAAAAATAGGGTAATAAACAGATGGAAGTTATAACTAATATATTGGAAGTCGTCAAACAAAATTATGCTACCTATGGCTATTTGATTATCTTTTTGGGAGCGTTTCTCGAAAACACGATTTTTCTAGGGTTGATTTTGCCGGGTGGCAGTTTGGTGCTTTTGGGCGCGATTTATGCGGCAGACGGTACGCTATCGTTACCACTGGTGATCTTGTTCGGCTGGATCGGGATGTTTTTGGGTAACAGCACCGATTATTGGTTGGGTCGGTTGGGTATTTACAAACTGATCGAAAAGACCCGCCTGAAAAAGTATTTGAACCCCCACATGGAAAAGGCTGACAAGTTTTTGGATGAACGGGGCGGTATTGCGGTCTTTATATCCCACTTTATCGGGCATTTACGCTCGTTCGTGGCGATGACTGCCGGGGCGGTTAAATTTCCGTACCCACGCTTTGCGGGCTATGAAGTAGTGGCGGCCCTGATTTGGAATTTAATCTATTGTTTGGCAGGCTATTTCCTGGCGGAAAGTGTTGGCAGTGTGGATGGCGTTTTCAGTACGATAGCTATCGGGATGATTGGGCTGACGTTGGCGGGTTATCTCGGTTACAAGTTGTTTGTGCGGCTGACCAAGCAGGATCAGGTTGGTATCAAGCCCATTCAGACTGTTAAAGAGTCGGAATAAGCTCGATTTAAGGGTGCGCGTCAGTTTTTGGAGAGGTTCAAACAATACGAATGGGTGAGCCTGAAAACAACGGGCCAAACCACTCAAAAGTATATATTAGAAAAATTTTCGCAGAAAATTTTTCTAATATATACTCAATCCCGGTTTAGGGTGTGGCACCACCTGGCTAGTTTGCAAAAACTGGCGTGCATCTTTGAGTTAAGGCCCGATTGCGCCACCGCAGGTATGATGATAGAATGGACGAGGTTCGGTTGCCGCGCTTTTTAAAAGTCCAGGCTTGCAAGTCAAGTGATTAGGTAGGATTGGCTCAGAAAGGTCGTAGTATAGTTGTAAGAGAGGGGCTTTAGTCAAAAGCCGCCGTAGCCATTATAATGTAGGAGAAAGGTTTTGAATTTTACAGAATTACTAAACCCGTTGGTAGCAGCGGGCGGTTTCCTTGATATAAAGGAATTGTTGAGAGCTTTTGGTTATTTCGGGATTGTTGCAATAATTTTCGCCGAATCGGGCTTGCTGATTGGGTTCTTCTTGCCGGGGGATAGTCTGCTATTTACGGCAGGTGTACTTTCTTCCGCCGCCGCTGGTAAGGTGTTGGGGTTGCCAAACTCCGAACCGTTGTTCAACATCTGGCTATTGGCTCCCCTCTGCTTTATAGCGGCAATTGCAGGTGATAGCGTAGGCTATTGGTTTGGACAGAAAACCGGGCCGCGTATTTTCAAAAAGGAAGACTCGCTGCTGTTCCACAAAGACAATATTCTTCGCGCCCAGAGTTTCTATGATAAGCACGGCGGCAAAACGATTATTTTAGCGCGTTTTTTGCCGGTGGTACGCACCTTTGCCCCGATTGTAGCCGGGATCGGCCAAATGCGTTATCGTACCTTCCTATTTTTTAACCTGATCGGCGGCTTTTTTTGGGCGATTGGGGTCACTTTGGCTGGTTACTTGTTGGGTAGCGCTATCCCGCCTGAAGATGTCGATAAATTTTTGCTGCCGGTTATCGTTTTGATTATCTTTGTCTCGATAGCCCCGACCGCCTGGCATATCCTCAAGGAACGGGAGAACCGTGAGAAGATCGCTCAGGGTATTCGCAGGCTTACCAAACGGGAACGCCCGGTGGAAGTCGCCAAGTCGGAACACCCGGTGATGGTAGGTAAGGCCGAGAAAGCCGAAGATTAACCTGGTATAGAGTCTTCTAAAAGGGTTCAGGCAATGTGTCCTAGACCTGGAAGTAGGTTGGCATGAGCCAGGCGGGGTCTGGACAAACCGTAAAGATTTTGGAAGAGCAGGGCGATCAGGCTGGTCTGCTGGCCCTGCTCAACCTTTCCACTGCTGTGCTTACCCGCCGGGCGGCGGCGCGTAGCCTCCAATTAATTGCTACATTGTTTATAGTTCCCCAACTAGCCGAACACCTAAATTCCGAGCCTGATCGAGCGGTACGCCAATATCTAACCCAGACCCTCGGACGGTTGGGGGATGATCGGGCCTTGCCCGCTCTTTTACTGGCCCTCAAAGATCGCGAGTTGATGGTGCGGGAAGAAGCCGCCACCGCGCTTTCACGTTACAATTCTGCGACTGCCTATGCTGCTTTGCTGATCGCTTTGCAAGATCGGCAGGACGAGCAAAGCTGGCTAGTACGGCGGTTTGCTGCCGAGACGCTGGGGAGGCTAGGCGACCGGCGGGCCGTTGCTGCCTTGCTGGAAGCTTTGCGCGATCCACACGCGCTGGTACGCCCTGCCGCCGCTCAGAGCCTCGGTCAACTCGGCGACCGCTCGGCTGTCGCTGCTCTCAAACGCGCCCGTCATTCGACCTCCCATCGTCCAGGTGCGGAGTGTGCCGAATGTGATGCGATCAATAACGCGCTCAAGTTACTCGAAAAAATCTAATCGGCTGGTTACGGAGAGAAACTTTGGAGTTACGCATTATTACTTTACAACCGGAACAGAGCGACTATATCGAGCAGATCGCCAATTTGTTGGTAGCGGGGTTCCGCGAACATTGGCCGGAAGCCTGGCCCACGCTAAAAGCCGCTCACGACGAGGTAATTGAGTCTTTTCAGCCGGAGCGCTTTAGCCGGGTTGCCCTGTCTCCCGATAAAGACGAGGTGCTAGGTTGGATTGGCGCAATATCGACTTATAGCGGGTTAGTCTGGGAGTTGCATCCATTGGTAGTGCGACTCGACCGGCAAGGGCAGGGAATAGGCCGGGCGCTGGTAGCTGATCTGGAAGAGCAGGTACGACAACGCGGCGGTCTGATCTTGACGCTAGGCAGCGACGACGAGGATAATCAGACTAGCCTGTCCGGGGTAGACCTTTACGATAATTTGTGGCAGCGGGTGGCAACGATCCAAAACTTCAAGCGGCATCCCTACGAATTCTACCAGAAGCTAGGGTTTGTAATTACTGGGGTAGTGCCTGACGCTAACGGTATCGGCAAACCTGACATTTTGATGTCCAAACGCCTCTATAGTGTTTAAGAGTTAAAGTCGGTCATATCATAAGGGGAAAAATCTTTGTAACTACTCAGACCGGGCGACCACACGGGTCGCCCCTACAACGGATTTTGGGTAGGGGCGACCCTTGTGGTCGCCCGGTCTGAGTAGTTACAAATCGTTTATAAAGCTATCGTTGGCTAAAGAGTTTTGAAATTACAGGCAATGGCGATCAAACCAAAAATTGTTTATTGGAAGCCGGGCGGCGTGGTACGAGGAACACAGGTCTATTTGGATGCCAATTTTCTGGTGGGGCTGGCGCGGCCCAGCCATATCTGGCATACTAATGCGACCGCTTTGCTTTCTTCCTTGACCGAACGTAGTACCCGCTTGGTGTTGTCTTCGCTGGCTCTCAATGAGGCGATTTACCAGTTGCTGCGGTTGGAGCAGAAGGATTACGAACAGGCCGAGGAAGAGGACGCGCTCGCCGAACCGGGGCCAGGTTGGGCCGAGCGTCTGGACGAAACTACGCTGGCCCTACCTAACTTGAACTTCTTCGAGCCGCCCGATGCCGCCTTTCATCGGCAAGTGATCCGGGCTGTCCGCGAACTCAACCTTGACCCGACCGATGCTTTTCACTATTCGGCGGCCCGTCGTCTGGCCTGCCCGATTGTCACTAACGATGTCGGCTTCCAAAAAATCTCCGACCAGAACCTCACCGTCGTAACCTTTTTTTAAGGCAGAAGTCAGAATGCAGAATAGGGAATACAGAGAAAGCTTGATGGTAGGTAGTCTGTACCTTCAATCGCCAATCGTAAATTGCCAATCGTAAATCGCCTTCATCCCTCATCCTTCATCCTTCATCCTTTCCCCTAGAGTTTTTGCTCGAACCAGTTGGCAATGCGGCGGAGTCGGCCTATGCGGTGGTCGGGGCTGCCACTACGCGATAGGTTGTGATCTTCGCCAGGGGTGCGAACCAATTCGGTTTCGCAGCCGGATTTTTTCAGGGCGATAAAAAATTCCTCGGCCTGCTCGATAGGGCAACGAAAGTCAGCCTCGCTATGCAGCATCAGGGTGGGGGTGCGGGCTTTGTTGGCATGCGCGAGGGGCGAGCGTTCCCAGATGCGCGGATTGCTCCAGATGTCGCCTTCAAATTCCGACTCGATAAAAGTATAGCCGATGTCCGAAAGGGTATACATCGAAACCAGATTGGTAACGGCGCGTTGGGTGAGTGCGGCCTTAAAGCGGTCGGTGTGGGTAATAATCCAGTTGGTCATGTAGCCGCCATAGCTACCGCCCGTTACACCCATACGGGCCGGGTCGATGTAGCCCTGGTCTATCACGTAATCGACCGCCGCCATCACATCGTCGTAATCGTGATGGCCCCAATCGTTATAGATCGCTGCCGCGAACTCGTAACCATAACCGATGCTGCCGCGTGGGTTGGTGTACAGCACGACACTGCCCTGACCGGCCAGGATTTGAAATTCGTGGTAAAAACTATGACCGTAACAGGTGTGCGGCCCACCGTGAATTTGAAGGACGAGTGGGTATTTTTTGGAAGGGTCGAAGCCGGGCGGCTTGAGCAACCAGCCTTCGATCTCGACTGTCCCGTCCTGGCTGGGTATATGAATGGTTTCCGGCATGGCAATATACTTGCCATCGAGCCATTCTCGGTTAAGGTCGGTCAGACGGCGAGGGCTGACCGATTGGGTTGTGAGTGGCTGGATAAATAGATCGCCCGGACAGGCTGGGTCTGCCGCTGCAAAAGCAACTTGCCCCGCTTCCGGCGCAAACGAGTAAGCGTAGACCTGTCGGGTCGCGTCGGTCAAGGGTTGCGGGGCGCGGCTACCATCGGCTGGAACCTCGAAAAGCCGCAGGCTGGCTCCCTGGGTAGCGGCGAAATAAACCTGTCCGTCCCGGTTCCAGGCCAGGGGGGTCTCGCCGCCTGCCCGCATATCGCTGTTGAGCAGATTGGCGGTATGATAGTCAAAGCCAGTAGTTAGACACTTCTGTTCGCCCTCTGCATCATGTTCGTCTAGTTCAAGCGTCCAGACCCGATTGATTTCCATGAAGGAGCCGTCGCGGGGATTGGTGTGACCAATAAAGGCCAACCGCTTGCCGTCAGGCGACCAAGCCGGAAAGTTGGCTGGGCCTTTGCTAGTGGTCAGCTTGATCGGCTCTGAACTTTCTGCTAGAGGGCGGATCAGCCACAAATCGCTGATACAGGTAAAGTCGGCCTGGGCCTGGTCACGGGTGGACGAAAAGACAAGACGCTGCCCATCGGGTGAGAAAGTGAGTTGGTCTACCCCAAAAGGGCCATTGGTAAGCTGGCGGGCGGGGGTTTCGGGCGCGGTGCTATCGATTAGCCAGATTTGAGTATGAGCATCGCCTGGAATGAGGCTACGTCGTCCGTCGGCCCGTAACGTGAGCCGATCAAAGACGACCGGGCTACCGCCGATCCGTTTTTCTTCCTGTTCGCGGGCCTCGCGGTCGTGGCGGGCCTCGACACTTTCCGGGCGCGACCAGAGGGCGGCTTTGGTCTGGTCGTCCGGCGTTTCAGAAAGCACCGCCAAATGGCGGTTATCGCCCGACCAGACTAGCCCGCTCACGCCACCCTGCATCCAGGTTAACTGACGAGCTTCGCCTGGTTGATCGAGTTCCAGCATAAAGACTTGCTTTTTGCCATCCTCGCTGCGGTCGGACAAGAAGGCCAGCCGTTTGCCGTCCGACGAGAGACGCGGGGCGCTATCGCGGCGCGGGCCGCCGGTCAGCCGTCGGGCCGTTCCACTTGCTACTTCCATCTGCCAGATTTCACCCTGGTAGAGGTTCTTCTCCTGGTTGACATAATACACATCGTAAAAGACTTGCCGACCGTCCGGGGTAAGTTGGACTCCTCCCAGAAAGCGCAAGTCGTTCAAATCTTCGGGTCGCACCGGACTCTGGGCGTTTTCACTCATTATATTTTTCTCCATTTCAGTTTAGGGCCAATAATTAGGCTATCCTAAAGCTTTCGGGCCAGTTTCGCAACTTGCCCGGAGAATTCTATTGTGTTCAGGTTATCGTACTCAAAAAATTATGCTGGTCTTGTCATAGCATGTTATTCTAAATACCCTAAAGTGTAGATTTTGCTATCCTAAATCGAGCCATTTTGAGGCCAATTGGGGATATTATAAGCGAGAGATAGTAATATAGATGTGAAGATGTCGAAGTGCTTCTGAACGATTGTAAAAGCTTGGGGGTGAACTAAATGTGTGGCAGATATACTGTAACCAAAACGGAAGGGCTGACCGAGCGGTTTAAGGCCGAACAGCCGCAATTGCCGATAACGGCCCGTTATAATGTTGCGCCCAGCCAGGTGATGCCAGTGGTCTTGCGGAATAGCCCGAACCGGGTGGAATGGTTAAAATGGGGGCTGGTTCCGTTCTGGTCGAAGGAGCCAAAAGCGGGTTATTCGACTATCAATGCCCGCGCTGAAGGCATCGCCGATAAACCGACCTATCGCAAACCGATCCGCAGCCAGCGTTGTATTGTGCCGGCAGACGGCTTTTACGAATGGCAAAAGACCGGGGTCGGCAAACAGCCCTATTATATCCAACTTAAAGACGGTCAGTTGTTTGGGTTTGCCGGGTTGTACGATATTTATCGAGATCAGGACGGGCAGGAACTAAAGACCTTTACGATTATTACGACCGAAGCGAACGAGTTGATGGCCCCGATCCACAACCGAATGCCGGTGATCTTGCGGCCCGAAGATGAGGATTTGTGGCTGGATAAGGCCGTAACAGACCCGCAAGCAGTCGTCGGGTTGTTACAGCCTTATCCGGCAGAATTGATGGTGGCCTACCCGGTCTCCAAGCTGGTCAACAAGCCGGAAAACGATCTGCCGGAGTTGGTGCGGACGGTCAATAGCGCCTAGAGCTATAGGTCGAAAAGAAGAACTTCGGGCGCGAAAGCTCCAAGTTTGGAGCGCCGTTAAACCACTTTTTCCAGTCGGGAATTGGGATGGTAAGTCCGTCCGAATTTGCCGCAATCTTGGCCTTCGTTTAGCACGATGTCGGCGGTATAATCGAAGGAGCCTTCAAATAGGCTGCTACCGACGGCGTAGAGGTCTACCGGGACTTTAAGACGCTCGAAGCGTTCGATTTTTTCGACATTGAAGCCGCCCGATGCTACGATTTTGACCTCCTGAAAGCCTTCAGCATCCAACGCCTGCCGCAAATTCCAGACCAGTTCGGGGATCACGCCGGTAGGTTGGAACTGGCCCATCATAGGCCAGATCGATTTATCGACAATCGTGTTAGAGGTGTCGAGCCGAACTCCCCACAGGCGAGGGCCAAGCGCCCGTGCTACTTCCAGGCTGGTACGTACACAATCGTTTTCAAAGTCCACCAGACTAATGACATTGACGTTTGGGTCGATGAACTCGGCAAATTTGCGGGTCGCCAGTACTGTATCACCGTTATAGGCCGCGATCAGCCCATGCGGGACGGTTCCCAATCCTTTTTCGCCCCACCAGGCCCCCTGCGCGTCGGTGCTGACCCCCAACGCTCCGCTTTTGTAAGCGGCATAGCCGTCACCGGTCTGCACTAGATGATGATCGAAGCGAGCCGGGAAGAACATCACGCCCTTGCCGTTCGCGGCTTGCACGACCCGCTTGGTGTTGGTGGCAACCCGCGTGCGTCGCGCCAACACGCCCAGGTAGTCGGTTTCGAGGTGAGCAAAAAGAGCGTAATCGCCTTCGATGGTCAGGGCTGTCTCGTAGGGAGCCAGTTCGTCGCCATCGTAGAGGGCCTTGACTTCGAGGTGTTCCCAGCCTAGAATCCAATCGCCAGAATGGTCGAAGTAGCCTGTACAGAGCTTCAAAATCGCTATCGCCTCGTCGATACCACCAACGACGGCCTGGTTTTTTTGAAAGACCTGCATCAAGACCCTGGGGTGGTGCTTGTCGGCAAGCATGATTTCCTGGGCGCGGACAAAATATTTATCGGCATAGTAGCCAGCCCGCATTTTTTCGACCGGCAAATCGAATATTTTCGGGTCAAGCCGTAAGCGCTTCCCATTCGCATCGGTTCCGTTCATTGCCATTTTTTGCTCCCCTTCTAAATCTATTCTGCTTTGAATATGAATAATCGCCCTCAAGCGTGATAAGGTTTATTGTACTATAACTCCCTGTTTCTTGCCAATAAAATGGTGTTGTGTTTTTGGAACTACTCACCGCAGAGACTCAGAGAAAGCTAATTTGCAAAAATCAGATTTTTACCGTCTGACTCGCATCCAGAAGGCATCTTAAAGCAGGCATGTTATAATCGGCAACACATTTTATATTTAGCAAAAGGAGATAGGGGATTGCGATTTGAAACTGCTTCCCAGGCGGAAGATTTTATTTTCAGTTCTTATATGCGGGTCGCCCGGCGCTTGTCCGGGCCGGATTCGCAAACTCGCAACCCGCTTTTGGCCCGCCAACTGCTGGATGCGTTAGGCTATCCCGACCGCTATTTTACCTCAATTGCAGTGACAGGTAGCAAGGGCAAGGGGTCTATTGGCGTGCTGACGGCAAAACTGCTCCAGGCGCTTGGCTACCGGGTCGGCTTTGTGAGTAGCCCCCATCTGGTCAATTTCCGGGAACGGGTGCGGGTCAATGGACGAGCGATGTCCGAAGCCGAATTAATCTATTATACCAATCGGATCGAAATTCCAGCCCGCCAAATTATGGCTGGGCTGACCGGCGATCAGTATTTTAGCCCGACCGGACTGATTCTGGCACTGGCCTGTCTTTATTTTGACGACCGGGGGGTCGATTTTGCCGTGATCGAGGCCGGACGCGGTGGTCGCTACGATGATTGCGTCGTGTTGGATAACCCAATAGCCCTGTTTGGCCCGATACTGCTCGAACATCCGGCCCAACTCGGCCCGACTATCGAGGAGATTGCCGTTAACAAAGTAGCTCTTTTAAAGCCGGGTGGGGTCGGGGTCAGTGTAGCCCAGACCCCGGCGGTACAGACTATCCTTGACGGGAGGGCGACGGAGGTCGGGGCCGGTTTGGTGACAGTTGGGCGCGATCTTCAGATTACCCAACCTCGGATCGAAGGCGAACTGCTGCGGTTGAGCGTGCAGGGTCGGGGCAACCAATTTGACGATCTAGCCTTATCGATCCCGGCCCTTTACGAAGCGGAGAATCTGGCGGTGGCGCTCGGTGCAATCGAAGTCGCTTCGGACGACCAGGAGTTGCGGCCTGAACAACGTGCGGCTTTGCGCGAAGCACTTTTGCAAATAACCTGGCCCGGTCGGATGCACACCGTAACGGATAGCCCTCTGACAGTGCTGGATTGTGCTATAACAGGAGCCTCGGCCCGGCTGATGCTGGAAAGTTTACGAGAAAGATTGGGCAGGCCGGTAGCGGCGATTGTGGGGGTGCCTGCTGACAAAGATTGGCCGGGCGTTTTGCAGGCGTTGGTCGGGCGGTGCGATTATGTGATTTTGACCGAGGTGGAAAACATCCGGCTAAATTTCCCACCCGATGCGGCTGAATATGCGCGGACGCTTTTTGGGCCAACTGCCGTTTATACCGCGCCGGATTTTCGGGCCGCTCGCGCGTTGGCGCTGAATTTGCAGCCTAACCCACAGACTTTGCTGGTGTTGGCTACCCTTTCGATAATTGGGGTCGCTTTACGCGATTATGGTTGGGATACCGAGCGGCTTTAGGGGCAGGGTTTAATGGCCGAGCAATCGCACGCTGTTCGAGCGGTCGTGCCAATTGAGTTTGTAACGTTTGAAGCGGCGGAGCGTTTTGAGGGTCTCTTCATAAAGAGGCGCCATCTTGGCATCCTTGACTTTCCATTCGCCGCGCAATTGTTTGATAACCAGACTGCTGTCGCCCCAGACTTCTACGGTATAGTTTTCGGGTGACTTGCCTGCCTTCTCGATAGTCTTAACCAGGTCGCGCACGCCATAAAGCAGCGCCATATATTCGGCCTGATTATTGGTGATTTGGTTGCCAAACTGAATCCGGCTTTCCAAACGTTCGCGTCCGGCCCGCGTTTTGAGATGATAGCTGCCGTAGCCCTTACCCGGATTGGGGTCGGCCCCGCCGTCAAAGGTCAGGGTGTAATCCCATTGCGGAGTGTTCGGGTCTACTATAATTTGGCTCATGGTTTCCTTGTCTAGCTAAGTGAAGTTATTTACGCAGATTTTCGCGGATGCTGTCCTGTTCTTCCAACCAGGCTAATACTATATCGGTCGCATTTCGCAAATTGGCGGCTTTTTGAGCAGCGGTTTCAGCTTCGGTTGGGTTCGGGTGGCCCTCTGCCGGGTGTGGCTCGAAGGTGTGACCGCTCCCCTCAAGAATGTGGAGTTGGTTTGGGCCGGGCAAAGTCGCCACGAAATCGGCTAATTCAGGGCCGGAGGAGTAGGGGTCATATTCGCCGCCAACGAAAAGCTTGGGCATAGTTAGGGTTTCGCTGCCGGGATATTCGATCCAGGTGGAGCGGGTGGTATCGTGGAGGGCCGTCATCATTGTGGCGATTCCAGCAACCGGCCCCGGTAAAAATCCGGCCCGCCCTGCCGCCAGCAAAGCGACCCGCGCTCCCCGCGAATAACCCGCCAGATAAACCCGCTTAGGCTGGATTTCCCGACCAAAACTAAGTAGAAAGTTGTAGGCTCCCCGCAGATCGTCCATTCCGAAATCGGGGTGACTTCCGGCTTGTCGGTCTCGCACATAACGGAAGTTGAAGCGGATTACCGTCAGGCCCAACTCTGCCGCACCCCGGCTGATTTCAGGTAGGGGCGGATGTTCCAGGTCGAGGTTCAAGCCGTGCAGCACAATGAGCGCCCCGTTAGTTGCCCGGCGGCTCGGCAGATGCCACAGGCCCTCTAATTCGGCTCGACCGTCGCCTGATAAAAAGCTGATTTGGTTTGTTTCCATTAAAAAATATAATGCAATAAAATCATGATTATTGAGCCGGTTAGACGCGCGTTTCTTGTCGCAACCGGGCCAGGTTCCAGAGTAAAATACGGTTGTCGGTCGCGCAAAAGAGCCGTTCCAGATCGGGCGAAAAGCCGATCACGATTTTGCGCCCGGTCAGGCCCAGATCAAGTTGGAGCAAAAGGCGCGGAGGTCGGTTAGCGCTCCCTTCGACCGCAATATCCCAGATACGCATCAGCCCTTCTTCATCCACCCCCGCCAGCATACGGTTGTCGGGGCTGTAGGCCAGTTCGCGCAAAGGTGACTTGCCGGTCAATAGGTCAACATAGCGGTCTTCGCGTAAATCCCACAGCCGCACAATCGGTACGAATTCAGTCGAAGTCAGATCAAGCCCTACTTCGGCTAACCTCTCGGCTATAAACGGGTTAGGCGTAGTCGAGTGACCATTACGCCCCCGCTTCGGGCTATTGGCAAAGCGGATCGCGTCCGGGCGAATATGAAGACCGACCGCCATCTCGAAGCCGTTATTGTTAAAAGCGAAAGTGGTTAGCCTTTCGCGGCCCGGTTCAAGCGGGCGGAACCAGCGCCACCCAGTATAGACGTTTTGCAGCAGGATACCCCGCCCGCCCAATGTAGCAATCCGGGTTCCATCCGGGCTAAAAACAAGACCCCAGGCTCCCTGTTCGGTGCCGGTCTGTGCCTCTGGCCCGGCCATCGGGTACGATCTGAGTGGTTGTACCTGATCGCTTTCGAGGTTCCAGACGTGAATTTGACCGTCCAGGGCGCACCAGGCCAATCGGGAACCTTCGGGGTTAAAGGCAATTGGCACAAAGCCGCCAAAACCGCGCAAGACTAGCCCTTCCTCGACATCCAGGGTTTGCACCTGCTCGTTGTGCCAGTTGCCGACCTGTATCTGGTTGGGTGAAATCCAGGCGAATTTACTGCCGCCGGGCGGTACCAAAAAGCGATAGTTTTGCAAACTGGGCGGCGTGCGGTATTTGGTGGTCAGAAAAGTCTGGGCTGCACCCAAAGTGGCGACCTGTACTCGCCCGGTTCCAACTTCCCAGAATTTTAATTCGGGCGGGAACATCACCCCTTTGCGGCCCCCGGCCTGATAATGCACTATGCCGCCATCGCTAACCGCAAAGACGGTCGCACCATTCGCCGTAAATCCTAGCATTGTCACGTGATAGCCGCCGTGTGCTACCAGGGTTTTTTCGAGGCCGGGGCGGACATGAGCTTTTTCATCTTGTAGGGTGGTACGCAGATCACTTTCGAGCAAAAGCGGGCCGCGTATCTGATCGCCGGGACGACGTGGCCCAAAATTACGCCCGTGCAACCGACGTTGCAAGCGGGCCAGAAAATAGAATATCCCGGCTTTTTTGGGGCCATCGGCGCTTTCTTCGGTCTCCCAACCAAAAAAAGGCTCAAAGACGTTTAGAGTGCTTAAAACTTGATAGATCGCCAAAGCGATGATGCCCAGACAGGCCGCAATACCCCAGCCGAATACTAAATTGGGTATTTTGTCGGTAAAGATGTGGATTAAGGCAATCGTCAGGTTGAACAAACTAAACAGGCTGCCCAACAATAATGTTACCCCCAACGTCAGATTTGCGACCGTCTCTAGCCCGACCGGTGCTTTGCGCCATAATCGCAAGAAAGTGTTGAGGGCATAACGCAGTCCAAATACGGTGAGACACAAAAGAAAGAAACTGATAAGAAAGCCGGTTAGATTGAATTGACCCCAGTTGGAAATGTTTTCGATATAGCCAACCAGTCCAAAATATCCCCACCAGCCAGTACCAATGATCCAGAGTAATGCTAGTAAGAACTCTTCTAAACGAGGCCGCGTCTGTGTTGTCATGTTATTATGCCTCATCAAATTAAGGGATGAGGGATGAAGAAATGCAGAAGGCAGAAGGCAGAATGCAGAATAAGAAATCTTTATCTACACTCATAAATCCTTTTCATCCTTCATCCCTCATCCTTCATCCTTTACTCTTCGCCGGGGTTGGCACGTCTCTACGTACATCTAGCACATCGCGGACTGTGTGCAATTTGCTCAGGACACGGGCCAACTGTTCCAGACCAGTAACTTCGACGGTAAATAAAATCAGGATAACGCCCCGCTGACTGGCCGGTAGCGTCCGAAATTCCCCCATATTGACTTTTTCGTCCGAGACCAGGATTGCAATATCACGTAGCAATCCTACTCGGTCGAGGGCTTCCAGTCTGACCGGAACCCGGTAATACTGCATACTATCATCGCCCCAGGCGACCCGGATCAGCCGAGCTTTGTTTTCACCGTTCAGGTTTAAGATGTTCGGGCAATCCGCCCGGTGAACTGAAATGCCTTTGGTTTTGGTTACGTAACCAACCACCTCATCGCCTTTCATCGGGTGGCAACAACTCGCAATCGTGGTCAGTAGACCGCCTACCCCCGATACGGTTACGCCCGGCACGGGAATCGGGCCTTTGTCGCTAGGTCGGACTTCCAGGCTGCCGCTATTCAAACTCATGCTGCTGGGCTGCATAAATTCGGGCATAGCGTTATCGGCCTGACGGGTTGCTTCTAACAACCGGCCCGTCACTTGCGCCATACTGACCCCGCCGTAACCGATAGCGGCCAAGAAATCTTCCAGCTTTTCGTACTTGGGAAAATACGATGCAACGGTCTCGTACTTGATATTATCCAGGCCCAACCGCTTGAGTTCGGCTTCGAGCATTTGCCGACCGTGAGCAATGTTTTCCTCGCGTTCTTCCCGCCGGAACCATTGCTTGATCTTATCTCTGGCCCCAGCCGTTTTGATAAAGCCCAGATTTTGATTGAGCCAATCCCGGCTAGGCCCTTTGCGGCTTTTGACCCGGATAATACTGACGACTTCGCCGTTTTGAAGCTGGTAACTCAAAGGAACTAGCCGGTCGTTGACCCGCGCCCCACCGCACTGGTGGCCGATGTCGGTATGGATACGGTAGGCAAAGTCTATCGCGGTTGCGCCTGCCGGTAGATCGATAATATCACCTTTGGGCGTAAAAACATAGACCTGATCCTGAAATACGTCACTCTTGAGCGTATCGACAAACTCTTGAGCATCGTAACCATCGTCTTTCCACTCTATTAAACGGCGTAACCAGGCAATTTTAGCTTCAAACTCGACATCACGTTTGCCGCCTTCTTTGTAGCGCCAGTGAGCCGCGATCCCATATTCTGCCACCTGGTGCATGTCTTTGGTGCGAATCTGGACTTCGAGTGGCTTGGAGTCGAGGGCGATTACGGCTGTATGGAGTGATTGATAAAGGCTCTCTTTTGGATTGGCAATGTAATCGTCAAACTCACCCGGTACAGGTCGCCAAAGAGTATGAATTACGCCTAGCGCTCCATAGCAATCACGCACATCTTCGACGATTAGCCGTACCGCCAGCACATCGTAAATCTGGTCGAGCGGCAAATTTTTGCGTTTCATCTTCTTATAGATGCTAAAGATGTGTTTGGGCCGACCGCTTACATCCATTGGGTTGATCCCGGCTTCGCTCAGAGCCTTTGTAATAACGGCTTGCACCCGCTTTAAATAGCGGCCTCGGCTGTCTCGTTTGTCGTCCAGGGCCGTTAGCAGGTCTTGATATTCTTGCGGATAGAGATACATAAAGCAGAGGTCTTCGAGTTGCCACTTGATGTGCCAGATACCGAGGCGATTAGCGAGAGGGGCGAAGATTTCGAGAGTTTCGGTGGCGATTTTGATTTGTTTAGCGGGGGATTTGTACTGGAGCGTCTGCATATTGTGGAGTCGGTCGGCTAGTTTTATCAAGACTACTCGGACATCATCGACCATTGCCAAAAACATTTTTCGTAGATTTTCGGCTTGTTCCTGTTTTTCGTGCTGCGCTCGGCTACTGTGATCGTCTATCGGAGTCCACTTGATCTTGCTCAACTTGGTTACGCCATCGACCAACCGGGCAACCTTTTCACCAAACTCGCGGTGGATTTCGTCCAGCGTAACGGCGGTATCCTCCGGTACGTCGTGTAGCAAGGCCGCCACAATTGTATCGCGGTCGAGTTGCATTAGGGCGCAGGTGGTGGCTGCTGCTATCGGGTGAATGACGTAGGGTTCACCACTGGCCCGGTTCTGCCCGCTATGGGCCTGGATCGCAAATTGGACTCCCCGTTCGACCACCGGCCAATCCGCCGGAGGCAAGTAGGACTTGATTTCATCCATCAGGGCGCTACTGTCAATTTCGAGCGCGGTCGGCGGTTCCGGTATGGGGGCCGGGCGCGACGTGGCCTCCGGGTAGCTTTCTAGCTTTTTATATTCGTCAATAATAATCGGATCGGCTGATTTACTGGACATGGCCGGTTCCTCTCCCCTTCTGGCGCGTTAATCGCACTCAGCACCATTTCCCCTTGTTAAAGCTTCTATCCTAATTTTAGTTGCTAATTTTAGTTATAGAAGTTTGCCGGCCCGGTCGTCCTTGTCCGAACCCCTAGAGATACAAAAATACGGGCCGCCCTATGGCTTACCGACCCGTTACCTGGGGTACTCCTCCAATTTAGACTTGCAAATAAGTCCGCAACATCTTTGTGCAAAATCAGGCGAGAAGGTTAGCGATAATCCCACCTGTAGAGGTACACCTACTATCAATCTAAGTAATTTCTTGCATTTAGATGAAGATTGCTCAAACTATGCAATTTTATCTACAATTCTAGTTGATTGGAGGTTCAATGTCAATCAAAAAGCTACGACTAGATGCGCGTCAGTTTTTTGCAGAGGTTGAAACAATACAAACGGGCTACCGTGAAAACCTCGATCCAAACCACTCAAAAATATATATTAGAAAAATTTCCGCAGGAAATTTTTCTAATATACTCATCTCCCTGGTTTCGGGTATGGCACAGCCTGGCTAGTTTGCAAAAATCTAACGCGCACACGCTGTGACCGGGTGTGCGTCAGTTTTTTGCACAGATTCAAACAGTAATAACAGGGAAGTGTGAGAACCTGGCTATATCACAAAGAAAAGACCCCGACAAGCTTGCCGAGGTCCTTTTATTCACAACAAGTTAACTGGGTGGCGATAGGTCAAGGGCTAAAACGCGCCAGTCGTTACCTTCCCGAATTAACTGGGCTGTAAAAGGGCCAGTGCCTTTGGTTTTGTACTTCATCTTGCCAGCGACATTCAGCACCGTCCGACCATTGTTCGAGTTGATCGAAACATTGTTGTCCAGTTCAACGCTTTGATAATCGGCTATGTAGGCGTTATTGAGTAGATTAGCCTCGGCATCCTTTTTGAACTCGTTTTTGTCAACCGAGCTATAGACAGAATACATCTTGTCGAGGTCGCGCACTGAGGCGGCTTCCATAAACTGGTTTACGACTTTTTCGGCATCGGCTTTCGCGCTGAAGATAAGGCCCACGCCCAAACCAATCGCAGCAATACAGGCTACTATCGATAAGAGCGGTACGGCGATCAGCACCCAGGCCCACCAGGGCAACCCACCTTTTTTGCGGGGTGGTGGCGCACCATAACCGGGTGGTGGCGCACCATAGCCGGGCGGTGGAGGGCCGTAACCGGGTGGTGGTTGATTGGGTGGGGGATAGTTCCCACCTCCATAGGGTGGTTGTCCACCTCCGTAAGGTGGTTGATTGGGCGGCGGGGTATTTTGCATACTAGCCTCCTTCATTTTTGGTCCAGGAAAAGTTTGCTTTTAGAGATAGGGGAGTTAGGCTCCCGGTGGTGCTGTTCCTAGCATAGCACGAAGATAGCAACTGAGCAACTTTTCAGGGCCATTTATGAGTATGCTGAAAGCCGATCAAGGCCGCTTTTACAGAAAGGGCTACATTAAAGCTAGATAAGAGGGCAACTAAATAGAGTAACTTTTGATAAACCAGAGCGTATTAATTAGTGAGAGCAATATGATACTGGCTGGAGCCTTCCAACTGGTACCGCTCTCAATAGTTGATCGCCGCAAGGTGGTTGACCTAAATTAAGCCTCTAATAATTCTCCTATATAGATACCTCCTACACAAATAATGCGAGCACATAAAACCTCCGGTAACTGCCCGGAGGTCTTTTTTTGCCCGAAAGAGCGAAGTGAATGCAGAATAACGAATGCAGAATAATGAATGCAGAATGCCGGAACCTGTTCCTACTAATTTCTAATCTGCATTTGTAACTATTCAGCCTTGTCATTCTGAGCGAAGCGAAGAATCTAGATTCTTCGCTTCGCTCAGAATGACAAGGCTGAGGCTGGGTGAATAGTTACCTGCATTTACCCTATTCTTCCCAGCGAGCGATGAATTCAGTATCGAGGGGAGAAAGTTTGCGATAAATAACCGAGGGATTTTTGGCGTTGATCGCTTTCATGCTTTCGAGGGCCATCCCCCGTATGATGTCGGGCGAACCGGGGACATTGTAAAGAACGGCCCGCACATAACGAGGTTGCTCTTCGACGACCTTGAATTCGCCAAAGGCTAATGCGCCACCGGCAACCCGGGAGAAATAGCGTACCGACCTTTGCACTCCCAATACGCCGATGCTCATCTTTAAGACCTGCCCAGCCATGCCCAGAAAATAGCCCTGGGTTATATTGCGACCGAGCTTTTCGTAACCAAGCGCTTCGCTATCGTAAGGATAAAGCCGTTTACGTAACCAGGACATCATATCCAAATAGCGGTCGAAGGAGTAACGGTTAGGCAGGTCGGGATAAGGGAGATTATACTCGTAGCGTAGGTTATGAAGTAGATCAGGCTGGCTAGTTATGCCGCTGCCCGCAAACAAGGCTTTTAGACTGCCGACCCCGATAGCCGTTTCTGTACTCTGCAACTGTGTCATATCGATTGCTCACGATCCAGGTGTTATACGTAAAAATTTTAATGTTTTGCTATAATTATTATACGTTCAAAACGGGTAATAGGATGTTAAAAAAGTATGACGGTTTGTATATGAAAATCGGCCATTAGAGGTAAATAGAATATATTTGTTGTCGGTTTTTCTTGTCAAGGGTGCGGTCGGCGGCGTATAATTCGGAGATTAAAAAACTTGATTATTTTCAGGCAAGACGGGGTAGGTGGAACACAGGTGTAACAGTGAAATTAACCAATTCAGCAAGGCCGGGCAATTCGATTTTAGGCCCGCAAGAGTGGGTGAAGCCTGTTTATCCCTGTTAATTTAAGAGGAGCCGGTTAGAATGGCCGAAACCGCAGGCGGTTTGGATATTCGTGAAAAGTTAATACTCTCTCTGGTAGACCAATCAGACGCAGCGATCCGCGATACGATTTGGGGCGATGTACCTCTTTCACATGAGGTAATGTTAATTTTGGATAGCGCCCCTTTTCAGCGCTTGCGGCGGGTGCAACAACTCGGCTTTACAAGCTGGACTTTTCCGGGAGCGCATCATAGCCGTTTCGAGCATAGCCTGGGGGTCTATCACTTGACTCGCCAAGTGCTTTTACATCTACTTCGACGCGGCGGCTTTGCTTTCACCCAGGAAGAAATCAATACCACCCTGGCGGCGGCCTTGTTACACGACATCGGTCATTATCCCTACAGCCATACAGTTGAGGAACTCGATTTGAACGTAGTACGCAGTCATGAGGCGATAGGTCGGGAGATTGTGCTAGGATCGGAAATAGGCCCGATTTTGCGGGAAGCCTGGGGGGTTGACCCGGCAAAAGTGGCAGCTTTTATTACCAAGAGCGGTTCGGAATTGCTCAACCGGCGCGAATTGGCCCTCCGCCAGATCATCAGTAGCGCCCTCGATACCGATAAGTTGGATTACCTGACCCGCGACTCGCGTTATTGCAATGTGCCTTACGGTATGGTAGATGTGCAACGGCTGATCGACTCGCTGCGTATCTGGCCTGAGCCGGAACCTGCCGACCCGGACGTGCCACTCCAATTGGTTATCGACGAGAAGGGAATTGGGGCGCTTCAATCGCTGATCTTCGCTCGCTATTTGATGTTTTACAACGTTTACTGGCATCATACCAACCGCATTGCGACCGTTATGTTTTTGCGGTCGTTACAAGAGGCCCTGACGCTGGGCGCATTTGGTGGGGCCGAACTGGAACGCAGCGACGATGCCTCGCTGATTGCTCTGGTGCAGCGCACTACTCCGCCCGATTCGATTGCCCACGAATTGATTACCGATTTGCAGCAGCGCCACTTTTACAAAAGAGCGCTTTCGCTGGCCGAGGATAGCGAAATGTTTGCCCGCTTGAGCGTGTTAAAATATAACCCGGCTCGGCGTAAGCGGTTGGAGGAATTGTGGTGCAAAATGCTCGGCGAGTGGATTGGACGCGAGTTGCGGGGTCACGAAATTTTGCTAGACATCCCAGAACCAAAAGGCTTTGAATTGGTGTTGAATGTGGTTTGCGAGGAGCCACCGCACGGTTGGCCCAACCCTGTTCCCTGGGGGGAGGTCAGTGGCTTGAACAATGATGATATGCGGAAATTTCACCGCCACGTCCGGCGTATCTACATCGTGACCAAAGACCCCGAACTGGCCGAGGTGGTCAAACGACAGGCAGAATTGCTTTTGAGCGCTTATCGACAGGTTGAGTAAGTAGAAAATCTTTAAAAGTTAGATTTAGAATACGTGACTGAAGAACAGGAAAATCGAATATTAGAAGGTTGGGATGCCAGCCTATCGCCCCAGGATCGCTCGGCGGGTGGGGTAGTCTTTCGGCCCTATGTGCGGATGCGGGACGGGCGGGCGGGCTATTTGGTCGGGCTAATCGAACGCGCCCAAAGTGGTTGGTGGGATTTGCCAAAGGGCCACCTTGAAAAAGGTGAGACGGATGAGCAAGCCGCTTTGCGTGAAGTAGAGGAAGAAGCCGGACTAGATGGCATAATCGTAGCCGATCTAGGTGCGGCCCGTTACGTTGCCGATACCAAAAAGGGTAGCCTTCGTAAGCAGGTGCGCTGGTTTTTGATGCGTGATGCCAATGTGGAATTGAAAAAGCCCCGTCCTCAACCGGGCGAGACCCGCGATGCGATCTGGTGCGATCTGGACGATGCAATTGCCCTGGTCTATTTTGAAAATACCCGTATTATTCTCAAACGCGCCCGGCGTGTTCTCAAGACGGGCAAGTTTGATTAAAATACGGGTTATAACCTACTTGGTAACAAAAAATCTGTCCCCTAAATTTGAGCCAGTACAAATTCTTAGCTCAATTGCACCCCAACAAAATTGCGATAGCCGCGTAAAAACTCGGCGGCGGGCAACATCTTTTTGCCGGGTAGTTGCAAACTGCGGGGGGCCAACCAACCTTTGCCGGTCGCAATTACCAGTCGTTCGAGTGATCCGGCGTTATTAATACTCACTTGACCGGGGTGGGCTGCTTCTGGTTTCTCATCTACTGAGTCCAGGACATCGCAGTGACCAAGCTTGAGCAACTGGTCGTTCCAGAAGGTATAAATACCGGGCCAGGGGTCGTAGGCCCGGCTTTTACGCTCGATTAGGGCGGCGCTTTCGTTCCAATCGATCCGGCCCGCCTCTTTTTTTATAATTCCGGTGTAGGTCGCTTTAGAATGATCCTGCACTTGAGGTGTGATTTCGCCTGTGAGCCATCCTGATAGAGTATCGATCAGCAAATCGGCTCCGGTTTGAGCTACTTTATCCATCAAACTGGCCTGGGTATCTTCCGGTGAGATTGGTACGACTCGCTGACTGAGTATTGGCCCGGCATCCAGGGCTTTTTCGATCAGCATAATAGTTACACCCGTTTCGTCCAGGCCGTCCAAAATAGCCTGGGCGACCGGCGATGCGCCCCGGTAGGCGGGCAGCACTGAGGCGTGAACATTCAGGCAGCGTTTTGGCGGCATTTCCAGCACTGCAACCGGCAAGATCATCCCGAAAGCTGCTACTACAAAAACCTCTGCCTCAGTAGCGAATTCGCGCAATTCAGCCTGGGCCGTTGCCGGGCGCAACGTTTCGACTTGCATGACGGGCAGGCCAAGCTCCTGGGCGGTCAGCTTTACCGGCGGAGGAGTCAGTGTATTCTTACGTCCGGCAGGGCGGTCGGGCTGTGTCACGACCCCCACCACATCATAATCCGCCGCCAATCGCCGCAAGACGGTCGCCCCTAGCGCTGGCGTACCCATAAACAAGACTTTTAGTTTTTTGCTCATCAATTATTGTTAGGTTGTTCTAGCCAGCTTGTCAGGTCAGTTTGGCTCGAAAAATCGAACAGAGCCTTTGCCAGCTTATCCAGTTTATCTTCCGGCAACTCCCGGACCCGATTTTCCACTTCAGGCTCCAATTGACCTGTGCGGTAAGTAAGCATTTCTAATAACATTTCGCGCCTGCCTTGCTTAATGCCATCTCGCATCCAACTGGTTACAATTTGCATAACTTTCTCCTTTTCTTGGGGCGGATTGACCTGGGCCACTTCATTTTGGAAAGCTTGTTGTTCCGCCTGATTCAGTTGCAGGTAAGTATCCACAAAGCCCGAAATCAACTGGGTTTGGGCCGGATTTAATTTTAGCCCGACAAGCATCCTTAGACAGGCTAATTTTACTCTGCTTCGGTCTTCCGGCGCAATTTTCATCTTTGCCATTAAAGCGCTGGCGACCGGATTGGGTTTTTGCAATTAATCGCGCCAATCGAGCCGGTTGAGTTGGATAACAGTGTACTTAAAATCCAGCACGGTCTTGTCTGGGAAAGTAACCTTATAACTGTCCGGTTCCGGGCGTTTCGGTTTGTTATACGAAAAGAGTGCGATAGGATAGACCGGCTTGTCGTATTTCTCGTGCAGCCGGGCGAAATAGCGAAACATGCGTTTGCCAAACCTGCCTTTAGCAGAGGATTGGGCCTCCAGGTGAAGCAGGAAAAAAGCCTGCTGATATTTGAACTGAGCTTGCATTACTATATCGGTCTCAAATTTGTCGCCTGCTGTTACGTCGGTAAAGATTTCTTTGTCGAGCGGCACGAGCGAGGTGGGGTTAAGATAGGCGGCTACTTCGGGCAAGAACAGTTCGATGAACTCTACGAAAAAGGTTGTAAGCAACTCTTTGAAGAGTCGGTCGTGATCGATCACGGCTATAATTGGTAGCTTCCTATTTAGAGTGCGCTTCATGCCGTAGCCTGAACTTCCGCCTCTAAATATTGTTTGCCACGAGCGCGACGGTTGGTTATTGGGACGCGCTGATGCAAGAAGAAGCCGATCCCGACCAGTACCAAAAGCGCCCCGATTGCGATCTGGTAGCCGGTCTTGCCCCAGCTACCCGCTGGGTCGAAGATAAAGAGCGTGATGCCCCAGATAGCTGGCCCCAGTACGGCGGCAAATTTGCCAGTCAGGTTGTAGATACCGATAAATTCGCCCAGCCGTTCGGGTGGAGTTAGCTCGATCATGAGGGTGCGGGCGGCGACCCACACGCTACCCAGGGCGATCCCCGCCAGTGGCCCACCTATAAAGATAAAAAGCTCACGGGGTGGAGCCGCCATTGCAAAAACAAAGACCCCTACCCACAAGGTTAGCGAGATATTCAGACTGTATTTGGGGCCAATCCGGTCGGTCAGGTAGCCAAAAATGATCGAGCCTATCACGGCGAAAATGGTCGAGAAAGCCAAAAAGCCGTTGCGTTCGCCACTGGTCATCCCGATCACTTCGGTCGAGTATACCCCCATCGCCACGATTACGGTATTAAGCGCGTCCGAGTAGAAGAAGTTGGAGACCAGAAAGATAAAGAGGCCCGGATATTTACGGGCTTCCTGCAAAGTGCGCCAGGTCTGGGTCATCGAATTGCGAAAGGTAATTTTTTCGCTGGCGGCTTTGATCGTATAGCGTTTTTCTTTGACGAACAAGAAACAGGGCAGCGAGAGCAACGCATACAGCACTGCTGCTACCAAAAAAGTATTGGAGTTGAGAATTTCTTCTTTGGCGACCAGTTTGCCATCGATCAAGCGTTGCTGAACGACTTTGCCAAAGAGCAGTTCGGTCAAGATTGGAACCAGCAAAAAGCCTACCAAGCCGCCCAGATAGCCCAATCCAACCCCCCACCCGCTGATTTTACCCCAGTTCTTGGGTGTGCTGACGCTTGGCAATAGCGCATCGTAGAACATTAGGGCCGCCTGGTAGGTGCTATTGGCGATCACAAATAGCCCTACCGCAATCCCCAGCACCGGGAAGACCCCCATAAAGAAGAGGGCTACCACGCTCAGGGCGGTACTCCAGAGTAGCCATTGAATACGGTTGCCGCCTCGGTCGGAGATGCGGCCCATCAACGGGCTAAAAAGGCCGACCAATAGGGCCGCGATAGCCGACGGTAGTGCGTACCAGATGTCGTTGACTTTCATATCGTCTTTGATAAAGGCCGGGAAATAAATGCTGACGACGGCGGCGCTGTAAATTGTATTGGATAGATCGTACAAGGCCCAGGAGAATGTAGACAAAAATCTGGGGTTAGGGGCCGCTTCCAACTGTGGATCGGAGATGGCCCCTGCCTCACTTTCTTCTACCGGGTCGCCCGCAAGACTGCTCATTTTCTTCTCGCTTTCTGCTTTTCCAGGTCAATAACTAAGTTGGGATATAGTCTACAACCACGCGGTTATTATCTCAGACCAGGGCCGAAAATACCAGATTTACTGAAACTTACTTTAGAAGTTCTCGCATCCGCTCCAATCCGGCCTCGATATTAGCGAGCGAGTTGGCGTAAGACAGTCGCAAATAACCTTCGCCTGCCGCCCCAAAAGATGCGCCCGAAAGGGTGGCGATCCCGGCCTCATTGAGCAATTTGTCGGCAAGCTGACGCGAAGTGAAACCAGTTCCGCCTATATCAGGGAAGGCGTAGAAAGCACCTGCCGGGGCCAGACAACTTATCCCCGGTAGCTGGTTAAGTCCGGCTATGATTACCTCGCGTCGCCGGGTAAACTCGGCCCGCATGCTATCGACACAATCCTGCGGCCCTTCGAGGGCGGCTACGCCTGCCATTTGGGTAAAGCTGGCTGTGCAAGAATTACTGTTGACCATCAGGCGGGCGGTATGTTCGGCTAACCAGCCCGGCATAAGACCGTAGCCCAACCGCCAACCGGTCATGGCATAAGCTTTCGAGAAGCCATCCAGCACGATAGTTCGTTCCGCCATGCCGGGTCGGGCCGCGACCGACTCGTGGATGCCGCTATAAAGCAACTGGCTGTAAATCTCATCTGATAGCACGAACAGATCGTGGCGAGTGGCGATTTCGGCGATCTGGTCAAGATCGGCGGGGGCCAAGACGCTGCCGGTCGGGTTCTGGGGCGAGTTGATAATAAGTAGTTTGGTGCGGGGCGTAACCAGACTTTCCAACTCCTGCGGGTCGAGTCGGAACTGGCGTTCGGCCCGGAGTGGCAACGGCACGCCCTTACCCCCAACATATTCGATCATCGAGCGGTAGATCGGGAAGCCAGGGTCGGGGTAAATTACTTCGTCGCCTTCGTCTACCAGGGCCAGAATTGCGTAAAAAAGGACCGGCTTGGCTCCCGGCGTAATCACGACCTGAGCGGGGTCGGCCCAGGTCAGACCACGTGTGCGGGCCAGATAGTCGGCGACGGCCTGTCGCAATTGGGGTAGCCCGGCAGCCGGGCCGTAATGGGTAAAACCGTCTCGCAAGGCTTTGATACCGGCCTCGACAATATGCGGGGCAGTATCAAAGTCGGGTTCACCGATCTCAAAATGAATTATGTGGCGACCCTGTGCTTCCAGGGTGCGGGCGCGGGCCAGTACCTCGAACGCACCTTCTGTACCGAGTTTGCCGGCCCGCTTTGCCAGGTAACGTTCCGGGCCGCTTGCTATCGATTTATCAGTCATCATAGTTATTCCCCTTGCTTAAATTTTTGATTTGGGCGGAAATTCCTAGAATTATAGCATATAGCTATTTCGGTCAGATTTGGCAATGTAGCCTAAATTACTTACTTTCGGGATAAGCCCGCCTACAATAAAATCAGCAAAGCTCTAAAAAGCTGATTACTTTCTTACTGGTTGACCATTTTTTAAAAGGTTTACTAAAATCAACTGGCGGAGCAGATTCCTACAGATTTGTACCTAAACTAAAGCTAGGAAAGAAAATGTTATGAAGAGGATTAATCTTGTCCGGCTGCGCTTGATGGGGCTGGTGTTGGCAGTGCTGATTACGGTCTTGACCTGTGACTTGACTGCTTTCGCCCAGACCAACCCAACCCCCAGGCCGACCCCCCGACCTTCTGGCTCCAACCCGGCCCCACTCGAAAAGACCGATATTCCCGTAGAATGGTCGCTCTTTTGGGTTTTCGTGTTTTTCGCGGCGCTGGCGGTCGGTCTGATCTTTGCCAACTGGCTGGTACGGCGCGGTACGTTTAACGAGCCGGAAAAGCAACTATAGCTAATGCTCAGGAGAAAAAAGAATGGGTACGCATGAGCTTTCGATCATCGCGGTGGCTGGAGCCTGGTTTGCCGGGCTGGGCCTAGTTTTCGCCGTCACATGTTTTTGCTTTGGCATCATCCGGCCCAGCCTCTTGCGCCAGGGCTTTATCTTTTTGCTGGTAACGGACGCGGGCCTGATCGCAATGCTGGCGGCTCTGCTTGGTATCTTGAACGATACCACCTTGTGGGTTTTCAGCCTGGCTGGGTTGGTATTGCTGGTCGGTCTGACCGCCGCCGCCTTTATTATTTTGCGCTCGGCTGGTAAGACGATCCCGACCGCTGCCACTGTCATCGAAACTACCCGCCGCCGGATCGAGTTTTAAGCTTGTAGCAAAATGCAGCTTTATTGACTCTCTGTAGGAGCGAGCTTCTGCTCGCGATTGAACACCCAGCTAATGCTTCAATCGCGAGCAGAAGCTCGCTCCTACAGAATATGGTGTAGCTCATGGCTTTGCATTCTGCTATATAAGCTTTAGTGGCTTAGGTAAACAGGAATTTAGATTTGTAGGTATTTAACTACCGAACAAGGCTACTGTCCTCGACGATTGTGGAGAATAGTAGCCTTGTTTGGTAGGGTAACACTTTCTTTCGTGTAACACCCTTTTTTGTAATTCTTATTCGGCTAAAGGAGCGTAGTTATACGCCTTGCGCCTGAGCCAGCGCCGCTTCCAGATCGGCGGGAAGGGGGGCTTCAAATTCGCGGTACTCGCCGGTGGAGGGCAGTTTAAAGCCAAGCTTGTAGGCGTGGAGAAACTGGCGGCTCAATTTCAGGCTGGGTTTGCGGAAGCCATAAACCGGGTCGCCTGCGACCGGGTGCTTCAGATAGGCGAAATGAACTCGAATTTGGTGGGTGCGGCCTGTTTCAAGCTGGGCTGTGACATAAGAGTGACGCGGCAAGTAATCGGCTACCACGTAATGCGTGCGGGCCGGTTTGCCGTTGCGGGTGACGGCCATTTGTTTGCGTCGGGCCGGGTCGCGACCAATCGGGGCATCAATGATGCCAGTTGGCGGTTGCAAGTTGCCTTCGACCATCGTGCGATACTCTTTGAGGGTTTCGCGGTTTTTCATTTGTTCGATCAAGTTGCCGAGGGCCGCGTCGGTCTTGGCGGCGACCAGCAAGCCGCTGGTATCCTTGTCCAGTCGATGAACGATGCCGGGACGCTGGCTGCCGTTGATGTTCAAATTGGGGATATGATACAGCAGGGCGTTGACCAGCGTACCGGTTGCGTGGCCCGGCGCGGGATGCACGACCAATCCGGCGGGCTTGTTGATGACAATGACAGTCTCATCTTCGTAGACAATATTGAGCGGGATATTTTCGGCTTCCAGATGAGGCAAAGGTTGGGCTGCCGGGATAAAGAGAGTTAGTTGTTCGCCGCCACGCAGTTTTGTTCCGGCCTTGCCCGGTTTTTCGTTGACCAGCAGCCGTTTTTCGTCGATTAAGCGTTGGATGTGAGCGCGTGAGAGGTCGGGCCGCAAGACGGTTAGCAACTTGTCGATCCGCTCTTTGGCTTCGGCAGGCGTGACAGTATGGTCGAAGCGTTGGGGTTCTCGCCCTACGCTCTCGCTGTCGTCAGTTTCAAAATCCCCAAATTCGATATAATCGTCTTCGTCCAGAATTTCAACCGGAACGGAAGTCCCGAAGGTGGGGTCTAATGCTTCATACGGGTCTGACAAAAGTTTCTCCAGATAATTTACATTTTACGGTCTGCGGTTGAATTCAACCGTCCGTCAAGTTTGTTTGGCCCAATCCAGTTTGCAAGTACTCAATATTATAAAACATCGGAATAGTTGCTACTGTAAGTTTACTCGTCGGTGGGGCCGGGGGCAACAGTGGGTTTTTGGCGGCGGCTTTCAAACCAGCCCTGTAGTACGATGGTGGTGATGACTAGGGTTACGCCGACCGTGATGCCGCTATCGGCGACATTAAAAACTTTGAAAATACCAACGTTAGGTAGGGTAATGAGATCGGTAACGCCCCCGTTTTGGGCCAGACGGTCGATCAGGTTGCCAATAATACCACCCAGGATCAGCCCTAGCCCAAGTTGGAGCCAACCGTTGCGCGTGCCGCGCCAGACATACCATCCGGCCAGGCTCAAGCTGGCAGCCAGGGCCAGCAAAGTGAAAATCCAGGGGACATCGGCGTTATTGAGAAAGCCGAAGGACGCACCCCGATTGACGATGTAGATGATTTTGACCTGCCCGCCCAACAATTCGACTTGCTTGCCGCTGCCGAGTGGCCCCAACCCATCTTCAACCAGATGTTTAGTCCATTGGTCGGCGGCAATGATCGCCAGGGAAATAGCGAAAGGCCAATAATACCCCAACCGCTTTTTATCCGAAGTCTCAGGTTGAGCTATTATCAGACTGCCAATATCCGATTTGTCGGTTTCAGTTTGCGACATGCTTACTCGCTAACAAGTCGGGTAGCCCAGGGCAAAGCTTCTAGCCTTTCGAGCGGAATTTCCTTGCCCGAAACTTCGCTCAGGCCATAAGTGCCGTCTTCCATGCGTTGTAAGGCATGGTTCACCTGATTGAGGGTTTCCTGAATGTTCTGGCGTAGCGTAGTAGTGCGATCCATTTCCATCAAATAGCCGCCATCATCCGCCATGTGGTTGCTATAGGTTCCCTCGTTGGCCTGATCGCTGGTCATCTCTTTGATTTCCTGGGTCTCACGATTGATCTGATCTTCCAGCCGTTCTTTTTCTACCAACAACTGTTGTTTGAGTTGTTCTTTGATTTTTTCGTCTAACATCTTCCCTATCTCCTTCTGAACGTTGATAGCTACTATGCTACCTTCCCTGGCCTTATGCTGCCAGAGGTTGGCCTATGATAATCGGCCCAGGCAGGACTGTCAAGTATGTAGGGTGTCATAACAAACAAATAGCTATTGCCATTTTGAGGGTAGCGAAGAATCTCGGCTCATCAGACTTGAGCCAGCTTTTGCCAGAAGATTCTTCACTTCGTTCAGAATGACAACAGCTACCTGGGTGCGCGTCAATTTTTTGCACGGGTTCAAACAGTACTCGCAGGAGATTGTGAAAACCTAGCTTCCCGGTTTCGGGTGTGGCATAGTCTAGTATCTAGTCCTGATTTGATTGAGTATCAATTTTGGGCTTTCGCACCTCGGTAGTGATTAGCAAATAATTGTGGACTAGGTACTAGCTAGTTTGCAAAAATCTGACGTTCATCCCAGCTACGTCTTTTGTATTCAAATGACAATTTAGATAGTTCTTAGGGGCCACCTCCCTAACTGGCTGGGATATTATCTTTATTTAGGGATTGAACTCGGTCTTTGGCGGAGCGATATTCGCCCTGACGTTGCACCAACATGGTAAAGGCCACAGCGTGGATGACCAGATAAGCCGGGACAAGAAAGGTCGGAATAAACCAGATTACCCCAAGCTGGTAGCTGGTAAAGTCATTCACTGCTCCTTGTACAAGGCCATTCAAAAGGTCTGCCGTGCCGACCAGGTTAACAATCCAGACCAGCCCAAAGGCTATCCGCCAGTTAGATCGTAAAGCTATTAGCGAGATTAGGGCCAAAAGAGCGGTCAGTAAATCGCCATAAGCAGCAAACTGGGCAAAAGTGCTTGGCAGCTTCGGATCAGCAACTACTGGTACTAAAAATGCCAGTCCGATCCCGCGTAAGGCGTGGGCCAGTAGAAAAGGGGTCATGGCGGCACTTAATGGCAGCAAAGCCAGGCGAGGGACAATATACCACCTGGCTATAAGGGCATACACTATCAGGCTCAACACTAACTGTACTCCAAAAATCTGTAGGCTTGTCATAAATTTCTCCTTGTCTTTAAATAATTAAAATTAAGATAATCAACCAAACTTTAGACCTAGCCGCTAATCTTTTTTAAGACCTTGCTCGGCCAATCGATAGGGTCTATGGTCAGAGCTATATCCCACAAGGAACCTCCCTTATCCCTTGTGGGACCTTGCTCCGCCAATGGACTTTTCGGATAGGCCCTTAATTTGCCGATTCGACTTTCTCTATAGTTGTAACTTGTTCTGTAGATAAAATAGGAGTATATGCTCCTATTTGTCTAAAAATTAGTTGCTGCGAGCAAGACTAAAAGTTTCTCCTAGAAGGGTTAGTAAGGTTTGAAAGTGGTCTTTACCGAGTCTTTCTTCCACCTGGTTCTGAATTTCTTGACGTAGTGGGGCGGCTTTTAGCAGTAACTCCCGACCTTTGGGGGTCAGAGTAACCTGGCGGGTACGCTGGTCGTTCTCACCTACTACTACCAGTACCAGCCCCTCCCGCTCTAGTGGTTTGAGATCGCGGGCGAGAGTAGTACGGTTCATTATTAACTTATCGGCTAACTCATTGATAATAGCTGGCTCGTAAAGGGCAATTGTACTCAGCAAATTGAATTGGGTAGCTTTCAAACCGGCCGGTTGCAAAGCTTCATCATACAATTGAGTAACCACTCGTGCCGCTTTACGCAAGTTACCGACGGCACAAGCATTGGTCGTCAGTCTTATATGTCCTAATGTATCCGGGCTAAATCCGGTCAATTTTACCTACCTCTAAACTAAATTTAGTTTTTATTACTTGCTTTCTAAGAATAGGAGTATATACTCTTAATTAAGAGTATATACTCTTATTTTGGATCTGTCAAGGCTTGTTAAGCATCAAATTGAAACTTATGGGCGTAGCCATATCCATTTTATTCTGCATTCTGCATTCTACCTTCTGCATTCCCCCAACCGGGTGTAGCACAAACTACTTGCGCTCTTTGCTGCCAACTCTATAATCTAAACAAAGCTCATAAACGTATTTCGCTCAAAAACCACCGGCGGAGCGGTGTTCCACAGTGGGTTAGAAAACAGCTTCTGAGCGTAAACCATAAAGTAACAGGCTTCGAGTAAACTCACTCGCCGATCAGAGATATTCAGGAGGAAAAAACGAATGGCAAAGACAAAGGTGTTGGTGGTAGGCGGTGGGCCGGGGGGAGCAACGGCAGCCAAAATGTTGGCCGAGCAAGGGTTGTCTACGGTCGTGCTTGAACGCAGCTTTACCAAGCCCAAACCTTGTGGTGGAGCGGTTCCTCCACTGGTTATCAGCGAGTTTGGGGTGCCGCCCGAAATTATTGATTGCCGGATGAAAACTTGCGCGGTTTATTCGCCGACCGAGCGGGAGACCGATATAGATGTGGTCGGTAGCAAGCCGACCGATCACGATTATATTGGGATGGTGCGCCGCGAGGTGTTTGATAATTATTTGCGCCAGCAAGCCGCCAAAGCCGGAGCCGAAGTGATCGAGGCCAAGATGACCTCAATCGAGGTTGGGCCGGGCGGCGTGAAGGCTACTTATATCGAGAAGGGCAAAGAAAAACAGATTGAGGCCGATATAGTGATAGGGGCCGATGGTGCGTACAGCCAGGTGGCGAAGGCGGTGGGAGCACCTCGTGTGCCACAGGCGGTGGCGATGCAATACCGCATTCGGTTGCCGGAAAGCCAGATGGTTGAATGGCGCGAACGGGCCGAGCTTTATCTGGGTCAGGATGTGTCGCCCGATTTTTATGGTTGGATTTTCCCGAAGTACGATCACGTTTCGGTCGGGGTTGGGACGGGGCCGGACAAGTCGCATAATGTGCGGCGCTACCTGGAGAATTTACGGTTGCGGGCGGGCCTGAAACTTTCGGATGGCGAGATTTATTGCACCGAAGCGCACGCGCTGCCGATGAAGCTCCAAAAGCAGGTGGTCTTCGACCGGGCGGTGCTGATCGGGGATGCTGCCGGGATGGTGGTCAATACTAGCGGTGAGGGTATTTACTGGGCCATGAAGAGTGGCAAGCTGGCGGCTGAAACTATTGCCAAATATGCCGATGCGCCGAGTAGGGCGAATTTGATGGAGTTCCAGAAACTCTGGAAAAAGCAGTACGGTAGTATGTACCGCTTCCTGGATGGCTTGCAACGGATTTACTACGGTTCTGATCGTAACTTTGAAGTCTTTACCCAGATGTGCCGTGATATTGATGTGCAACGGTTGACCTTTGATAGCTATCTGCACAAGGAGATGGCCCGATTGCCACTTACCAGTGGCGTGAAGATTTTAGGTAAAATGTGGTTCAATTTCGCGCGGTTTAGTATTCCGGGTCTCAAGCCACGCCCGGTGGCTTTGTCGCATAGCAGCGCCGATGCCTGATTTGGATTTACGATTTACGATTTACGATTTGAAGTCGTCAGTCTATGTCATTGTGAGGCGGGTGTTTACCTCGATTTTTGTCACAGATAGTTGCCCGCCGAAGAATCTTACAGCTGGTTGCAGAAGTATTGACCCGTTCTTGTTAGGGGCGACCACCAGGGTCGCCCCCGTCGTCCGTGCAAGGTGTTCACGGTAGACCACCAGGGTCGCCCCTACCAAATCATTTTTGCAACCTGGTGTAGTTCAATACATTTAACTGGGTTGATGAGCTTATTTGCGGATTGGGGAAAAGAATGATCGGGCTTTTGTCGATACCGAACTGGACTATCCATATCAGCAGCGTGCTTGAGTGGAGCGCGGCAATGGTGTTGTTCTGGTTGGTAGGCCGCAAAATGAACAATGTTTGGTTCAAGCGGATGCCTCTGACGATGGTTCCTTACATGTTGAGCGGGGTGTGCGCTATCATCTATCATATTTCGATGGACGAGTGGGCTTGGCTCAATGATTTGCAGTCTTATTTGACCTTCACCGGGAGTTGCTGTTTTGCGCTCTGGGCTTTTTTGTTGCTGCGTTCGATAACGGCTCGACAAGCAGGCCAGAAGGGGGTGCGACGTGGGTGATGTGATAATGAGCCTGTCGATTGTGCCTTATTTGCTGTTCCTCTACTTGATTTGGCGGGTTTGGCGGCTTGACCCTCATCTTATTCACAAGACGACTTTGCTAGGGTTTGCGGCGATGATTGGCTTTGTGCTGGTCACGGCTACGTCGGGGGTTGTCGCTCTCAAGGTGATGGGCGCGAAGACGCTCGGTCATGTGGATTGGCTGCACGGTGTGGCTGAGTCGGGTCTGACCCTCACGAATGGCCTGATTGCGCTCGGCCTCAAAAAGCAGTTGGACGAACTTGATTTGGCTGAACTCGATAGCGACGAGGAAAGCGAAGCCGAGAGGCCGAGTCTGGTCGGAGCCGCCAGCGCACCTATTTCTCCCAGCGACGAATAAATTTATTGACCTGAGCAAAAGGGTCTAAATTTGTAGGAGCGAGCTTCTGCTCGCGATGGAATACCCCGATTTACCTAGTTAAACTCAGGTCAATAATTTACCAGCTACTTTTAGCATGACCTCTAATCTACATTTGGTCAGTCCTTCAGTACGATTTTTAGCTTCCAAAAACCAACTACCCTATTCTGCGACTTTGTTAGCGCCCGGCCTTTTTTGGTTGGTTGCGCATCTTGACAGGACAATTTGCTGTGTTACAATAAAACCAGAGCGGAATGAACGTTCCGTCTATAGGTAAAGTAGACTCATGACTAGCGATCATTTACAAGACAAACGAACCGCCGTTTTACAAGCGGCCCTGGAATTGATCTCAGAAAAGGGCTTTCACGGGACTCCAATGTCACAAGTCGCTCAGGCGGCTAATGTTGGTGTGGGTACAATTTACCGCTACTTTGCCAGCAAAGAAGACCTGATTACTGCCCTTTACACTGACCTTAAAACCCAGGTTGCGCAGGCGATGTTGATTGGCTATAGTAATGATTTGCCGATCCGAGTACGCTTTACCCGTATTCAGAAAAACTTGTTTAATTACTATCTAAATCATCCCAAAGAATTACGTTTTTTGGAGCAGTATTCCAATTCACCCTTTATTGATAGTCTTAGTCGAGAGGAAGGGTTGCGAATGCTGGAGCCAATTACCGAACTCTTTCTTTATGCCCAGCAGCAGCAGGTTATCAAAGAAATGCCGGTAGTAATCCTGATGCAACTGGTTTACGGAGCGACGGTAGCGCTGGTCAAACTACGTCTGAGCGGTAGTGTAGCTATGACCAACACCGATCTGGATGCAGTACTGGATGTTTTGTGGGATGCAATTAAACGCTAATTTTTCGATGCTCTCGGAATGAATAGTCATTCCATAAAGATATGTAAAAGAGAGGATAAACTGATGGATAACAATCATAGTGGCAAGGTAGCGGTTGTAACCGGTACCTCAACTGGGGTCGGGCTGTATACGGCGGTACAGTTGGCCCAGGCTGGTTTTACGGTCGTGGCTACTATGCGCGATACCGCTAAAGCTGGCTCCCTGGTGGCACAGGCTGAACAAGCCGGAGTAAAATTGGATTTGCGGCAGCTGGATGTCCAGGATAGCACCTCTATTATTGATTGTATAGGGGAAGTTTTCAAGGCTTACGGGCGGATTGATTTGCTGGTGAACAACGCGGGAGCCGGTTATCTTGGCTCATTGGAGCAGGTTTCGCCGGAAAACTTACGGCGCACGATGGAAGTTAACTTCTTTGGGGTCTGGCAAGTGACGCAAGCGGTTTTCCCACTTATGCGGGTGGCAGGCTCAGGTCATATCATTAGCGTAACCAGCGTCGGCGGTCTGATCGGTCAGCCTTTTAATGATGCCTATTGTGCCGCTAAATTTGCCGTGGAAGGTTTTATGGAGAGCCTGGCTCCGGTCGCCAAAGGTTTGGGGATTGCTATAAGTTTGATCGAACCAGGGCCGATCAATACCGAGTTTGTAGCCTCGGCAGAAGCTTCCCGGCCCGAAATTCCTCAGGAGCAATCGGCCTATATGCCAATGCTCGATGCTTATATAGCTGCTACAAGGCAAGTCTTTAGCAATTTGGGCCAAACCCCCCAGGAAGTTGGGCAGGTTATTGTGGAAGCCGCTACAGCGACCCAACCTCACCTTCGCTATGTTACCTCAGCAACGGTACAGGGTCTAGTTGCACGTAAGTACGTTGATCCTAGTGGAGATAGTATTCTGGCCCTCACCGGGAGCCGTTTACCCAGTCCAGCCCGGCCCTAGTCAGGCAGCAACCGACCGAGAACCGATTTTGAGGTATCCCAACCAGATCGACCGGCTGTAATTTTACCTGTTTTTTCCTCCCTTACACCCTTCTATTTACCAGTCGGCTTTACAATAAGCTTAGGGTAATTACAATAAGGTTATCCAAAGGGAGGTAGTTGTTATGTCTGGTATGTCTGATTCGCAAACTTTATTTTTGATAAGAACGTTACACACCTTGATCTATATTGTTATGGCAATCTCGGTTGTAATTGTTTTGATAGCCGGTATGGTAGGGCAGGTCGGTTCCTTTTTGCTCTTTCCTTTGCTTTTGCTGGGTCTGGAAAGCATCGTATTTTTTGCAAACGGAATGAAGTGTCCCTTAACTGGCCTGGCAAAAAAGTATGGGGCCGAGAAAGGCTATGCGTTTGATACTTTCCTGCCAGAAAATTTGACTAAATATACCTTCAGATTTTTTGGTTTTTTGCTTGTAGTTGGCCTTATTTTATTGGTGTTGCGGGTTATTTAGGGGGTTGGTAGAGTATAGACGCGGCCTTGCGAGAGAGTTTCTACCCTCTCATACCAAGTCCTGCTAAGTAGTAAAGTCATGTCACCCTGAACGAAGTGAAGGGTCTCGGTTCGTGGGCTAGAGCCAGGTACAGGAAAAAGATTCTTCACTTCGTTCAGAATGACCTCTACCTAACCGCACTTGGTATCATACGGGAGTAATTCCAATCGGAAATCTAGTGCAAAATGCAGAATAATTGAACCGACTGTAGGAGGGAACTTCTGCTCCCTCCTACAGAGATGTGGATAGCGGGCAAGCTGTTATAAATTCTAAATCGCTCTAGCTTGCCAGCGCGTTCGGGCTGAAGGCGATATTACGGAAATTGGCAGCTACTATATCGCCTTTGGCACGACCGGCCCCGATAAACGAAATCGTTAGCCCTTCGGCGTTGAAATCGAAAATCTGCGGCGTACCATAATCGAAGATTAGCAAGAGGCGACCCTCCCACCAGAAGAAATGGAAATGGTGGGGTACTTTGTGGTCGGACGAGTCGGGCAGGTTATAACGCCGAATGCTTTTGCCTTTTAGATTACCTTCGATCATGAGGGTTACTTGCTGCGGCGAAAGTCCACCAGCGTCGTGGATCAAACCAACCTCGAAAGTCTCGCCCTTGTTGTTGGCGAAGCGCACGAAGTTTTTGTAGCCACTCCCAAAGCCCATTGTACAGTTGCTACCCTTGTCGTCGCAGGTCGGAGCCAGATCGAAATCGAGATTGCCGGTGGTTAGCAACCCACCGGAGGTAGTGCTGGCTCCTGCCAGATAATCGTCTTTCGGGTTATCGTTCCACAAGCTCTGATTGGCTCGTGCGCCCAATAACAAGAGGCTACTGTTATCCTTCTCCAGGGTTGTGCCGATGCCCTGGTCTTTTTGGAAGACGTTGAGCGGAGCGGTTACACCCGGCAGAGTTTTGAAGGTAAAGTCGGGCGAGGCCGTTTCGGTGCCATAGATGTCTTTGCCACGTACCCGGAAATGATAAGTCTGGCCCGGCACGAGGTCTACCAGTGTCATGCTGTGGGTGCTAACCATGCGGTTATCGACCCAACTGCTTTGCCCATAACTGGTGGTCAGGCCATAATCGAGCCAGGAACTGGTGGCATAGTTGGTATTCCATTTGATGTTTACGCCATTATGCCAGGCCCCGGTCGCGTTGACCTCGCTGGCGGTTGCCGCCTGGGGGATCGCGCCTTCCCAGATAAAGGTAACATCCACTTTGTAGCCGGAAGCCCCATCCAGGTCTAGGTCGTCCCAATAAGTGCCATCGCCGATGTCGATCCCACTGGGGTTATAGACCCCTGCCCCGTTCTCGTTGAGACCTTTGTTGTGCTTCTCGAAGAAGGCTTTTTCGGCTTGTGGTACACCGACCGGCAGGTCCTTGAATTCGTAGCGCGGATTGTGCCAGTAATTGTCTTTGAAATTCCAGGGGCCAGTATCCCAGACCGGCGCGACCGCGCTCTTGCCGTTGGCAGCTACCAGCCGTACTTTGTAATCCCATTTGCCTTTGTCGCTAAGAGCAGTCCAGCTTGGCAACGAGACAAAATGGTCGCGGGGCTGGATGATATGACCGTTGGCGGTGCGCCAGCCAACCAGACCTTCGCGGGTGGCGTGAACTTTGTAAGTTGGCGGGCCGGGTGGGGGCGCGGCAGCCTCGGCGTTGCTGGTGCTGGAAAGCGAAAAGAGGCGGTTGGTAGCCACCCCATTCAGGTCGCGCCGGTTGGCTTGCAGTTGCAGCCCCTCAAAAACTGGTGTATGGCCCAGGGTATCGCTAAAGAGGCGAACCCGGTATTGGGCATACAAAAAGGCGTTTTCGGCTCCAAAGCTGGCTTTCTGTCCGCTCTGATCCAGAATTTGCCAAAGCGTCCAGTTAGTCGCGTCCGGGCTGGCCCGCAAATCTACTTCGAGCCGGGTGCCTTCGGGCGTTTGGGCCGTCCAATCGACTTGCAAAGAGTTAAAAGGCTCCTCGAAGCGACGCGGTTCAGCACTGAAAAGACCGAAATCGGCCCAGTTGCCGCTCCAGCGGGGTGGGGCAAAGCCCTCCCGGTTCAGGGTTAAAAAGCCATCATTTTGCAAGGAGACATTAAGCAGATTGGAATAACGCCCTTCAAGCAAGGCGGCGGGGGTTTCGGTACTAATTTGGACGGTTCTCGCGCTGGCGGTGGTGGCTGCCAGGGTTGGGACTGCTGCCAGAGCCAATACCATATTTAGCATGAGCAGGCTAATAATGAAGGCGGCAGCTAGTTGAGGCAGACTGCGCCGGGACGTTAAGTGTATAGGAGGCCCAAAATATTGTTTTATCAAGCGTTCCTTAAACTCCTGCCGTCTACTCGCTTGACCTCATACTTATTCGAGAGTTTTAGAGAGGTCGCGGTTTGAGTGGGCTTTTAAGCCCTCTACCGTTGAGTAGCCAGCCTTGAACCTTTGGAGAAGCAAGTGCGTATGAGGGTAGCCTTTAACGGGTCACGCCCGATCATACTGCAACCGCTTGTTCAACCCAAAACAAGCCGAGTTGCTCCGAAGGTCTAGCTTTAGTCTGATATGAGTTTGTACAATTTGCTACTTGCTATGTTAAGCATTGTTGTCCGATTATATCATATCTTGGCAACAGGTGTGCAAATCGTCTTAGCCTATGTGGGAGGAATTTCTAATTTCGATTTGACAACAGGGGCGGAGCCTCGTCCCTGTTGTTAGTGGATATACTAAGCTACTTGCCCGAAACCGAAACTAAACCGTTTGCTTGCCTAGTTTCACCTTCCGCTTTAATGCTACCGAATGCTAATAGTCGTACTTTGAGTGTCTCTCCTCCATTGCTTTGCTTTTGTAACGTGCAAGCAGCAATAGAACCGCTACCCATTTTTATAAAAGCAGGAACTGTTCCGGTTGCATCCTGACTTGCAGATGAGTTAGCAGAGACTATTAAGCAAGAACCTGTAAAGCGCAAACCGTTAGTACCTGTAACTTCTAGGATGTAGCCCACGTAGGCTTGACTGGTAGCAATTGCTGGGGGCGCAGGTGTAGGAGTGATCGGTGGTGCATCAGTTGGAAATGGAGTGCCAGGATTCTTCTTACTAAATTCGATTTTTTCTTTAATATTAGTAATAGTATATACTGCTACCATTGTTCGGGCAGTACCATTATCTTTAAAGAAACGTTGGCCTTCCTCGTCAAGAGAAATCCCTCCTTTGGTAAGATTCTCCATCCGAAAAACTTCACTAAGTTTAACGTAAATCCCAGTGGCTCCAGATTTAGTGAATATGGCGTTGTAATAACCGGAATTATCTTGCTCAAATGTATATCCCACGTTAGACAACCCAGTCGCTATAAGACGATTTACCTTTTCAGGTTCCTCGTTGGAAATAAAGACTTTTAGCATCGTATTTTTCAAAAAAGGTTCATAGCTGGTAAAAGCTGTCACAACACTGGAAGGGGCTGCTACTTCTTTCAGGCCGTTAATAATCGGAAATCCTTTTGCGTCTATACCTATAGTAGCGGTCGGTGGTACTGGTATAGCCGTTGGGGCAGGAGTAGCAGTTGCTTGACTAGCTACCAAGGCCTCTGCAATTTTAGGGGCTGCTAATACAACCACAAAAGTTTTTTTACTTTTTAACTCTTCCATAAAAGCTTGTCCGGCATTGTTAGTTTGAGTGGTACTTTGAATTTGGATCGACATACTGAAAGCAGGGGCAATAAAAAGGAGGTAATCTGGATTATTAGGTTTAACGTACAGGCTGGTATAAAAGTTTTTCTGATTGTTTAATCCAGATTGTTTGGAGCTATAACCTGCATTGCTTAGGGCATTTTGCAAAGCCTCAAATAATTTGTCAGCCTCTTGGTTTGAATAGTATCCAGTGATTTTTGGATCAGAAACATAGGGAGCCAGGCTATTAAAGTCCTTATAAAGACTGGTAGGTATGCCAACTTCAGTAAGAGCCGGTAAACTGAACGGGTTGTTGACGTTAGCAGCGATAAACGGAGCAGGCGTACTGGTAGGCGCTGCTATAGTTGTAACGACCGTAGTACTGGTGACCGTGGTTGTGGTTGATGCTGTTGTAGTGATGGCAGTCGGAGTGGTCACATCCCCGCACGCTGAGAGCAACCCGCCCACTAGGAGCATCAGGAAGATCAGTATCGAGAATTTGCGGTAGTTGGATTGATTCATAGTTGGTCGTCTTTCTAGTTCATTGTATGTTAAACTGTTAAATTGTTGCTGCTAAATTAGTGTTACCAACAGCTATAGCTATTAACCACTTTGTCAGGGTTTGGGTTTGCAAAGAGCATTTCTATTGTACTTTAATTCATCGAATAAAATGCGATAATATCTAAAATAACAATATCATAATATTTGAAAATAAGCAATTCAAATTTCATTATTGGAGAAGTAGATGGTTAGGCTACGATTAGCTAACCACCGTATATCTAGATAGGAAAACACGCAGTCACTTAAGTTTGTGTAAGTAGCCGAGGAAGTTGCCAAAAGCGGTCTTCCTGCTTAAATTAAATCGAGTTTGTTGACAGCAGACCGATTTAACTAGACAGGAAGGCCAAGAGTATGATACCGCTTATGC
>JBBQWM010000042.1:0-53262 GCA_038210655.1 Chloroflexia bacterium
CGATACAAAGTAGTCAAAAAGACCGCTCCTAAGGTTAATTTGGCTTGATTTTGGCAGTCTAGGTTTGTTTTTTAGCATTTTACTTATGAGCGTCCTATCAGCTCCTTACTTTCGTTTGCCCAATTTTATCTAAACGTCAAAGTTATACCAAACCCAATAAAAAGATTTTAAAATCGCCAGCCCTCTACAGGACTGGCGATTATGTTATTGTTTATAGCAAATTGCAAAATACTTGAACTATCTAATATTCTGTAGGAGCGAGCTTCTGCTCGCGATTGAAGATACGGCTGGATGTTCAATCGCGAGCAGAAGCTCGCTCCTACAAGGGTTCATTTACGCTGCTTTTTGCGCTAAAATTAGCCATTTCAGCAGATATAAAGACAAGCAACTTATCCTGTTAATCCGGTCTATCCCTGTTAATTTCCGAAGAACCTTAGCGAGTAGCGGTGGCGGTCCCGGTTCCCTCGATCACCTGGGGTTGGAGACCCGCGCCGGGAGTTATCAACCCCGCAATACTGGCCCGCACCCGTTCGACCGTCACGGAGGTATACTTGAATTCCGGTGTGCCGGTACGTGGGTCGGTCGCCACGCTGGTCAGAACTGCCCCTGGGGCTTCCCGGAACATCCAGGGCATGTAACCCAACCCGGCAGGCTGACGGTCGGTCGCCTTGACCTTGATCTCCAGCGCCCCTCGCTCCGAAGTAACCTTGACGATGTCGCCGTTACCGAGGCCCAACCGAGACATATCCGCCGGGTTTAGTTCGAGTTCCGGCTCCGAGTCGAGCGACTCCAGCACATAGTTACGCCGTGCCATCGAGCCACTGCGGTCGTTGGCCCAACTGGTGCGGCCTACGCACAAAATCAACTCGTCAGCGCTCGGTAGCTTATGGTTAGCCTGTTTAGCCGCCACAAACTTGGCCTTGCCACTGGCGGTCGGAAAGCCGTCCACAAACAAGATCGGTGTACCATCTTCGGCGGCCCCTTCCATTGTGACCGGCCACTGCAACCCGGCCCGCTCCATAATCATCGGGGTCATCCGATTATAGACCAGACCCGGTTTATAGGTCATGTAAGAGCGTCCGCGATCCAGTTTCTCCAGGCGCACCCCACTATAGAGCGGGTTGGCTCTGGCGATCTCAACCAGAATATCAGCCGGAGTCTTGTAGGTAGCCCGGAAGCCACCCCGGTCGATGATCTCAGCCAGGATTTTCCAATCGGGGCGGGCAAAACCGGGCGAAGCAACCGCCTTCCTAACCCGGCTAACCCGCCGCTCGGTATTGGTGAAAGTGCCGTCTTTCTCGGCGTGGCTTCCGGCAGGCAGAACTAAGTCGGCGAAACGGGCCGTCTCGGTCATAAAGAGGTCTTGCACCACCAAAAATTCCAGCTTTTCCAACCCGCGCTGAACCTGCTGCAAATCCGACCCGCTCAACATGGGGTTCTCGCCGACAATGTACATCGACTTGAGCGTCCCGGCTTCCGCCGCCTTGAACATCTCCATATAAGTCAGGCCCGGTTTGGCCGGAATGCGCCCGTTGGCTCGTCCAAACCAGATCGTCTCAAGCGCGGCCCTGGCCTCAGCGCTCGTGACCGGGGCATAGCCGGGCAAATAGTTGGGCAGACAACCCATATCACTTGCGCCTTGCTCGTTCGCCGAGTCGCGGATGCCGTTAAGTCCGGCCCCGTTGCGACCCAAATTGCCAGTCAAAAGAGCCAGGTTCGCCAGGGCATGAACATTGTCCACCCCGTTAACCCATTGTGTCACACCCGTACCATAGAGGATCGCCGAAGGGCCGTAAAGCCCGCTCGTCTGATCTTGCTTGGGAGCGTTGCCACCCTGAGCGTAGAGTTGAGCCGCCAGCGTTAAATCCTCGACCGAAATGCCCGTCACGCTGCTGGTACGTTCGGGTGTCCAGTCGTTGAGCGAAGCTTTCCAGCTTTCAAAACCTTCCGTTTTGGCTCCGACATAACCGGCGGCGTGCCAACCATTTTTGACAATGATATGGGCCAGACCGTTATACAAAGCCGCATCGGTGCCAGGCCGGATTTGCAGCCAGAGTGTCGCCCGGTGCGCCATTTCGACCTTGCGCGGATTGACCACTATCGTGGCGACCTTACGCCGTTGGATCGTTTCCTGAAGCATATAGGCCAGTACCGGAGCGCTGTGATCGAGATCGGCCCCGCTAATAAAATAGCACCCGGCATAATCTTTGATGTCCTGCATCGTGTTGGTCATGCCGTTGATGCCAAACTGCTCTTGCAAAGCTACGATAGAGGCCATTTGGGTAAAGCGGATCGGGTTATCGATATTGTTGGACTGCTGCAACCCACGGGTCAGCTTTTGAAGCAGATAGTTTTCTTCGTTGGTAATCTTGGTACTGGCAAGCGCCCCAAACTGGTCGCCAGTATATTGACCAAGCTTCTGGTTGAGCAGATCGAAAGCCTCTTTCCAGGTGATTTCGACAAACTGCTCGCCCTTGCGAAGTAGCGGCGTTTCGAGCCGATCCTGGCTGTTGATATACTGGTAGCCGTAACGCCCCTTGACGCAGGGCCGGGCATCATTTACCCCTACTCCCTCGCTAAAGGTGACTTTCTCGATCAGGCCGGTGTTGTTCTCAGCCTCAAAATTCATCTGGCAACCGACCGAGCAGTAGTTACAGGTAGTCGGCGTGCGCTTCATGGTCCATTGCAAACCGGTATTCTCGTACTGGACGTGCATCAAGCAACCGACCGGGCAAACTTCAACGCACATCCCGCAACTGGTGCAGGGCGATTTAGTCAGGTCGTCACCCCAGGCCGAGTCGATATAAGTCGAGATACCCCGGTTGACGAAAGCCAGAGCGTGCGCTCCGATTACTTCATCGCAAACCCGCACGCACTGTCCACAAACCACACAACGGTCGCGCTTGATAAGAATAGCCGGACTAAGATAATCCTGCTCGAACCATTGCTTCTCGCGGGCCATGCGGTTTTCGGTCATACCATAGTGCCAGGTAGCGTTTTGCAAGTCGCACGCACCAGAGGCCGGGCAGATCGGGCAATCCAGCGGGTGATCGACCAGCAGCGACTCCATAATAAACTTCTTGACTTCGCGTACTTCGTCGTTGGAGTTTTCGGTAAAGACGACCATCCCGTCTTTACATTCGGCGGCGCAGGCGATTTCAAAGCCCATTCCGCGTCGTCCCATTACCCCAACGGTACACATCCGGCAAGCTCCAAACGGACGCATATCCGGGTGATAGCAAAAGTTGGAAATATAAACACCTGCCGACTTGGCGGCCTGAAGCACGAAAGTTCCCTTCGGCACATTTACATCGATGCCGTCAATCGTTACTTTGATCGTATCTACCTTTGGTGTATCCGCCATTAATCAGACTCCTCTATAAATTTTTTAGTCAAGCTTTCGTCGGCAGTTACAATTTCTCTGGGTCAATCCCCAGTTCTCTCAACTTGGCCCAGGCTACTTCTTTGGCAGCCCGCTCTGCTTCCTTCGCAATTCGCTCCGCTTCCTTCGCAGCCCGCTCGTCTTGCTCGCGTTGGAGAGCCTGTCGCGCTTCTACTTGTCCGGCTTCTGCTTCCGTTAAATGCCGCTGGCCTTGCCGGTCGTATAGCCGGATATACTCGTCATCCGACCCGACCCAGCTTTCTAATTCCTCGCTCCATAGCCACCCGCGCCCATCCGCTACTAGCTCCTCGGTCAAACCGTTGATGTAGCGCCACCCTCGCAACCGCCACGATCTCTCACGCCACACTTGCGGGGTGTTCGGGTCGTAGGTGAAATATTCTTTTACTCCTATAATGCGGTAGCGCTCGACCTTGTCGCCCAAGTCCTCTTGCCAGGTGTCCTTTGAACCGATCTCAAACACAATCTGGGGTGGAGGGCGCTCTGGCAAGTTGATCCGATAGCTTTTCTGAGCCTTGCGCTGAGCGGGGGTCAGCACCACCCCTTTGAACACCGCCATATCGGGTGCTACATACTTACGCGACTCGTAGACTATCGCTAGATTATCCCCAATAAACCAGCCTGTAACTCGGTATAACCAGAGCAACACTTCTAGCAAGTAATGGGCTAGATCAGATTGGGGCGTACTTTCAGGCAAATCTTCCTCGGCTAATATTTCTTCATCGGTTATATCATACTCAATCGCCATCGGACTACCCTCCTACCCTGCTTTATCCGAAGCTAGTTTGCAAAGCTATCTTGCACTGGGTAACATTGCCGACACCTTTTCGGAAGAAGCAGTCTGGATGTCAAACTCCTGAGTATGCCCAACACCCCACTCGTACAAGACCTTCTTGCCATCGGCGTGTTCCATCGGGCAGACGTTAGCCTTGCAGAACCCGGCCCGAATGTGCTGTAAAAGCTCTTGCTTGAACTCATCAAATGCCAGCATGTTCGGGATCGGGAGCGGGGCGGCCTGACCTAACCCACAAATCGAATGCTGGATCACCATCTTGCTAAGGGCTTCCATCTTATCGATGTCTTCTTCTTTGCCGTCGCCGTTCTTGATCCGCCAAAGCATTTCGGTCAGACCTTCGCAACCGACCCGGCAGGGGATACACTTGCCGCAACTTTCGTCCCGATTGAAGCGCAAAACGTAATAAGCCGCATCGATAATACATTGCTGGTCGGTCAGAGCGGTCAGGCTGGCGCTACCCAGCAGCAGATAGTAATTTTTGTTGTTCCAACCATAAGCATCGATGTCGAACATCAAGTCAAATTTCGAGGCCGGTAGACAACCGCCCGAAACCGCCCCAGTCTGGACCGCCCGGATCGGGTGGGCCGGGTCTGCCGGGCCACCGCCGACGATTTCAATCGCATCACGGGTCGGGCCACCAAACGGAATCTCGGCCAGACAGGGCCGCTTGAACGGGCCGGAAAGCGAAATCACCTTAGTACCGGCGCTATCCTTCGAGCCAAATTGGGCGTACCAGGCTCCACCCCTAAGCATAATCAGCGGCACATTGTTAAAAGTCTCGACATTGTTTACCAGGGTCGGCTGGCCCCACAGCCCGGCCTCTGCCGAACGGGGCGGCTTGACCCGCGGCATCCCGCGCGTCCCCTGTATACCGAACATCATGGCTCCGGCTTCGCCCGAAATATAGGCTCCTGCCGCAATAACCACCTTTACATCGCAACTAAAACCGCTCCCCAAAATATTCTCGCCCAAAAGACCCATTTTGCGGGCATCCTCAACCGCCTTGCCCATTCGCTTGTAGGCCAGGGGATGTTCGGACCCGACGTAGATATAGGCTTCGGGAATATCGCAGACATACGAACCAATGATAAGCCCTTCCAGAATCGAATGGGGGTCGCCCTCGAAGATACGCCGATCCTTAAAAACGTTCGGCTCCCCTTCGTGACCGTTGACAATCGAGTAGCGCGGGGTACGCTTTACGCCGCGCACTGTTTCCCACTTGATCCCCATCTCAAATCCGGCCCCGCCCCGGCCCTTTAGTTTGGAAACTTTGGCCTCGTTTAGCGCATCGTCCGCACTCATATCAAATAGGACTTTTTCGAGTCCAGCATAACCGCCCTGGGTAATATAATCTTCGGCGCTTTCCGGGTCGATGTCACCACAGTTACGCAGCACGATCCGCTGTTGCAACCGGCCCCAATCGGTGTTACCGATGTGTGGAATACCTTGCCAATCGGTCTCCTCGCCACCGCCCCACTTAAAGTCGGGATAGTCGGCTGCTTCCTTGAGCCAGGCAAAAGCATAGTCTTTGCAAGGGTCGTTGCCCTGGACGTAGCGGTTCCAAAGTTCCTCGGCCCGACCGGGCGTTACATCGCCATAAAGAATACGCGGGTTGCCCGGCTTCGAGATAAAGACAGTCGGTTCCATCCACATTGCGCCAAAGCCGCCGACCACCTTTATCACCACATCAGCCCGACCCTCGGCCAATTTCTCAAACTGTTTGAGGGTCGCTTTGGCCCCCGCCAACACCGAACCGCCATCGATCACGCAGTGGATGACAGTCTTTTGGGCAAAGAGGTCCTGCCAGCCCTGCTTGAGCCGAGTGCGAAGTTGGATTAATTCATTGCGATCCATTTTAATGCTCTCCTCTAGTTTATTCGTGATGAGGGTGTCCGCTACCGGCGGCAGCCTGGTCAATCAATTCCAGCAGGTCTTCGGGGGTTACGTGTGAATAATAGGTATGATCGAATTCGACCATCGGGGCCAGATTGCAGTTACCAAAGCAGAAGTTGGCCCGCTCTAGCACAAATTTCTTATCGGGGCTGATCTCGCCATAATCGATCCCCAGTTTCTCTTTGACCGCCCGGTGAAGCTTTTGGGAGCCACACAGATAGCAAGCCGAACCTTCGCACAACAAAATGCGATGTTCGCCCTGTTGCAAGGCCCGAAAGTCACTATAAAAGGTGGTCACGCCATAAATTTGAGACAGGGGAATATCATACTGTTCGGAAATCAGGGCTGCCAGTACGTCTGGCACATAACCAAACTCGTGGTTGATTTCCTGTAACATAGGGATTAGAGCTTCGTTAGTGTTCCAGGTACGGTAACGTTCGAGAATACCCATTGCTTTCGACATCTCGATACTGGTTTCAGGGTTGGAACCTTCCGAAGAACCTCTTCTGATTGTTAACGACACGCGCCACCTCCCAAAACTTTATTCTTATTTTTTAGCGATCCGGCCTGCAAAGCAAAAAAGCCGACATTTTGTGGTATGATTTTTATGAACAGTTTGAACCAAGTCGATTATACCATTTCGTTCGGTCAGGGTAAAGGCTTTTGCGGTGGGTTTGTGATTTTTTTAGTTATCTAATTGTAAAGAGACCAAAACTATGGAAAGATAAGTCTATGAAAAATAAGAAACCCTTTGCGTAACTGCTCCCCATGTCATTCTGAGGCGGGAGATTACCTGGATTTTGCCAAAGATAGCTCCCCGCCGAAGAATCTAGACCCTTCGTGGCCTCACCCCCCTGGGGGCGGCGACTCAGGGTGACACGGCTGAGTAGTTACCTATTTGCAAAAAGTTAAATAGCCAAGATGTCTTGAAAAGCAAAAATTCTTTGTCCAGTAAAACCCAAAAAGCAGCGGAAAATAAATCCAGGGCGCGGGTCGGTGCGACGGCCTATTTTACGGCGGCAGTCTGGGCCGAGTTGGGTGTGCCGGGGGCCGCCCGCTTCGATACCCGCAAGGGGCGTTGGCTCAACCGCTTCGTCAAGTGGGGCGGGGCCTCGTTGGGCCTGTTCGGGCCATATAGCGTGACCAACCTGTTTCTGGCCTCTCGCCACCTGGGGCTAAACCTGCTACTGGAACAACTGGCCCCGACCCAGGTAATCGAACTGGCGGCAGGGCTGTCCGCGCGTGGGGCTGAATGGACGCGACGACATGCGGGCCAGTATCAATATATTGAAGTAGATCAGGCTGCCGTTATTAAGGCCAAATTAGGAATGCAGAATGCAGAATGCAGAATGCAGAATGGAAGTCCAAATGCAGAGTGCAGAATGCAGAATGCAGAATACGGAATGCAAGTGGTAGAAGGCCGGGAGCGGGAGGGGGCGGTTCATAGGTTGGTGGCGGCGGACTTGTTGGAGGACGAGGGGGAAGGGCTGGCGAGGCGGTTGGCGGAACTGACCAACCCGGTGTTGCCGACGGTGATTATTGCCGAAGGGTTGACCGGCTACCTGGGCGAGGCCAGTTTGCGGCGGTTGCTCCGGTCAATCCATAAGTTATGCGACCGTTACGAAGATGCGACCGTCCTGATTGACTTTTATGTGCGGCTCGATAGGCGCAAACACGGGCGGGTGGCCCTGGCGATGGCTCCGGCGGTTTTTTTCTCCCGGCTGGCCCGCGCCCCGATGCAGATGTTTTTGCAGGATGAGGCAGCTATCGGGGCGCTGGTCGAGAGCGAAGGCTTTGAAATCGAGCAACTTTATGCCGGACAAGCCCTGGCAAAGCTAGTCGGATGCGAAGTTGCACCGGTCAATCTTTTTTATGTGGCCCAAATCAAAAAATAGGTCGCTAAAAGGGTTTTCAGGCAAGGTCATAAGGTGATATAATCATAAAAGAGCCTTATGTATACCAGATTGGGCCGAACAAGCTTATTATCTAGCTTAACAAAGCAATGCTATAGCATCATTTTTTCACAGGTGAAAAGGCGGGGGCGGAAGAAGCTATGACCGATGTTAATCAGGGGTTCGAGGCAGCAATGCGGCGGGGTCGGGAATTCGGGGCGGCGGGCGATTGGGCGAAGGCGCTGAACGAGTATATCCGGGCGGCCCAAATTACCCCTACCGATATTAGCGCCCGTTATAATCTGGCTTTTGCCCTTTTCAAGCTTGAACAATTCGATCAGGCAATGCAACAGTTCCAGGGGATCGTGCGTAATCAACCCCAAAATACGGATGCCTGGCAACGCATCGCCGAAATCCAGCAGCGTACCGAGCATATCCCCGAAGCCATTCAGACTTACCAGCGGGTCAAAGAAATCTATAAGAAGAACCAAAAAACCCGCGAAGTGGCCGACACTCTACGCGAGATTATTCGGCTTGACCCGGCCCAGATCGGGGCTTATCGCGAACTGAGCGATCTTCTGAAAGGCAAAGGCGACCGCAAAGGAGCCGCCAATCTTGCCCTCAGTTTGGGCCACTATTATCATTCGCAGGGTAAGACCCAGGATGCCCTCTCGGCCGTCAACGAAGCGATCAGTTTGCAACCCGGTCTGGCCGAAGCCGAAAGTTTGAAAAATCAGCTAAACGGCAGTAACGGCAACGGCAATAGCGGCAAACTGGCCGACCTGCCCGATCTACCCTCCTGGGAAAGTGGCGAAAGTGCCGATGGTGGCGGTGAGATGATCGCCAAATTGTCGCCCTCCGAACATACTATTAACAATATGATTATGGCTGCCGAGGAAGCGCTTGCCAGAGGCGAAAACGGCCCGGCCCTACGTAACTACGAACTGGCGGTGGATGCCGGGGCGAACCGGGCCGACATCTTTTATAGCATCGGTCAGCTTTACCTCGAAGCCGGGCAGACCGACCGGGCAGTCGATTATTTGCGCCGCTCCACCACCGACCCGGATTATGCCGCCTCAGCCTTTTTCAGTATGGGCCAGGGGTTCGCTGCCGCCAACCGCTTTGACGAAGCCGCCAACGCCTACCGGGATGCCCTCGACCGGATTGACCTGCTGACTATCGGCAAGGACGAGGTTGACGAACTGATTGATATGTATCAGGCGCTAGGCGATGTGTTAGTACAGCAAGGCAAAGAGGCCGAAGCTTCCGAAGCCTACAAACGCTTGACCGGCTTTCTGACTGAAAAAGGACTGCGAACCGAAAAAGCGGCCCTGGCCCACATCCGCGCCCGCGAATTGGCTGAGAAAATCAACGGCGCATCAAATAGCTCGGCTTCCCCCGAAAGTGATACCTCCGAGGAAGAAGACATTTTTACTACCTCGATCACCTTTGGCACGTCCGGTAGTAAGCCGGATAAACCAGGTGGAGACGAAGAGGAAAATCCGCCTATCGGCGAATCCAAGACCGGGGGGTTACCGCCGATAGGTTCTTTTGCAGGTGCAACCGGGTCAGGCCGTAACGCGCTGGTAACAACGATCCAGGCTATCCCGGCCCGCTTCCCCTCCAAACTGATCGAGATGGATGGACAGCCCGACCCCTACGCCCAGTTTTATATCAAAGCTGCCGAGGAATTTTTGCGGACAGGCCGGATCAACGCCGCGACCGATGCTTGCCACGAAATGATCCGTTACTTCCCGGATTATCTACCGGCCCAGGTCGTGCTGGCTGAAATCTATGTCGATCAAGAACGGCTCGAACAGGCCCGCACCAAATACCAATTTATTGTAGACCTTTACCAGTTGCGGCAAGACCCGGTCAAATCTATCGAATGTTACAAACGGTTGGGTGAACTCAGCCCCGACAACGCCGGGCTACGCACCAAGTTAGCCAATTTGCTGCTTAAATACAACCAGAAAGAAGAAGCCGCCGAGCTTATGCTGGTCAACGTCGCAAACTACGTGCGGACCGGACAAGTGGAACGGGCGCTCGAAGAATGCAAGCAGTTGCGCTCGATGGCTCCTCAAAATGCGGCGATCCGAGTGCAATATGCCGAATTGCTGATCCGGCTTGATCGGTATAACGAAGCAATGCCGGAATTGGGCCGCGCCCTCGAAATCGACCAAAATAACCTCAAAGCGCTGGCGCTGCTCAATATTACCAGCTTTAACATGAACGACAAAAATCTTAAATGGAGCAGTTTCCAGACCGTCGTGGAGCGCGGACGACAAGAAGAAGCCAACCGCCGCCTATTTTTGGAAGAATTTCGACAGGCTACCTTGCTTCGACCGAGTGCCGGATTGCAATATGCGCTCGGCTGTCTCTACCTGGAAACCAAACAGCCCAAGCAAGCCGCCCTCACTTTTGAACAGGGTCTTGAGCTAGGGAGTGTGGTCGGAACCGAGTACGAATTGCTGGTAAATTGGGCGCTGGGCCAGATCTACCTCGACCAACAGCGGGCCGACCCTGCCGTCGAGAGCTATAGTCGGGCCGCGCCTCTCTCGGATAAAGCCGACCCTGGCAACTATGCCCCCAACACTGCCGCCTATGGCACGCTGCCTTCCCAGGTGCAAATTTACCGTAAATTGTCCCAGGCTTTCCAGGCTCAGGGTAATCCGTCCCAGGCCCTCAAAGCCCTCAAAACGGTCAAAAAGCTGATGCCCTTTAATCGGGAAGTCCATACCGAACTGGCTGAACTTTATTTCAACCAGGGTCAGCTTACCGAGGCTCTTAGCGAATTGGGTGAATTGGTGGCCCACTTTGAAGAAATGGGCAAAGTTGAAGTCGTGATCGAAATCTTGCGCGAAATGGCCCAACTCGCTCCTAATAATATCGGTGTGCGCGATAAACTTAGCGAAGTCTATCTCAAACGTGGTATGATCGATGACGGCTTGAAAGAACTGGACGAACTGGCTGAGTTGCAGCGCAAGAATGGGCGGCTCAAGGATGCTGTCCGCACCTTGCAACGCGCTGCCGAGACCTACTGGATGATGGGCAAAATGGAACCGGCCTACGAACTGTACGACCGGATTGTACGCATCTCTCCCGGCGATGTAGAAGCCCGTCAACAGTTGGTCAACCGCCACCTGATGAGCGGACGGGTGGCCGAGGCTATCGAGGAACAACGCACGATAGCCCAAATTTGCCTTCAATCGAACAATACTCAGGAAGCGATTGCCGCCTTGCACCAGGTGATCGGCCTGGCACCCGAAGACATCCGCGCTTATTTCCAGTTGGCGACCGTTTTGACCAATATCAACGAGCATTCGCAGGCTCATCGGCTTTATCAACGGATATTGCGGCTCGACCCTGGCAACGAAAAAGCCAAAATTCTGCTGGAACAGGCCCACAAGCGAGCGGTAGAAGCCGGTCAGATCAAGCTTGAGGCTAAGTAAATGTTTTAACAATTAGCTGTTAATAACCAACCACGCTAAATGGCTGGCAATTGGTGGCTGAAAACTAAAAATGGACCAATTAATCCAACAGGTCGGGCGGATCTTCTCGAGACTGGATGCGCTGGCCTTCGTGGATATCTTAATACTTGCTATTTTATTTTACGGGCTGTTGTCAATCTTACGAGGTACGCGGGCTGAAGTTTTAGTGCGCGGCTTGATAATTCTCTTTTTAGCCGCTTTTGTAGTGGTCAACATCTGGCCTCTGACCGTGCTTCAATGGCTGGTAAAAAACTCCCTCCAATTTATCATCTTTGCCATCGTGGTTATTTTTGCACCCGAAATGCGCCGCGCCCTTGAACAAATCGGGCATACCGGCGACTTTATCAACCGACCCCGAACCAGTCGTTCTACCGATGCCACCCGCGTTATGATCGAAGAAGTGGTTTCAGCTTCTTTTTATCTCTCCAACCAGCGTTGGGGTGGGCTGATCGTGATTGAGCGCGAGACCGGATTGCAAGACTTGGCGAACAAGGGAGTACCGATCAATGGACAGGTCAGCAGTCAGCTTTTGGTCAATATTTTCGTACCCAACACTCCCTTGCACGATGGCGCAGTCCTAATCCGGCACGACCAGATTATTGCCGCAAAGGTCATTTTGCCGCTCAGTGATAATTTATCCAAGTACGAACAATACGGCACCCGCCATAAAGCCGCCCTGGGTATTAGCGAACAGAGCGATGCAATTATTGTAGTTATTAGCGAAGAAACCGGTCACATTTCGGTGGCCTACAACGGCAAGCTTAACACCAAACTAGACCGGGAGCGGTTGCGGAATATGTTGCGCTCCCTGCTAGAACCCTACTTCGGGCGATTCGGGGCGCTTGGCTTGCGTAGCCGTAACGGTGGGCGCAAAGACCCTGTCACCAACCCGGAAGAAGAAAAACCACGTGAGCCAGTCGGGAAATCTGATAAGCGATGAAACTAAAAGCGGCTAATTACATACCAGAGTTTTTAAGGCATCTCAGCCCCGGTCGGGTACTGGTCTCGCTCGGTCTGGCGGTGATAGTCTGGGGCTATGTCATTACTACCCAGTACCCCGAAAAAACCTTGCCATCGATTACCGTCCCGCTGGGCGAACCCATCCCACCACCCAGCAACCTGGAAGTAGTGATCCCAACCGACCAGACCAACGCGGTTAAAGTTACGATTAGCGGGCCTGCCGATCAGGTCGCCACAATTACCACTACCCAAATTCGGCCTTACCTCGATTTTTCGGAGTTAAAACAACCGGGCAACCCCGAAGTAGACGTAAAACTCAAACCGGGCTTCTTGCCGAGCGAGATTACTTATAAGATTGAGCCTAAAACTATTACGGTGGTTGCCGAAAAGCGCGTCAGTAAGCCAATCCCGGTTGAGGTCGTACCCCAGGGCGAGGTCAACCCCGATTATACGTTGGATGGGGATATTCAGCTTTCCCCCAACCAGGTAATAGTGATGGGCCGCGAAAGTCTGGTCAACAATGTCGCCAAAGGACAGGTCACGATCAATCTTAATGGGCGGGTCGGCTCGTTGCGCGATACTCGTCAGGTGCAATTGATCGATGCGCGGGGCCAGCCGATCCTTGAAACCAATCTTACGATTACACCCAGCAGCGTCAATATCAGCGCCAATATTAAATACAAGCTGACGACCCGCACAGTTCCAGTTCGGGTCACTACCACCGGCGAACCGGCCCCCGGCTATATCGCGGGAGCGGCCCAAACCAGCCCGACCCTGGTCGTCTTGATTAGCGGGGACGGCGATTTGCTCGGTAAGCTGGAATTTGTCGAAACCGAGCCGCTTGATATTAGTGGAGCGACCCTCGAAATTTCCAAGACGGTCAAGATCAAACCGCCCTCGAATGTGATCGTCCAGGGCAGCGATAACGTCCAGGTCAGGGTCGGTATTGTCCCCTTCCAGACCAGTAAAACGATTTCGGTACCACTTGAAAGCCGCAACCAGACTTCCAACTTGCGCTATGTCTATAGCTCAGCCAGTATTAACGTGACCCTTAGCGGGCCTTATCAGGCTTTCCAACCGGAACTGCCACTCGACCAGATTAAAGTGAGCGTCGATGTCCAGAACCTGCCGCCCGGCACGTATACCCTGCCGGTGCAGATCGAACGTCCTTCCAACCTGGAAGTTACCAACAACCCGACCGTGACCGTCACCATTTCGCGTCCACCGACCCCTACGCCGGTTCCGCCGACCCCCACGCCATTTCCGCCGACCCCTACGCCGATCCCGCCAACTCGCACTCCAACCGTAGCGCCGACCAATACCAGTATAGCAACGACCCCGATCCCACGCCCATCCACACCAGGGCCATCGCCTGCTAGTACCCCTGTACCGACCACTCCCGTCGGCGCGGTTCCGCCCGAAGGTTCTTCGCCGGTCATTACCACCGGTGCGCCCGCCAGCACGGTTGCACCCGACCCAACCCGTACTAACCCGGCCCCACGTCCAACCAGTGCCTCACCTTTTACGCCTTCGGGGGGGAGCGCAGCTAAGACCATATCACCCCAAACCAATCTACTTTATTGGTGGCTTATGATTGCAATCTATGGCAAACCGATTGAATAGCCCAACCCCGCCCCGTAGGAGCGGGCTTCCGCCCTCATTACAGCGTGAAAGAGCTACAACCGGGCTAAAGTTTGGGCTAGCGGCTCTCTTTGTAGTCGCGCTTTTTGCTTTGCGGCTGCTACCTGCCGGACAAGAACGCTTTGCCTACGACGAGGCCCATCACGCAGGTTGGGCGCGGTTGATCGCCAACGGCGACCCCTTCATGAAGACTATCGCGGTCGATAAGCCGCCCCAACTTTTCTATCTGGTGGCCCTGGCTTACAAGTTGTTCGGCGAAAACGAGGTAGCGGCTCGGCTACCGAATGCTGTGCTGGGCGCTCTGGCAGTACTGCCGTTGTGGGGGTTGGCCCGCAAGCTCTACCCTTCCCAACCGGGGTTGCCAATGGTAGCGGTCGGGCTATTCGCGCTTTCGCCCCTAGCCCAGGTCTACGCCCCAACCGTCTTTACCGATCCGCTGATGAGCTTTTGGCTGTTGGTATGTGGCTGGCTGGTCGCAAGTGGGCGCTGGGGTTGGGCCGGTTTAGCTTTTGGGCTAGCGGTCTGCTCCAAACAGCAAGCCCTTTTCTTTTTGCCTTTCCCGGTCTTTTTGGCGGTAGCCCTCAATCTGTCCGCCGACAAGGGCGAGTGGGTAGGCTGGCTTCGCCTCTTAAAACGGCTGGGCTGGACTGCGGCAGGGGTCGCCGCCCCGGTTTTAGTGGTATTCGGCTTCGACAAGTGGCGCGGACAAACCAGTTCCCTCACCTATGGGGCCGCCCTCAACGGGGATAAACTTGGGCTTGCCAGCCCTGAACGGTGGCTGGTGCGTCTGACCGAGTGGTGGAACCGGGCGCTTCAATATTTCTTTGTACCAAATCCATTTGGTCTTTTGATTTTGGTAGGTTTGGTCGGTTTATTCGGTTGGACAGTCTGGCGTTCGTGGGATATGTGGCGTGGGCGGCGTAATAGTCAATCTGGGCCGGGCGACCCACTGTGGCGGCGTACTGCCCTGGTCGATTTGGCCCTGTTTGCTGCCATCGCTATCGTGGTCGTCTGGCATACGATCCTGACCTTCCCGGTCTGGGATCGCTATTTGCTACCAATGGTTCCTTTTGGGGCGCTGCTGGTCGTCCGCCTTTTGATCGAAGTTGCCGCCCTCTTGCCAAGCTCTCTTCAAGATTTACGCTCTCAACTGGCTTCAAAAGGGCCTGCCGCTAAGACAAGCCGAAGTCAAAGACTAATTTTAACTTTGCTGACCCTGCTGACTTTGGGCTTGATGGTGCGCCCGGTAGCCCAGGCCGAATCTTACAAATTACCGTTAGGCGGGGATTATCTGGCTTTTAGCGGAAGGGGGGCCGGTCAGCATTACGCTTTTGATGGCATCGACGAGGTGGCCCGTTTTTTCCCAAACAACGCCCGGCCCGGCGCAGTGGTCTTTCAGGAGGAATTGGATTGGCACTTTAGCTTTTATCTGTTCGGACAGCCGCTCCAACTGCCTTCTAACAAAAGTCGCCCGCTCGATCCGGCCCTGGTCGCCAGCCGTGCCGCCGAAGGGGAGACTTATGTCGTATTTACCGATTGGCAAGTGGCCTCCTACAAGCGGTTGCAAGCGGGTCTCGCACCCTACAACCTATGGCTTGAAGCAGCCCTCGAAGTCTACCCCTTCAGCGATGAAGAACGGTTGGCCTGGGTGGTCTACCGAGTGGCTAAGACTTAAAGATAGACAGCCGACAACCTAAAGCCGATTAGTCCGCTTTACCTTCTTGGCCCTTCATTTCAAACTTTTGTTGAGCATAAGCTCCAAAGCGGCGCATTTCGCTTTCGGCTTCGGAAATAGCCTTGACTTTAAGCGAATAAAAGTGACAGACCGAGGCTTTGCAAACCGGGTCGGGCGTATTACAAGCCGTACAGAACTGGCGGATTTTCTTGTAGAGGGCCTTTTGCTGATCGAATTCCGGGTCTTGCCGGTCGCCTTCCCGCATCACATCCCGCAAATACTCGAAGCGGTCGGTTGAAAGTCCCATATTATACCTCCTTCGTTTATAGTGAAGTTTTGGTTAATATTCGTCATAGTATTGGTTAATATAGCAGATTTAGAGAAGCTTTACAATCCTGGTTCCCAGTTCTCTTGCCAAAGCACCCTGTTGCCTTCTATAATAAAATCTGACGTGATAAAGTTGACTGCAAATCTAGCTAGATTATTTTTTGATTAGCGTCCATCAAGTCCAAGTTGTAAAGGTCAGGAGTTCATTACTCATGAAGATTGGCTCATTTTTACGTTTTAACGCCCTGATAAGTCTTATTTTGCTATCAACTCTGGTAACAGGTTGTGGAGAGGCTGCTACGCCCGCCCCCATATCAAGTGCTGCTTTGACCACCACCGCGGCTTTTCCAGTGCCGATTAATCCGCGTATCGCGGCTATGCCATCTTTTGTGATGAGGGTCTGGTTTGCCGACGATTATTACAACGAAGCTCCTATGGTCGAACTCATGCGCGAATTCAAGCAGGCGTACCCCAATATTACGATTTTGGTAGACCACACCGAGTGGGGCAAAATGCGGATTAAGGTTAGAGACGCGGTACTGGCGGGCAACCCGCCCGATATTGCCCACCAGCACGCTTTTGTCTTTGGGGCGCAAGGGTTCGCCGAACCGGTGGACGATCTGTGGCAGCAATGGGGGCAGAAGGCGCTTGAACAATATATGCCCGGCGCTATGGAAGATGTTACCTGGGGCAGCGTCAAGTATGGCGTGCCGCTCGACATCAACACGGTCTTTCTTTTCTATAATAAGCGGATGTTTAAGGAAGCCGGACTGCCCGAACCAAACGGCAGCTATACCTATACTCGGTTGCTCGAAGATGCCCGCAAACTGACCAAAGCGGACGGTAGCCGTTACGGGGTAGCGATCAAACCGGGCGCGTGGGACGTTTTTGGCCTGTTGCGCTCTAATGGTGGCGACCTGATTGACGACCAAAGCGGTCGCCCCTTGGCCCGATTGGATGACCCCGCCAATGCCGATATGCTGCAATTCCTTTCCGACTTGATAAACAAAAATAAAGTCAGCCCGATACCGAACTATAATAGCGGCAAAGGCCCCCAACCGATAGACCTTTTCAAACAGCGCAAGGTTGCGATGTTCTTTAGCGGCCCGTGGGATTTGAAAGAGATCGAGCGCAACAGCCCGGCGGGTCTGCGCGAAGAGGTTGGGACGGCCCCCCTGCCAAAAGGATTGGAAGGCAAAACCAACGGCAGCGTCCAGGGTGGTGGTAGTCTCTTTGTACCAAAAGGTTCTAAAAACCGGGAAGCCGCCTTTGAGTTTATGAAGTGGGCCAGCAGCCCTAAATACCAGTTACGGCTGGCCCGCGAAATGGGTCGCTATCCAGTCCTGACCAACTTGTACGCCGACCCGTATTTTACCGACCAGCCCTTACTTCAGCCTTATCTCGAACAGTTAAAGACGGCCCGTCCTTACAAGCTGGAAGCCTACTTGCAGGCCGATATTACCTGGGAGCAGACTATCGAGTCGATCCTGAACGGAACCAATCAGGCTAAGGTAATCCTGGTCGATGCAAACCGGGCGGCCCAGGCCGCCATTAACACGGCTACTATTAAATAAAGTCAATCTTAAAATTCGTTTTTGAATCTTATTGAGGTGTTCTAGCTGAAATGACAAGCCAAGAAGTAGAAGAACTTATTTCCAGACTGGGAAACCAAAACTCTAAAATACGTCTTAAAGCCACCGAAGACCTGCATCAATCTAGGTCAGATGTGAGTTTAGTTATTGAGTCTCTTATTCATAAACTTGCCAGTTATGATGAAAATCATCAGAAAATAGCTAACGAGGTTTTGATTGAGATCGGCCCTATTGTAATCGAAGCGCTAATTGAAAATTTAGTCCAACAGGAATACTCTCCTAATCGGCTAGTTGTTATGAGAACTAATCACTTCATGCACTCTATAGTTAAGGTATTGACTAAATTCGATGTATTAGCAGTCGATCCGATTATCCAAGCTTTACCCAACTCTAACAGTTATGTACGTGGGTTTCTTGTAAGATCATTAGACGATATTGGGCCGACAGCTAGTTCAGCCGTTAGTCAACTTATTCAGATTTTGTCTGATGATCCTGATGAAAGTGTGCGTTGTGCAAGTGTTGAGGCTTTAGCCTCGATCAGCCCAACAGACCAAAAAACTATAGAAGCTATAATTACTGCTCTTAATGACAAACTTGAACGTCTGAGACTAACTGCCGTGTTAGCCTTATATAAGGTAGGGGTGTTGACGGATGATGACTTGACGGATGAAACATTGTTGTTATCACTTACCTACCCGATTAACTTGGAGGAAATAAATATAGTTAATATTATAGGTAGAATATCTAATAACGAAGTAATTCCAATGCTTGACGCAATGAGCAGGAATACTTCTGATCGGCTTTTCAAAGATAATATACAAGAAGCTATTGAAAGAATAAAACAACGTGATTAATATTCTGCAATAGATTTTGCCAGATTTGTTAGAATAATGTTTAATTTTACTTGAATTTGTTCTTAAAATAATACGTTAATAAAATTTGAGTTTAGATTATCAATTGACTTATAGCTACCTAGAAAGCAAGCTGGATCGTATGTCAACCTTATCAACCGAGGGAGCGGCGGCACTGCTCCGAAACCTGCCCAGCGTAGACAAGTTGCTGCGGGCCGAACCGCTCCAAAGTTTTATCGAGGCCGAAACTTTGCCCTACGACCTGGCCCTCGATCTGACCCGCCAGACCCTCGACGCAACCCGGCGACAAATCCGGGAGGGTCGGCTAGATACGGCTGACTTGAGCCTGGAAAGGCTGGCCGAGCGAGTGATCGAGCGGGCTGAGCAAGCCCTCGAAAGCAGCCTGCGCGAGGTCATCAACGCTGCCGGGGTGGTAATCCATACCAATTTGGGCCGCGCCCCCCTCAGCGAGGAAGCCGCCAGCGCCGTCGCACGGGTCAGCCGAAGCTATAATAACCTGGAATACGATCTCGAAAACGGCGAACGGGGTAGCCGGATGAGCCATGTCGGGGAACTGGTCGCCCGTTTGAGTGGAGCCGAAGCAGCTTTGGCAGTCAACAACAATGCGGCGGCGGTTTTTATGGTCGTGAGCGCCTTTGCCCAGGGCCGTGAGGTAGTTTTGAGCCGGGGACAGGCAGTCGAAATCGGTGGTTCGTTCCGCATCCCGGACGTGATGGCCCAGAGTGGAGCGCGATTGATCGAGGTCGGCACGACCAACAAGACTTACGCCAGCGACTACGAAGCCGCGATCCGTCCCGAAACAGCCATGCTCATGCGGGTACACAGCAGTAATTTTAAGATCATCGGCTTTACCCACAGCGCGACCCTGGCAGAACTGGCCGAGGTCGCCAACCGGCATAATATCTTGCTGGTGGATGACCTGGGCAGCGGCACCTTTTTGGATACCGCCCGCTATGGCCTGACCCACGAACCAACCGTCCAGGAAAGCATCGCCGCCGGAGCGCACTTAGTAACTTTTAGCGGCGACAAGTTGCTAGGTGGGCCACAGGTCGGCCTGATTGCTGGTCAGAAAACCTATATCGACCGCCTCAAGAAACACCCTCTGGCGCGGGCCTTGCGAGTAGACAAGATGAGCATCGCGGCCCTCCAAGCCACCTTGCAACATTATCTACGGGGTGAGGCCGAACGCAAAATCCCGGTCTGGCAGATGATGGCTCGGTCGCCTGAAAGCTTGCAGGCTCAGGCCGAAAGCTGGCGGCAACGGCTAATCCCACATTGGCCCGGTGCGGCGATCACCGAAGGGCTTTCGACGGTTGGCGGTGGCTCCTTACCCGGCGAGATGCTCCCGACCTGGCTCTTGGCCCTACCCGTTCCGTCCCACACTACCGCCAACAGCCTGACTGCCGCCCTGCGTCGCAACCGTCCGCCCATCGTCTGCCGGGTCGAGCGCGAAACATTACTCTTCGACCCGCGCACCGTCCTACCCGCCCAGGAAGAAGCCCTTCTGCAAGCGCTCGAAAAACCAGCAAAAGGCGAGAAATAAATAAGAGACTTTTTGGTAGGTCGAACCAAGCTTTAAAGCATTTAACTACACTTTAACTTAGTCTAAGCTACTTTTTACAGGAGATCAAAATGTACACTGGAATTGCACTATTTGTTTTGGCAACATCCTTCTTACTTTTTATTGTCAGTGTTTTCGGGATGATCTTGCTTAGTGAGCGAAATCCGGGGGAAAGAAAACAACACCACATCTACAAAGGATGGCGGCTTGGAACAGGATTATTACTTGGCAGCTTGCTTACGCCTTTGATGCTTAATGCCTGTGGAGACATAAGTGCCACACCCTCCCAACCAACCCGCTCTATTAGTGCCAGCCCTTCAGCAACTTTGGAACCTACTCCAACTTTTGCTCCAACCTCAACGTCTATCCCACCAAGTCCCACTCCTGTCCCAATGCCCAACAAACTCCTCCTGGGGAGTGAAAGCTATACCTGGGGCGAGATAATACGATATCAACCTGCTGGTAAGGATCGCCTGGTAGAACTTGCAATCAATCAGGAGTTATTAAAAAATTTAGGCAATTGGTTTGAACAAGGACCGCAATTAAGGGCCGTTGGAGCAGGGGTAAGCAATGGGTCAAATATTTATGCTATCACGGTAAAGCCTGAGATAGCAAAAGGACTTTCCACAGGTTCATTGACAATGATGAACTCGCTAGAAGGTGGAGTACGAGGCATAGTAGTAGATAACGCGAATACTATTCGCAGCCAGGTTTCCCTACAACCGATTAGCGGTATTAAAACATTTGCCGTTGGGCTTGTTGCCTTCCAAGTTATGTCGTTTATAACAGCGCAGGGTTTTCTTTCTGAGATTAATCAACAATTGGAAGCTCTTAACAGGAGTATCAATGAAATAAAGGACTTTCTGCAACAAAAAGAGCGGAGCGCCTTGTTGGGTAATCTTCAGTACCTCGATAACATTCGAGTTGTGTTAAATGAGCAAAAAGTAAGTGATACAAACTTTCAAGACTTTCGTACTCAACTCGAAAACATCGAGCGGGAGACGCTTGCTGCGATGATCTTTGCAAAAGGTCAGACGGCAACCGCTTACACCACCTACAAAGAAACGCGCATCGATAAGGGCTTTTTAACCGGTACTCGTGATGAGACTAAAATAGACGATTTTCAAAAAATCGTAGATACTTACAAACGTGAGTCCCGCAATTACTATCTAGCTCTATCAGTTAGAGGTCTGGCCGCCCAAATTACGTCTGCACTACCTCAAAGCCGAGACGTGGCATTAAGTCGCCTCGAAATGGTGCAAAAAGATTTAGCTGGCTGGCGTGAAGATGAGATCAAATTTTACGATGAAGTTACACGAAGATTACCAGAAATGGATGGCACTCTTACCAACCCAGAAAAACAAATGCGTTTGGGCAAACAGGCTGAAGAAGGCAAAACTAAGGCCAATGAGAATTATACTAATGTTAACAGTTCTTTTTCGGATACAGTGCAAAAAGTCAAAGCCCAAATTCAAGAGGCAAGTCAACCACTGACGCTTATCGTAGAGTTTGATAGTCAGGGTAAAGTTAAAAAAGTCAGCAAATTACTTGGCGTTTGATACTCCAGAAATTAAACCAGAGGGGAGAATTATTTTAACTCGTCAAGCAACATTTAGTACAGCTTCCTCCGCTCTCCCCGCCGCCCACCGGGTTTGGCTGACCTATGTGCTGTTGGCGGTCACGGTAGGTGCGTTTGGGCTGGAACTGCTGGTCGAGGGAAGGTTGGACGCGCTCAGTTTCGAGCAAGGCTTTCGGACGGCAACCCTTTACCGGGTTGGAGCGCTCTACCGTCCGGCCCTCATGAGCGGCGAATTTGGGCGGCTGTTGACCGTTATGTTCGTTCATGCCAATTTGGTACATCTGTTGCTCAATGGGTTGCTGTTGCTGGCGCTTGGCTGGCGACTCGAACGCTATTTGGGAGCCTGGCGAATGGGCCTGATCTATTTGCTGACGGGGTTGGGGGCCAGCGTGGTCAGCTTTGGCCTAACCTTGCACAACCGCGATATGGCGGTCGGCGCAAGTGGGGCAATTTTCGGACTGGCAGGGGCCTTGCTGGGCTTTTCGATCCGCAACCGGGCGCTATTAGCCCGGCAAGCCTGGCTGCTCGGCGCGGTGCTGCTGCTCAACCTGACCGTCCTAAATGTCGTGCCGGGAACCGATACCTGGGCGCACCTGGGCGGTCTGACGGGCGGTCTTTGGTTCGGGTTGCTCGGCACTTCGGTCTATCGTTATCTCCCCGACCCTACTAACCCGACCACTCCCTTACGGCTACGCGATACCACCCCCGTATCTTATCTACCTCTCGCGGCCCTGGCCTGGGTCGGCCTCAGTCTGGCCCTCTTTTGGAGCTTCTACCAGCGCTTAATTTGAACCATCAAGGCTGAGCGGCAGTTTTTTGCAAACTGGTAAGGTTATGCCACGCCCTAAACCGGGGTTGAGTATAGCTTAGAAAATTTTTCACCGAAAATTTTCGTAACTACTCAGACCTGACAAATCGATTGAACTGAGATTCTTCGGCGGAGAGTTATCTTGGCAAAAATCTAGGTGATCGCTCGCCTCAGAATGACAGTGGTGAGTAGTTACAAATTTTCTAAGCTATAGTTTTGAGTAGTTGGAGTTAAGGTTTTCACAGTCGCTCGTTTTACGGTTTGAACCCGTGCAACATTCTGACGCGCACCACCCATCAACCCATCAACCCCAATTTGACCTTTGGCGATGGAAGGGGTAGAATCAAACCGAATTAAGCGCAACATAGCTGCTCATTTGCGCGTTCCTATCTTTAGGACAGATAAAAAGCTATTCAGTCTTTAGGAAAAGCAAAAGCTAGAATTAATGAAACTTGCTATTCAGATACCCTGTTACAATGAAGAAGAAATTCTAACTCAAACCCTGGACGATTTGCCGCGACCCGGCTCGATTGAGGGTATTGACGAATACATCATTGTTATTATTGATGACGGTTGCTCCGACCGCACCGTCGAAATCGCCCGCACCTGGGGTCACGTCAATCATTACCCGATGGTAATTGCCCATCATACCCGCAACCGGGGCCTGGCTGCCGCCTTCAAGACCGGCCTGAACACCTGTCTGGCCCTCGATGCCGATATTATCGTCAATACCGATGCCGACAACCAATATCCGGGCCACTCGATCCCCAATCTGGTGCGCCCGATTTTGCTGCGCCAGGCCGACCTCGTGATTGCCGACCGCCAGACCGATCTGATCGAGCATTTTAGCCCGCTCAAAAAGCGCTTCCAGCGCTGGGGCAGTCGGGCAGTGCGGATTTTTAGCGGCTCCAAAGTTCCCGATGCCGTTAGCGGGTTCCGGGCCTTTAGCCGGGAAGCCGCCCTTAGCATGAATGTCGTCACCCGCTATACTTACACTATCGAAACTATTTTTCAGGCCAGCAAGAAAAATCTGGCAATTACTTCGATCCCAATATTCACCAATCCTGTCACCCGTGAGTCGCGGTTGGTCAAAGGGGTCTGGAACTATGTCAAGCGGATGGCGGCCACTATCGTTCGCATTTACGCCATGCACGAACCGCTCAAAACTTTTTTCTACGTCAGTATTCCGTTTTTTGTGGTAAGTCTGCCCGTGATCGCCCGTTTTTTGTGGTTGGCTTTCACCGAACACAACGGTAGCCTCGGACATATTCAATCTTTGTTGCTCGGCAGTGCCAGCTTTATCGTGGGTATTATCATTTTGCTGATCGGGTTGGTCGCCGACTTGATTGGCAACAACCGGCGGTTGGTCGAGGATGCCCTTTTCCGGATCAAAAAGATGGAACTGGATGTGGAAAAACAGAAAAACCGTGAAGAGCAACTGCTTCAAGAATTACGCTCGTTACGCTCCGATCTAACTGGAACAACCGCCCGCCCCCTCGCCTCAAACGGTTCCGCCGACAAATATCATCACATTCCAACCCCCCAATGGGTTGAAGAAGTCAAAATCGAAGCGGTCGAAATCGACTAAAAGCCTATCTTATGGGACTTTTGTACTATAAGTATGTTCGCGAGCTACAAAGACTGCTATAATCTTAGTATAATCCTGGGAAGGTTAGAGCAGTCTTTGAGTTGCAAACACCTTGAGGCTCCTTGACTGAACAAAAAATGGATAATTTCCCGGCCCACCATAATACGCTATCGAACACTTACAAATTTTGATAAGAATTTAATGGTAACATCCACTATTCCAGGCCCGAATTTTGCTATAGATAATTGGTTTTTAATAATGTCAAACGAATCTGAATATCGGTTGTTGTATATAGTGAACCTTTTGAAAGGCAAGAGGTCAAAGCTTCGTGAGAGCTGACGAATCCCAGAATTTTGCGGAGCAGTTTGATGCCGGCCCCTCCCTGGCGGAGCGGGCTTTGGTTGAAGCTGCCGTAAAAGGGGATGTAGAAGCTTTTGGACAACTCTATGAAATGTGGGCCGGGGCGGTCTATCGTTATGTGGCTTATCGTGTGCGGACGATAGCCGAAGCCGAAGATTTGACCGCTCAGGTTTTCTTAAATGCCTGGAGAGCGATTGGGCGCTATCAACAGGCTAATACACCTTTCCTGGCCTGGCTCTATACGATTGCCCATAATCAGATTATTAATTACAGCAAGAGTAAACGACAGACCACCGTATTTACTCCCATAGATGAAGCTTACACTTTAGCTGATGATAACCATTACAACAGCCCTGAGTCCCAATCGGATCGGCGGGCCGAATACGAAGAACTGCGGCAAGCCGTACTTAAGTTACCCGACGATCAGCAACAGGTGATTTATTTGCGCTACGTCGAAGAATTAAGCCACGCTGAAATCGGGCGGCTAATGGTAAAATCGGAAGTAACCGTGCGGGGGATTTTGTTCCGCGCTCACGAAGCCTTACGTAAAACGTTGCGGCGGGAGATTATTTTTGGACGAAACGACTGACATTCTAATAGAACAAGCAGTCGCCGCTATTAAAAGCGGGCAGGCCACCCTCGAAACGTGTGCCGCTCGTTATGGCGAAAATTGGGCCGAAATTGAGCCTTCGGTTCGGTTGTCCTTAAAATTGACCGAGGCCGGACAAGCTTTCAAAGCCCAACTAGCGCCGCCCAATTTGTCTAAAATGTGGGCTTCTTTTCAAGCCGAAATCGAGCCTGAACTTTCACCTGCCGTTGCCGACAGCAGCCAGAATCCTGGCCTGCTAATCATGCCCACCCCGATAGCTACCGCCAAAAGTAAGTTGCCGGTGCGCTTATCCGACTGGCGGCGCAAGCCCCTGGCCTGGGTTGCTGGTTTGTTAATTTTCTCAATACTATCGTTTGGCGGTGTAAGTGGAGTGGCTCAAGCCGCCCAACCGGGCGATGGGTTGTACGACTTTAAACTATGGCTGGACGGGGCAGGGCTGTTGTTAGCCGGTTCTCCCCAGGAAAAAGCGGCGGAGGAATTGAAATTTGCCGAACGACGCTTAGAGGAAATTGAGCAGCAAGCTCAAAAGGGCAATCTTGACCGGGTCGAAATCGCTATTACCAAATACAATGAGGCTCTCAATAAGGCCATTGAGTTAAACGGTGGTAAGCTATCCCAAACTCAATTTAATACGTTGACCAAACAGCGCGACCGTCTGGTGGATACCAACCACACCCTAACCGGCAAGGCTGCTAATACTTCCAAGAGCGCCAAACCACAGCGAAAACTAGAAGAATTAATTACCCAAATCTCGACCGTACCGAGTATAACACCTGAGCCGTCTACAACCGCGCCCGTTACAACTGTATCGGCTACGACGACCCCAGCCTTCTCGCCAGGCACAACCCCTGCGTCACCGGGCTATACGGCCCTGCCAATCACAACTGCTTTGCCAACTGTCACACCCGAACCGACCGCTACTCCAGCCCCGGTCTCGACTTCTACGCCCGTGCCGCCTAGTGCTACGCCCGAACCAGTTGCTACTCTGGCCCCGGTCTCGACTCCAGCACCCGATCCAACCAATACCTCGGCCCCAGTTCGCACAGTTGCCCCAGTTCGACCGACCGCGACACCCGTTCCACCGACCGCTACCCCAGTTCCTGCGCCAACTTTGGCTCCGGCCCCAACCCCGACCCCGGATACCGACAAAGGCAATAAAACCCCTAAGCCGACCAAAGCGCCTGATCCACCCAAACCAACCAAAACACCCAAACCGACCGATCCACCTAAAGCCAAGCCAACAAAAAAATAAGGCTTGTCGCAAAGGTTTTTTGCTTTTTAAAGCGAATTTCGAGCCTTTAGTTAAGATATGGATTTGCCAGGAACCCTCAGTTTCTTTTCGACATTCTTTAATAGAACGGCATTGAGTGCTACTGTGATAGAACTGGCACTCATTGCCAGCGCCCCTACTTCCGGGCGAAGCAGAATGCCAACAGGATATAACACCCCGGCGGCAATAGGAATGGCGATCAGGTTGTAAATCGCGGCCCAGAAGAGGTTTTGCTTCATCTTTCGGACTGTCGCTTTCGACAACCGAATAGCCGCCAACACATCGACTGGGTCACTTCGCATTAGCACCACTTCGGCAGTTTCAATAGCCACCCCTGTACCGGCCCCGATAGCAATGCCCAGGTCGGCCTGAGCCAGCGCCGGAGCATCGTTTACGCCATCACCTACCATTGCGGTAAACAAGCCCTCGCCCTGAAGCTGTTTTACATAGCGAGCTTTATCCGATGGTAAAACCTCGGCAAAGACCCGGCTAATACCTAATTCTCGCCCGACCGCTTCCCCGGTTCCCCGGTTATCCCCGGTCAGCATTGCGACCTGGATACCTAAAGCTTCCAGTTCAGTTATCGCCTGACGGGAAGAGGGACGTATTCGGTCGGCGACGGCAATCAGGCCCACTACCTGAGCGTTGACCGTTACCAGCATTACCGTCTTGCCTTGCTGTTGCAGCCCGGCCAATTGTTCCGCTTCATCACTCGCAACCTGGATACCTTTGTCCAACAACAACTTGGGAGTGCCGATTAAGACCGTCTGAGTAGCTTCAACCACCGCTTGTACTCCACCGCCCGCAATAGCCTGGAATTGGTTGTAGGGTAGGGTTGGTAACTGGCGAGTTTTGGCTTCTTCGACAATAGTTCGGGCCAGGGGATGCTCTGAGTCAGTTTCGGTGGTCGCCGCCAGTTGCAACAACTTAGTTTCGTCTAGCCCGACAACTAAGCCAGCCCTTAACAGCACCAAATCGGTAACGGCAGGCTTGCCTTCGGTCAAAGTGCCAGTCTTGTCAAAGATAATGGCCTGGATTTTAGAAGCCTGTTCCAAAGCCGTTGCATTCTTAATCAAAATGCCGTTTCTCGCCCCAATCCCTGTACCAACCGCCACAACGGTCGGCGTAGCTAAACCGAGCGCATCTGGACAGGCGATGACAATCGCCGTTACTGCCAGCGTCAGGGCAAACAGGGCGGACTGACCTACGATGAAATACCAGATCAAAAAGGTCAGGATACCGGCCCCAACCGCCAACGCTACCAGCCATTCTGCCGCTTTATCGGCTAATCTCTGGGCCGGGGCTTTGGAGTTTTGGGCGGTTTGCACCAGTTGAACAATCTGGGCCAGGGCCGTATCGCTACCAACTTTGGTCGCCTTAAAGCGCAGCGACCCAGAACCGTTAACCGTACCGCCAATCACTTCGTCGCCCGATTTTTTGCTTACCGACATACTTTCGCCCGTCACCATGCTTTCGTCAAGGGCGCTTTCGCCTTCGGTTATTACTCCGTCTACGGGTACTTTTTCGCCGGGACGTAACAACAGCATTTCGCCGACCTGCACTTGCTCCACCGGCACCGTCTTTACTTCTCCGTCCGGCCCAATCAAATTGGCCTGGCTAGGAGTCAACCGCAACAGAGCGTTGAGGGCATCCGAAGAACCCCGGCGGCTGCGCATTTCCATCCAATGACCAAACAATACAAAGGTGACGAGCATAGCGGCGGCATCATAGCTGGTTTCTACCTGGGGTGCGAAGAAAGTAACCAGAACACTAAACAGGTAAGCTACCAGCACGCCCAAACTGACCAGCACATTCATGTTCAGGGTACGATTACGCAAGGCTCGGTAGGCTCCGGCGTGGAACATCCAACCACCCCACCAGACCACCGGACTAGAAAGCACCAGAAGTACCCAGTTGTTAGCGATACCAAAAGGAGTGGGTAAATTCAGTCCGAACAGATTTACGCCCAGCATCGAATATAAAATTACGGGGATGGTCAGTACGAGGGATACCACAAAGCGGTTACGCATATCGGCTTCCATCGCCTTTGCCATCGCCGGGTCGCTCATATCGTGGCCCATCATAGCGTGACTGGCCCCTTGCTCGGTCTTAGCGTGGCCCAGGGCAGCGTGATCCATTCCCTGATGAGCTACAGCCTCTTTTTTAGCGACGGCTTGAGATATGGGAGGAAGCGGGGTTGCCGTTACCGACCCGCCTGATTGCTGATGATGATCGTGCTTAACGCCAACTGTCGCCACTTTTTCCGAGATTGGAAAGAGCGGTTCACCACAGGCGTAACCACAATCCTTGACCAACCCTCTCAACTGGGCTTCGTCGAGCAAGTGATCGTCATAAGCGATAGTAGCAGTCTGAGTAACATAACTCACCTCTACTTTTGAGATAGAACTAAGATGTTTTAAGCGTTTTTCTATTTCGGGAGCGCAACCGGCGAAATTTAAGCCTTTTATGGCTAAAGTTACGGTTTTCATCCTTACTTTTCCTTATCTCATTTCGTTTCGTTTGTTTTCAAATCTAAACGTAACCGATTACTGGGAGGTTTTGATGCACGAAAAGAAATGGATATTCTTACCTGTTTCATTAAGGGACTCAAAAATAATAAAATATCCCGGTAGGGGCAACCCTGGGTGGTTGCCCGTGAACACCTTGCGCGGTCAATGAGGGCAACCACCCAGGGTTGCCCCTACATTGGGACAATTATTTTTATTTGCTTCCCTAAAGAAAAGAAAGCAGAGCGGCTTTAATCAAGGAGAAAAATGGAGGTTTAAGCGGACAAACCTTGAATAACCTTCGAGGACTTGTCCGCTCGAAATTTTAGACTAATGCTGATGAGTAGCTTGATTATCCGCTTCACCTTGCCCCAGATACTTGCCTGGCTCTTTATCAAATGCTCTCTTACAACCCGGCGCACAAAAATAGTAGGTAGTACCCTGGTAGTCGGATTTGTGCTGGGCGGTCTGGGTTTCGACTGTCATTTTGCAGACCGGATCGATTGCTTGTGCCATTACTAATTCTCCTTTCGATGCATACTATACGAGTTTAATTCCCGTTTTAATTTCTATTATTATACCCTGGTAGGGTATCTGTATTTCATTATAATACCCTCCAGGGGTATTGTCAAGAGTTATCCAGAGGTTTTGAGAAATTTTTCCGAAGGAATTCAGTATTGCTCAACCACATTCGTTTATTAGCAATTTTCGTGTTCTTTACAAGCTCTGCTTTTAAATAAGTTAGCTGCCGCCGTTATACAAACCTTAGTGTATCCTCGTTCCACAACACGCTATTAGGGCGGAGACAGAATTGCATGAAAAGCAACATCAGGGTTAATACTACTAGCAATAGTATTACAGGGCTTTCGCTTTGTCAAGATTTTTATTTGATAGTATTATTGACGATAGTATCAAACAAGGCTTATAATGTATCTCAGAATAAGATACTTGAGGGTAATTTGATAGCTATATCAGGTAAATTCTGTAATCTGAGGCAAGCTCCTCAGTGAGAATTGAATCAAAGTTGAACCAATAATGCAAGGGCCAGGGTTAACTATGGGCAGAAAAGCAAAGACAACCAATAAGATTAGCACGAGTCAAGATATTATAGAACAATCAGAAGAAGCCATAATATTGGCAGAAGCCAACCCAAACCAGGAAGAGGAACCAGAGATTTCAGTTTTTCGTCCTGACCGCGAAGGTGTACGCAAGGTATTGGGCGATTTGGAGGCTGACATCATGGAATTTATCTGGGAAAAAGTACCAGCCGCTAATCCTACCGGAATAACGGTGCGGGAAGTGTATGAGGCTTTTTGGCAGGGCCGTTATGTAGCCTATACCACCATTATGACTACTATGGCCCGTCTCGCCCGCAAACACCTGTTACGCGCCCGTAAAGTAGAGGCTGCCTATGTTTATACCCCTATTCTAACCAAAGAAGCATTTATTGATAACTTTGTCTCACGTATTCTCGAAAATCTACTGGTCAGCTTTTCCTACACTACCGAAACCCACCTCCAACGCCTGGCTAACAATGAAGCTGGGGCTGAACGCATCGAAGTGCTTAAAGCCAGGGTGGCGGCGCTCCGCCCTCAACAGGCAAATATAACCCATGAGCCTGGAACCCAGGACAAGTAAGATCGGTAGTAAGGGGAGTAGCAGTAAAGATGATCCATTTGTTATTTTTGTTAGCCAGCCTGGGATTGGTAATAGTGGGGCAACAATTGGCCCTGGTAGCTTTGAGACGGCTTCAAGGCTGGAACCTGAGACGCTGGGTACAAATACTGGCACTGGCGATGCCGTTCTCGGTAATGGTTCTGTTCTCTCTGACTATGATACCAGGGATGTTTGTTCCTGAAACTGAACACTATACTGACCACGAAATGCATCGAGAGTGGCTTATTTCGATAGCAGGTCTAGCCGTCTTTGTTACTCCAATCCTGGTAGCCTTACTCTTTAATTCTATCAAGCTGATTTGGCTCTACCGGCGTACTCTAGGGCATACCTGGGAAGCCCCGGCAGGTTTAGAAGAACTTATCAAGGGTAGCTTTGCGACGGCCCAGATACGCTTATGGTACAGTCCCCGGCCTTTTGCCTTCAACTTACCAGCGTTATGGCCCGGCGCAAAATCAATTGTAGTACTCTCTACCAGCATGCTGACACAGTTGGATACCGAAGAAATTCGGGCAGTACTCTGGCACGAAGGCGCACATCTGGCCCAGCGGGATTTCTGGATAATCTGGCTGGCTAACTGGTGGCGAACCGCTTTCTTCTATCTCCCGACCAATGGACCTATTTACCGCCTCTTGCAACAAGAGCAGGAACTAGCCTGTGATGACCAAGTCGCTCACTTGGGTGGTCAAGCCCTGGCCCTGGCCCTGGCGGATGCCTTACTCAAAATCTGGGAGAATATGTTGGCTGATAGTAGAAAATCTTTTGGTTTTAGAGCGCCAGGATTGGCTTCCCAAAATAAGATCGAAACCGGTCTGACTGAGCAGCGGGTCAATCGGTTGCTCGAACTGGAAAGTTCTAGGGTTAGTAGGAGTGCTAAAACATCCTTTCAAATCCGGCTTAGAACCGGAGGGGGGTTAGCTGGAAGTGTAGGCTTATGGCTAGTAATGCTGGAAATGATGCATTTGCTGATGATGCCAATGGGTTGCGCTATTACGCTCGGCCTATAATAAAACCTGTAAGAACCGAGAGGCGGGTGAAATAATCACTTTCACCCGCCTCTTTTTATCCATCAAAACATAATGGGCTTAAAATCAAGCCTTCAAATTCCAGGTCTTCTGCCAGCTCTTCATCTGGTCAATTTCAGCCGTCTGGGTCTTGATAATGTCCTGACCAAGCTTTAAGAGTTCCGGGCGCTGGGTCTTGCTAGGTAGGAGATTTGCCATATTTACGGCCTGCTGGTGATGCTCAATCATCATCCTGAGAAACATCTCATCAAACTGGGCATCTTTGCTATTTTTGAGTTTGTCCATACTACCCATCATCTCCATCATACCCGGCACACTCATTGAGTCGGACAGTGGCTTGAGATTGTACCAACTAGAAAGCCAGCCAGTCATATCGCCAATCTCTTTAGTCTGGGCTGAGGTAATATTTTGAGCCAGCTTGTTAAGCTCTGGTCGCTTAGTGTTAGTGGGAACCAATTTCGCCATGTCAATGGCCGACTGGTGGTGGACGATCATTTGCTGCATGAAGTTGGCCTCAAATTCTCGACCGCTCAACCCTTTCAAGCTATTGGTCATCGGGTCATTCCCAGCGGTAGCCATACCGCCGGAGCCTTGATCTATACCCGGCATCGCTCCCATTGCAGTAGGAACCGCACCTGCTGCTGTAGCCGCCGAACTGGTGGCGGCTTTAATGGTTGCAGCGGCCTGAGTAGTCATAGCACCCATGGATTGACCTGTCATACTACCAGAGGTAGCAGCAGCGGTTGCCCCAGCAGCGGCTGGTTGAGCGGTAGAAACAGTGGTGTTATCACCACAAGCAGCTAACACTAAACTTACCAGTAAACCCAAGACTAACCACCCTAAAAAACCTTTTCTCATTTGGGAGTTTCTCCTCATCTATCTTTGCTTTGTACCTTTGTCAGTACAAAACTTATCGTCATTTTCCTTATCTGGTCACAAACATTCAATTATGATAATAAACTTTCTGAGCTTTTCTTGACTGTTCTAGTCATAACTGAGCAAACAAAGACTTATCTTAAGTTTCCACCAGTTCTTTATTGAGATCGTATTATATATCTCATACATACTATTGTCAATAGTACTTAATCAAATTATAGCCACAACAAACTGGGCTTACAGAATTGGCTAAGTAGGCTAAACCGCTAACAATACTAAATCTTGATTGTTAATCCGCTTTTAACCCTTACAGCAAATTGCATAAAGATTGGGCTGGTAGGGGCCAGTAATTTTGCGATTTGATATAGTACGTACTATTCTCGATAGTGGCAAAAGCTATACCATGATAAGATAAGGTTTTGTGGTAAATAGCACCTTTTTTACTTGGTTTAGCTTCAATACCTCTCAAATAAAGGTGAGAATTGTGAGACTCCATAGGGGGGGTGCATTACTAAGATGCCTTGTGCCTCAAGAATTTCCCAGGTCGTTAACCAGCTTTTTTTCGTTCAGCCAGCGCTTGATAAATTCCACCGCCTCGCTCTGACGTTCGGTCGGAACGGCAGCCTCCAATTCTTTTTGCAAGTCGGTGTAATGCACCAGCTTATATTGATTATTCTGGTAATAACTTTTGAGAAACTTGAAGAAGGTATCATCGCCAAATTTGGTACGGTAGGCTTCATAAAAAAGGGGAGCCTTACGATAGTAAGCTAATCCGGCCTGTTCCAGACTGACATCAATGGCGGGCGAGTTGACTTTAAGGTCGCCAAAGGCGGGCAGGTCTTGTTGTCGAATACGCAATCTCAATTTATCAAGCCAGCTTTTGGCAAAAGTGCGGGCCGCTTCCGGCGAAGTATTCGCTCGTCGGGCGGTCAATTCGGGCAGCAAATAGGTACAATATTCGGTCAGCCCCTCGTCGATAAATGGCTCAGCCTGTTGATCGTTACCTACAATGTTATACCACCACTGATGCAGGACTTCGTGGACAATTACCAGCGTCCCCGGCTTGGAATAAAATAAGTTATCAAACTTCTGCTCTTCGGTGTTAGCCACATAAGTACGGGTGAAAATATTGATGCTAAATTGCGAAAACATCGGCCATTCCATCCCGTTAAACCCAATGATCGGGAACTCGACCAGATTATATTGGACAAAAGGATAGGGCGCGACCAGTTGACCAAAATCGTCCAGGGTGGCAATCGTGGCATCCAGGGCTTTGGTGGCAAAATCCTGCTGACGAAGGAGCGCATTAGGGTCGGTATTCTTGAGGGTATAAACTTTGACGCTCACATTACCTTGCGTGGTAGGGCGGTTCAACGGGTCGGGCAGGAAATTCTCGCTCCCCACCACCGCAAATTCACGGAACGGCCCACCTACAAAACGCCAGGCTTTGTTGGCATTGCTCTCGGCGGGTTGCTCCGATTTTGGAGAGACCCCGCTACCGATAAGCTGATAGCGGGCAGGGGCCTGTATCCGCACATCGTAAAAACTACTCTCGGCGGCAGTCAGGTCGGAACTCGCCCGTAAAGGCGTAACCGTCCAGTCCCAACCGGGCTTGCCGGCCCCCTGCTCCCAGAGCGCCAGTTGGGGATAAAAAGTCGCCAGGGCGAAAGCCCCTTGCCCGGCGTAAAAAGTACCTACCGCGTACAGGTCTTCACGCAGTTGACTGGGGATCTTACCCTCAAATTTTAAGGTTAGTTGGGCCGGACTACACGGCGCAATCGGCTCGGCAATTTGGCCTTCCACGAAAGTCCGCGCCTTATCGCGGGGGGTGACAGGCTTGCCATTTAACTTCAATTCCTTAACATTTAACTGACCGCCGACCGCACTAAAAAAATCTGGGTAAGTCCGTAGCATCAAATTTGGCATGGGCTGGGGCGAACGGTTCCAAAAGCTGATCGTAGCCTGCCCGGTATAAGTATTGGCGGTCGGGTTGACCGTCACATCCAGTTCGTAGAGGGTAGGGGCGGCGGGCAGTTTATCAGGCTGGCGATATTGAGGCTGAAGCGCTTCCAGGTGTTCGGGGCGCAAGCCGTTCGGCACACCCTCAAACGAACATTTGCCATCCTTCAACTTGCCCGCTGTCGGCAATACGACGGGTTGACCGGAGCCAACCGCTGCCGTTGCGGGCGGGGCGGGGCTAACCGTCAAAGCCGCCGGGGTTTCTTTGCTGGAACCGAGCGTCGGAGACGGCCCCGGTAAAGAGGTAACGATACTCACCGGATTGGTTATAGTCGGTTGAGTCTGACCTGTAGAAGGCGTAGCGGTCTTGCCGGAGGCCGGAGAGGGGCTGACTGCCGTTACTTTTTCGGCTTCACCATCACAAGCTGTCAGCCCCAGGCCCAACCCAATTAGCAATACCGCCAATATCCGGCTATACTTAGCGCGTCTTTTCGCCCTCGGAAATCTAAGTTTTATTTCCATTCGGGAATCCAGTTATCGTCCTTACTGTTGATCGGCAAAGGCTGCTGGTTACTGCCATCGCTTTTCATCACATAAATAGCCTGTATCGGAGTACCATCCGAATTGCGGCGGTCAAATTGCTCACGGTTGGAATGAAAGATAATCCAATCGTCGCTACTCCAACGGGGCCGTCCGTTAAACCCCTGACCCTTGTTCTTATCGGTCAGTTGGATCAAATTGCTGCCGTCCGTGTCAATAGCAAAAATTTGGGCATCGATCCCTTTGCCATCCCCGGTACTAAAGGCTATCTTTTTGCCAGTCGGCGACCAGACCGGGTAGCGAGCATTATCGACCGCCGGGTTGAGAACGCGACGGTCATTCCCCGCCGCACTGATAAAAACCAGTTGCCATTTCCCGTTTATCTGGGCCGAATAGACAATCTGAGAGCCGTTCGGCGAATAGCGCGGCCCTAGCTTGGCCTCCCCATCACAGGTAAGCCGCCGGACGGTTCCGTTATTCTGGCGCGTAAAGACTTCATCTCGGCTGCCACATTCATTGGCCGAAGAAAGAAAAACCAACCCATCCCCGCTCGGCGACCAGGCCGGATTGAACCCGCCGACTAATTGCTGAAAGCCGCTTCCATCAATATTAACCGTATAGATTGTCGCCACGCAGCGCATAGCGACTACCAATCCGTTTGGTGATAGAGTCGAGTCGAAGCAGGAAAGATTTGGGTCGGAAAGCAAAATTTCCTTATTAGTGGCAAAAGAGTAGACGTATACCGCATCTTTGTTGCCTCGGCTCGAAGTATAGACCACCTGCCTCTGGTTGTAGACCGGCGTAGGTGAAGGTGGGGCAGTGGTAGGCGGCGCGGTTGTGACCGGGGCAAGCGTTGTAGCCAGAGCAAGGGTCGTGGCCGGAGCAAGCGTGGGTGCAAGGGTCGTTGCCGGGGCGGTCGTCGCTGCAAAGGTCGTAGCCGGGGCAGTCGTTGAAGGGTCCGCCGTCGTTGTAAATACAGCGGGTGCGGCTGTCGTCGCCGCGCTAGTTGTATTTACAGCAACGGCAGTCGGAGTCGCGCCGCCTTTAAAGGCTCCGCTTGCCAACAGTCCTACCAGAACGACTCCGGCAACTACTGCAACCAACCCAGCAGCTAATCCGATCATTAGCCCGGTATCGCGTTTCTTGGGCGGCGGCGCAGAGGGATAAATATGGGCGGACGGTGGGGTCGGACTATAACCAAGAGCCTGGGTTGGGGCGGCGTGACCGGCATACGGCTGAGGCGGAGTAGCTTGAGGAGGCTGATATGGAACAGGCTGGGGTAAAGTCGGGGCTGGCTGGGTATAGCTACGCGGTTCCATCACCTGAGTTTTTATTGGCAGCGTGTAGCCGCCCTGATTGTAGGAAGCCTCGCCGCTCACAATCTCCTGAAAAGCCTTTGCCACTGCGCCCGCCGAACTATAACGCTGTTCGGGCTTTTTCGCCAGCACCTTCTCGATTATTTCTTGCAAAGCGGTCGGCAATTGACCCTGACTGCGCTCGACTATCGATGGGATCGGTCGCATAATATGGCCCATCATCACCTGTTCAGTTGGCCCGACATACGGCAACTGCCCAGTCAGCATCAAAAACAAAACACAACCCAGAGCATATATATCGGTGCTAATCCCCACATTACCCTCAAGCTGTTCGGGCGACATATAGGAAAGGGTTCCCAAAATCCCGGTGCGGCTCTGGGCGCTGGCTGAACTCAGTACTTTCGCGATCCCAAAATCGGCTAATAATAAACGGTCGTCCTCAGACCGCAAAAGCATATTTTGAGGCTTAATATCGCGGTGGACAATATTACGGCGGTGAGCATAATCGAGAGCCATCGCCGCCTGCTGCAAATACAACCCGGCCTGGCTCAAGCTCAACTTTTTCTCCCGGCGCAGCCTATCGTAAAGCGTCCCGCCTTCGATAAAGGGCATCACCAGATAGGCGGTTCCCTCCGCCTGTCCATAATCGTAGATACCGAGAATATTAGGATGCTCCAGCGAAGCGATAGATTGGGCTTCCTGCTCGAAGCGAGCCAAAAAAGTTTCGTCCTCCGTCAGATTGGAGTCGAGAACTTTGATTGCCACCCTGCGTTTTAGCAACTGATCGGTCGCCAGAAAAACCTGGGCAAAACCACCCTGCCCGATTTTTTTATCCAGGCGGTAGCGCGTATTCAAGACGCTGTTCTCGGTAATCATCGGGCGGTTTCCCTTCGTTGTAGCACAACTACGGATTAGACTATAATGCCGACCTATATATAAACGCTTCCAAATTGGGTTAGTTGCTATCGAGTTAAGGCTTGTATTTCGATTTAGCTGTAAGTGGGTCGGCCTGACCGACAATAGGACTACTATCAATGGCTTTAGTTTTAGGGCTTCCAAGCCTGATAGTTTAGTAGGATTTTGGTAATGAGGTTAGTCGGCTTGGTTGGGACAGTCTTAACTGCTTATAGCCTCTTCCAAATAAACTTATAAACTTTGTACAAAACAAACCGATTACTATAATAGAAAGGGTAACTGCAATTATCTTAGACCATTTTCCGATTTTCGGCAAGTCTTTTTAGCCTGAAAATATAACCCTGACTTCGCCCTGCGAATTACAGCTTGGCCCCTTTCTCTTTTAGAAAGGATGTGCTATATTTAGAGAGGAATATGTAGGCAAGTCACAACAGGAATAAGGAAAATAACTAGTCAGCTTACCCATTTTGGGCGACCACACAGGGTCGCACCCTACAACCGATTTCGGGTAGGGGCGACCCTATGTGGTCGCCCGGTGTGAGTAGTTACTAAGGAAAATCGATTTCGTGGTTTTTTTAGGTGTTTATCCTGTTAATCCTGTGTATCCCTGTTAATTATACCAATCTAGCAAAAAGGATAGGCTAAGCAAGCAATGGCAAATACCCTGGTGATAGTCGAGTCTCCCGCCAAAGCCAAAACTATAACCCGCTATTTGGGGCCGGGCTATACCGTGCGGGCCTCGATGGGCCACGTCCGGGATTTGCCCCAAAAGCGGTTGGGGGTAGAAGTCGAGAACGGCACTTTCCTGCCCGAATACGAAACCATTTCAGGCCGCTTCAAGACTATCAACGAGATTCGGGCGCTGGCAAAAGAGGCCGGACAGGTGCTATTGGCGACCGACCCCGACCGGGAAGGCGAAGCGATTGCCTGGCATATTGCGACTGCCGCTGGGTTGGGTCGGGGACGTTCCAACGTCAACCGGGTCGAGTTCCACGAAATCACCGAACGAGCCATCAAAGCCGCTATTGCCCACCCCCGTCAGCTTGATATGAATCTGGTCAACGCTCAACAAGCCCGCCGAGTACTGGATCGATTGGTCGGCTACAAACTCAGCCCCTTGCTCTGGAAAAAAGTCCAGAAAGGAACCAGCGCCGGACGGGTACAAAGCGTGGCCCTGCGAGTGGTGGTCGAACGTGAGCGCGAAATCGAGATATTTGTCCCCCGCGAATTCTGGACGGTTGAGGCGGATTTAGCTCGCTCGCCTTTCTCCGGGCGCAAGGCCGATATTTTTCGCGCTCTCCTGTGGAACCCCAAAGAGAATAAAAAGCTGGAGTTTGAAAAGGGCGATCAGGCCCAGGACATCGTAGACGACCTGAACGGTGCGACCTGGAAAGTGGCAAAAGTAACTAAAAAAGAGGGTCTGCGCCGTCCAAGTGCCCCTTTTATCACCAGCACTTTGCAACAGGAAGCCGCCCGCAAGCTTCGTTTCAAAACCCAGGATACCATGCGGGTCGCCCAACAACTTTACGAGGGAGTTAGCCTCGGCCCAGAAGGTACTACCGGCCTGATTACCTATATGCGAACCGATAGCACCCAGGTCGCCCAGGAAGCGCAACTGGCGGCCCGCGAGGTCATCAAAGAACACTTTGGCCCCGACTATCTGCCCGACCGACCACCTTTCTATAGCAAACAGGCTAAAGGCGCTCAAGAGGCCCACGAAGCGATCCGCCCAACCAAACCGGCCCGCGACCCGGAAGCCATCAAGAACTGGCTCACCCCAGCCCAATACCAGCTTTACCGGCTAATCTGGCGGCGCTTTATCGCCAGCCAAATGGCCCCTGCCCGTATCGAGCAAACTACCGTCGATATAGAAGCCACCCCTCAGTCCTCAGTTCACCCGTCCCCGAAGGGGGGCAGTCCTCAGTCCTATCCTTTCCGAGCCAGCGGAGAGCGGGTAATTTTCCCCGGCTTTCTGGCAGTCTACCGAGAAGGGCGCGGCGATAGCGAGGAAGAAGAAGCCGAGGCGGGCGGGCTACCTGCTCTGGAAGCCAATAACCCCCTTGACTTGCAAAAGCTGTTCGCCGAGCAGCACTTTACCGAACCGCCGCCCCGCTTTGGTGAGGCCAGTTTGGTCAAAGCTCTGGAAGAATTGGGCGTAGGACGACCGAGTACCTATGCCTCGATCCTTTCGACGATCCGCGATAGGGGATATGTAGTCGAGCTAAAAGAGGGCAAGGAACGCAAATTCCATCCGACCGAACTGGGCCGGGCGGTCAACGATTTGCTGGTAGCCCGGTTCCCCGATTTACTGGATGTCCAATTTACAGCCAAATTAGAGGGAGAATTGGATGAAGTAGCCGAAGGCAAACGTCAGTGGACACCCCTGGTCGCCTCGGTTTACGGCCCGATGATGGAACATTTGAAGAAGGCTGAAAAAGAAGTAGCCAAAATCGAAGTACCTGCCGAAACTTTGTCTTCATCCGAACCGACCTCCAGCGGCAAAACCTATCAACGGCGGGGTGCAGCTAGAAGTAGTAGCAGTGGCACTGGCGGTTGGAGTCGCGCCCGAACCTACAAACCGGCCAACGCCGCCACTACCGCCAAAGCCCCGGCAGCCACCACGACCCGCCCCCGCCGTTCTACCAAAGTCAGCCCAGAGAGCCAAACAAAAGCGGCACCCCAGGTGGTAGAAACGGCAGTCGTAAAACGACGTACTACCAAACAGACTGCCGCCCAAACTAGCAGCATGCCCCAGGCAGAACCGGCCCCGACGACAACCACCACGCCGACCCAGACCTGCCCCCTCTGCAACAAACCGATGGTCAAACGCAAGAGCGTTTATGGCGAGTTTTTGGGCTGTTCCGGCTATCCCAACTGCAAAGGCATCCGAAAATTATAATCCTAGCCACCGCCGGAGCGGTGTCCCGCAAGCATTCAGACCGCTTGAGATAAGTTCTCAACAATCTGATAGCCACAACCTGCCATTAGCTCTGGTAGATCGATTTTACATAAAGGACAATATTCTCCAGATCGGCATCGGGTAGCTTGGTCTGGTCAAAAGCGGGCATCGCTTCTGCGCCGTTGCGAACGTTCTTGCGTACTCGATCAGCGTCCAACGATTTTTTACTAAACGCCAGGTTTGGCCCGGCCCCACCACTGCTCTTGCCACCGTTAAGATGGCATACCTGGCACTGAGTTACAAATACCTTTTGTCCGGCGGCGATCTTTTGCGGGTCGGCAGACCCGGCATCGGCGGCAGCAGCGCTGGTAGTGCTTGCGGCGGTCGTCGCTGCCGCCTTAGTAGGAGCCACCGTCGCAGTTGGATCACCACAACCGGCCAAAACTAAACCACCGATCAGCAAGAGCCAGACAAAACGGTAAAGCTTGAGGCGTGACAGCATTTTCTGCTTTCTCCTCTTTCTCATCTATAAGACTTTCGCTTGTGTAATCGGACGGGCCTAGCTGGTTTGCAAGCACGGCTTCTTGTCTAAGAACCTAGCTGAAAAGGGATGAAGGGGGAAATCCATTGGTAGAGCAATGTCTCACAGGGGGTCAAAGGTGTTCTTGTTGGATATGGCTCCGCCCATAGATGCCCCCTTCATCCCTCATCCCTCATTCGACATTGCTTTGCCAATGGATATTCAGGTCGGACTAACGACTACAACAAAACTACGTTCCGGCTTTCCGCCGAATCTACCGCCCGCATAATAATCGCCCAATCTTTTATGGTTTCCTCGACCGTAGCTATTACTGGCGCACCATTACGGATCGCCTGATAGAAATTCTCGAACTCGGCCCGGTAGCCACCTTCAAAGTCAGCTACATTATGCTCTTCGATGACCTTCGAGTTTTGGTTCAGGCCCTCGCTCAAAACCACCCGACCATTGGTCAGATGAATAGAGCCTTCGCTACCATACACGGTTGCCCACATCGAAGTAGTTTCATTGCTCTTGGCCGCCCCAGCAAAAACCAGACTACCCAGCGCCCCGCTCCGATAACGCAAGTTTAGCACTAGCGTGTCCAAACCTTTCATTATCGGGTGTACCGACTTGGTAAAGGCTTGCAACTGTTCGATTTCGCCGCCCAACTCGCGTAGTCCTGCCGCGTAATGCACCCCGGCATCAGCAATAATCCCGCCCCGATACTGACTGTCCCAACGCCAGGGGGTCGCGGCGAAACTGGAAGTAGTATCGCTAAAAAAGCAGGTGTACATCTGAACCAAAAAGGGCGTACCAATCCGGCCCGCCCCGATCCATTCTTTAGCCTTGAGGAAATCTTCCCGGTAGTGATAATTCTCGGCAATCTCGACCACCAGACCACTAAAGCCGCGCAAAGTGGCGGCCAGTTCTTCGGCCTGCGCCAGATTAGAAGCGACCGGCTTTTCGGCCAAGACGTGTTTACCGGCCCGCACCGCATCCAAAATAAATTGAGCCGTCAGGTGGATCGGTAGCGAAATCAGCACCGCCTCAACATCTTCGCTTGCCAGCAACTCTTTGTAGTCGGTCGTCCAACGGCAGTTTGGGCTATCGAGGTCTTCCCCCGCCATCCGAGCGACTTCCTGGGCAGCGGTCGGGTCGATGTCACAAGTTGCCACCACCCGGAATTGGCTGGTCAGCTTCTTGAGGGCGGGCCAATGCAGCCACTTTACCGCCAACCCCGACCCGATAATTCCCAACCGTACCGGGCTGTCTTTCTTCTCTCCTTTTGCCATATAATCAGTCTCTATCCTTTACTTATTTTCATCATAAGGTACATGGACGACTTGAACTTGAAGCTCGGCAAAGAGACCGTCGATAGTCTGGCGGGCCTTTGTTACTACCTCGTCAAGCGGCACACTCTCCCGCTCGGCTTTCGTGCGAAGCTTGAACTCGACCGAATTGGCCTTGAGCGACCGTTCGCTAACGACCAATCTTAGTGGCATACCCAACAAATCCGAGTCGGCGAATTTTACACCCGGCGCAGCCTCGGTACGGTCGTCAAACAAGATTTCCAACCCGGCAGCTTGCAATTCCTTATAAAATCGCTCGGCAGTCTCGCTGACGGTCGGGTTATTGCTAGTCAGCATCACGAGATGAACTTGATAGGGCGCAATCGAGATAGGCCAGGTCAAACCTGCCGTATCGTGGTATTCTTCGGCGACACAGGCCAACAACCGCCCGCTCCCAATCCCATACGACCCCATAATAACCGGCTTGGAGACCCCGTCCTTATCCAGGTAATAGGCGTGGAAAGCCTCGCTGTACTTGGTTCCTAGCTTGAAGATATTGCCGACCTCCACCCCCCGCGAAGTTCGCAAAGGAGCGCCACACCGAATACACGCTTCGCCACCGTTGACCGCTACGATGTCCGCCACGACCTCCGCCGTGTAATCCCGCCCGTAATTGACGTTCTTCAGGTGGTAATTTTCCTCGTTCGCCCCTACCACCAGATTAGCCGACTTCGCCACCAGATCGTCCACTACGACTAGCGCAGCTACCCCCGATGCACCGGCATAGCCCGGCACCGCCCCCGAAGCCACAATTTCCTCCAACCGGGCCGGACGCAACTCGACCGATTTGATCGCATTCGATATTTTGGTTTCGTTGGCCTCCATATCGCCCCGCACAATTGCCAGCACCAACCGTTCGGTACGAGTCTCGGTTTTGGTCGCCTCGTCCTTGCCGACAAAAGTCGCCACCAGGAAAACCGCCTTGCCAGTGCGCTCTTTGGGAATATTCAAATAGTTGGCGAGATCTTCGATGGTCTTCGTGCCGGGAGTATGCACTTTTTCAACCGGCAAAGCTTCTTCGACCAGCGCTTCCGGCTTGCGAAAGACCGCGACCTGCCGATTGGAACTATAATCACCGTTGTCGCATACGATCAGGGTATCCTCGCCTATCGGGGTGAGATACATATATTCGTGGGCCAGCGAACCACCCATCATCCCTACATCGCTCTTGACGGCAATAACAGACAGCCCGGCCCGGTGAAAGATATCGAAATAAGCCTGATAATGCGCCCGGTATTGTTTGTCCAACCCTTCATAATCTGTATCAAGGCTATAGCTATCCTTCATGGTAAATTCGCGGGTGCGGATCAGCCCGGCGCGGGGTCGCGCTTCGTCCCGGAACTTGGTTTGAAGATGGTAAATTAGTTGCGGCAATTGGCGGTAAGAACGGATTTCTTTGCTGGTCAAATCGCCCACCACTTCTTCGTGGGTCATCGCCAGCACCATATCACGCCCACCGATGTCCTTGAAACGGGCCAACTCCCCACCGATTTCGTACCAGCGGTTGGTCTGTTTCCACAAGTCTGCCGGATGAACGACCGGCATCAAAATCTCCTGCCCGCCAATCCGATCCATCTCTTCGCGGATAATATTCTCAATCTTCTTGATCGAGCGATAGGCCATCGGCAAAAAAGAAAAAAGACCCGCCCCAATCGGTCGGATAAACCCGGCCCGCAATAATAATTGATGGCTGGCAACTTCTACATCGCCTGGCGCTTCTCGCAAGGTCTGTCCGAAGCTCTGGCTCTGGCGCATAAATAAGGTTCCTTTCTTTATTCTCTTTTATTGCTGGCTTTCTAACCAGGCGGTCAAATCGGTCATACTACTGAAATCGAGCAAAGCTTCGCTCAGGGCTTCCAACTGTTCCAGCGAGAGCGTTTCAAGCTTCTGCTCCCATTCGGGACCGAGCGGGCCGACCTTGCGGTTAAGCAAGCGCATACTAATGGATACCGCTTCCGATTTTCGGCCTTGTCGAGACCAACTTGTTTCAAGTTGCATAACTTCCTCCTTATTGCTTGGCTCTATTTTCTCTCGTTCGGACTCATAATCGATTTGTTCTGTCGGGTTTAATTGCAAATAGATGTCAACAAAGCCGGAAATTAAGTGTTTCTTGGCCGGACTCAAGCCCAAACCGATTAGCATTCGCAAACATTCCAGCTTTACTTTTGGTCGATCTTCGGGCGCGATCTGCATTTTCGCCATCAAAGCGCTGGCGACCGGGTTCGGCTGCCGCAAAAAGTCGCGCCAATTCAGCCGATTTAGCTGGATCACCTTGTACTTAAATTCTAACACACGCAAATCGGTAAATTCCACCCGATAAAAGTTCGGCTCCTCCCGCAAGGGTGTGTCGTGCGAAAATAAAACTATTGGATAGATCGGCTTATCGTGCTTTTCGTGCAGCCGCGCAAAATAGCGGAACATGCGCTTATCAAAATCGGCTTCCGATTGCGACTGGTTTTCCAGGTGAATGAGAAAATAAGCTTCCTCTTCCTTAAAGCGGGCCTGCATCAAAATATCGGTTTCGTAGCGCGGCCCAACTGTTACATCGGTAAACACCTCTTTGTCCAACGGTACAATCGAGTCCCGGCTGAGATAGGTGGCTACTTCTGGTAGGAAAAGCTCGATAAACTCGACAAAGAAAGTCGTCAGCAATTCCTTAAACAAACGGTCGTGGTCAATCATACCGAGCCTTTTGAATAGCGCATCTTTGTTTTCATTTGCGGCCTTTATTATAACACGTAGCAATAATCCATTTAACCAATTACCTCAGTCTTTTTTGCTTACTTAGATGCTTATAATATACAATTTCTTTGGTAAATGTCAAGAGGGTTTTGGTTGGATTTTGAAAATCTTTACACTCCTAAACTCCAAATTTCGAGCGCGTCCCCAGCAAGCGCTCAACCAACGCTGGCGGTGTAGTTTCGGCAGCCAGTTGAGACGCTTTTAGTTCGGGTAGTTTTGGCATCAAACGGGCGGCTTCCTGCAACAATTCGACCCCGGTCAGATAATCTTGCTCGTGGATGTTTTCGGGCTGAAGTGTGAAATCCGCCCCCATATTATGATAATTACCAAGTGGGAAGGCCAGCCCGGTCGCAGTATAACCCTGTAATATGGCGGTGCTGGCTTCGCAACGTCCGCCACTCATCAACTGGCGTTGCACCTTTGCCCCGGTATTGGTCGCTTGCAAGCGCTCGGCGGCTTTCTTCAAGACAAACTCGGCTTCCTCGTTAAAGGTAAAAGCCCGGTCGCCCACCCGGATCACCGGCCCCTCACCCTGAACCGCACCGGGCAAAGTACGGCTGGCTTCCAGCGAGACCACAAAAGTCTCCGGCGGCAAAAGCTGTTGCTGAAAAACCAGTTCGGCCCCGACCAGCCCAACTTCTTCGGCTCGTGTAAAGACCCCATAAACGTTTGTCTCGGCCCCTTCCTGAGCCAGTTTCCAGAGCGTCAGCAATCCAGCAGCGCAACCGACCAAATCGTCGATTACGCGAGCGTGAATAAAACCGTCCTGCAACTCGAAATCTGGTAAACCCCAAATTCCAAAATTACCCAGTTCCAACCCTTCTGCCTCGTCCAACTGCATAAACAAACGAATATCACGTGGCCCGCCCATTACCGCACCACCTAATAGCCTCCCCTTTACCCGCTTGCTAGTGTCGTTACCGGCAAAAACAAGCACATCAGACGCTTGTTCAAACCAATCCCGACCGACCCCACCCAATAGCCGGGCGGTCCAGTTCGCCTCTGGATAGTCGGCCACCGAACCGGCTTCGACCAATTCAAAGGCTGGATGATCGGTATGGGCCATCAATGCCAGCGGTCGGCAGGCTGCGCCCTTCTGATAATGGGCGATAATATTGCCGTAGCGGTCTACTTGATAAGGCAACCCATATTTTTCCAAAAAAGCCCTTATATAAGCGCAAACCCCTTCCTCGTGAAAAGAAGCAGTCGGCACCGAAACCAACTCACCCAATATCTGCAAATAAAACCCGGCTTCCTCAACACTGGACATTCTATAATAACCCTTTCTTTAATAGGATGAGGGATGAAAAAGATTTACGATTTACGATTTACCCCCAGAGGGGGCGAGGCCGCGATTTACGATTTACGATTTACGATTTACGATTTACGATTGTAGGAGCAGATTTGTAAATACAGGCTTTACATTCTGCACTCTGCATTCTGACTTCTGCATTTTTCATCCCTCATCCCTGACCCAACACTGCCTCGACTTTGGCGGGGAGTTCGGTCAGCACCTCGGTAGCTTTGCGCTGACCTTCAAAGACGGGGGCCAGCGCATCATCCATTATTTTGTCGGCATCCGGCGAACGATAAAACTGCGGATTGGCTGTACCATTTTCGGACTCCTGAATAAAAACCTGAGCATCATAGTTCTGGCGGCGTGTAAACACATTAGCCTCGCGTACCGACCGCCGGGCCGCTACAATTAGCCCGGTTCCGACATAAAGCGCCTGTCCCTCGACCCCTTCCAAATAGCTCAGGAACTTCCAGGCGGCCTCTTTATTGGCAGAACCTTTGGAGATCGTATAACCGGCCCCACCAATATTATTGACGTACTTCTTGTTACCCGGCAAACCTACCACGTCCCAATTAAGGTTCTGGGCATCGTCAAAGACCTTTACTTTGCCATGCCCACCAAAGACCATCGCCACCTTGCTTTGCCTGAACAAATCGTTGAGAGCGCCACTGGTCTGCATCTGGCTGGCGGGAGGGGCTACCTTGTCTACATTTATCAAATCGGCCCAAAACTGGATCGCCTCGGCAGCTTCGGGCGTGTTTAGCAATAGCTTGGTAGGCGGGTTGGGCGCAACAAAGTCGTTATAAAGCTTACCACCGTTCTGATAGACCCATAAGCGCCACCAGGTTTTTAATTCAAAAGCGTAGCCGTATTGGGTAATGTTACCTGCCGCATCCTTTTTGGTCAACTTGAGCGCCGCCGAGCGTAAATCGTTCCAACTCCAACCCTGCTTGGGATAGGCTACGCCCGCCGCCTCGAACATCTTTTTATTGTAGTAGACCACTTTCGTATCGTTGTCACGGGGTAAGCCGTGCAACGCTCCGTTGAACCGAAAAGTATCGAGCAGCCTGGGATAAAAATCTTCCAGGTTCAACCGCTCTTTGTCGCGCTGAATATAAGGCTCTAGGTTTTCCACATAGCCCAGCGCGGCATAGTTCGGGATAGTACTCAAAAACATTACATCCGGCGCTTTAGAACTGGCCCACTCGGTTTTCAATTTGTCGAAATACTGCTCGAACGGCACAAAAACATGCTCGATCTTGATGCCGGGGTTAGCTCGCTCGAATTGGGTCGCGATCTTCTTATTGACCTCAACCTCGCTATCAGAACCCCAATACGACCAACGCAAAGTGACCAGTTGAGCCGCTTTGGTCGGTGCAACAGTGGGCGGCGGTGTGGCGGTCGGATCGCCACAGGCGACCAATCCAACCGAAAGTAAGGACAAAACGACCATCCAGGCCGCTGCAAAGTTCTGTCTCAACCTTCTCATATTTAATTTTACCTTCTGACTTCCTTCTGAACCGGGAGAATAGTCTAGGTCAACCGCTTACTTTTGCGTACATGGCGACCATTTTAAGCCAATGATTACTTGCATTTTACACCCCCTGATCCGCAACGGCAAGCCTATTTGCCTTACTAGATCAGGGCGCTAACAAATTCTGTAGGAGCGGGCTTCCGCCCGCGATCAAGCGCCTGGATCGAGGTCACGCATTGCGGGCGGAAGCCCGCTCCTACAGGTGAAATTGGAATTTTGGTATCGCCCTCCCCTTTCGATTGAACCCAGAGCCAGCCTGTGTTAAGATTTGCGCTAACAAACTGATCCCTTAATTTTGTAGCAGTGGAGAACAATGAGCAAACCAGAGCAAAAAAGCGCGGGCCTGCCGCCCGTCCTGGACGAAAACGCGATTATCGCCCAGGCTGCCGCCGAACTAAAATTGCGAACCGAAGCCGCGCGACAGGCTATTCAACTTTTGGATGGCGGCGCGACCGTTCCTTTTATTGCCCGTTACCGCAAGGAAGCGACCGGCGAGATGGACGAGGAGCAACTCCGTCAGCTTGAAAAGCGGGTCGCCTATGGGCGGCAACTTGCCGAGCGCAAAACCGAAGTCTGGACGACCATCGAAAGCCAGGGCAAGCTCAGCCCGGAATTATCCGCCGCGATAGGACGAGCAACTAGCTTGCAAGAAGTGGACGATCTCTATCTACCCTACCGCCCCAAACGCCGCACGCGAGCAACGGTCGCCCGTGAGAAAGGGCTGGAACCACTAGCTGATCTGATCCAGACCCAAAAGACTTATCGAGGCCAACCCGCCGAATATGCTGCCAAATTTGTAGACTCGGCTAAAGGGGTTGTGACGGTTGAGGAAGCCTTAGCCGGAGCGCGAGATATAATAGCCGAGCGTATTTCGGAAGAGGCCGAGTTGCGTCGCCGCTTGCGGCTGACCCTCACTCGGCAAGCGACCCTGACGGCGACTCTGGCGAAAAAGGGGCAGGACGAGGCCCACAAGTACGAGCAGTATTACGATTATAGCGAACCCCTGGCGAAAATCCCGCCCCATCGCTGGCTGGCTCTCAACCGGGGCGAGAAAGAAGGCGTGCTAAAAATTGGGGTCGAGTTGCCGCCCGGTCTGGCCGAAAAAACCGCCGAACCGCTTTTCCCGACCGACCCCCGCTCGATCTTTAAGGACGAGTTGCAAGCGGCCCTGAGCGATAGCCTCAAAAGATTGGTACTGCCTTCGGTCGAGAACGAGGTGCGAACCGCCCTAACCGAACAGGCCGAAGTACACGCGATCCAGGTTTTCGCGGCTAACTTGCGCCAGTTGCTTTTGCAACCGCCGATCCAGGGCAAGGTTGTGTTGGGTCTCGACCCTGGTTTTCGGACTGGCTGCAAAGTCGCGGTCGTCGATCCGACCGGCAAGCCCCTTTTTAACACTACGATCTACCCCCACGAGCCAAAACGCGATTGGGCCGGGTCTAAAAAGACTTTGCTCGAACTGACCGCCCGCTACAAAGTGGCGGTAATGGCGATTGGCAACGGAACCGCCAGTCGCGAAACCGAAACCCTGGTGGCGGAAACTATCGCCGCCTGTTCCGACCCCAAACCGGCCTACGTGATGGTCAGCGAGGCGGGCGCGTCGGTTTATAGTGCCAGCGAAATCGCCCGGCAGGAATTCCCCAATTTAGACCTGACCCAGCGCGGCAATATTTCGATTGCCCGCCGCTTGCAAGACCCCCTCGCCGAACTGGTCAAGATCGACCCCAAGAGCATCGGGGTTGGCCTCTACCAGCACGACGTTGACCAGAAAACGCTGGCTGAAATGCTGGATACGGTCGTCGAATCGTGTGTAAACTATGTCGGGGTAGACCTGAATACAGCCTCGGTTCCGCTCTTAAAACACGTTTCGGGGATCAACAAAAAGGTCGCCGAAAATATCGTGACTTACCGCGAGACCAATGGCCCTTTCCAGAACCGCGCCCAACTTCGCAAAGTCACCGGCCTGGGCGCGAAAGCCTTCGAGCAGGCGGCAGGCTTCCTCAAGATTCCGGGTGGCCCCAATCTGCTGGACAATACTTTTATCCACCCAGAAAGCTACCCCGCCGCCGAAGCTCTCTTGAAATTGCTAAAAGTCGCCACTGGTGAGAAAAGCGCCAAACTGCCTTCTTCGACGGCGATCAAGGAATTTCGGCGCAAGGAACTCGCCGACGAGCGCGAACTAAGCAACATCGCCCGGCAACTCGGTATCGGTAGCCCAACCATGCTCGATATACTCGACAACCTGGAAAAGCCGGGCCGCGACCCCCGCGAGGAAATGCCCAAACCGATCTTGCGGCAGGACATCTTGAAGCTGGAAGACCTCGCCCCCGGCATGATACTAAAGGGGACGGTGCGAAACGTAGTCGATTTTGGGGCCTTTGTAGACATCGGGGTCAAGCAGGACGGCTTGGTGCATATCACCGAAATGAGCGACAAGTTTGTCAAAAGCCCACTCGAAGTCGTCAGTGTCGGCGATATTATCGACGTGCGTGTCTTGCAAATAGATCAAAAGCGGGGGCGGGTCTCGCTTAGCATGAAAGTTGGAAGGGGCATTCAATAGGAATGGAAGCGATTTATCGTCTTGCGGAGAAAAGCGATATAGACATTTTGGTCGGCTTCGTCGGTCAATTCTACGCTATCGACAACTACCCGTTTGATGAAAAGCTTTCGCGCACTTTGTTGGGCAGGCTGGTAGACGACCCTTCTTTAGGCCGAGTCTGGCTGATCGAGTTGGAAAGCAAGGCGGTTGGCTATATGGTATTAGCTTTTGGTTATAGCCTGGAATATCACGGGCGAGATGCCTTTCTGGACGAGTTGTTTATCGAGGAAAGCCAGCGCGGTCAGGGTTTAGGAACCCAATTCATCACTTTTTTGGAAAGCGCTTGCCGCGATCTGGGCATCCAAGCCTTGCATCTCGAAGTAGAGCGAACTAACCGCACCGCCCAACAAGTCTACCGAAAGGCCGGGTTCACAGATCAAGATCGACTTTTGTTGACCAAGTGGATTCAAGAATGAAAAAGCAACCGTAATAAACGGGGAAGAGGAAAACTGATGAGTGATAAAAATATGCAAGTGCTACTTGCCAACCGTCCGGTCGGCTGGGTGCAAGAGACCGACTTTAACATTGTCGAGACCGAGATACCCACACCGGGCGAAGGTCAGCTACTCGTAAAGAACCTTTATCTGTCGCTCGACCCCTACATGCGCGGGCGGATGAACGACTCCAAATCTTACGCCGCAAAGGTCGAACTGGGTCAGGTTATGACCGGCGGAACCATCGGCGAAGTGATTGAGTCGAATAACCCCAAGTACACGCCGGGTGATAAAGTGGTCGGTATGGCAGGCTGGCAGCAATATGGCCTATCCAACGGGTCGGACACACGGCGGATCGATGCCAATCTTGTGCCGCTATCGGCCTATCTTGGGCCGGTCGGGATGCCGGGCGTAACCGCTTACGTGGGCCTGTTCGACATTGGGGAGCCAAAAGAGGGCGAGACCGTCGTCGTGTCGGCGGCTTCTGGGGCGGTCGGGAGCGTGGTCGGGCAGTTGGCAAAGCTAAAAGGCTGTCGAGCGGTCGGGATCGCCGGTGGCAAAGCCAAATGTGATTATGTGGTCGAAGAACTCGGCTTTGATGCCTGCGTCGATTACAAAACCGACCACTTCTATGAGGACTTGAAAGCTGCCACCCCCAACGGAATTGATGTCTATTTCGAGAATGTCGGCGGCGAAATCCTCGAAGCGGTCCTAAAGCTGGTCAATGCGTTCGCCCGTATCCCCCTGTGTGGCCTGATCTCGCAATACAACGAAACTCAACCAAGCGGCCCCAAAAATTTCGGCGCTTTGCTGACCAACCGGGTCAAGCTCCAGGGCTTTATCGTCAGCGAACGGATGGAACGCTGGCCCCAGGCGTTGCGCGAACTCGGTCAATGGGTCGCTTCCGGCCAGATCAAGTACCGCGAAACCATCACCGAAGGGTTGGAAAACGCCCCAACCGCCTTTATCGGTCTTCTCAAGGGCGAGAACTTTGGCAAGCAACTGGTAAAATTGTTTTAGCTAAATTGCAAAGATACTGGACCTGGTAGGGGCGACCCTGATGGTCGCCCGAAGACCGTGCAGGGTGTTCACGGGCGACCACCAGGGTCGCCCCTACCGAAAATCAATTCGTTTCCTCTCCAAAGTTGGTAATCACCTCCGACTAGAAGTAGAATAGAGAGACCGGGCCTTTGTGGTGCGGTTTATTGCCAGCTATTCACTTGAAAAGAGGTCTCAAATGGTTGAATTGCTTCAGGCCCAGATAGTAGTCCTTTTTGCTTTCGATGTAGGCTACGAAATTGACTTGGAGCGGGTAAACAAGCTACTTCGTTCAAGCCCACTTCAGCCCTTGATCCATAAAAAACCAACCCCCAACTATTTACAATACAGCCGGGTTCCCCAGGTCTTAAACCTGGGGAGTTTTGAGCAAAAATTCTTTGGCAGAGCAGGCCAGGTACAGGCGACCGTCTTTGACTTTGGCGCGGTCAGTATTGCCTATCGCTGGCTCCTCGAAAGCCCCCATAGCTTAAAGCTGGAAGACCTCCCCGGTCTAAGCCAGCAACTTTTCCAATCCAGATTGGAGGAGCAGGCTCGCGTTCAGCTTCAAACCCTGGTAGAAAAAATCAGACCGGCGATTGTACGTCCAGAAATTTCGACCCTGGTAGAGGACTATTACCTGTTTATCTTCGAGAAGTTCGATCAGTTGCTTTCGGCAGAAGCCCTGCTAAATCAATATAGCCCGGTGCTGGCTCAAACCTTGCGCTTCGACCTGCAAACGCTCAGTACGCAGCAACAAAAAGAAGCCCTTTCTCAGCCGATCTCTTATTATGTTAATGATCTGGTGCTGATCGACTGGAATGCCGCGATTATCTATGACCAGGATTATTCGGACACCCTCAGCGTATTGGAACTGGTAAATATTGCCTTGCTGGAAGCTCATTATATTGATAGCCAGCTTGACCAGCGGGTCAGAGAATACGAAGGCTTGTTGCACAAACGGGCCAAATGGCCGATCCCCCTCCGTCGCCCTTATCAGAAAACCCTTAAAGAACTAGCCCAATTGCGAATTGATTACAGCTTGTTAGCGGAACGCGCGGACAACGCCCTTAAATTAATCGGCGATCTATACCTGGCCCGCATCCATAGCGCTGCCGCCAGTCGCTTTTACCTGCACGAATGGGAAACCGATATTTCTCGCAAACTGGAAATTATCGGTGAACTGTACCAGCTACTCAATGACCGGGTTGAAACTGCCCAATCGCAGACCCTCGAATTGGTTGTAATTATCCTGATCCTGATCGAAATCATTATGGGTCTGGTTCGCCTCCATTAAGTTAAAATCTGTTAACTACGCAGCGTTGTCATTCTGAGGCGGGAGATTAGCTCGATTTTTGCCAAAGATAGTTCCCCGCCGAAGAATCTAGACCCTTCGTGGCGGCTCAGGGTGACACGGCTGAATAGTTAAAATCTGTAAATAAAATCTTGACCCGACCAAAAAAGAGCTTCTCAGAACAATCCTGCCCTGAGAAGCCCTTTTTAGTTCAACTATAAAACCCTGTCGAGATCACCTATCAGGCCAACCTCGCACCTAATACCTAATACCTGACACCTGACACCTGATACCTACTCTAATTCGGGGTTTAGTTAGCCCCGTCAAGGATGAAATTAGTAATGAAACACAAGGTATAAGCCAGGATGCGGGTAGCTACCCGCACTATCAAGCCATCGCTGCTGCGCGAGCCAACCTGTTCGATCTTGAAAA
>JBBQWM010000043.1:0-49777 GCA_038210655.1 Chloroflexia bacterium
CAATTTGTGTTTCGAGGTAGGTAATATAGACCTGCACCTCGGTGGGCAACTGTTCAAGTATGCTAACTGGCAACTCTGGTTTTTCCATAGTGGGCAGTCTAACTACTTTTTGCTCACTTTGCAACTTCGTGAACGGTTACTGCTGATTAGCTTGTTTATAGTTTACCATCTATGGCAAGCTAACATGATTAAGATATTCTCACATTATTACAGGCATTCCCGCATCTTCGGCTTATGGTATCATTAGCCGGGTCGCGCCTGCGGTTGTAATTTTTGGATAGGGGTGAACAGAGATTGGCCCAGCTAAAGACTGGCGAATTAAACAAAAAAGATTGGTGGGACAAGTGGCCGCGCTGGTGGATCGGGCTGGTTTGTAGTGGAGCCTTGCTGCTGGCCCTGGTCGCTTTCAATTTGCTAAACCAAATTCTGCCAACCTCTAACGATGTTGAGCTTTATTATCGTTACGCTGTTCGGATGCTACATGGCGAACTGCCCTACCGCGATTTTTTGGTGGAATATCCGCCATTTGCGCTGCCTTTTATAGTACTGCCCGGCCTGTTTTGCTATCCTTTGGGTGGGTTGGAGCTAGATCGTTTCAAAATCCTTTTTCACACCGAGTGCTTTATATTGAGCCTGGCAACCCTCTGGCTGGCCTATGCGCTATTATCGAGGGTTTCGACCCAAAGGCTGGGCTGGAAACTGGCGGCTTATACGTTGGGGTCATTACTAATTTCGATTTTCCTGTTCCAGCGGTTCGATATTGCCGCCGCCTTTCTGACTATGCTGGCAGTGTGGTTTTTCTACCGAGGACAGGTCGGCTTAGCGGGGGTGGCTTTAGGATTGGGCGCAATGGCAAAGCTTTATCCGGCGGTAATGCTACCCATCTTTTTGCTCTATTTGTGGTATACCAAAGGCGACCGCCGGGCGGTCTGGCGCTATCTGGTCGGGTTCGGCCTGACCTGCACTCTCGTAATACTCCCCTTTGCGCTGACTGGCCTGGAAGGGCTGAAAAGCTTTGTGACCTATCATAGCGAACGCGGCCTTCAACTTGAGACGATTTTTGCCGGGTTGATCGTCTTTGCCTCGTACCTGGGTCTGAGCGAGGCCCAGGTAGTGAACGATCATCTATCGTTTGAAATTGTCTCGCCCTGGGCCAGACCGTTGGCAACCGCCAGTACCTTGCTAACCGTCGGCGGGTTGCTGCTGATTTACTTCCTGCTCTGGCGCAAAATACGCCGCGACCGCCAACTAATTTCCGAGGGCTGGTTGATCCCGACCCTCAGCCTGAGCATCCTCTGGTTTATACTGAGCAACAAAGTTCTATCACCTCAATATTTGATCTGGCTATTGCCATTTGTGCCGCTCTGGTCGGGCCGCCTCAAAACCGTCCTGTTTATCTGCGCCCTGCCCCTCAGTTTTTTGCCTTTCCCCTTCCTGCTGGACTGGATGACTCGCCTGGATTGGTTGCCTTTCGGATTGCTGGCTGTCCGCAACGCGCTATTAGTGACTCTTTTCTACTGGCTGGCTCAGTCTATCTTCAAACCTAAAGTTCATTCTTGATGAAATTACCGGCCTGCATGATGATCGACATATACTTGCCCTGCTCTTGCAGCAAATTCAAATCTTTGAGCGGGTTGCCCTCGATCACCAACATGTCGGCATAAGCGCCGGGTGCTATAACCCCAATTTCACCCGTCATGTTAAACAGTTCGGCATTGGTCGCAGTGGCGCAGGTGATAACCTCGTGAGGGGTTAGTACTTCCCCTTTCAGGCTAAATTCGAGAGCCTGATAATCGTGCATCGCGCCCAAAAGATCGCTACCATGACCAAGCTTGACCCCGGCGGCTTTGCAAATCTCGACCGCCGCCAAACCATAGTCGCGCACTGCGCTGACTTTCGATACGCTGACTGCCGGTAAACCCATGCTGGCCCCTAGCCGATGCAATATCTCGTAGGTGACGAGGGTCGGCACGACAAAAACCCCTTTGGAAGCGACCAATTCCGCCGTCTCGCGGTCGATCAAATTGCCATGTTCGATAGAGCGCACCCCGCACTCGACCGCCCGTTTGATAGCGCGGGCAGTGTAGGCGTGGGCCATTACGTAAGTACGGGCCGCTTCCGCCTCGGCTACAATCGCCTTGATCTCTTCGAGCGAGAATTGAGTGTTGGCGATGTGGTCGGTAGGGGAGGCCACCCCGCCGGAAGCCATAATCTTGATCTGGTGCGCTCCCTTGCGTAATTCATCGCGGGTAGCCTTCTGGACTTCTGCCACCCCATCGACGACCCGTCCCATTGTGCTGCTTTCATAACAACAGGCACAACCTTCGCTATTGTCATTTTTGCTACGGAAATCGGCGTGGCCCCCGGTCTGGCTCAGGCCATGCCCCGAATAGAGCAGGCGCGGCCCCTTGAAAAGCCCTAGCCGCACCGCTTCCGCCAGTCCCCAATCGGCCCCGGCAGCGTCGCGCACGGTCGTATAGCCACGCAGCAACATCTTTTCCATAATAACGGCGCTTTTAGCCGCCAGAAGCGAACGCGCCACATTATCTATACTACCCAGATCAAGCTCAATCGCCGTAACATGAACGTGCGCGTCGGTCAGGCCCGGCATCAGGGTGCGCCCGCCAACATTTATCACTCGCGCCTCACTAGCCTTGATCGGTTTATCGCTGACCTCCTTAATCCGGTCGTCCTCGACCAATACGTAATGCCCTTCGCGCAACTCCGGCGCGGTGCTATCCAAAATCGCGCAGTTTTGAAAGAGAACCTGGGCCATATCCCCTCTTTTCTTTTTTGATCTATTCGGTTTGAGGTAAATTACGGGAAAGAAACGCACACCACTTGCTGCCTCTATTGTAACAGGCTCCTTTCAGAGGTCAAGCGACCAGAGATTTGATCTGGACGGGATATGTTATAATACCATTACCTTTGATTTTGGCCTTTAACCCACTGTTAGTATAATCATACAAGTTATATAATAACAAATAGAAAAGGATTTGCGCCTGTGGCAATCGATGTTGATCTCTACCGCCGCAACATAAAGCTCCCTAATTTGCAGCGTGGCAAAGACGAAGGGGTGACCCTCAGCGCGATTGATGCCGGGCCGCGTGACGCGCTCCGCACGATTGTATTTCTGCACGGCTTTGGCGGTCGGGCAGCTTACTGGAGTTACCAGATCGAACATTTCTCGGCGGATAACCGGGTGATTGCGCTCGATTTACGTGGGCATGGCCTGTCGGACGCGCCGCACACGCGCTATACGGTCGAGGAACTAACCGAGGATCTGTGCAGGGCGCTCGAAGCCCTCGAAGTACCCGAAAAGTTTACCCTGATCGCCCACTCTTTTGGTGGCGCAATCGCCTCTTATTTTATGAGCAAGTATCCGGGCCGGGTCGAAAAGTTGGTTATGATCGCCTCTGCCGTCCGCTTTAATTTGCGCTGGACAGGCCGCACCCTTTTACGCATGCCCACGCCCGTACTACAGGTCGTCCGGCAGGTCGTGCCTATCGCCCGGCGTTATCCACCTTCGCACGTCGTCAACGCCTGGAACCGTAATTCACTATCGCCCTGGGATGGAACCGAATATTTGAAACGGATCAACGTACCAGCGCTGGTAATTTTAGGCCACCGCGATCTGCTTTTCCGGCAAGAGGCTTACAAAGAGGTCGCAACCTTGATCCCTGGGGCGACCGAAGTGGTCATACCCGTCTCGGCCCATCAGGTGATGGTCGAACGGCCCGACGCGGTCAACCGGGCTATCGAGCGGTTTCTTGGCCCGGCCCCCAAAGGAGTCGAACGCACCCGCCGCCGCGAGGAAAATCAGGCCCTCGAACAGGCCCGGCCCTGGCTCAAATTTTACGACAGCCGCACCCCCTACCGGATCGACCCGCCTTTTGCCCCGGTACAACGAGCGCTCGAACTGGCGGCCCGTCGTTATCCCAACCGGCCCGCCCTGATTTTCTACGATCAGCCGATGACCTACCGCACCCTGGAACGCCATTCCAACCGTTTCGCGCACGGCTTACGAAAACTTGGCCTGAAGGCAGGCGACCGGGTATTGATCTTGCTGCCCAATACGCCCCAGGCCCTGATCGCCTATTATGGCACGCTCAAGGCGGGCGGGGTGGCGGTCTTTTCCAACCCATTGTTTAGCCAGGAAGAACTACTCGGACAGATCAAAGATAGTGGGGCGACGATTGCAGTTTGCCTTAGCCTGTTTTACCGCACTGTCAAAGCCGTTGCCGACGAAGGGGGCCTCAAGAGTATCGTCGTGACTTCTTTCAAAGAATATCTGAGTCTTAAAGATCGGCTACTATTCCAGATTTTGCGCGAAAAGCAGGAGGGCCACCAGATGCCCCGCGCGGGTGGGATGGTCTATACTTTCGCCGGACTGCTAAGACGCGGCAATTCAACGATCCCCGACCCGCCCCCCAACGTCGGCGATCTGGCGGTAATCCAGTATACGAGTGGCACAACCGGCGCTCCCAGTGGTATTATGCTAACCCATTCTAATCTGGCGGCAAATGCTTTTCAGGTGCGGCATACCCTGACCGAGGCCCGCCCCGGCGAAGAACGTATGCTGGCGGTGCTACCCTTCTCGCATTCTTACGGCTTGACCAGTTGCCTCAATCTGGCCCCGGTGTTGGGCGCGACGCTGGTGCTATTGCCTAATTTCGTGACCCGTGAAGTATTGGAAGCGATTGCCCGCTACCACCCGACGATCTTTCCGGGCGTACCTCAGATGTATTTGAATATTGCCAACTTTCCGGGCGTGCGAAAATATGGGATCGCCTCGGTGCGCTATTGTGTGAGCGGTGGATCGCCTTTGCCGGTCGAGGTACAGGAAGCCTTCGAGAAGCTGACCAAAGGTCGCCTGGTGGAAGGCTACGGCCTGACCGAAGCCAGCCCAGTCACCCACGCCAACCCGCTCACCGGACGGCGTAAATCCGGCTCTATCGGGATTCCGCTGCCGGATACCGAGGCCAAAATCGTCGATATTAAGACCGGCGAGGATGCTCCGATTGGGCAACCGGGTGAGCTTCTGGTGCGTGGCCCCCAGGTCATGCGCGGTTATTGGAACCGACCCGAAGAAACCGCCCGCGTGTTGGAAGGTGGTTGGTTGCATACCGGGGACATCGCCCGGATGGACGAAGATGGCTATTTTTACATCATCGACCGCAAAAAGGACATGATTTTGGCAGGCGACTACAACGTCTATCCCCGCGACATCGAGGAGGTACTGTACGAGCATCCCAAAGTACTGGATGTGGCGGTGGTCGGGGTGCCACCAGGAGCCGAACATCATAAGGTCAAAGCCTATGTCGTCCTGCGACCAGGCGAACGAGCCAGCGCCGAGGAGTTGATCGAGCTATGCCGTCAGCGTCTGGAAGCCTACAAAGTCCCGGCAGCCATCGAGTTCCTGCCCGAATTGCCGCGCAACTTCATCGGTAAAGTCCTGCGCCGCCTGTTAGCCGAACGGGAGAAATAAGAGGAATTTTAGTAACACAGATGAACACAGATTTTACGGATGAACACAGATAAAATTATATTAGGGTCGGGTAGGGCCAAAAGAGGTTGTTCAAAGCTCATATATAATCGAGGATGGACACCACCGAAAATAGGTATGCCTGACCACAAATACCCGACAGCCTGAAAAGTATGGTACAAAAGAAACCACCTCAAATTGAAGATAAAGATAAACCGATCAAAAAGCGGCGCCTGACTACCGGCCAGAAATTAAAGCAGCGCAACCGAGAATTAGCGATCCTCAAGGCTATCGTCGAGGAATTGAACCGGGCCGTAAACGTCAAGAGCGCGTTGGAGAACTCGCTAGGGCTAGTCGCCGAGCTTTTGGAACTCAAGGCCGGGTGGGTCTGGCTGCTGGACGAGGCCAGTGGCGAGCCTTATCTGGCGGCGGCCCGGATGTTGCCGCCTTTTTTGACCGCCAAACCGTCCCGGATGCGTGGCAAAAACTGCCTGTGTTTGTTGACTTTCATGGCGGGCGATCTGACCGGGGCCGAGAATATTAACGTAATGGAATGCAGTCGGCTGTCCGAAGGGGTGGACGGGACGGACGGGCTGAAATACCACGCCTCGATCCCGATTTATGCCCACGACAAACCGTTGGGGGTGATGAACGTCGCCAGTTCGGATTGGCGTGGGCTGGAACCGGACGATTTGCAACTGCTTTATACTATTGGCTACCAAATCGGGATCGCGGTCGAGCGGGCGCGATTGTTCGACCAGACCGCACGATTGGCGACGACCGAAGAACGCAACCGCCTTGCCCGCGAAATCCACGACACTATCGCGCAAGGGATGGCAGCCGCAATCTTGAACCTGGAAAGTGCCGATGTGCTGCTGGACGACCCGAACCCGGCGCGGCAGGCCAAAGGTCGCGAAAAATTGCAAAAGGCGCTCGCTCTGACCCGCGCCAATCTGGACGAGGCCCGCCGCTCGGTGCTGGACTTACGGGCCGCCCCCTTGCAGGAAAAGCCGTTGGCAGAAGCCCTTGAAGCGTTAGTAAACACTTTCGGGCAGGAAAACCGCCAGGAAGTCCATTTTGAATTATCCGGCGGGATGCCTTCCAACCGGCGCTATCCGGCCCGCGTCGAGGCGGGGGTCTACCGGATTGCCCAGGAAGCCCTCACCAACGTTAGCAAACACGCCCAGGCTAAGACAGTCCAGCTTAATTTACGGGCCGAACTGACCGAAGGCAACGAACGGCTGCGTCTGGTGATCTCGGACGACGGGCGCGGCTTCGACCCAACCAGCCTGGAAGCTACTAACGACAGCACCTCCCCCACTCACCAGGGCCATTTTGGGCTGATCGGCATGACCGAGCGGGCCAAACTGCTGGGTGGCAAGCTAGAAATTACCAGTTGCCTCGGTCACGGCACTACGATTGAACTGCTTGTACCACTCAACTAACTTTCTTTTCCTCTATTTATGAGTGAGGTTTTCCTCATAACAGGTTTTATCTATCCTTTTGTAACTACTCAGCTTACCCATTTTGGGCGACCACACAGGGTCGCACCCTACAACCGATTTCGGGTAGGGGCGACCCTATCTGGTCGCCCGGTGTGAGTAGTTACATCCTTTTACCTAATTTTTACGTTTGTTGACAATTTTTTACACCCGGCTTTGTTAAACTAAGACCTAATAAGGATGAGTAACTAATACTTACTAGCTCCAAATCTGCTTTGTAGCCAGGTTATCTTTTAATTAATTATTCATCGTTAGCAATGTGGCAGGTATATTTACAAAGGCTGGACTGCTTAGACCGCGCCAACTTACAGCCGGAGTTTGCTTTTCTAAATTTCAGGCACTTGCTAATAAAAAAGGTAATTACCGCTTTGGGCGACCAGCCAGGGTCGCACCCTACAACGGATTTTGGGTAGGGGCGACCCTAGCTGGTCGCCCAATGGGGTAGGCTGTGTCGTTATAGGCTCAAAGCGAAAGTCGTGATTCTGAAAAGATATTTCCAATAAGCAGCAATGCTGCTGCTTAGATTACCTTATATATTGAGGAAGATATATCGAGGAAAAGGAGAATAGTGGCTATGACATGGACTCAGAGTTACACCCCGGTCGGGAACCTAATTATATCGGCGTTAATCGCCGCCTTACCGGTGGTCGTTTTGTTAGGAGCATTGGCCCTCTTTCACATAAAGGCGCATTGGGCGGCCCTGCTAGGTTTAGCCAGCGCTTTGTTGGTGGCCTTTGTAGTGTACGGAATGCCTCTAAATCTGGGCCTGGAAAGCGCGGCCTATGGAGCCGCCTATGGTCTGTTCCCGATTGGCTGGATTGTGCTATGCGCGATTTTTGTGTATGACATAACGGTTTATACCGGGAAATTTGAGATAGTTAAACATACTATTGCCGGGTTATCCAGTGACCGCCGTATTCAACTTTTACTAATCGGTTTTAGCTTTGGGGCTTTTATCGAAGGTGCGGCAGGTTTTGGTACACCGGTCGCTATTTCAGCCGCCATGCTGATCGGGTTAGGTTTCCGGCCCCTTCAGGCGGCTGGGTTGGCTTTGATTGGTAACACCGCTCCGGTCGCATTTGGAGCTTTAGGTACGCCAGTCATTACCCTCGCGGCTATCACCAAATTACCGCTTGACCAACTTAGCTCAACGGTAGGCCGAACCCTGACAATTTTCTCACTGATAATTCCCTTCTGGTTGATCTGGGCTTTAGCCGGACGTAAAGCCATGATGGAAGTTTGGCCAGCCTGTCTGACGACTGGCGGCACCTTTGCCATAGTACAACTACTGGTCAGCAACCTGCACGGCCCCTGGCTGGTCGCCATTAGTGCCTCGTTAGCTTCAATTGTGGCACTGGTAATACTACTCCGCTTTTGGCAACCGCAGACCACCTGGCGTTTCGACCACGATGCAGACGAAACTCCTAGCCCAATCGAGCCTTTTACCGAAAGGGAGCCGGATGTCGATCAGCGATTGCCAGTACCGGGTGGAGGTCAACCCGTGCCAGTACTAGGTGGAGGTCAGTCGTTGCCAATGCCTGCCAGAGGCGGATCAGCAGTTGTAACTGCCCGACCATCCAGTTCTGTAGCAGTAGCAATTGCCGTCTCTCCCACCCACACCCGCCGGGAAGCGCTAGTGGCCTGGATGCCCTGGGTGCTGCTTTCGGTGCTGGTGTTCATCTGGGGTATACCCGATACCAAGACTTTCTTTAACAATCTCTCGGTGTTAAATCTCCAGATTCCCGAATTGCACAAAGCGGTTTTCCGCGCCCCGCCAGTCGTATTGGTTGCCAAAGCCGAAGATGCGATCTTTACCTTCAACTGGGTTTCCGCGACCGGCACCGGCTTGTTCGTAACCGGCATTCTCTCAGGATTACTGCTCGGTCTTAGTCCCTTGCGGCTGTTAAAAATCTTTGGCAAAACACTCTACCGGGTGCGCTTCTCGCTACTGACGATTGCGGCAATGTTGGGCCTCGGCTACACCACCCGCTATGGTGGCCTGGATGCTACGATGGGTCTGGCTTTTGCCAGCACGGGAGCGTTTTTCGCCTTCTTCTCGCCGCTTTTAGGCTGGCTGGGGGTAGCCTTGACTGGCAGCGACACATCCTCTAACGTCCTCTTTGGCAACTTGCAACAAATTACCGCTCAACAGGTCGGTATTAGCCCGGTCTTAACCTCTGCCGCCAATAGTGCCGGTGGGGTAATGGGCAAAATGATTGATGCTCAGAGCATTGTAGTGGCGGGTGTTGCGACCAATCAGCAAGGCCAGGAAGGTAACATTCTACGCTACGTCTTTTTCCACAGCCTGGTACTGGCGGCCCTGGTGGGCCTAGTCACAGTGCTGCAAGCCTACGTCTTTACCTGGATGATCCCCTAACCATTATGCCCTCGCTGGGGAAGAAGCCCTCTGGCTTCCTCCCCAACCTTAATTTCGGGCTAATTTGATTAGCCAATCCGTTAGGGATATGTATAGTCCATTGGATTTAGGCCCGTTAGGGTGACTATCCCTTTTAATTTTGAAGGAGTTCAAGTAATGAACCACGAAGAATTAATCGATAAGTTAATAAAAATCTTTGGGGCGAAGAATGTACTGCACGAAATTGAAGATTTGATGGTCTACGAATACGACTTCTCGATAGATATTCAGCGTCCAGAGGCGGTCGTCGTCCCCAGCACTACCGATCAAATCTCCCAATTATTAGAACTGTGCGAACAGGAAAGAATCCCGGTGGTGCCGCGTGGAGCGGGAACTGGTCTGAGCGGCGGAAGTATCCCGGTACGGGGTGGAGTAGTCGTCTCGATGGCCCGTATGACAAAGCTGCTGCATTACGACCCGGAAAATCGCTACGCGATTGTCGAGACCGGCATGGTCAACCTCGATCTTAGTACTGTAATTTCTAAAAGTGGTTACTACTTCGCGCCCGACCCCGCCAGCCAAAAGGCCAGCACGATTGGCGGTAATATTGCTCTGAACGCCGGGGGGCCACATTGTCTGGCTTCTGGTACGACGACCAATCATATTTTGGGAACAGAGATTGTACTGCCCGGTGGCGAAGTAGTCCAGACCGGCGGGGCTGTTCTGGATCGGCCTGGCTACGACCTGACCGGCTTTATCGTAGGGAGCGAAGGTACTTTGGGGATCATAACCGAAGCGACCGTCAAAGTGGTCAAGTCCACCGAAGCGGTTCAAACCTTCCTGGCCTTGTTCCAGAACGTCGAGACCGCCAGCGAAGCGGTAGCCGATATTATCGGGGCCGGGATTGTGCCTGCCGCCCTCGAAATGATGGATCAGCTAACCGTGCGGATCGTGGAAAAAGCGATGAAGGCCGGTTATCCCCCCGAAGCCGGAGCGGTTTTATTGATTGAGGTGGACGGCTTTCGGGAGAGCCTCGACGAATTGACCGAGGATATTATCTCAATCTGCCGCCGCAATGGGGCCTTTGACGTTCAAACCGCTACCACCGCCGAAGCCCGCACCAAGTTATGGCTGGGCCGCAAAAGTGCGGCGGGCGCTTTTGGTCAGGTCGCGCCCAATTTTTATCTGCAAGATGGGGTCGTACCGCGCACCAAGTTGCCACAGGTGCTGCACAAGATTGGCGAAATTAGCAAGCTCTACAACTTGCCGATTGCCAGCTTCTTTCACGCCGGAGATGGCAATTTGCACCCCAACATCCTCTTCGATGCACGTGAACCGGGCGTGATGGCACGAGTAATCGAAGCGGGTGAGAAGATTTTACAACTTTGCGTCGATGTGGGCGGTACGATCAGCGGCGAACACGGCATCGGCAGCGAGAAGCAGGAGTATATGAGTTGGATTTTTAGCGAAGAAGACATGGAGACTATGCGAAAGATTAAGGCGGTTTTCAACCCGAACGAGGTGCTTAATCCCTGGAAGGTCTTTCCGACCCGCAAGAGTTGCGGCGAGGTTTCGCTCAAAATGCGGATTCTCAAGAGCCTACCGGGGATGGATGAAGCCTGGATTTAAGCTGTTTGTATTTTGTTTACTACAGCAAATTGCAAAGAGGTTAAACGGGTCAATCATTCTGCAACTTGCTATAAAGGATAGGTGTAACGATGAGTCAAATTGATACTGCCAGCGTAGCCCAGGTCAATAGCGAACGATTAGAAGAGTTCGCCGTAGACGGAATCATTCCTAAAAAGCTGGCCCGACCCGCCACTTACGAAGAAGCGGCCCAGCTTTTGCGCGAGGCCAACACTGCCGGGCAGAAGGTAGCAATCCGGGGTGGCGGAACTAAAATGGGGTTGGGCAATCCAATCCAGGGCTTAGACCTGCTGATTAGCACCTCCCGGCTAGATCGGGTACTGGAGTACGAAGCGGCTGATTTGACCCTGGCAGTGCAAGCCGGGGCGAACCTGGCGGCAGTCCAGGCCCAATTGGAAAAGCAGGGCCAATTTCTGCCTATCGAAGCCCCTTTGTCGGGGCAGGCCACGATAGGCGGGGTAGTGGCTACCAACAGCACTGGCCCGACCCGTCTACAGTATGGCGCAGCCCGCGATTGGTTGATTGGGGTCAGATTTATCCTGGCCGATGGAACCCAGGCTCACGCCGGAGGACGGGTAGTCAAGAATGTAGCAGGCTTTGATCTGATGAAGATTTTTGTCGGGTCGCTCGGAACGTTGGGGCTAATAGTAGACTTGAATTTTAAGCTGCTACCCATGCCAAAAGCCAGTTCGACGATGGCGATCCAGTTTGAAAACGAGCAGGCCGCCTCTCAAGCTGCCCTCAAAATCATAGATCGAGGTTTATTCCCGGTCTCTGAGACTATTTTAGAGACACGGGCGGCGGCGGCGCTGGGTCTGACGGCCCGTACCACCCTGCTGATCGAAGTACGCAATACGAGCCGAGCAGTCGAACGCCAGGTGCGCGAGATCAGCCAGATCGGGCGTGAAAATGGGGCAACCGGGAGCGAGCAGATAGCCGAACGTGACACCCAGCGCCAACTCTGGGCCAGTGTCCTGGATTTCGCCTATCGCCCCGGCCTTAACCCCCAGAATACTTTTAGCCTTAAAGTGGGGGTGCTGCCCAACCAGAGCGCGGCCATCCTAAAACAAGCTTCCCAAATCGCACTTCAAAACGAGGTTGAACTGGAAGGGTTGGCCCACGTCGGGCATGGCAGCCTCTATCTAACGGGCCGTTATGCTGATGAAGATCAGGCCCTTAAGACCATTACGGAACTCACCGCTACAGTAGAAAACATGGGCGGTTGGCTGGTAGCCGAACGTCTGCCCCTCACCCTCAAGCAGCGTCTGGCTGACATCTGGGGTAACAGCCTGAACGAAGGTGAAGTAAAACTAATGCGGGCGATCAAGCATCAGCTAGACCCGGCTAACACTTTGAACCCTGGTCGTTATATAGGCCACCTTTAAGGAAACGAGAAAATAGATGACAGAAGAGCTAAAAGATGATGCGGCCACCACCACCCTGAGTTGGAAGGCCGAAGAAGTCCCCAATCTGGTCGGTTTTATCAAGGGGGATGCCCCCAGTTATAACGATATGAGCCGTTGTATTCACTGCGGGCTGTGCCTGAGCGTTTGCCCGACCTACAAAGAAACTGGCCTTGAAACCGAGTCGCCGCGTGGCAGGCTTTACCTGATGCGGGCCTTTGCAGAAGGCGAAATTTCAGCCAGCGCAACCTTGGCCTCTCATTTGGATTTGTGTTTGCAATGCCGAGCCTGCGAAACGGTCTGTCCGAGTGGCGTAAAGTACGGGCATCTGGTAGAACTTACGCTGGATGAAGTCAGCCAGCAACGTAAGCCAACCCAGACCAAAGTGGAAAAGCTCTTGCGCTGGCTAATCTTCCGCCAGCTTTTCCCCAAACCGCGCAATTTCCGGCTGTTCGCCCTGGCGATGCGCTTTTATCAGCGCACTCCTTTACAAGCTATCACCCGTAAGCTAGGCATCTTAAAGCTACCCATTTTTAAGAAATTAGGGCTGGGGCGAATGGCAATCCTGGAAGAAACTATGTTGCCCGCTATCAGCAATCCCCTGTTTAAGCGCCCTGCCGACGGTAAAGTCGCGGCCTTCACGACCCAAAAATACCGGGTCGGTCTATTTAGTGGTTGTATTATGAGTGTAGCTTTTGCTAAAGTAAACGATGCTACCGTCCGGGTGCTAAACCAGAATTATTGCGAGGTCATCATACCGGAGAGCTTGAATTGTTGTGGGGCGCTGCACGCTCATAATGGCGACCGCGAATATAGCAAGCAGATGGCCTGCCGCAATATCGAGGTCTTTGAGGAAGCCGAACGTCAGCACGGGCGGTTTGATGCGATTATTATCAACGCCGGGGGCTGTGGCGCGATGCTCAAGGAATACGACGAGCTACTCAAGCACGACCCGGTTTATGCCGAACGCGCCGCAAAATTCGCCCATAAGGTCAAGGATGTCAGCGAGTTTGTGGCAAGTATTGATTTTAACCGCGATTTTGGGCGGGTCGAAAAGCGGGTAACTTACCAGGACTCGTGTCACCTGACCCACGGGCAGAAAGTCCGAACCCAACCCCGCACCTTGCTCAAAGCGATCCCCGGTCTTCAACTGGTCGAAATGACCGAAAGCGATAAGTGTTGTGGCAGTGCCGGGGTCTACAACGTTACCCAGTACGAGATGAGTATGCAAATACTCGATCACAAGATGGAGAACGCCACGATTGCTAAACCCGATTATATTATAACCGCCAACCCTGGCTGCCATTTGCAAATGCAGCTTGGGGTGAACCGGGCCGGTCTAAAAGGCTCTGCCGGTAGGCCAGTCGAGGTCAGACACGTGGTAGAACTGCTCGACGAAGCGTATCAAGCAGCCAAGACCCGGCCTGACTAAACCCGGCTTGACCGATATTGACCCCTGTAGGAGCGAGCTTCCGCTCGCGATGGAAGACATGGCTGGGTGTTCAATCGCGAGCGGAAGCTCGCTCCTACAGGGGTCAATATCGCTAGTAATGCTTTCTATAATTCAGACAGGCCCCACCGGACGCGCACCCGGTTGGGCTGTCACCTCTGCGCCCATTCGAGCGCCTGCCAGCAGAGCGTTTTGAGGTGGAGCGCCCTTTAACCAATGGCCCATAAACCCGGCACAAAAGGCATCCCCGGCCCCGGTGCTGTCCAGCACCTCAACCTTAAAAGCTGGAACCATGATAAGCGGCTCAGATCGTTTGGCCCAGATTGCACCTGCCGCCCCAAGTTTGAGCGCCACTTCTCCATACCACTCCGCCAAAAACATCGCGACCACCGTCGGGTCGGTTTCGCCACTCAGTAGCTGACCCTCTTCCAGATTGGGAAAACACAATTGAGTGCCGCGCGTCCAATCTAAAAACCGGGCTGGCCCAATCTCGCGCAGCAGGGAAGTCGAGGAAGGGTCAACGCTTATCAACATCCCTTCCTGACGGGCTTTTTCCAGACAACGCAGGGCTACCAGACGGGTTTGCTCTTCGAGTAGGCTATAGCCGGAAAGATGAAAGCAACCGGGCCGACTAAATAACTCCCAGGGAAAGTCTGACATACTTAGATTTTGGTTAGCGCCCCGGTCGGTCAGAAAATGACGCTCCCCAGTGGCAAATTCTATCAGGGCCACAATAGTACCGGTCGAGAGTAGCGGGTCGAAACTGAGATGCGGAATTACCCCAAATTTTCGTAGCTCCTGCTCGTGGTAAAAACCAAAAGCGTCCTGCCCGACCCGTCCGACAAAATGCACCTCAAAACCAAGCGTAGCCAGCCAGGTAGCCAAATTAGCCGCCGACCCCCCGGCCCGTATATCAATCCTGGTGCGGGTGTCGCTGGCCCTGACCGAAGGTTCGGTCTGGCACGCAATAATATCGGTGATAATATCACCCAAAATAATAATTAGGGGGCCAGGCTCAGACCTGGGGTGGGCTGGTGTATCCAAAATTTAGCGGCTCCTTAATGATATTAGAAAATGATTCTACCCTGTTTAGACAGCTTTAGCAATTTGAGATTGGCGTAGTACTTTGACCTAAGATTGAGATTATTTGACAACAATGAATGTGTTATAATAAATCGCTTCAATCTTCCATACTCGAAAATAAGATGTGGGAAATGTTAAATAAATTAGCTATTATCAGGCTATGGCGGCTTGAGTTTGAAAATTATTCAGCCGTACATTTTCGAAGTGATTTGCTGGCCGGATTGACGGTCGCAGCAGTTGCGTTGCCTTTGGCGTTGGCTTTTGGCGTTAGCAGTGGAGCGACGGCTGCCGCCGGGCTGGTGACGGCTATTGTAAGCGGCTTCGTGATCGGAGCGTTGAGTGGCGCTCCCTACCAGATTAGTGGGCCAACTGGCGCAATGTCGGCAGTGCTTATCATTGTCGTCCAAAAATATGGGCTACCGGGGCTATGGCTGGCGAGTCTCATGGCAGGGGCGATTATTCTGGCTTTGGGCATCTTCAAACTGGGGCGGATTATAAATTTTGTCCCGGCCCCGGTTATCACCGGCTTTACCAGTGGCATCGCCCTGATAATTTTTATCGGTCAGATCGACAATCTGCTGGGGGTTAAAACTCCCGCCGCCGACAGCGCGACCTATAAAGTAATCGGCTATTTTACAAACTCTTTACCGACCCTCAACTGGCAAGCTATCGGCTGTGGTGCGATAGTAATCGTTACTATGCTCTTGCTAAGCCGCTTCCGCCAAACGACCCGCCTTCCGGCGGCCCTGATCGGCCTAATCCTGGCGACTGCGGTAGCCTGGCTAGTGGGCTGGAACGTCGCTACCATAGGCAAAATCCCCAGCACCGTCTTACCAGCCGAAAGATTCAATTTTAGCTGGGACGCTCTAAAAGGAGTCGAGAACTTGCTTGGCCCGGCGGCGGCCATTGCCGCGCTTGGCTCTATCGAAAGTTTGCTGGCAGGGGTGGTGGCCGGTCGTATGACCGGTATCAAGATGAACGCCAACCAGGAGCTAGTCGCGCAAGGGATCGGCAATATGATTTTGCCTTTCTTCGGAGGCGTACCGGCGACCGCTGCAATTGCCCGAATCAGTGTAGCACTCAAAGCCGGAGGTATAACTCGGCTGGTCAGCTTTGTACATTCGGTGGCGCTCCTGGGCAGCGCCCTTTTCTTGAGCGAACTACTGGCCCGTATCCCACTCGCGGCCCTAGCGGGCGTATTGATGATTACCGCCTGGCGTATGAACGAATGGCATGTCATCCGCTTCTACTTCAAAAGGCGGCTCAAAAGCCCGATCACAATTTTTTTGGTGACGATGCTCGCAACTGTCACGCTCGACCTAACCCAGGCGATTATTATCGGTATAATTTTAAGTCTACTTCTATTTATCAATCAGGTTTCACAACTCGATCTGGTCGTGACCGATGTCGATTGGGAACGGCTCGAAAAGGCCGGTCATGCCGTCCCCGATCACAAACATAAGATGAAAATTATCTATATCAGCGGCTCGCTTTATTTTGGCGCGGTCGGTCAATTATTGGACAAACTGGATTCCTTGGGGCATGTTCCCGTCCTTATTTTATCTATGAGGGGAGTTCCGATTATAGATACTTCCGGGCTGCATGCGGTAGAACACATCTGGGAAAAGCAGACCAAACACGGCGGACTGCTCTATATCACCGGGCTACAGCAACAAGTACGCCGAATGTTTGTACGGTCGGGGCTGGTTGAGGCTGCCGGGGAGGATAAATTTTTATGGAGTGCTGACCAGGCGATCAATAGCGCCAGCACCCGACTTACCAGCGCCCCGACAGTCAACGAGTGGGAAGCCGAAGATGCTATTACCAACCAATCCAGCGACGACCCTTTGAACGAAATGCCGTTCGGAATACAAAAAGTAGAGTAATAAGACAGGACTTTCGCCTGTGAAGCCAGAGATGGCACCTGGCTGTCCAGAATTAAATGTGAAGGTTTTTTCAAGCGAAAGTCCTACTTACCTAGAAAAGGAGTTACCAAGAGCATGGAACCTGTGGAAAAAACAGGACGTTACAGCGTAGAGGCCGGGCATTGGACGGGAGAGCCGATCCTGACTTTGCGCGACCACGAGAGCGGGGCGGAAGCTACCATCGTTGCCGGGCTAGGGGCGAACTGCGTGGCCTGGTCGGTTACACACCAGGGGCAACGGGTGGAGGTTTTGGAAACCCCACCTAGCGCCGACGATTTACGCACCCGGCGGTTCCGGGGTGGTATCCCCGTTTTGTGGCCTTTTCCGGGACGAGTGCGCGAGGCTCGCTATAATTTCGACGGTCACGAATATCATTTGCCCCGTACCGACAAGGGTGGCGTACATCATATTCATGGGGTCGTCGTGCAGGCTCCCTGGCGAGTAGCCCAGAGCGGCCCGACCGAGGCCGGAGCGCAAGTGGCCCTGACTATCGGGCCGCAAGACCTGAACGAGGATATGCGGTTGGGGTATCCGTTCGCCTTCGCCCTGACTTTACGCTTTACCCTGACGGATAACAGCCTGACCCTCGATACTCAGGTGGACAACCTTGAAAAGGGGCAGGATTTGCCATTCGGCTATGGCCTGCACCCCTACTTTAGAGCGCCTCTCTTACCCAGCGCCACTACTCCCGACCGCACGGCTTGCCCGATATTGATCCCGGCAGCGACCCGTTGGCCTACCGTAGACGGCTTGCCGACCGCCGAACCTCAACTGTTGGCTTCGGAGGAAGATTTTCAGCAGTGGCGACCGCTCGGCCCGCAGCACTTTGACCATATGTACGGCGGAGCTACTTATCAGGGCGATTGGACTACCGCAGGCTACCGCGATCCGGGGGCCGGGCTAGAAGTGCGGGTACAGGCCGACCACGCCTTCCGTGAATGGGTCTTATTCACCCAGCCCAACCGCCCTTCGGTCTGTATCGAACCCTATACTTGTCCGCCCAATGCTATCAACCTGGACGCGGAAGGCATCTTCGACAACGGGTTAATTCGGTTGGCGGCTGGCACTAGCTGGCATTCACGGGTCGTGCTAGAAGTGGCTACCCTTAGAAGCTAAATGGAAGCTAAATAAAAGTTTATAAGAAAAATATTAAAAACTGGCTGGGCATAGCATGTTTTAAAAGAGTTGTGGTATAATTAAGACATGGTGAGCTTTAGGTATTTTTCACTAACTGGATTTCGAGGATGAAAACGGTTCGGTCGAAAAGTGCCAAATATTCCCCCGGCTCGAATTATGCCGGGTCAGCATCACGCAATGGTCAAGTGTTAGTTATGAGCCTACCGACAATGGGGTCGGCAGGTGGTTATGGCAAAGGCTCCAAACTCTTCATTTTTTTTGTTAAAGAGGTGTATTGGCAAGCTTTTGCAATTTCTGAGCAAAGGAGCTGTATCACTATGGCTATGACTCTTAACCTACGGGCAGACCGCGAATTGTGGAAGTACGTTTACTTGCGCTTCCCGTTCGCAAGCAGTTTTCATCTTTCTGTTCTTCCCGATTACAACCACGTTTGGGCCGAGCAGTTGTACCGCGAAGACCCAATTCTACATCCTGAGTTGCTGTCTCCTCGACATCAGAGGATTATCAAAGCGATTGAACGGCAGGCGAAATTGATTGGCTTTAAGGTCAATTCGACTCCCAAAGTTGTGGATGATCGTTTGGTCGAGATCGCTCGCGGGTAAATTTAGATACAGAAGTGCGAACCCCGGTTTCAAAGCTGAAACCGGGGTTTTTTATTTTGGGTTAGAGGTAACTACTCGACCACATGTCACCCTGAGCCGCCGCCCCCAGCGGGGGTGAGGCCACGAAGGGTCTAGATTCTTCGGCGGGGAACTATCTTTGCCAAAAATCGAGGTAATCCCCTGCCTCAGAATGACAACGCTTAGTAGCTAAATTAGAAAACTAAAGAGAACTCTTACAACATCTGGCGGGCGTGTTGGAGCCTTTTGATAGTTTCCTCGCGCCCTAAAGCAATCATCATACCCATCAAATCGGGCGATTTGGTACGGCCCGAAAGGGCCACTCGTGGCGGCCAGAACAGTAAGCCCCGGTTTGCCAACCCCAGTTGGGTCGATAGGGCATCCAGCCCTTTGTACAGGCCATCGCGGTCGTTGTAGACCTCGGCGGGAACCGTTTCCAAATGGGAGCTAATCGCATCCAGAATACGAGCGGCCGCCGCACCATCCGGGTTTTTGCCAATCAGGTCGGTCGCCGGATATTCCAGCATTTCGGTCGGGCGGAACAAAAAGTCGATTTCGCCCGGCACTTCCCCCAAGGTCTTGACCTTATCCTTAATCAAAGCGCAAACGGCTGTAATAAAGGCCAAGCGGTCACCCGGTTCGACGGCTTCCTCCGGCCTGATAAGCCCGGCCTGAGCCAAAAAAGGCAGGCAACGTCGGGTAAAATCCTCGACGGTCAAAACATGATTGATATAGTGACCGTTCATCCAGAGCATTTTCTCCGGGCTGAAGCGGGCCGGGGTCGGCTGAATACCGCTTATATCAAACTTCTCGATCAGGTCGGCCTTAGAAAAAATCTCGGTTTTATCATCATAGCTCCAGCCTAGCAGTACCAGATAATTGAGCAAAGCTTCCGGCAAATAGCCAAGTTCCTGATAATCGAGGATCGGCTTGGCTCCACCACGCTTGCTGAGTTTGCCCTGCTGACCGGGCGGGTTCATAATATCGGGGACGTGCAACCAGTTGGGCATCTCCCAGCCGAGAGCTTGATAAATCATGACGTGCAACGGGGCGCTCGGTAGCCACTCTTGAGCGCGGATCACATCGGTCATTTTCATCATGTGGTCGTCCACCAGATGGGCCAGATGATAAGTCGGGTAGCCATCCGATTTCAAGAGAACCGCATCCTGAATCGTAGCATTTTCGACCGTCGCGTCCTTAACGACCAAATCTACGACCGTGGTCTTGCCTTCCAGCGGCACCTTAAAGCGTACCGTTGGCGTAATACCCTCGGCAATTGCAGCCTGTTTTTCGGCCTCGCTAATAGAGCGGCAACGCCGATCATAACCGGGCGGCAAATGTTGGGCCTGCCGGGATTTGCTAACCGCTTCGAGACGTTCGGGCGTGCAATAACAATAATAGGCGTGGCCCTGCTCAACCAATTGTTTGGCGATCTCCTGGTAAAATTCCAGCCTCTCCGATTGGACGTAAGGCGCATACGGCCCACCTACTCCTGGCCCCTCATCCCAATCCAATCCTAGCCAGCGCAACGAGGCTTCGATATACTCTGCCGAACCTTCGACGGTACGTTTGCGGTCGGTATCCTCGATCCGCAAAACAAATTGACCGCCAGTATGTTTGGCCCAAAGATAGGCAAACAAGGCAGTACGAATATTGCCGATATGGGGGTTGCCGGTCGGACTGGGCGCATAGCGGGTACGGGCGGGCGTAAGGTTATTGCTTGGTGTAGTCACGCAAGAGTCTCTCTTTCCTCTGCTCAGGTTCCTCTATTATTAAACTTTCGTAACTACTCAGCTTACCTACTTTGGGCGACCACAGGGGCCGCCCCTACCCAAATTTCGTGGTCGGGACCCCCCTGGTGGCCGCCCGGCCTGAGTAGTTACAAACTTTCAGCCTTTATTATAGGCCGATTAAAAGGCAAGGTCAACCGCGCTTTTGACAGTTGGTCAGGGTGAGCGTCAGATTTTTGCAGGGGTTCAAACAGTAAGAACGGGAACCTGTGAAAACTCCGCTCCCCGGTTTCGGGCGTAGCACAACCTGACTAATTTACACAAAATTGACGCGCACTCTTTGATGGTCGATGGCTGGTAAGGGTGCGGGCCAAAGCTAAAATAGGATATAAAACTCTGGTCAGGCCAGAAATTCTTTTGTATAATTAGCTTAGTACTTTGTAACCGATAGAAATTAATCGAGACAAGCCAAAGAAAAGGGGAAACGCAATGGGAATATTAGTAAGTATGGGTGCGGTTATCAAATGTCCGTTGGCAATGCCACCCGGTACGACCAGTCTGATAGTTATTCCAAAGGGCATTCCGGTTATGGGCGGTGGGCCGGCGGCGGCAACTATAATGGATTTTGCTCCAATGGCAAATATTCCGCCCTTTGGAGCCTGTATGTCCCCGACAAATCCACAGGTGGCGGCAGCAACGGCGGCAGCCCTGGGTGTCCTCACTCCCCAACCCTGTATTCCAGTGATAACTGGCCCCTGGAAGCCCGGTTCACCAATGGTCATGATTAACAACTCCCCGGCCCTTACCAATACTTCCACCTGTCAATGCGCCTGGGGCGGTGTAATAACCGTAATGTCGCCCGGCCAAACTACTGTTATGGCCCCTTAACCAGCCCTAAAACAATTCTTTGTAGCGCGGGCGGCACCTTTGCCCGCGCCATTCGTTTAGCACCCATCAGATTTGGAAATGAAGGGCCTTCTTTGTTACGAGAGGCGATAACCCCTGATTTCAGCGCGTGGACTTTGCCGAAAGAGTGGGCTATAATCAGAACCATAAAATTAGCCACTCAGCAGGGAGATAAAGCGTCGATCTAATCCTATCCATCCTATCTATCCCTGTTAAATAATGAGGAGAAAAGATGAAAGTACTGGTAACAGGCGGCGCGGGCTATATTGGGTCGCATACAGTCCGCGAATTAGTTAACCGCCAGCACGAAGTAATAGTATTGGATACGCTCGAACTGGGACATCGCAAGTTAGCCGAAACTGCCGGAGCCTCGAAACTGATTGTAGGCAGCACTGCCGACGCTGCTTTGCTGGATAAATTGTTTGAAGAAGAACGCCCGGCAGCCGTGATCCATTTTGCGGCTTACAAGAACGCCGGAGAATCGGTCGAAAAGCCCGCCAAATATTTTTCCAATAATGTAGCCGGAACTCAAACCCTGCTCGATGCAATGGTGCGCCATAAACTGAATTATTTTATCTTTTCTTCCAGTTGTTCGGTTTTTGGCACACCTACCCAGATGCCGGTCTCCGAAACAAATAACCCTTTCAACCCGGAAAGCCCTTACGCTGAAAGCAAGCTGATGGTCGAGAAAATCCTCAAGTGGTACGATCTGGCTTATGGCCTCAAAAGCAGCAGCCTGCGCTATTTTAACGCTGCGGGGGCTTCGCTTGATGGCAAGTTGGGCGAGGATTGGAGCGTTACCCTCAACCTTGTGCCAGTCGTCATGAAAGCGGCGCTTGGTTTATCCCCGGCGGTCAAGATTTTCGGCACCGACTACCCCACCCCGGACGGAACCTGTGTCCGCGACTATATTCACGTCGTTGATCTCGCCGTCGCCCATATTCTCTCGCTCGAAAATCTGATGCAGCATAACAGCAGCACGGCCTATAATTTGGGAACCGGGCAGGGCAGTTCGGTACGAGAAGTTATTGATGCCGTGCGGCAAATACACGGTCAGGATTTCAAAGTTGAGGAAGTCCCCCGACGACCCGGCGACCCGGTAGCGATCTGGGCCGATAGTTCGCGAGCCGAACATGAATTGGGCTGGAAAGCTCAATACGGTCTCGACACCATTATCCGCACCGCCTACAACTGGCACAAAGCCCAGTTAGGGTCATCTCTTTGAAATAAAGTAAGTACTCAGCCTAGCCCCTTTGGGCGACCACCTCGGGTCGCCCCTACAACGGATTTTGGGTAGGGACGACCCGAGGTGGTCGCCCGGCCTGAGTAATTATGAAATAAACGCTAAAACTAGGGAGGCTTACCAGCGTGACCTCGGACGAACAAACTAAATCGAACCCTGATTCTGCTCCAACCCCAAAACGGCAGGCGGATACGGATGCTCAGCACGCTTATGAGCCACGTTTTCCAAACCGCAACGCCGGTTTTATTTTTATCGCCATCTCGCTATTTTTTACCTGCGTCACAGGAGCGCTCCTGGTGATAGGTCTGGCGAGCAATCCGGTTCGAGGCGAGCAACCCCGCGAATTTAGCTGGTCTTTTGCTATAGTGGTTTTTGGGGTCGCCCTGGTGATATTTGTGGTTGGTATGCTGATCTCCCGGCGGCTATTGCAAAACGCACCCCGCCGAGTTGTACTGACCCAGGCCCAATTTTGGGTCGAGGACGAGCGAGGTCAACGGCTGGTCGAAATTCCTTACGAACAAGTGACCCGCCTGGACGAAGCCGATACGGTGCTAACCGAAGGTCAGTATAACGCCCGCTATCGGGGGTTGGTGGTCGAATGGCAGGCGGGCGAGGAGAAGCGCGAGTTTTTGCTTTCAGCCCGCAATACCCGCGATTTTGAAGAAATGATGGACGATTTGTTTCCGCGTGTCCCGGAGGCAGCCCGAGGCGAACGCACTTTTGATCGTTAGTAGGAAAAGAGAACTTTGGTGAGAAATAGTAGGCTCGATTGTTGCTGGAAAAGGAGGGTGAGGAGAAGTGAAATCCACTTATAATATAAACCGTACTTATGACGAGAATTACCTGGCCGGGCCGGATTTCGATGGACAGTTGCCCGACTTAGCTGGGCTTAACGCCAACTTGCCCCCGGCCCATTTTTTGGGCTACAGCGTCAATAGCACGCTGGGCGTACCGGCAGGGCCACTGCTCAACTCGGCTTATATCGCGCTTTACGCCAACCTGGGCTTTGATGTACTGACCTACAAAACCGTGCGTACTGGCGTTCACGCCTGTCATCCCTTCCCTAACGTCCGAGCAGTGGCAACCGGGCCGAACTGGTACGCTACTTCCGGCGACAAACCAACCCTCTATAGTTTACCCGATCTGGACGAAAGCGGCCCCTTAGACGATCTGAGTATTACCAACTCTTTTGGAATGCCCAGCCGTGCGCCCGAAATCTGGCGGGAAGATGTGGCCCGGGCCAAAGCCGCTTTACATCCGGGCCAGATACTGGTTGTTAGTGTGGTCGGGACGGCCCAACCAGGTGGCACCCTTGAGGAACTGGCGGCAGATTTCGCACTGGCGGCGAGTTGGGCTGCCCAGGCCGGAGCCGATGCGATTGAGGCCAATCTAAGTTGTCCCAACGTCCGAAGTGGCGAAGGCAGCCTGTACCAAAGTCCGGCGGCTGTTAAAACGGTCGCCCAGGCTATCACCAACAGGCTTGAGGGGCAGGTTCCTCTACTTTTAAAGCTGGGCTATCTGGAAGATGAAAGGCTAATTGAGCAGGTCATAACTGCCGCCCAAACCGCTGGGGTCGCCGGACTAGCCGCGATCAACACGATCCCGGCAAAGGTCTACGATAGCGCGGGTAATCAAGCTTTGCCCGGCGAAGGGCGCTTGGTCAGTGGCATTTGTGGGGCGGGCATCAAATCAGCCGGGCTGGCGATGACCGCCCGCTTGTTAGCGGCCCGCACACGGCTCGGCCTTGATGCTAAAAGCTTTGCGATTGTGGGCGTAGGTGGGGTAATGAGCGGCCCAGACGTGTTGGACTATCTAAGGTTGGGCGCGGATGGAGTTCAAAGCGGCACTGGAGCAATGTGGCAGCCTTATCTGGCCCACGACGCTAAGTTATTATTCAAACTAACGGTAAGTATTAGATAAAGGTTTGGATAGGAGTTACTAGGACTTCCAAACCAGTACCAGGATTAAAATGCTATTCATTTCCACTTATAGTGTAGTACTATGGTAAGGTCAGGGGGTACCATAGTACCAGGCGTATCCCCCAAAAGTCATTGACAAGACCCCATTTCCTTGCTATAGTATAAGGCAAACGTTACAACATGTTTGTCGTTAGTTTTAGCTCAAGCAATTACCGATTTCTTAACTGCTTATTCTAACCTACATGTTTGAACACCAATAATTTAGAGATGTAGCTAAAAAAAGTTATATCGCTGTTTATACAACTATGGCCTAGTTCTAGCACTCAAAGCTTGTGAAGTCCAGGTCGTCGGACTTCTTAGTAGATAAGCGCGGTGGCTTATCACAGGCATTCGTTTTACTCAACTTTATGGTTTACGTTCAATTCACAGCAAAGCAAATGGGACGACGGGATAGTACGGGGATAGGTGATATTATGAATACTATATCAAGCAGCGATATGCTGCTATTACTTAACAGAGGAGTAGCGGAAGCAAACGAAGGCAATAAAACCCAGGCTCGTTCATACTTTCAGCAAGTTTTACAAACCGATCATTATAACGAAACCGCTTTGCTGTGGCTGGCTTACCTGACCAGCGACCCTTATGAGGCAGTTCGGTTGCTCGAAACAGTCGTAGAGCGCAATTCTAAGAACGAATTGGCGCACGGCTATCTGGATCAAGCCCGTCAGCGTTGTAAGGAGCTTGAGCAACTCGTAACAGGTTCCACTACTTATAACACCTGGAGCCGTATTAACAATGGCAACCAGACGACCCCGGCCAGTGTTCCTTTGCTGGGCGAATATCTACTGACCCAGGGTTTGATTAGTCAGCAACAGCTTGAAATGGCTTTGCAGCGCCATCAGGATTTGCTCAAACGCGGACAGCGCAAGATGGTTGGGCAGGTAATGGTCGAATTGGGCTATATTACCCAGGCCCAACTTGATCGTTGGGTACAGAACCAGAGCGGCGAGTACAGCTACCGCTTCAAGGACTAGCTTTTATCTAAATAGTTTTCCAAAAGGTCGCCTCAGCCTCGGTGAATTCAGCCCGAAGCCAGGCGGCTTTTTAATTGCCCCCTATTCTCATCTTTTTAGCTGGAAGTGGTATAATAGCCGCTATGAAACGATTTTTGGGCCGCAAACTTATAAAGCACGACCAGCCAAGTGCCACCCCTCGTCCACGCTATCGCATGAGCGGACGGCTAATGTGGACGGTTATTGCGGTCTGGGTGATCCTCTTTTTGATGATCCGCGCCGCCTTTCATTTTCCGGCTAATCCGGCCCTTACTTTTCTTATAATGTTCGCCCTCTTTTTCGTCGTACTTTTCGTGGTGCGGGTCGGCTGGCTCCGCACTCAACTCTGGTGGCAAAAGACCAGAACCAGCCTCGCCCGCCTGATCGTCAAGCTTTTTTACAAAAACCGAGGTTGATAAATAGGTATCAGGTTTTAGGTATCAGGTTTCAGTTTTTAGAATCTACTGGGCCGTCCACTGGCGGAGCAGTGTCATACAACCGAACTACTCAGTCCTCAGTCCCCTTTCATCCTTCATCCTTCATCCCTCATCCCTTCTTAAATATGGCTCCGCCGATAGACTAGGTCGGTGCGTTAGGTTTTGCTCAAAACTACACAAGATAATCGGTTGCCGCCGGTAGTGGACTTGATCTGATTGCCCTTAAATTTAGTGACTTTCAAGCCCTCAATAAAATTATTGCCACCTAGCACCAAACCGTCTCCCACGCTTTGAGGGTCGGAACCGGAACCGTCCAGAATGATAGTTGGCCCACCGTTACAAGTCGCCCGGATCGTCACGCCCGGTCCCACAGGTGGGAGTGTACCTGTAACCATAATAGTATTGACCCCCACTGGCAAATCAAAATTGATTTCCGTATCGGACAGAGCCTGATCCAGGGCATGGGAAAGGGTATCTGCTGCCTGGACATCTCCGGAGTCGGTGGCGACTTTTACGACCCGCAGATTAACCGATTTCTTGAGTGCTACCAGCGTAATCGAGTTGGCCGGATAGGTCGCACTAAAGCCACTGGCACTCACAGGCTGATCGGCCTGCGGGACAATCGCATTAAGATTAGCCTCGCTATAGCGGTAGACCTTCGCAATCGCCTGCGGATTAAAGCCGGATAGCGCCAGAGTGCTAGTTAAATCATCGCCAGTCTTGTTGATAACCATGAGGGTCAAAGCGTTGTCGCTACCACGTTGCGCCCCATAAATCGCCAGTTTGCCCTGGTCGGCACTGACCGATTGCACCCAGGTATCGCCAAAAGTACTGCCAGCCCCATCATAATTGCGGTACATCCGAAAGGCGTAAGCACCCGGCTGGGTACTGCTCGGCGGCGACCACATCGTCGCCAGATCGAGTTGTTCGCGTCCAAAGATGCCCAGTACATCGGCCTGGGTCAAGGCCCCGTTGATCGACTCCAGCCCGCCAAAGTTATATTCGGTGATCGCCAGTTTGGTGCCGGGGTAATTAGCGGCGACCCAATCCCGGAAAGTCGGAATAACCTTGATCGGTGGCGCGTTGACCTGGTTTGGGTCTCCAATCCAGCTTTCATCCTTATAAGTCGGGTCCCAGAGCGAAAGGGTTGAGCGTAAGCGCAATTGTTGAGTAGCCGCATCCCCGGTAGGGGCCAGGGCGACCCCATCCTGGGCCGGATAATAATGCTGGTCGAAGTAATCTAAAATGCGTACTCCGTTTTGCTGCTCGTAAAGCTTCATCTGCTGCAAATACCACTCCGAAAAGCCTACCCCGCCATGAGCGGCCTTGTCGCCCGGCACCCGCGAGTCGGCGTAAACGGACCAACCGAAGTTAGAAGGGCCGAGGGTCAGGGCCGAGCTATCGGTCGCTTTGATCGCCGCGCCGTATAGATAGGTGTAGTCGCGCAAATCATTGTAAGTCAAAGGAGCCGGATGTACGTCGCGGTGAGTTTCATACCAGTCGCTCGTCTCGTTGTCCAGTTCGTAAATTTTCACGCCGCCATTATTAGCGGCTCCAAAAGTGGTTTTGAGATGGGTAATCCAATTCTGGACAAAACTAGGGCCGACTACAATGCTGGTATCAAGCGGGTCGTTGTTGGTAATCGGGATGCCGTTGGTATCCAGGCCGTTGCCGCAATCGGGTGCAAAGGGGGCGTCGGTCGCTTTTTGGGGGCCATACTTGGCGACACTAAAGCCGCACAAATGAGAAGTACGAGCCTTAGAAACATAGCCGATGGTCGGGACAGTTACGAGACTTTTGATATTAGCGGCTTTGTTGCTACTTACAAAATCGTCCGACTCGGAAGGCTGGCCCAGGGCCGGGTCGTTGCCGGTATTCGGGTTGCCCTCAAAAAAGTAATCCAGGCCGGAGTTAAAAGAGTTGGTCTGCCAGTTGTAGCGGGTGGTGGCGTTGCCGCCCCAGCGATTGACCGGCAACTTTATAGCGGCTGCCAGGCTCGCAAAATCTGCCGGGTCGGTCCCGTAAAAATTCATCCCATAAATGTCCGGGCTGATTGCACGGCGGTCGGCAGCCACATTGACGTTAAGGGTCGGGCCAACCAAAGTTATTTTTGGCTTGTAGACGGCAACCTCGGCGTTAGCTGAACCGACCGGCAAACCGGCCATCAAAAGCAAAATCACTACCAGACCGAGCCGTAACCGATCTGATCGCCCAAAATTAAGCACCATAAAATCTCTCCTTACCATTATATAAGATATATAAAGACAGAGTAATAAAAGACCTTGCAAAGGGAAGTGCATTGCGTCTTTAGAAAAGTTATTCAATTATAGTATAGACAAATCCAAACTTGAGAAAGAGAAGAGGCTTACCTCAATGACCTACTAACTGCGTATTAACCGTTAACAGCCTTAGCATAGCATAAACTAACCCGTCCATGAAGTGACCCAATTCACTTAAAGCACGCGGCTTTCAGCAATCAACCCTCCAACCAAATCGCTCGAACCACTACAATTGCCATTTACAATCTGCAAATTAGGTTGTAACATTAAGCCTAAATTCTACGTAATTCTAAAAAAGATCATTTTAAAATCACTTCTACCATAATTTCGGATCAAAAAGTAGGGTATAACGATGAAGCGAGAAACACGTTTATTGATCGGCAAAGCAATCAATTCTTTACTCCTTAGTATTGAGCATTTTAACCGTCCTTCTAATAGAGGTCGTACTGAAGCCGTACTTATATTTATGGATCACTCTTTTGAAATGTTTCTAAAAGCAGCTATACTTCATAAAGGTGGTAGTATTGATGATCCAGGTACTCGACAAACTATCGGATTTGATACTTGTGTAGGTCGCGCACAAAGTGATGGTCATATTAAATTTTTGTCTGAAGAACAAGCAGTTTCTTTAAGGGCCATTAATTGTCTTCGTGATGCTGCCCAACATCACATCCTTGAAATCTCTGAACAGCAACTGTATTTACATACTCAGATTGGCTTCACACTTTTCAAGGATATAATGAAGTTAGTTTTTAATCAAGAGCTTAACACACAATTACCCGACAGAGTATTACCAATTTCAACAGTTGTCCCGACTGATTTAATAACTCTCTTTGAGAATGAAACCAGAGAAATTGGAAAATTGCTACAACCTGGTAAACGCAAAAGAGCAGAGGCATACTCGCGTCTCTTGCCACTTACGATTTTAGATTCTACAATTAATGGTTCTAACCTGCAACCAAGTGTCTCAGAATTACGTAAGAAGGGAAAATTGTTAGGAAAAGGTACATCCTGGGAGATGGTTTTTCGAGGTGTAGCCTCTATCCAATTGAATGCAGAAACTGTAGGACCTAACCTCAATCTTCGCATAACAAAAACTGAAGGGCTTCCTATAAGACTTGTGCAAGAAGGTACACCAGAGGCTTCTAATTTGGCAGTTAAAAGAGTAAATGAATTAGATTTTTATAATCTAGGTCGTGATAATCTTGCAAAGCATGTGGGTTTATCTGGCCCTAGAACTACGGCTGTCATCTGGTCACTTAAGCTTCAGGAGAATTCGGACTATTTTAAGGAGATTGTTATAGGGGGAACAAAACACAAGCGTTATTCTCAGCAGGCTATTAAAGCTATTAAAGAAGCTCTAAAACAAAAAACTATCGAAGAAATATGGAGTGAGTATTCGATGGCAAAAAAGAAAAAGGACCCCTGGCTAGGTTAGAGCTTATTTTCTTTACTCCATTTTAATAGCTGTAGATTATCAGGTAATGATTTTAAAATTCGACCAGGATTGGGGTAAATCTTAACACATACAAGCTAATCGGGCAAGAAGCGGATAAAGACCTCGTTGCTCAACAGGCGGCCTCGACGGGTCAGACGCAAGCGGGCCTCGCCTCGTAGACCGTCAAAGGTTTCGAGTAGACCAATAGCAGTGAAACGCTCGACGATACCGGGGAAGAGTTGGGTTAGCGGTTGCCCAAAGTCGCGCTCGATCCGGGCCAATTCTAGCCCTTCGTTGAGACGCAAGGCCAGGATAACGCTATCCGCCAGGGCCAGAGCGGTGGTGATCGGCTCGGCTTCCTCCGCTACAATCACGCTTTGACCGCTCCGCAACTGGCGAATATAGGCTTCGGGGTCTTTGAGGACGGGATAACGCCAGGAGGCAAACGACGAATGCGCCCCCGGCCCACAGCCCAGATAAGACTGGTTGCGCCAGTAGACCAGATTGTGCTGACAAGCCAAGCGTGGGGTTAGGCGGGTCTCATCCCCTGCGCTACGTTTGGCCCAATTGCTAATCTCGTACTGGATATACCCGGCCTGTTCGAGCAAATCCTGGGCCAGTTCGTACATATCGGCCATCGCATCGCCGTCCGGCGGGTTGATTCTGCCGCCCTCAACCTGACGACTCAACATCGTCCCTTCCTCGATACCGAGGGCGTAAAGCGAAAGATGGGCCGGGCCAATCGAGAGCGCCCGCTCTAAGGTCGCCCGCCACGAAGCCAGCGTCTGCCCCGGCAAGCCATAGATAAAATCGAGGTTGACGTTATCGAACCCGGCCCGCCGCGCCATTTCGAGGGCTTCGACCGCCTCGGCTCCGGTATGGGTACGTCCCAACAGCTTGAGCAACGGGTCATCAAAAACCTGTACCCCAAAAGATAGTCGGTTCACCCCAATCTCACGCAACCCGCGCAATTTATCCAGCGAGAGCGTCCCCGGATTGGCCTCGACCGTAATTTCGGCTTCTCGACCCAAACTAGACCGCCGGGCGATTGCTTCCAGCGACCGACCCAAAAAAGAGGACGGCAAAAGCGACGGCGTACCGCCCCCGAAAAAGATCGTCCGCACCGGCCCAGCACTGGCGGTTGGGCCAAGTTCGTCCAGCGTCGGTAAAGGGGATAGCGGGTGATAAACTCCGGCGGCTATCGAGGCCAGCGTGCGCTCGACCTCCTGGGCCAGCGCCAACGCATAGCGGCCTTGCAGGTGGCCCAGGTTAGTATAAGTGTTAAAATCGCAGTAGGTGCAGCGCGTCTTGCAAAAGGGGATGTGCAGATAAAAGCTCAGACCTTCGGCGGCTTGCTGCCGGGCCTGACCACTTTCCTGACTATTCTCGATTGGGTTACTTATCATCATAACCCCATGATACTCCTGCCAACCGCGAAGGGCAAGGGGGAAGGCAGAATAGAGAATGCAGAATGCAGAGTGCAGAATGTAGAAACCAGCTATTAGAAGTTAGAAATTAGAAATTAGAAATTAGAAACCACTTTTATCCAAACCTGCATTCTCTATTCTGCATTCTCTATTCTGCATTCTCCCCAATTTGCCCCTGATGATGGCTCGTGCTATACTCGCGGCAGCTTATCAGGTTGAGTAATATGGGGAGTGAACCAAAATATTATGACAAAACGAGTGGTTGTGACCGGCATGGGCATGTTAAGCCCAGTTGGAAATAGTGTGCAAACCTCCTGGGAAAGTTTGATTGCCGGACGCAGCGGGATAGATCGGCTAACCCTTTTTGATAGTACCGGCTTTGATACGACTATTGGAGCCGAGGTAAAGGGTTTCAAGCCAGAAGATTATGGGATCGACCGCAAGGATGGTCGCCGGATGGATCGCTATGCCCATTTTGCATTGGCAGCCACAGGCGAAGCCTTGCGTGATAGCGGCTTTACTATCGACGAGCAGAACCGCAACCGGGTCGGCGTTATCATTGGGAGCGGGATTGGCGGAATTAACGTTCTGAGCGACCAGTTTCGGGTGCTACACGACAAAGGCCCTAGCCGGATCAGCCCCTTCTTCATCCCTATGATGATCGCTAATATGGCAAGTGGGCAGATCGCGATCCATTTTGGAGCGCGTGGCACAAACTTCTGTATTGTGTCGGCCTGTTCGACCGGAGCGCACGCCATCGGCGAAGGAACCGAGATTATCAAGCGCGGCGAAGCAGATGTGATGATCGTCGGCGGCAGTGAAGCACCCCTCGTCCCCATCAGTGTCGCCGGATTTAACTCAATGAAAGCCCTTTCGACCCGCAATAATGAGCCGCAACGGGCCAGCCGACCTTTCGATGCCCAACGCGACGGCTTTGTGATGGGGGAAGGAGCGGGAGTATTAATCCTGGAAGACCTCGAACACGCCCTGGCCCGTAACGCTCGGATCTATGCCGAGCTGACCGGCTATGGCAGCACCGACGATGCCCACCACATCGTACAACCCGAAGATACCGGCGAAGGAGCCGCCCGCGCTATGACTCTTGCCATGCAACGGGCCGGACTAACCGCCACCGACCTTGACTATATCAACGCGCACGGAACCAGCACCCAGCTAAACGAAAATGCTGAGACCGCCGCGATCAAGCGGGCCTTTGGCAAACAAGCCTACGAGGTGAGCATTAGCTCTACCAAGTCGATGACCGGTCACTTGCTTGGAGCGGCGGGTGCTATCGAAGCGATCATTTGCGCCAAAGCGATCAACGAGGGTATTATTCCGCCTACCATCAACTACGAAAATCCCGACCCGCATTGCGACCTGGACGTTACACCCAACCTTGCCAAAAAGAAGACCGTCCGCCACGCCATGTCCAACTCGTTTGGCTTCGGTGGTCACAACGTCTCGCTGATCGTCAGCCGCTTTGAGTAACGGTTCAAACTGCTAAACTCTCTGGCAAATAAACGCAAGGAGGCGTAAAAGATGGCTCAGACGATTGATCTAAGCGGTAAAGTAGCGATTGTGACGGGGGCCAGCCGAGGAATCGGCGAAGCAATTGCCCTCTCGCTGGCGAAGGCCGGGGCGAATCTGGTGCTGGCAAGCCGCAAGTCGGAAGGCTTAAACGAAGTAGCCGCTAAGATCGAGGCCGAAGGCGGGCAAGCGCTGGTCGTTCCAACCAACACTTCCGACCGGGCCGCCGTCGAAAATCTGGTGCAGCAGGCCGTCGAGCGGTTCGGTGGGGTTGATATTGCGGTCAACAACGCTGCTACCAACGTGCATTATGGCCCGCTCCTGACCAGCGAAGACAGCATGTGGGACAAAACGATCAAGGTCAATTTGCAGGGCTATTTCTGGCTTATCAAGGCCGCCGTCCCTTCGATGGAAAGGCGGGGCGGCGGCAAGATCATCAATATCGCCTCGATTGCCGGGTTGCAATCGCTACCAATGCAAGGGCTTTACGGCATCACCAAAGCCGGAGTAATTCACATGACCCGCACGCTCGGCAACGAACTCGGTTCGCTCAATATTCAGGTCAACGCTATCGCGCCCGGCTTTATCAAAACCAAATTTAGCAGTGCTTTGTGGCAAAATGAGGAACTGGCTAAACGTATGATCGAACTAACCCCCGCCCACCGCATCGCCGACCCGGAAGACATTGCCGGGCTGGCCCTATTTTTGGCCTCGCCCGCCTCCAACTTTATCACCGGCCAAACCCTGGTCGCCGACGGTGGAATTACCGGTATACCTGCCACCTAATCGGTCTAATTCCGGCTCAGGCGACGCTTGAGCAAAAACTCCCTGGCCTGTTGGAGCGGTTGAAGCAAAGCCGGTTCTAACCCAACCAGACGCAAGCTTAAAAGCGCATCGGTCTCCTGGATTAAAAGGGCGTGGCGGTCGGCGTTTGAGACGGTCGAACGGGCAATTTGATCGAGCCTCGGAAATAATTCGCCCATCCGACCAGGGAAAGGAACCACCAGTCGCCCAATCTCGGATGGCACTAACTCCAAAACCCCACCGCCAAAACTACGCCCTTCGATCTCGGCGGTCAGTAGCGTCAGCGAATTATGGAAAGCGGCAATTAGCTCAAGTTCCTGTCCCCGGTACGGCTCTAGCATTTGCCCTCGGTAGATCGTATCAGTGGTAAGAACCCCGGCCCCGTTGTAAATCAAGCGCGGAAACCAGTGACAGCGTTTCGATAGCAGCAGCTTACCGGGCCAAACCGATGGAACCCGATACCAGGGCTTGCGAATCGAAGTCTTGTAGCGAGTCTGCAAGTTGCGGCTCTCACCCAGGGCGAGATAGCGGGAAGCGCCTTCAAAACTGAGTGGGTCGGGCTGCTGTTCGCCAAAATTCAAAAGCCAGGCTTTGGCTCCTTGCGCGGCAGTAGCGGCGTGATCTTCGGCGGTATAGCTCAGGCCGGGGGCGTGGCGAATACGGGGGAGCAATCGCTCGGCCCACCCTTCAAGCTCAAACTCGGCCCGTTCTTCGTTTGTCACCGAAAAAAAGTCGTTCGCCCCGGTCACAATACTAACTTCCAGTTTCGCCAGACTGCCAAAGGGCTGGACTTGCGGCAACCTTTGGGCCACGTCCAGGGCCTCAAGCTGGGCCGCACTCAGCATATAGCGTGTCCAGCTTGCCGTCCCCGGCGGAATAAAATGCGACCAACTTCTAGCGGCGTTTGGCCCGGTGTGTTCGACAAATTCGACCTGGGTTTTCTGATCGCCTTTGTCGGCGGCGCGTCTACCACTGATAACTACCACTTCTTGCAACACATCAGGGAACGAGCCAGGCTCAAACAGGTCTATTCGCAAGCAAGCCAGATTCGAGAGCAGCCAGCGGCGGGCTTCCCCAGCGGACAGCCCGGTAAAGAGTTCCGCCGGAACGACCAGCGCCAGCGCCCCGCCCAGCCTCAACCGGCTCAACGCGCCCAGCAAGATCGGTATCCACAGATTGGAAACACCCCGAAACGACAGCCCCAGCCGTTGCCCTAATCGCTCGATATTTTTCAAATCGTCAGAGGAGATAAACTGATAGCGCACAAAAGGAGGATTGCCCAGCACAATGTCGAACGTTTCCATGCTACTGGCGGCCCATTCCAGGGCGCTGATAGTCATGATGTCAGTAACAAAAGGCATTTCGCGGGCCAATTCGCGGCATTTTTGGGCCTCGGCTGGCACGACTTCAAGCCCGACAAACCGCCCAACCCGGCCCGCCAGGGAATGCCCCGCTAACCGACCCAGAAAAGCTCCATCGCCGACGCTTGGCTCCAGCACGGTCGCGCCGTTTTGCCAATTTCCCAGCGCCCTGATCCGATCCAGACAAACCTCGATTAGGCAAGGGGGAGTATAGAACCCACCTCGGAGCTTCTCGCCGGACACTTCACTCGAAAGTTTCACCTTATTATCCCGGCTTCGGCTGGCAATTCAGCTATAGAAAATCTATAAAAATAAGGGGTAGGGGCGAACCCTGTGTGGTCGCCCTTTGGGTAGGCACTCAGGGCTACCCCTACATTTTGAGAGGATACGATAAAATCGGTCGTTCTAATCGCGTTGTCTTAGTTTGCGCGTAGCCCAGACCCCAACCCCGGCAGCCACCCCACCCGCCGCCAATGCGCCAACCTGCGCCCGGCTTGGTCTCGATTGGGAACCGCGCTTCAAGTCGGACAAAACCACATGAGCGGTATTGTAGCCGGGAGCGCCGCTCACGCCACCGCCGGGATGCGTGCTGGCACCCGTCAAATACAGCCCTTTGAGCGGCGTGCGATAGTTCGAGAGTTCCGGCAAGGGCCGCAAGAAAAACATCTGCCCAACACTCATATCGATGTGCATCAGATGACCACGTAGCAGACCGCCAATTTCTTCAAGATCAACCGGGCTTTTGATATACTGACCTACCACCGCCTCCCGAATGCCCGGTGCAAAATCTTCGACTACCTGCAAACATTTATCGGCCTCACGCTGCCGAATGTCGGCCCAGCTTTCGCCGTTCGAGAGTTGGTAAGGATGGTTTTGCGCCCAAATGTACAGGACGTGCTGTCCGGGTGGGGCCAGAGTGGGGTCGATTGCGCTAGGGGTCATCGCCACGACCGCCGGACGACTCGGTGGCAAGCCCTTATCCGCTTCGGTATAAGCCTGGGATAAGTAGTCCATTGAGGGGCAGAGCAGTTGCATACCGTGATGATGTTCACCGGCCCGGACTTCGCCGGTGGCCTTGTCGCGGGTCGGTAGGACGCTATAGTTGGGCAGACTCCGCATGCCATAGCGCACCGTCATCCCAAAGCCGTTAGCGACTTTGATATTTTCTACTCGACGGCGCAAGCCCGGCTTTAAGGCCGTTGCGGGCAAAAGCTTTAACAAAGTAGTCTGGACGTGTGCGTTAGAAACCACCAGTGGAGCTTCAAAGCGTTCGCCATCCAGCGTCTCTACCCCTGTAACCTGGCCCGCCTCGGTCAAAATCTGACGCACTTCGCTATTCAAGCGAATCTCACCGCCGTAATGTTCGAGGCAACGGGCCAGAGCCTGCGTCAACATGCCACTTCCGCCGCGTGGTCGCCGCACCCCTAAGAGGTGATAAAGCGATTGCTGCATCGCCAGCAGTTCGCCACTGGCCGGTTCGTTCGGGCCGGGGCCGCTCTGAGCGCCAAGCCAGGCCAGGGCCGCCCGCACTTCGGGCGACTCAAATGTCTCGGTTATGACCTTACCATAGGGACTGAAAATGGTTCGCAAAATATCCGGCATCTGCAAGGGGTTGCCGACCCGCCAGTGACCGTTCTTCAACTCTCGCTGGTAAATCGTCTTCAAAATACCGGACGGCGAAGGCGGAGTGCAAAACACGCCCATCATCGTCGCGTTAAAGCGCATCCAGCGTTGCATAAAGCGCCGGTAGGCTTCGGCATCACGGGGCGAGAAACGCCCAATACTTTCAGCCGTGCGGTCTACATCCCGGTAGAAAGTGATATGATTGCCGTTCGGAAAGGGCGCAAAAGCCCACGGATCGACATCGATATATTCCAGCCCGAACTTTTCCAGTTCCAATTCCTGCACAACCGGCGTACCGTTGATAACGACGTGATAGCTGCTACAGGTGTCCAGCCGAAAACCATCCACCAGATTGGTCTCGGTCACGACCGCCCCACCAACGATATAGCGCCGCTCCAAAGCTAATACTTTGTACCCGGCTTTTGCCAGATAAGCCGCACAGGTCAGGCCGTTATGACCCGCTCCGATCACAATTACATCATACTGGTTTTTTTTCATGCGGTCAGTATAATCAAAATCCAGCCGACTGGCAACCAAACTGAATGACCAATTAGGCCATTTGGATAAAGCCGCCAATTGAATTGACTCAAGCCTTCGGTAAATTGGAAGTACTGCTATTTCTAACGACTAATTTTGACGCAGGTAAACTTGTTGGGGCCATAATTGTTTTGGGTGTTTGCTATTAGGGCTACTATCAATCACGAAAGGGTCGCCTTTACAATGCAGTTCGCTTAGCACCGCCAGGATTAACTCGAACCAATCGGCTAATTTATGCAGTCGGCGGTTGAAGCGCGAAACACTGATTTTACCCGACATTTAGCCCATTTGGTTCAGCACGATCACGGCCCGTTCGTGATGGTTCTGGCAGAACTTAGCAGCACACACCGCGATGGGTCCATAATACAACTTCTCTCACTTACTGCACCTTCCTTAACTTTGTAGGGTGACGATGGGTGATTTTGTAAATACAAGTACAGGTTTCTCAAGAATGGGGGCTGGATACTCCTTAAGCCACCGCCCGCCTTCTATTATTAGAGCAGCTTCTCCCTCCCAGTAATCCTGCCACTTACCTTTAGGCAAGTATAAGCTCCGCGAATTCGACCCTTCCTCGACAACTGGCGCAACCAGGTAAGATGAGCCAAGCATATACTGGTCTTCTAAATTTCGACACTCAAGGTCGTCCGGCCAGTCCAAGACCATCGCCCGCATTATGGGTTCGCCAGTACTGGTGGCGTAACGAGCAGCTTGTACCAGATAGGGTACTAGCTCCAGACGATGCCGCGCAAGCCTGGCGTAAGCTTCTACCAACCACGGAGCGTTATCCTGTTCAGCCACGTTCCAGGGAGTGCGGTCGTGCAGGGGCTGTTGGTGAGCATTGTATTCAGAATGATATTGCATAATCGGGCAAAAAAGGGCCATCCCGGCTGCCCGCAAGTATAATTCGGCGGTTGGCAATGGGCCGCTAAACCCGGCAATATCCCAACCCCAAAATGGAATTCCCGAAAGCCCCGCACTTAACCCAGCGACGATTGAATGCCGGAAGGCTGCAAAAGTGGAGTTTTCGTCCCCGGCCCAGTGGCAAGGAGCAAGTTGTGACCCGGTAAAGCCAGCCCGACTAAAGGTTATACCTTCACCCTTCCATTTTTGCATAGCTTCAAAGTACATATGGCTGTATAACCGGGGATAGGCATTGATAAGTTCACTTCCCCGCCGACCATCCCAGAAACGTAGGTCACGTCCCCACAGATGTTCGCCGCCATCAGTCTTAAAGCCGTCAATTCCCAGTTCTTCCACCAGGTACTTCCGCCGGGAAAGCCACCAAGACTGGGCGGCGGGATTGGTCAGGTCCAGGACATAAGCATTATGAAACCAGATACCAGGATTGAGGTAAGGCGTACCGTCTGCATTTTTGACTACAAAGTCGTGATCGAGAGCATAGGCAATATCTCGCCGGTGTTGTTCGAGGCTGTGGGGTTGTGGTTTTTGTCCAGCCGCTGCTCGTTCGGCCATACTTTGTTCCACTTCCTCCAGGCTTTTTAGAACTGGAATTTGCCACAACAATACCTTTATTCCCTGCTGGTGCAGTTCTTCAACCATCGCTTTAGGGTTGGGCCAGTGCCCTTCCTCTGGGAAAGTAAAATCAGTAAGGCTTATAGCCTGTTGTGCCGACCGGGGTGCGAACTCGCCGTCATTAAAAATGTAAAAAGTTGTTTCGTCGGCCCAGGCTTCAATTACAATTACCCCGGTCGGAATATCCAACTCCCGACCTCGGTTTACTACTTCCATGACCCGAACCTGTGTGTTCCACTCGTTACCACTAATCCAGGGTGTGAAAATCCAATCGGGCGGTAATACCGGCCGTCCCACCAGCCTTGTGTATGCGTTAATAATCTGCTTCGGTTGGCCGGTAAAAAAATATATTGACAACTCTTTACCAGCTAGTTCAATTTCGCAGGCGGCCGGACCATTTTCCGGTAAAAAAAAGTGAGCATAGGCACTGGTATCTAAATAAAGGCCAAAACCCTGTGGCGAGAACCCAAAGGGGATCGGAAAATAGGTACGGCTTCCCTGGTTCTTGTATTCCTCATATACCCGTATATCCGGTGAAAGACCACGCTGATTGAGGTGGTCAAAACGCTCTCCCAGACCGTAAAAATCGAGAGGTTTGGCTGAGAAGTTCAACCTTATAGCTTCAAGGCGGCCCTGGGCCGAAATCAAGCCTTCAAATAATACACTATCACTTTGCAGTAAAATCTCCTGGTTGGCACTCCGTAAGATTAAGCCTTTTTGGTCCAGTAGTGCTCGGCCTCCGCTAACTTCGAGTGGCTCGAATTTTCCATCCTGGTTTAGCGGCGGACTGGTAACCTGGTTAATAGAAGTCAACTTCAGGCAATAATTATCTTCTGCCAAAGCCTCCAGTGATATCGCGGCTACCGGGTTTGATTGATCGGATAAGAGTAATTGACCACTTGTTTCGGTTCTAACTACTCGTAGTTTTCGCCAGGCGCTAATCTCAAAGCTAAAAGTATAGCGGGGGTGATGATCTGGCTCAGTGGTAAAGCCATATTCTATCCTGTCAGCGTAAGCAAATGGGCCAAATTCAACTTCCCAGCACAACTGGCTGTCGCTTTCCTCACCAACTTGGTTAACATTTCCAACAACTTCTTCGACTAACCCAGCGCTTTCGTGTAAAGGAGAGACTGCCAGGAAAGGGGAAATTTGACGAGGTGCACGCCCCATCGCTTGCATAGAAAGTACTGGTTGTGTTACACCGTTCAATCGCCAGTAACACAATACTGTTTTGGGCGCAGTTTGCCAGGGTGTAACCACTCCTAATTTTACTACCTGTTTTTCCTGGGGATGGCCTGGTGACCGTTCATCTGGCCCGGCATTGTAAGGCGCTTCAAAACCGAGAGGACGGTGACTTACGAGCAGCTTTGTAATATCGAGGTTCTTCTCTGTCATTGTCAACTTTTCCTAAATGATTAGAATGGAACTTGTATTAATAGCACCACCGGATGAACCAGTTTAGAGTTGGTTCATCCGCTAATGGCCTGGCCTGACCTAACCCACCGGGTAGAGCGCAGTGTAGAGTATCAGATACATCGCATGTGACCAGAGCAGTGGTTTGGCTGAAAGACCCCAGCGAGCATTCCACTCAGGCAGGTGGGCCGGTGACAGGAGGTGGTGTGCTGCCTGTTCAGGCATTTCCCCTTGCTCGTCCGCCTGAGAAGCTACCCAGTGCAAACAGTTCAGAGCTTTAGCACTTTGCCGGGTTTCGGCGTAGTACCAGCCTAACCACCCGGTAAGTAAGAGCCACTCTCCTCCCCCATAGTAAACATCTTTAAGGTAGCGGTACACTCCACCGTCCGGTGCTAACAATTGCTGGCTAATCCGGGCTAAAGTATGGCGCATTACCAAACTACCGGGGGCAAATAACTTATATGGGACAACCGCTCCCAGTAAACTGGCATCCACGTCACTCCGCCCAACGGATTTTGCCAGAGCACCATCGGATAAGCCGAATTGTTTTACGTACTTACGAATTGTCACGGATTGGCGTAGCCCAGCCCGGCAAATTTTACTTTCAGGGTAAAGCCGGGCAGCCGAATTTAACCCACCATAAATTGCCGCCAGCGTTGCCGGATGCACATCCTGCCGGTTTTCCTCCCAACAGTCAAAATTGGGTAGCTGCCAAAAGGCCGAAAGATATCGGGCGGTAAGTTCAACCGCCGGAGCTAGTTCAGCGCGTAAATTTTCGTTCGAATAACGTTTAAGGTGTTCCTCCAGGGCCCAGAGCCATGTGCCATAGCCATCTAATTGGAAATTCCACCAGTTCTCACCGTCCGCTCCGGGTTCTTCTTCCTGTCCATCCAGCGTATAGCGGGTGTTAAGAAAATCCGCATCGCTAAGAGGTTCTCCTGCCCGATGAAGGCTAATTGCTCGTTCTACTTTAGAGCTATAACCAGCCAGCACCCGCCCGATCCAGCGAAAGAAATCCGCCGCCGCGTCCTTATGCCCGGTTCGGTCAAGCGCATTTGCACAAAACGCCCCATCGCGGAGCCAGGCATATCGGTAAACCCGGAAGGTCGGAGAGGCGATCAACGCGCCGCTCGGTGACTGCCCCGCCAGGAGAACTTCCTGACTACGCTTCGCCAGCCACTCTAGCCGGTTATGGCTGACCGCCGGAGCGGGAACAATGTTCCCGCTCCGAACAAGGGTAATAGGTCTGGGAATTAGATCCGTCATGTTAAATTAACCTGTTCTCAATCTAACCAGTTTATTTTGGTGTCAGCAGTTTTGCGACCAGCGATTGCAAATTATCGAGAGTTTGCTGCGGAGTTTGCTGGCCGAGCTTGGCCTTGGTTAACTCTTTAGTTACCACATCCTGTAATTCGCTTTGTCGTTCGATTACCGGCGGTACTATCGCAGTATCAAGCGCTTTGAAAACTACCTGGCGACTGGGCGGTGGATTAAGTTTCAGGTAATCATCAAACAGGCTCTGGTTACTCAAGGCCGGTAGTTCCCAGCTAGAAGCTACCCGAATTTTGGCCGATTCGGAAGCCGAGGTAAAGAACCGAAGCCATTTCCAGGCTGCTTCAGCCTTGTCAGTTTTGTTTGAAATTACCGCCCCGTTCGAGAAGAAGTGATGTGCTTTGCTAGTGTTACCGGGCTCAAGTGCAACATCCCATTTGAAAGACGCACTTTTGAAATCCGCGAACATCCAGATACCTGTCCGCAACATCGCAATCTTACCGGCCTTGAAAAGGTCGCCATCGGACTGACCGGCCATATCGGCTTCGCTCGGTGCAACTTTGTAAGTGTTAATCTTATCGACCATCCACTTCAAGGCCTCGACGTTCTGGGGTGTGTTAAAAGTGGGTTTGCCGGAGCTATCGAACATCCCACCGCCATTCTGAGCAATCGTCTTATAGAATTCAAAGAACTGAATCGGCTGGTAAGAACCCCAGACCCCCGCTTTGGGATCGGTCAGCTTCTGCGCTGCCGCCAACTCGTCCTTCCAGGTCCAGCTTTCAGTCGGATAAGATACACCTGCTTTGTCGAACAATTCTTTGTTGTAGAACAGAACGACGTTCGAGAAACTTTCGGATAACCCGTATTGCTTACCGTCGCGCTGGAAAGCCTGATAAGCTTTCGGGTAGAAAACCCCGGCATCAAAGCTCTTGTCAGCACTGATAAGCGGCGAGAGGTCTTTGAGTACACCTTTGGAAGCGTAGCTGACAAAGTTCTCGTAGTTTAACTCAAACACGTCGGGAGCGGTATTTCCCGCTACCAGGGTTTGCAGCTTGGTGAAATAGGTATCATAGGGGGCTGTCTCGACCTTTACGGTAATGTTAGGGTTAACCGTCTGAAAGGCCTTAATCATAGCATCCAAATCCTTGAGGTGATCAGGAGCTGCCGAAAACGTGAAATAAGTAATGGTCACGGGTGCACTGCCACTAGCAGTAGTAGCCGCTGCCTGGGTAGTTGCCGCTGTCGCTTGAGCGGCAGTGGTCGCTGCCTGGGTCGTGGTTGCCGCTGTCGTTTGAGCGGCAGTGGTCGCCGCCTGGGTCGTGGCGGGTGCGGGGGTGGCAGTCTGGTCACCGCACGCTATCAGCAGAAGCATTGCCACCAGTAGCGTCGGCATAAGGCTCATCAAGCGCCGCACAGCACGTGTTTGCATAAAGATTTCCTCCTCTTATAATTCTATGTCGAACCAGTAGTTATTGATTCGGCAATCGGCAAATCGCAGGCAAGCCTAAAGACACCCCGGCGGTAAAGTCGAGACAACTAAACCTTCCATCTCATATGGCTTGCTATTTGTTTGAGTAAACCTAACCTTTAAGACCGCTCATAGTCATACCCTGTACAAAGAAGCGTTGCGCACACAGATACATGAGCAAGATAGGAAGTATCGCCAGCATTGCCCCGGCCATCACCAGGTTCCACTGGGTAGTCCAGCGTCCCTGAAGTGTGGCAAGAGCTACTGGCAAAGTCATAATTTCCACGTCACGAGTTACGAACAGAGGCCATAGGAAACTGTTCCAGGCACTCATAAAACCAAGAACCGACAGAGTAGCGAGGGCTGGCCGCGCAAAAGGCAGCACCAACCGCAAGTAAATTGTCCAGTAATTTGCACCATCCAGACTGGCAGCTTCTTCGTATTCGCGTGGAAATCCCAGGAAGGACTGGCGCAAGAGAAACACTCCAAAAGCACTAAACATGCCCGGTAAAATCAACCCCTGGTAAGTATTAACCCAGCCAAGCCCGGTCATCAGGATAAAGAGCGGCGTGATTGTCACCTGCGAAGGTATCATTAGGGTTGTCAGGTATACTATAAACAAAGCATTGCGGCCCTTGAAAGGTATACGGGCAAAGGCAAAGGCCGCCATCGAGCAGAACAACAGTTGCCCCAGCGTCGTTACAACCGCTACTCCAATACTATTCAGGAAGATGCGCCCCAGCGGAAAAGCTTCGGCTATTGCAGCATAGTTCGCCAGGGTTGGGTTGGTCGGAACAAAGACCGGACTTACACTCAAGACTTCCCCCGGAGCTTTTAGCGAGGTGGAAAGCATCCAGAGAAAAGGTAGAAGGGAAAAAAGCGCGGCCACCACCAGAGCAAAATACATCAGGGTTTTCCGAACTACTTTCGCCACTACTTTGAGCGGGTGAGTCTGGTAGTGGTTCGAAAACTGGATTGGCTGGTTGTTTGCTTCCATGTTGGTAGTTCCCTTAAAATACTGGTCCATGTATTTTAGCTCCTTCTCAAAAGTTTTCCGGCAGAAAGTTAGATTACTGATAATGGACAAACCGCTTTTGCAAGGCCCATTGCACTAGCGTGACCACAAATATCAGCGCAAACAGTACCCAGGACATTGCCGACGCATAGCCAAATCGGCTATAACTAAAAGCGTTATTCACAATTTCGCCGACCAATACCTGAGAGGAACCTGCCGGACCACCCCCGGTCATGACGTAAACCTGATCGAATACTTGAAAGGAATTTATAAGCGAGATAACAATTACAAAGAAGAGCGTTGGCGAGAGCAAAGGTAGCGTTATTTTCCAGAGTAGTTTGAGGTTGTTTGCCCCGTCTATCCGAGCTGCCTCGCTATACTCCAGCGGAATAGCCTGTAAGCCGGCTAGAAGCAGCATCATTACAAAACCCAGATCTTTCCAGACGCTTGCCAGTATTATAGAAGGAATAGACCAACCAGGGTCAAATATCCAGCCTGGCCCTTGTATTCCTAACAGACCAATCAGGTAGTTGACCAGCCCATAACGTGGGTTGAGAAGCCACTTCCACAGTAGGGCTACGGCGACCCAGGCCGACACAACTGGCATAAAGAACGCCAGCCGGAACAGCACCAGACCGCGTAATTTCTGGTTTAACAGGAGCGCCAAACCTAATCCAAGCACCAGCACCACCGGTAGATATCCAATAATAAACAGGAAGGTATGGCCGAGCGCACTCCAGAAATCTGGACTGGCAAACAAAGCTGTATAGTTATCCAGCCCGACCCATTTAGGAGGGGTGAGCAAATCCCATTCAGCCAGAGAAAGCACCTGCGACGCAATTATCGGTAGAATGAGAAAAAGGCTCATACCAATCAGGTGCGGGCCAAGAAAAAAAATAATCCATAGCCACCGCGTTACCCTTTTTTCGCCTAGCCGCCCACCTGCGCCGCTTTTAGGGCTGGTACGTGTTACGACTGCCATAGTCCTAAAATTTCCTCTCTCGCCTTAAAGCCGTGTCCGGCAAGCTAATAATATCGGGTACAACTTTCTTTAAGTTGGAGCCAGGAAAAACTGGCGTAGTACCAGACTAGCCGCGCCCCGTGCCCAGCTTTCGTCGCCGGTAGTGGCGGTTTCAATCAATAAATTTTGAGCTAACCGGGAAAATGCGTGTTTACGTAGCGTCCGGTGCATTGAGGCGAATAGCAACTCGCCAGCGACAGCTCCTTCACCCGAAAGCAAAACCATCTCAGGATTGAATAAATTTATAAGGTTAGCCAGTCCTAGTCCAAGCACATATCCGGCCCGGCTAAATGCTTCCAGGGCTGGCGCTTCACCCTGCCGGGCTTTTTCCAATACTTTAGTAATGGTTAGTAGCTGAGCGGGGTTGTGTGGGTTATCACTTGACAAATTTTCAGTATAATTCTGTACGATCCCGCGATCAGAAACATAAGCTTCAATACAACCCAGATTACCGCATTCGCAAAGACGTTCTCCGGCCAAAACTACGGTATGCCCAAACTCTCCGGCCCCCTGCAAAGCGCCACGATATACATCACCACTTAGTACCAATCCCAATCCAACCCCGCGTCCTACTGTTACTGTCAGAAAATGCTGGTATGGTTGGCCCTGTCCATATAGTTTTTCATAAATTGCCAAGCTATTAACATCGTTATCGATGTAGACGGGGATTTCAAGAACTGAAGTCAAAGGTTTGGTAAACTCTACGTCTTGCCAGCCCAAAATAGGTGAGTCTACACAGCGGCCCTGGCTGCTATCTATTACACCTGGCAGCCCACAACCTAGCCCAATTATCTTTTGATGAGGTAGTCTGCTTCGTACAATTACTTTCTGAACTGCTTCTCCCAACCGATATATGGCTGTTTCACTACTTGGGGTACGCATATCAAGTTGTAACCGCTCCGAATAAACTACTTCCGCGTTCAAATTTAGAATAACTACTGTAACTTCATATTCAGTTAATTTGAGTCCAATCGCAAAACCCCCGTCAGGACGGATCTCGAGTAAACCGGCTTTTCGTCCGCCTGTAGACTCTGCTGCACCGCTTTCGAGTACCAGATTACGTTCGATAAAATCGTTGGTGATGCCGCTAATAGTGGCGAGACTCAAACCAGAAAGTTCGGCTAGGCGAGTACGTGCCACTGGCCCCTCAGTTTTAATAAGGTTTAAGAGGTTGTTCTGGTTCAAATCTCGAATAAGCTGTCGATTAGCTGGCTTTGTTCTAACGTGCATATTTACTAATTTTTTCTAATTCTTACTTTTTTCATTGAATAAAGGAAGTTTAGCACAGGCTTTGAGCATTGTCAATAGGTCTTGTTCTGGTGGTTACACACATCTCAAAATCAGGTTCAAAGTCTGCCCTGATTAACACTGATGGTTGAGGTCAAAAAGAAAAATGTGTGTAATCACCAAGTCTTGCTCTGGTGATTACACACATTTATACCAAGTCCAGATAAGTAGTGTACAAGAAACCAGTCTGATAAGCTCAAAACGCTATTCTTTTGTATGCTACCTAAGCGAACTTGGTATTAGCCGGACGAAAATTACGTTTTGTGGCCGAGGCTGGTTTCGACGACCACAAGATTTTCGAGGGGTTTGGGAGCCGGGACGAGTTTGTAATCCGGCTCTCGCATTTAGAACGGTCGGTCGAGGTTTACAATGAGCACGAGTTGCGTACTGATAAGTTGACTTGAGCTTAAAAGCGAATTCGGCAACAGCATCCCATACTACGCAAGCCCGAAAATTTGCCAAAGCCGTGGTGGCATCGCCACCACAGCAACCTTAAAGTCATGGCTAAATTTTCGGACCGTTATCAAATATCAAAACGATCAGCGCTCATAACCTTACTCCATGCAGAAACAAAATCTTGTACAAACTTTTCTTTATTATCATCTTGTGCATAGACTTCAGCATAAGCGCGAAGAATCGAGTTGGAACCGAATACAAGATCCACGCGCGTTGCTGTCCACCTGACAGCGCCCGTCTTGCGATCAATGATCTCATAAAGGTTGTTGCCTGCGGGTTCCCATCTGTACTTCATGTCCGTCAGGTTCACAAAGAAATCATTGGTCAGAGCGCCTACACGATCGGTGAACACACCATGCTTGGTTCCGCCGTAGTTGGTTCCCAGGACACGCATACCGCCAATCAGTACCATCATCTCGGGGGCGGTCAGGCCCATAAGCTGTGTACGATCAAGCAGTAGTTCTTCCGGGCTGACAGCGTATTCTTTCTTAAGCCAGTTGCGATACCCGTCATGGATGGGATCGAGCGGCGCGAACGACGCTACATCTGTCATCTCTTGCGTGGCATCACCGCGACCGGGGGTAAAGGGAACCGTCACATCAAAGCCAGCGGCCTTGGCAGCCTGCTCAATACCCACGTTCCCGGCCAGAACAATCACATCTGCAATGCTTGCGCCTGTATCAGCTGCGATGCCTTCCAGAACCCCAAGCACCTTAGCAAGACGCTCCGGCTCATTGCCTTCCCAATCTTTCTGTGGCGCAAGCCGGATGCGCGCCCCATTGGCACCACCCCGCATATCCGAACCACGGAAAGTTCGGGCGCTATCCCATCCGGTGGCAACCATTTCGCTTATGGTCAGGCCGCTATTCGCAATGCGTGCCTTGACCGCTACTACATCATAATCCGTAGGGCCTGCGGGAACAGGATCCTGCCAGATCAAGTCTTCATTTGGTACATCCGGTCCAATATAGCGCACCTTCGGACCCATATCACGGTGGGTCAGCTTGAACCACGCCCGCGCAAACACTTCCGAGAAATAAGCTGGATCTTTATAGAACCGTTCAGAAATTTCCCTAAAACCCGGGTCCTTAATCATAGCCATGTCAGCATCGGTCATCATCGGGTTACGCCGGATTGACGGATCTTCTACATCAACAGGCTTGTCTTCTTCCTTGATGTTGGTGGGTTCCCACTGCCAGGCATCTGCAGGGCTTTTCTTCAATTCCCATTCATGGTTGAAAAGCATATGGAAATAGCCGTTGTCCCACTGGGTGGGGTGGGTCGTCCAGGCACCTTCGAGGCCGCTGGTCACGGTGTCGCGGCCAATGCCTCTGCTGGTCTTGTTGAGCCAGCCAAGTCCCTGCTCTTCAACATTCTCCCCCTCAGGCTCCGGCCTCAACTGGCTTGCATCGCCATTGCCATGGGTTTTGCCAACGGTATGACCACCGGCGGTCAGGGCGACGGTTTCCTCGTCGTTCATCGCCATGCGTGAAAACGTCACGCGCAGGTCGTGCGCCGTTCGGAGCGGATCCGGCTGACCGTTCACGCCTTGCGGGTTGACGTAGATCAGACCCATCTGCACTGCGGCGAGCGGGTTTTCCAGAGACTCGCGGTTATCACCATCATAACGGGTTGAACCAAGCCACTCCTTTTCAGCACCCCAGTAAACATCTTTTTCAGGATGCCAGATGTCTTCTCGGCCAAAGCTAAACCCGAAGGTTTTCAGCCCCATGGATTCATAGGCCATATTACCCGCCAGGACGATAAGATCGGCCCAGCTGAGCTTGTTGCCATACTTTTTCTTGATAGGCCAGAGTAATCGGCGTGCTTTATCAAGGTTCGCGTTGTCCGGCCATGAATTCAGCGGGGCAAACCGCTGGTTGCCTGTACCTGCACCGCCCCGACCATCGGCGATACGATAAGAACCTGCCGCGTGCCATGCCATACGGATCATAAGGCCACCATAGTGTCCCCAATCCGCCGTCCACCACTCCTGGTTGTCAGTCATAAGTTCGATCAAGTCTTTTTTGAGGGCTTCAACCTCAAGTTTCTTGACTTCTTCGCGGTAGTTGAATCCTTTCCCCATCGGATTGGTCTTTGTGTCGTGCTGGTGGAGGATGTCGAGGTTCAAGGTATTAGGCCACCAATCGGTGCTTGATAAGCCCACGATAGTGTGTCCACCGTGTATCACCGAATATTTGTTGGGAGCTTCTAAAGTCATATTACTCTCCTTTTTAGGGCTATCGTTTGATTAGCTTGCTATAGGTGCTAAACTAGCGCAATGTTAATCAATGAGAAACAATACATCGAATATTATGGTGCAAATTAAGCCAGATTATTGGGATAAAACCGGTAAGGTTAAAGTTTGACACTCGGAACAAAGACCCCAAAAGACTACTTCAGTTTGGAGAACCTGAAAGTACCTTTTCTCTACTCCATTGGTTATCTGAGCAAAAGAACCGCTCACATCTTCAAGCCAGCCGCATTTAGTACAAATAAGGTGATGATGCGGCTTGATGTGCGGGTCAAAGCGAAGCTGATCGCCAGTGAACCTTATTTCGAGCAATTCACCCATTTGTACCAATTCGCGCAAAGTCTTATAGACCGTAGCAAGTGAAATATCGGGAATTATACTTCGTACCTGTTCATACAGGTCTTCTGCCCGAGGATGAGAGGTCGCTCCCTCCAACGCCTGATAAATTAATCGACGCTGAGGTGTGACTTTTTTCCCTTCCCGGTGCAGTCGCTCACAAACCGCTTGGGTTGAAAACATCTCTACTCCTACCTCTCTTCACTGAGTGGTACGCCACAGGACAATTCTTTTTATAGAATATAAGTTGCCAATTTGTATTGATTATTGATTACTAATGAATATAGCAGACTTTCGGGGCAAAGTCAATAGTTTTCTATCGCTGGAATTATGGCGGCCCAAAATCCCTTGATTAGTCAGATGGGGCGGGGTGCCACGCGATGAAGCCAGCCTGCGGGCGGCTAGTGCCAGATTTTATCGCTTCGTCCATAATAAGCGGGTCGGTTCATACAATGCCGTGAACTCAACCCCTATTTGGGATTACATGGTAACAGAAACCGTTGTAGTACAATTCTGTATCATTTGGACTATTAAAAACAGCCTTTCCTTCTAGTATTGCATAATGGTATTTAGACCTAAATTTCCGGCGATACTAAGGTGAATTTATCTAAGCTACGCTGTCCCACCAGTACCAGAATAAAGGCCGGGGCTAGGGAAGCCAGCAAAGCGGCGGCGGCTGTCGGCCATTCCAGCTCACGCTCGAAGGCGAAAAAATCCCGCATTACCATCGGCAAAACCTGCGGCGAATGTTCGGTAAGCAAACTGGGCAGCAAGAATAAGTTCCAATTCAAGACGAACACTACCACTCCGGTCGCAACTACTCCCCCCGAT
>JBBQWM010000044.1:0-48941 GCA_038210655.1 Chloroflexia bacterium
TCGTATTAGATGAGCTATGCTTATACAACATCTGGTATAGTAGGCCAAATTAAATATTTTGGCATAGCCAAACTAAATCAATATGTTGTAGTATACCACAGGTAAAACCACAAAAAATTTACACCCCGTGAACGGTTACAATATTTTAAAAGAAATTCCGATAATGCCGCTCAAAGTAAAGCTAAAAATTAGAAGCCTCTACTGCGGTCTGAAGGATCGAGCCAGCTTATTATACAAATTAAACCGGGATTTGTATAGCCTTAAATAGTAATGAACTGCGCCTCAGAATTTAGGTCTGCCAACCCCAGCGAGAATGAGCGCGAACGATCAGCCGTCCGGCCCGGTAGACTTGCTGCCAGCGTTCGTAATTTTCGGCCTCAGCGGGGGCCGATTGTAGCCAGCTTTGGATTTCCAGGCTATCCCCAGCCCTGGCGCTTTCCAGGTATTCGATGTCATAAAACTGGGGGACCGGATAGCCGCGCCCACTATCGGGCAGTAAGTCTTTGGCAGCGAAGGCTTCCCAGGCCGCGTCATCCATCAGCCGAACGTAAGCGGCATTATTTACGTGTGCTAATATATCCAGGTCGGAAAAGCGCACCGGGGCGGTAGTGATAAAAGGTGGGGTAGGGGGGAGCGGCGGCCAGGGAGTTTCTTCCGGCATCGCAACTGGGCCGTCCGGCAGCCAGACCGCCATATAGCCGGGCGGCATGCGGGCCGGGCGACCCCTTTGATCCAGGTAGACCCAGAGGGTACGCCCTTTGAGAACTGGCTCCGATTTAGTGCCATCGGCGGGGTTCAGTAGTCGCACGGTGTAGCCGCGCCAGGCCGTAACTTTGCTAAAACCGAGCGGATAAGTCTCGACCTCTAGCCGGGCGCGGGCCGGAATAGTAGCCTTAAATTCAAGCACAGTCCGGCGGGCGACCCAGGTTCCGCTTTCTTCGAGCAAATTGCCGGCACTGGCATCCAGCCCGGCAATATCTTGCAAGTAATTGAGGGCGGCAGCCGGCGGCACAAACCCGTAAAGATTACACTCGTCGTAGCGTACTTCGTAAGTGTGAAAAAAATGGCGTTCCATTTATAGTGTCCTTGTCAGAATCAGATTTCGTCGATCCAGGGTATATTAAATTCCTGGCCCAGTTGCTTGAGACGATAGATCACCTTTGGGTGGAGCGGCACGCCCAGCCGTAAGTTTTCTGCCTGAGCCAGATATTCTCTTTCGCCTGCCACATAGACCCGTTCGGCTCCCTCGGCCAGCGGAGTCGCCCGCAAGCCCCGGATCAGTTCGTCCATTTCAGTCTTGAATTCATCGACATCGCGGAAAGCGTCAATCCGAAACGCGCCAAAGAAATGCCCGGCCTGAAGACGGCCCAGACTAAAACTCGGCCCGATCCCGCTCAGAACACCCCCCAGAATATCAACCATCGTCGCCAGACCGTAACCCTTGTGGCTGCTCATTTCCGGGGTACTACCCAACATCGCCACGTTCAGGCTGTCGAGTAAGGCCAGTGGGTCGGTGGTCGGTTGTCCCGCTATATCCAGACCCCAACCGGGCGGCATCGCTCGTCCCTGACGGGCGGCAATCTCGACTTTACCAAGCGCTACAATAGTAGTCGCCATATCCAGCAAAAAAGGATATTCTTCTTTGGCAGGTGCGGCAAAGGCGATAGGGTTGGAACCCAACCGGCGCTCTCGCCCAAAAGTCGGTACGCCAATCGCCGAGGATTGGGTCATCGACAGGCCAAGCATATCATGGGAGAGCGCCATCTCAGCATAGAATCCGGCAATCCCAAAGTGGCTGCTATTCGTGACTGTCACCAGGCCGACCCCGCTGGCCTGGGCCTTGTCAATCGCCAGTTGCATGGCTTTGCGCCCGACTACCATCCCAACCCCCTTGCCGCCATCGACCAGGGCCGTTACCGGGGTTTCCCGTACTATCGTAAAAGGCGCGTCGGGGATCGCGATTCCTTCGTTGAACATCGCCAGGTACATATCAAGACGCGGGACCCCGTGCGACTCGATATTCCTTAAATCGCTCACAACCAGAATTTCTGCCGCACCTTCGGCTTCGACCCGGCTCAAGCCCAATCGGGTAAAAAAGATCGTCGTAAATTCCTGCAACCCTTTGAGCGGCACCCGGATCGGCTCATTCCCCAAATTTTCCGGCCCGCCCAGACTGCGTAGCCCAACCAACTTGGTGGGGGTTTGCAATGCTTCGTTAGATGCTTCTCCAGATGGTTCAATCGAGGGTTCAATCATCTCTGATTCCTTCTTATACTAAACTCATCATAAGTACTCAGGCCATGTCATTCTGAGGCGGGAGACTGCCTGAGTTTTGCCAAAGATAGTTCCCCGCCGAAGAATCTAGACCCTTCGTGGCCTCACCCCCCTCTGGGGGCTGTGGCTCAGGGTGACACGGCTAGGTAGTTACAATTCATCAACCAATACTTTTTTGAAAATCCCGCATAGTTTCCACGAACAGCCGATGGATCGTCGGGCTGGCGGCAATGATCGACGGCTGGTTATAATGGGCCGGTTGGCCTTCGCGGTCGGTGATGGTTGCGCCCGCCTCCTGGAGGATCAACAGGGCTGCCGCCAAATCCCAGGGGCTAAGCGACTGATGATAAAAAAGATCAAACCGCCCGACTGCCACGTAAACCAGCCCCAGCACCGCCGACCCCAATATCCGCATACTACGCACCTGTGGACGAATAAAAGTGGCTTCTTTTAGCTGCCGAACCGCCTTTTCCTCGTTGTAACCCAAATCAAAACAAACCAGCGCTTTATCCAGGCTGGCGGTCGGCGCGACCTGGATCGGCTGACCGTTGAGGGTCGCCCCCTGGCCCGCTTCCGCCACAAACAATTCATCTCGGAAGGGATTATAAACCACCCCCAGGATCGTTTGCTCATTTTCGGCGACGGCAATCGAAACGCAACTGGTCGCAAGGTCGGCGGCATAATTGGCAGTTCCGTCCAATGGGTCGATAATCCAGATAAAAGGTGAGTTGCCACCCCCCGACCGCGCTCCACCTTCTTCGGCCAGAATATCATGATCGGGAAAGCTGCGCCGAATGTGGCCTATAATAATTTCTTCGGCCCGCCCATCCACTTCGGTCACAACGTCTTTCGGGCCTTTGTAATTCAAAGCGGCTGGGCCGGGCGGGAACTTATTACGCCAACCCAGCATCAACTTTCCGGCCTCATACGCTGCCGCTATCGCCACATCTTTCAAGCTTCTATAACCTCCGTTATGTAAAAATAACCCTGTATAAATGTTACCCGGTGCCTCTCAAATTACGAGAAATCGGCCTAAATAGCAAATTTCATCCCGAATTAAGTACAAATCCTGATGAAGCTAGTTGGTTGAATTAGAGTACTATTGTCCAAAAACTGTAATATTTTGCAAACATTAAGCGTTATACCGTTATGCGTTATACAACTTAGCTAATTGTGATCTTTTAGCTACGGGTCTAATATAGTTTGTGCTTTTTTCATGTGAGCTAGTAAACCCTATCTATGTAAAAACTAGAGCAAAGCGGTCGTCTGAATGATAGGTGGTCGAGTGGTTTTTTTACAACGATAACTTTGTCACTGTCAAAGACTTGCCAGTAGTGTATAATGGTGTTACCAAAAATTGAGCCGATCAACTAGAAAGGCTGTTGGCATTGATGCAACAGTTATTGAAAAGATGATTAGGATATTAGTAGCTGATGATGAACCAGATGTGGTAGAAGTTATCAGCCTGGGTTTAAATCTTAATTCACCCGATTGGGAAGTCTTGAGCGCTGAGGATGGCCCGGCAGCCCTCGAATCATTTCACCGCTACGACCCGGATTTATTGATCCTGGATATGCATATGCCGGGAATGAATGGGTTAGAGGTTTGCCGGGCGGTACGGCGCGAGGATAGCGAAGTACCGATTATTTTTTTGACCGTTCGGGATGAGGAAATTGAGAAAGTACGTGGGTTGGAGGCCGGGGCCGATGATTATATTACCAAACCCTTTAGTCCCCTCGAACTAACCGCCCGCATCCGGGCTTTGCTCCGCCGAACCAACCGGGGCAAACCTGCTATCGGGCGGCCTCAACAATTTTCTTATCACGATTTACAAATCGACTACAGTTCACGCGCCATCACGCTAGAGGGCGAGAATGTGCGTTTGACCGCGATTGAGTACAATTTGCTTTATTTGCTGGCAACCAATGCGGGGCAGGTACTCCCGCACAGCTTTTTGCTAACCAAAGTTTGGGGGCCAGAATATCGTAATGATATAGATTATCTGAAAGTTCACATCAGGCATTTGCGCGAGAAGTTGCGCGATGATGCTCAAAATCCTCGTTTTATTTTTACCGAGCGCAGCCGAGGTTATCGTTTTGCAGGCGCACCGGAGTAATATCGATTTGTGGATTCCCATTATTACTATGGAGATATTTATGAAGAAATCCAGGACATTTCTGTCTTTGCTAACTCTACTCACCTTGATGCTTTCGGTAGTGCCTGCCGAGCTTTCTCTGGCTGCCGACCCAGCTTTACCCGCTCCCATTCAGCGCGTTTTCGACCGCACCGACAAGGCCGTGCTGGAGAGTCGCCCCGGCGCGTTCTGGGTTTGGGGGCCACGAGTCCAGGACAGCACCGAAGATTACAAGGAGAGTCCGGGCGGCAAACGGCAGGTCTATTATTTTGAGAAAGGCCGTCTCGAAGTAACTGACCCAGCCAAGAACCCCGCCGACAAATATTTTGTGACTTCCGGCCTCTTGCTGCGCGAAATGATTACCGGCAAGCAGCAAAATGGCGATAACACTTATCTGGAGCGCGACCCGGCCAATGTGCCTTTGGCGGGCGATTTGGCTCCCGGCGTTGCCGATAGTCCGACTTATGCCAGCCTACTAAACCTGGTTAGTTTTGACGGCTCCTGGAAGAGCGACAACCTGACTGGTCAGCCTGTCACCAAACAACTCGGTTTGGGCGGCGCAGTCACCACCCGTACCGATCTCGCCAAAGACGTGGTATATGCCCGCTACTATGGCGAAACTGGTCACAACGTCGCCAAGCCCTTTGACGATTTTATGAACAAGAAGGGAACCGTCTTTGAGAACGGGCGCTATGTGGACAATCAAGCCCTTTTCGACCCGATCTACGTCTTTGGTTATCCGATTGCCGAGCCGTACTGGGCGCACGTCACTGTTGCAGGCAAAGAGAAATATGTGCTGGTACAGGCTTTCGAGCGTCGCCTTTTGACCTATACCCCCGACAATACCGACCTCTACAAAGTTGAATTGGGCAACCTGGGTCTGGCTTATGTCCAGTGGCGTTACAAGACTGCCCCGGCCCCTTTTAACAATGCCGACCCGGATTACCAGCGTCCGGTCGAGACTGATGCTTTCAAGCTGATTAATAATGTGGGCAGCAACATGCAAAAGCTGTCCGCCGTCAAACGTCTCTACAAGAGTGGCGATAGAATTTTGGGGACGGAACAGTATCAGGCTCCCGACAAAGCCCGCATCTTGGAGGCAGGAACTTATCGGGGCCAGGCAGCTACTTATGAGACAATCTACGTCGGCAAACGGGCCTACGTGCGAGCCTTTAATAATAGCGGCTCGACCGATTGGTACTTTGTAGACCTGAGTCAAGCCTATAGTTGGCCGGTCGGGTTCCGCGAATTTAGGACTTACAACCTGAACGATTGGACGCTGGACTGGAAACTGGGCGGGCAAGATAAACCGGGGAACGATGTAACCCGCTTTTTGACGGTCGGTTTCACCGATATTGACGGTAGCAAAGTGACGCGCAACCGGTTGGTATCGGAAAAGAATAATTTGCTTTTGACCAGCTTTATCGACACGGTACAGCCCAACAATGCCAAGTCGAGCGTCGCCTACGAATATAGCGAGTACAACGTACCAAACGCGATCAACGCTCCGGCGGGCGCTTTGCCACTATCGGCAAATCAGTCAGAGCCTTTGGATGCGGCGGCGATTGCCTCCGGCTTGTCGCAGGTCGAAGCTAATTTGCCGTTCTCGTACAGCCAGGCGCAAAGTCCGGACGGAGTGCTGGTCAAATTTAAGCCGGGTTACTACGCCCTGAATACTAGCTTTAGCAGCAGTTATGGTTCGATCAGTCTGGCGCAGGGTTGGGAGAATACCCCTAGCGATATGCCTGCCCTGTTCAAGCTAAACGGCACTAACCTGGACGCGATGCTGGAGAGTTTGCAGGCCGACCCCCGGGTCGAATACGCCGAGCCAAATTATCGTCGGCAAAAGTTCGTGACCCAGGTCAACGACCCGAATTCGGTCGATCAGTACTACCTCAAGGCGGTCAAAGCCCCCCGAGCCTGGGACTTTGGGACTGGCTCCAAAGGCGTAACAGTGGCGGTGATCGATAGTGGGGTAGACCTCGAAAACCCTGACCTCAAGGGTAATATTGCCGATGTCTATAACTCTGAGAAAAACAACAAAGATATGAACGACATCGAGGGGCATGGCTCCTGGACTGCCGGGATTATTGGGGCGCTCGGCAACAACAAGGTTTATGGTAGCGGGATTGCCTGGAACACCAAGATCATTGCGATCAAGGCGGATGCAGACGACTCTCCCGGCTCTTTCACCGACTCTAGCCTGGTTAAGGCCATTCGCTATGCGACCGACAACGGAGCGAAAATTATCAATATGAGTTTAGGTGGAACCCGCGATACAAAAGCGATGCGGGACGCGGTGGCATATGCTACCGACCGAGGGGTATTGGTAATCGTATCTAGCGGTAACGGTGGCAGCGATGTCCCGAACTATCCGGCCAGCTATCCGAAGGTAATTTCGGTGGGAGCGACCGGCTATTTGGGCCAACCAACCGCCTTTACCAGCTACGGTAGCAAGGTAATCCTGGCTGCGCCCGGTGTTCACATCTGTAACACGGTGCGGGTCGGACAGTTCTCCTGCCCGGATGGTACCTCGGCCAGCGCCCCGGTTGTGACAGGAGCGGCGGCTCTCATTATGGGGATCAACCCAACTTTGAGCGCCGATCAGGTCAAGGCAATCTTGATTGCCTCGGCTACGCCGCCGCCGGGCAAACAGTCCGGTGAACGCGACGACAAATACGGCTATGGTATTGTCAATATTGCGACGGCGGCCCGGATGGCAGCGGCTAACCAGTTCCCGGCCCTACCCGCGAACCTTCCGCAATAGCTTTTGGTAGTGTAAAAGCAAAGACCTCGCTCGAAGCGCTTCGAGCGAGGTCTTTGCTTTTATTTGAGTGGTTTGGAGCGAGGTTTTCACGGTCGTCCGTTTGTATTATTTGAACCAGTGCAAAAACTGATGAACCCTTTTATTTGGTTTATGTTGAACTAAACAAACCAAAATGTTATGATAAATAGGTAGATGCTTAGCGGCTCAGCTTTTCCCAGTCATAAGTTACTTTCGATAGAAGTAATTTTGTAACTACTCAGGCCGGGCGACCACACAGGGTCGCCCCTACAACCGATTTTGGATAGGGGCGACCCTGTGTGGTCGCCCAAAGGGAAGACTGAGTAGTTAAGTAATTTTAATAATGGCTTTAGACAATAACCCAGGAGACAGTGTACGCGGGATGCAGGTGCGCCAATGAAATTAGCCAGTACCCAGAGAGGTACGGCAAACTATATTTTAGCCTGTTTACGCCCGTATAGGTGTGTACATCCCTGTTAACTTTAAAGGAGATATTGCGGTGCCAAAATCAGGCTTTCGGCAGAGTGGAGTTCGTTCCTACACTTTATTGGTGGTCAGTTTGATAAATCTTACTTTTGTACTTAATGCCTGTGGTAATGAGCCAACCTCAACCTCGGTTCCGGCGAACACGCCGACCGCCCCGGCTAAGACTTCCGAACCGATAGTCACAACGGTGGTGGCTCCAACCAACACGGTCGCCAACCCGACCAACGCCACGAACGTGCTGCCAATCCTCTTTGTACACGGCAATGGCGATCACGCCGCGCTGTGGATCAGCACTATCTGGCGGTTTGAGGCTAACGGTTATCCACGCGACCGGCTTTTTGCCCTGGATTATCCTAATCCAAATGCACGTGACGATGATACCACACCCCAACCGAGCCGTTCCAGCACCGAAGAACAGCGCGGTCAACTTGCCGCCCAGGTCGATGCCATTCTGACTAAGACCGGGGCAGCCAAATTAATTCTGGTGGCCCAATCGAGGGGTGGCAATTCCGTCCGCAACTATTTGAAAAACGGGGGAGGGGTCGCTAAGGTAGAGAAAGCGATCCTGGCCGGGACACCCAATCACGGGGTTTCAGCGATTGGTCTGCCGCTCAATAACGAGTTCAACGGGCAAGGGCCTTTTCTCAAGGGGTTGAACAGTGGCCCGAATGAAGTGGTGGAAGGGGTAGCCTTTTTGACGCTTCGCAGTGACAATCAGGACAAATTCGCCCAGGCCGAACTCGCTCCTGGTAAACCCTCCGGGGTAGGTTTTGATGGGCCGGAACTAAAAGGCGCTAAAAACATCGTGCTGCCGGGAACCGACCACCGCGAGACCGGCTTCAGTTCGCAAGCTTTTGCCGAGATGTACCAGTTTATCACCGGACGTACTCCGGTAAGCCTTGAAATAACGCCAGAAACCGCCCCGAAACTAACCGGGTTAGTGACTGGCTACGAAAACAAAGTGCCAACCAACAAAGGCGTGGAAGGGGTCTCGGTCTCGGTTTTCGAGATCGATCAGTCTAGTGGACAACGGCAGGGTGCAGCAGTCTATCAAGCTACCACCAAAATTGACGGTTCGTGGGGTAGTTTTACGGCTAAACCAACCGCTTTCTATGAATTTGTGGTGCAGGCTCCTAATCAGCCAGTTCGCCATTTCTTTCGCTCACCCTTCCCGCGCTCAACCAACTATTTATATTTCCGGCTCTTTCCCGATGAAGCGGTGCCAGACAAAGGGACGATCTTTTTTACTCGACCGCGTGGCTATGTTTCCAATACGCGCGACAAGCATTTGCTAAATGGTAAACCTGTGCCAGGGGTCAAAGATGGCGTACCAACCGATGCCAGCTTCCGGGTAGATTTAGAAGGGCCGGAACGGGCTATTCCGGTCGTCCTTAACAAAGAGAGCTTTACGGTCCGAACTATTCCGGGTGAGATAGTTTATGCCGAGTTTACTTACTAGGCAGGTAAATACTCACCGCAGAGACGCAGAGAAAAGCTGAAATTTAGTAATGGACTCAAAAATATCCCGGTAGGGGCAACCCTGGGTGGTTGCCCGTGAACACCCTACGCGGTCTCCGAGGGCAACCACCCAGGGTTGCCCCTACATTGGGTCAATTATGTTTGTTTGCTTCCCCTAGTACTATTGTCTCAACTGGTTCCGCTAAGCCAGCCTTTTCCAAAGGGAAATTCTAATGACCGATTCTCTTAATAAGTTTTGATTAAGTAAAAATAAAGTCTTTATAAAGATAAAATAAGTGCAAAAAAAGTTTTGGTTGCTATAATACAAATATTACTTCGTAGGTGTAGAGATTTGGGTAACTGGGGTTGGTTCTAATAACGCAAGTCTGAGTTAGACAAAATTATATTGCAAAGTTTTGAGCGAAATCAAAGCGGTGAAGCGATCACTAATAAATAGTAAAGCTAAAACCTTGATCTTTACCACCAAGCCGGAATAAATAAAATGCCCATGCAGCGCAACAGTTTGGAATATTTGCTGGCCGAGCTACGCCGGATAACCGCCCTTGTATCGAATCGGGTCGAACAAATCGCCGCCAATTTACAGGGCGAAGATGACGAATTCAGGGGTCTTCATATCTCCGAGGAAGAAATCAGAGATTTGCTGACCGACCCGAACCTCTTTTTAGCCGGTAGTTACGAGGTTGGACTAGAACCGGCCTTTGGCCTATCGGACTCGCGGTTGGGTCATCTACAAAAAGTTTTCAGGTTATCACCCTTTGAATTGGATGTCGTGCTGATCGCCTTAGCACCCGAACTTGACCTACGTTACGAAAAGATTTATGCCTACCTTCAAGATGATGTGACCCGCCGTCGCCCGAACATAGATTTGACCTTGCGATTGCTCTGTCCCGGTCTGGCCGGACAGGTAGCCGCCCGGCATTGTTTCGACTCGGAAGCGCCCTTGCTTAAGTACCGCCTGATCGAATTGGGCGAGGAAAGTCAGGGCCGCCAGACTGGGTTGTTATCGCGTCCCCTCAAGCTGGACGAAGGGGTAGTCGCCTATTTATTGGGTCAGGATAAGCTGGATACCCGGTTGCGTCAGGTAGCCGACTTTGCCGATCTGACCGAGCGCCTTTATCCGAATTTGGATGAGGAGGAAACCCACCATATAATCCGGTTGGTGGAACTGGCAAGCGAAAGCGAACAAGGCGGTTTTATCTGCGGGCTAATCGGCACTGACGAGGAAAGCAAGCGCCGGTTAGCTGCCGAGGTAGCCCGTCGGTTGGGGCGGTCGCTACTGGTAGTCCAGAGCAATTTGCTGGCAAACCAGCCTCGCCTGGAAAATACAGTCCGGTTGCTCGAACGAGAAGCCGGAATGCGCTCGGCCCTACTTTACTGGGTCGGTTACGAAGCCTTGCTAAACGAAGAAGCACCCGTCCAGGAAGCCGCCCGGTTGGTGATCCGCACCTTAAAAGAGCAAAATGGCCCGGCCTGTTTTGTATCGAGCAATCAATCGCTGGGGGCAGTCCTGGCGGGGCCAGGCCAGCGCGAATTTCAAATCGAACTGGCGATGCCCGGTTATAGCGCCCGGCAACAAATTTGGGAAAGCCTGCTGGGAGCCGGAGCGGTCGGGCTGGATTTGGAAGGGCTATCGAGCCGCTTTCGGCTGGGTAGCGGACAGATCGCCGCTGCTGCGATGACCGCCCGCAACGCTGCCGCCTGGCGCGGTGAAACTGTCCCGACCCTGGCCGATTTGGAAGCGGCCTGCCGTCGTCATTCCAACCACCGTCTGAGCAGTCTGGCCCGCAAAATTACGCCCAAGTATCGCTGGAACGACATTGTCCTACCGCTCGACCAGTTTTCGATGCTGAGTGAAATGTGCGAACAGGTTAAGCATCGCTCACTGGTTTACGAAAAATGGGGCTTTGAAAACAAACTCTCGCTGGGCAAAGGGCTAAACGTTGTTTTTGCCGGGCCAAGTGGAACCGGCAAAACGATGGCGGCGGAGATCATCGCCGGGGAACTGCGGATGGATTTGTACAAGATCGATCTATCCAACGTGGTTAGCAAATACATCGGCGAGACCGAAAAGAACCTGGAACGTATCTTTACCGAAGCCGGGGAAAGCAACGCAATCTTGTTTTTTGACGAGGCCGACTCGATTTTTGGTAAGCGCAGCGAAGTAAAAGATGCCCACGACCGCTATGCCAATATCGAAACGGGTTACTTGTTGCAGAAAATGGAGGAATACGAAGGGATCGTAGTCCTGGCGACCAACTTGCGTAAGAATCTGGACGACGCTTTTGTACGCCGAATGCATTTTATGCTGGAATTTCCGTTTCCAGAAGAAGAAGACCGTCTGCGGATTTGGGAGCGGGTCTTTCCTAAAGAAGTACCGCTTAGTGAAAATGTCGATCTGCATTTTATGGCCCGCCAGTTTAAGATCGCGGGTGGCAATATCAAGAATATTGGCCTGACTGCCGCTTTTTTGGCGGCTGCCGACAGTTCTACGTCCTGGGTGGAAATGGCCCATTTGATCCGGGCGACCCGCCGCGAATTTCAGAAGATCGGCAAACTATGTACCGAGACCGATTTTGGCCCTTACTTCGGGATATTGCGAAACCTCGAAGCAAAACCGGCCCATCAGAACGGCACTAAATTTTTGGTGAAGTAAGCTTTAATCTGACCTGGGACCTATTGTGGGCTTATAAAGTTCTTTTATGGAATAAGGAGGCAACTATGGCGCTTACCGCAGTTAGGGAAGCTAAGAGTGGCGCTAACAATTCCGAGAACCTATTTTCGTCGCAAAGAGAATTGAAACAGGCAGCGATGGTCGCTCCATCGAAACTGGCCCTCTTGTTAAATAGACCGATGGCCGGGGCGCAACGATTGTCCCTCGTTCAGAATGCAGGCCATAACCTGGGCAACCGGCAAGTCCAACGCATGCTGAGCGAGGTGCAGCGTAGTTGTGGTTGTCAGGGTTCGGCTAAAGCTGATAGCCAAAACGAACCCAGTCAAGCGCCCCTTGAGGTGCAGCGCAGTTGTGGTTGCGGACAGGCTGCCGAAGCCGGGGCCGAAGAGTGCGCCCCTTGCCAAAAGAACAAAGCGGCAATGCTGGCAAAGGAAGCTCCGCCCGATGGTGGGGACGAACCCTGTTTTGGGGAGCAGGAGGAGACCGCCCAAGAGCGGCCCGCCGAACTCAAATCCGATTTGAAATCTTTTCAGCCAGCCCAATCGCCCAAGACCGAGGCGGCTACAACCTACGAGCGCCCTCACGATGACTCGGCTACTATCGTTTGTGATGGCAAGGGGGGCTATCGAGTTTCGCTAGGCTGGGCCGAAAACGCCACCTGTGGTATAAAAGAGTGCGTCAGAGGTCACGAGCAATCGCACGCCAATGATTGGAAGAAACGCTGGCCTAAAGGTTGTAAAGACAAGCCGGACGGTGGCGATATTCCGCTAGGTGGGCCGGGCTATGACGAGTTCTTGAAAGCTTCCGAGTGTCGGTCTTACACGGGCGAAGTACCCTGCGGTCAAAAGCTGCTAAAGAAAGCGACCGGCGATTGTAAGGACACCGTCAAAGAGCAGCTTGATACCTGGAAAAGTCGTAAGGCAAGCTATTGTTCCTAAACCAGCTTTCAGGCGTTTATAAACCTGGGAAGGAGTGGCCGATGGAAAAGGAAAAAGAAAAGGAAAAAGAAGCGATTGTGGAAGTGGCCCGCCAGTTTGCAAAGCAAAACGGCCACGACCCGGAGAAATATCAGGTCGCCTCAGTGGTAAACCGGGATGAGAAATTTTGGGTTCTCTTCCAGGGAAAGAGTGGGCGACCGGGCGACCATTTTGATGTGGTAGTCGGTAAGGATGGCAAAGCTATCAAGCTGGTACACGGCGAATAAGCCCAACCAGTGCGATTAGACCGCCAGCGCGAGAAATTTACTTGATTTTGGAAATGTGAACTATCAGCAAAGGCCGATATTTCGATTAGACCCTCACTTCGAGAAATTTACTTGTTTGTAAATAGCGCCAAACCCATCGAGTTATGGGCCGGAGCGCACTAGCAAAGGCAGCAGGAGGTAAAAATGGCCCAAGATGGAACCAGAGATTATCAGGATGAGCGAGCAGTCCGCCAGACTGATGCCGATACCGAACAAGAGTCCCAACTAGAAACCGAGCAGGGGCCAATAGTCTCGCCCACTGCTGCGACCAGTTTGCTGAATGCACCAATGGCCGGGGCGCAACGCCGGGGATTGGTACAGAGCATTGGGCAGAATTTTGGCAACCAATCAGTTCAGAGGATGCTTGGAACGATCCGCCGGTCGGCTTCTGCCGGGCCGGAAGGCGGCGATTTGGAAGGCGATTTGGCCCATAAAATCCAAAGTGAACGTTCGAGCGGACAACCCCTCGATACCGGGGTTCGTCGGCAGGTTGAGGCAAAGCTAGGTCAGGATTTGTCGCAGGTGCGGGTGCATACCGATTCTAATGCGGCAGAACTTAGCCAGCAGTTGGGAGCGCAAGCCTTCACTACCGGGCGCGATATTTTCTACGGCGCAGGACATACACCATCGGACGTGGACTTGACTACCCACGAGGCGACCCATACGATCCAGCAGGGTATGGGCGAAGATATGCCCGCTTCGGTTGGGGCTGCCGATACCCATCACGAACAGGCGGCGGCGCAGGCGGCCTCTAGTTCGGGACCGGTCGGAGGCGGTGTGCAGCGCGAGATGGACGACGAAGAACCGCACGAAGTACAGATGAAGCGCGACTTGAATAGTTCGATCCAGCGTGAAGCGGAAGATGACGATAGTCTAATGAAGATGCAAGACCCAAATGCTGTCCAGCGTGAGATGGACGAAGATGAGATGGTGTAATTGAGTCCATACACTATTTTGGGCCAATTACAATGATCTATTTAACAGACAGAACTTAATCGAGCGAGTATTATAACTAAAGAGCGAAAGAAGAGTCGATGAGTGACTCTTGTCTACGAAAACTGGTACAGTTGCCGCCTAAGCTGAAGAGGCGGCTTAAGATACGAAACGAACCAATAAAATATGATCGAGGCACTAGACGAAACAATCAAACAGTTGCTCGTTCAGAAAATGCCCTTGAACCTTGCCGAAGTCGATGTCAGCTTTGATGTACCGAACCGCGAATGGAGCGGCTCGATCTCAAAGCCGACTATCAACATTTACCTGCACGACATCCGGGAAAACCTGGAATTGCGCGGGAACGAGTGGACGACTACGCACGACTTCAAAGGGCGCACCACCCGAACCAAAAGAGGCCAATTCTTCGACATTTCTTACCTTATTACGGCCTGGACGACCAATGTCGAAGATGAGCATCGCCTGTTGTGGTACGTGTTGGCGACCCTCGTCCGCAACGAGCCGATCCCAGTGGATGTGATGCAAGGCGAATTATCCCGCCAGCCGACCATGCTGATTAGAACAGGTCGTCCGGACGGTATTCTTCGTAATGCGGCGGATGTTTGGACGGCTTTGGACAACCAACTAAAACCAGTTATACCCTACATTGTAACCCTTTATCTTGAACCACATATCTTTGAAGTAGCGACCCAGGTGCGAAGCAAGTTTATCCGGCTTTATGAACCGCTAAACAGCGATCAAATCCTGGCGAACGGCAAATTGGAAGGCTACCCACCCCCTCAAATCGAGTCGGAAGTCTTTCAGTTTGGGGGCTATATTACCGACGCAGTTGAGCCGGAGCGCACGGTAACACGGGCCGAGGTCGTTTTGGTTGAGCAAGGCTTGAATACTTCGACCGACCGCGAAGGGCGGTACACCTTCAAAAATGTGGTTAAACGACCACAGTACACCTTTTTAGTAGTCGCGCCGGGCTATGTCACCGTCCGGCAGGTGCTAAAAATACCTTCCGCAAGCTACGATTTCAAGTTACAGCCAGAAGCGGAAGCGGTCAAACCTTGATCCAAACTTTAAAATAATTGACCTGAACCTGAGTTGTTAAAAGGCGGATGGGCAAGCTACAAAAGTCAGTTTCAACCCTGAAACGACCCCAGTTGGGAACGGGTTTTTGATACTTGTCTTGTCCCGGTTGTCAGACAGTCGTACTGTAAATTCTGGTATTGGTAGAAAAACCATTCCCGGTTCGCTTATTCGGCTTTGTCGGATAAACGAGCCAGGCGTAAATTTTTACCATTACTTAGCTTGAATGGAGAAACAAACTCATGCCACAGTATCTATCCCCAGGTGTATACGTTGAGGAGGTAGACCGAGGAAGTAAACCTATCGAAGGGGTGGGGACCTCGGTAGCGGCGTTCGTGGGCTTTACCGAAAAAGGGCCACGCCAAGCTACCCTGGTTACAAATTGGCAACAATATGTTGACACCTTCGGTAGTTTTATCGAAGGGGCCTATTTGCCAACCTCGGTTTACGGCTATTTTCTAAATGGCGGAGGCCGCTGCTATATCCAGCGGATCAGCCCGGCGATTTCGCTACCCCAACGCGGTTCCAGTCGGTCGTCGCTCGAAGTTACTCCGCTGTTGACGGCTGGCAGTGCCGACGCTGTTACAGTCCAACTGAGCGATTCGAGCAAAGCAGGCCGCTACAAATTGACCATCCAGCACGGCAGTACGACCGAAAATTTCGATGATTTGTCGAGCGATAAGAAAGACAAAGCCGCCCGCTACGTCGAAAACATCGTAAACGACCCAGTAAAAGGCTCCAAGTTTGTCCGGGTACATGATGCCAGTGGCAACCGGGCCGGAGCAGACGAACGCGCTCCTAAAGCCGGAAGCTACTCCTTCCCTTCGGATGGGGCGGCCCCGGTGGCCGAATTACCGGCCCCGGCGGTGCGCTTGTCGGCGCGGGGCAGTTCTGACACCCCGGTGTTGGAAGTAAAACCGGCCCCTAATATGAACAAAGCCGTCACGGTCGAAGTAGCCGAAGTTCAAGGTCAGGATGAGCTTTTCAAGCTAATGCTCAAAGCCGAAGGCGAAGCCGCCGAAAGCTTTGATGTTAGCTTTAAGAAAGGCCCCCAATATCTTGAGACGGTGGTCAACAACGCCCGTACCGGTTCCAAATTGGCCCGCGTCAAAGACCTGGCCCCCGATAGTCAACTTAGTGTAGCCGACCGTCGCCCGGCGACCGGGAGCGCAGCTTTGGCCGGAACCGAAGCTTCTGCCGATGGCAAATCCAGTGAAAAAGTAGTGGTTACTTCGGCGGACTTCACCGGCGATGCTGCGACCCGCACCGGGGTAAACGGCCTCGAAGTGCTGGACGACGTAACTATTGTGGCGATGCCCGACCTGATGGGCCTCTACCAAAAGGGCCTGATCGACATGAAGGGTGTCCAGTCGGTTCAGACCGCCATGATGAACCACTGCGAGAATATGAAGTACCGGGTAGCCGTGTTAGATTCACCGCCCGATATGACTCCGCAGCAGATCAACGACTGGCGGATGAAGGAAGCCAACTACGACAGCAAATACGCCGCTCTTTATTATCCCTGGATCGAGATCGAAAACCCGGTCGAGAAGGGCAAGACCATGCTTTCGCCGCCGTCCGGTCACATGGCCGGTATCTGGGCGCGAAACGATAACGAGCGCGGAGTTCACAAGGCTCCTGCCAACGAAATCGTGCGAGGCGCGATTGGCCTCGAACGCCAGATTACGATGGGCGAACAGGATGGCTTAAACCCGAACGGCATCAACTGTATTCGGGCTTTCCCAGGTCGGGGTGTGCGGGTGTGGGGCGCTCGGACTGTTTCGAGCGATCCTAGCTGGCGTTATCTGAACGTGCGCCGCCTGTTCAACTTCGTGGAAGCCTCGGTGGAACGTGGAACCCAGTGGATCGTCTTTGAACCGAACGATCAGGCTTTGTGGTCGCGTATTCGCCGGGATATTAGCGCCTTTTTGTACAACGTCTATCTTTCCGGGGCGCTGGTCGGTACTTCGCCCGATCAAGCTTTCTTTGTAAAGTGTGATGCCGAGACTAACCCGCCTTCGATTGTGGATGCTGGCATGGTCATCACCGAGATTGGAATTGCACCGGTCAAGCCTGCCGAGTTTGTGGTCTTCCGCATCGGGCAGATCAGCCAGGCCGGATAATGGCTTTCCTGGTTCCGGCCTTTAGTTACAACAAATTGCAAAGGCATTGATTGGACTTGGTAGGGGCGACCCTGTGTGGTCGCCCTCGAAGATCATACAGGGTGTTCACGGGCGACCTTTATGGTCGCCCCTACCAAAATCGGGTCAAACATTCTGCAACATTTATTATAGGCCGGAGCCAAAAGCTACTTAATTTACTGTCTTGAGTAGGATTTGAATGATAGTGCCAAGTTTTAGAGCCTTGAGGCTAATAAACTCAGCACTGTAGTTACAAGGAGGTTTTCAAAAACCATGCCAGATATAACAGAGCCAATTATTGCTAATAAGTTTTACTTTGCGATAGACGGGGTTAATTCCGGGGCTTCTTTGCAGGAAGTAAGCGGTTTGGACGATGAGTCGGACGTGACCGAATTGCAGCAGGTCGGCAAAGACGGCAAATTGGTGGTCTGGAAAGTCCAGGGCGCGAACCGCCTGAAACCGGGTAAATTGACCGTTAAGTATGCCGCCTACAAAGGCGATAAGTTCCGGGCCTGGCGCGACGAAATCATCCAGGGTAAAACCGCTCGCAAAAATTGCACCTTGACCGTCTATGACATCAAGGGCGAGAAAACCGAAATGGAGATCGATTTTACCGATGTGTGGCCTTCCAAGTACTCTATGTCTACCTTCAGCGCCAAAGGCAACGACCCGGTAGCCATCACCGTTACGCTGGAACATACCGGCATGAAGATCAAGGGTTACAACGCTTAACCGAAGCACGTAAAACCCGGACGGTTATATAATTTGGGGAATTTCCCGCTGAGATTTCTCAAATTATATAACCCTGAGAAGGTAGTGGCAACCCCAGGGTTGCCACTACGAAAAAAATAAAAAGACGTTACACGATAGGGGAGATATTAAACTAATGCCCACTTTGCAAACCGAATTCGAGTTTGTACTACCTAAAGGCTATATCGATACCGAGGGCAATTTACACCGCAAAGGCGTGATGCGTCTGGCGACTGCACTGGACGAGATTTCGCCCTTGCGCGACCCACGAGTACGCAACAATCAGGCTTATCTCTCGATCATTTTACTTTCGCGGGTAGTAACCCGGTTGGGCAAACTGAACGATAGTGAGATTACCCCGGCGGTTATGGAAAATCTTTTTTCCGCCGATCTTGCTTACCTGCAAAACCTTTATAACCGGATCAATTCCGCTACCCCGGACGATACGATTTGTCCGACCTGTGGGCGCAAACTGGATAGCGTGGTTGAAAACGAAGAGGGGGCGCAGTCGAGCACAGTGGGGGGATAGCTTGCTACCCCTCAGAGCAGCTGTATGAGGAGGTAGCTTTTATCGCCTATTACTTCCACTGGTCGCAAGAACAAATCTTGTCAATGGAACACGCCGACCGGCGGCGCTGGGTGGTCGAGATCAGCTATATCAACGAGCAAATTAACGGGCCAAAAGTTATCGAATATTAAATTGGGTGCAACATGGCAGAAAAAACAGTTCTGGTTCCCGAAGGATATACCGGCGGTCATTTCTGGGTCGAAATTAGCGGGATAGTCGAAGCTTCCTTTACCGAATGCAATGGCTTGCAGGTCGAAACCGAAATTTTTGAATATAAAGAGGGTGGCCTGAACAGTTTTGTCCATAAGCTGCCGGTGCGTACCAAATATACCAACCTGACCCTCAAACGCGGCTTTAGCGAATCGGCTAAGCTCTGGGAGTGGTACGACAAAACGATCCGGGGTAAGATCGAGCGCTTGCCGATCAGCATTTTGCTCTACCATCCAAGCGAACCAGGCAAGCCGGTCAAGCGTTGGAATGTGCTGGACGCTTACCCGGTCAAGTGGGTCGGGCCGGAACTCAAGGCTAATGCCGGTGCTTATCTGATTGAAACATTGGAACTGGTACATACCGGGTTCGCCCCGGCCCAGACTTAACCATCGTTATGAGGCAAAACGTGGCTACATCATCCGCTAACTCGAAAACAATTCCAACCCTCCTGCGTCGGTCGCTGGATGGCATAACGCTTCCAAGCGCCCCGCGCCAGATCGGGCTGGCAAATAGCCTGGCGCGTTCGTTTCAGGCCAACCGTTCCAGCCAGTTCGCGGCTCACTTCGTGCGCTACCATAATCAAAGCAATCGCTGGCTACAAAATCGGTTGGTGGGTATGGGTCTTCAGCCGGGGATTTTAAGCCGCCAGATCATTGCCCGCCACTTCAATTTTGTAGACCCGGCCCACGCGCCGACCCAACGTATCATGCGAATGCCTCGCCGCCGCCCGGCCCCAATCTCCAACCGCCCGGCTGCGGGCTTTGATTTCGAGCCTTTTTTTGATACCAGTGAGACCGCCCTCCCTGTAATTAACCGAACAACTGATTATTCGTCAGGTGAGGCAGCCTGGGCCAACCCAACCGAGTCGGACTTGCCCACTTACGCAGACGCGCCCACTTACTTTGAAAGTGAAGATCGTTTTGAAGCGGATGTAGCCGCGTTCGAACCTTTTGGACAAGAGCCACAATTTGCCCCGGCAGAATTGCGTCAGCCCGAAGCCCGGCCTACTCGCGTCTTTAATTTTACGCCGCCGGTATTGGCTACCATTCATCGCGCTCTGGAACCGCAACGCGCCGCCGGGACTGCCTCTCCACAAGCCGAAATGCAGGAGCCATCGTCGGCTGATTTCAGTCGAGATTTTAGCGAACCGTTTGCAGCGGCCTCTTCTGCGCCGAGTGCCTTGTCACTGGCTCTGGAGCGGGTCGCAAAAGAACCAGCCGAGGCAGATGATAGTGTATCTTATACGCCTCGCTCCGGCCCGCCCATGATTGTAAAGAAAGGGGAAGGCGGAGAGCTAGTAAATATTCCGCCCCCTTTCGAGCTGGCTCCGGCTCTTGAAATTGGTAGGCCGAGTTCGGAAGTCGCCCGTCTGTATCAACCGTCTGCCGAACAAATTCCAGGGCAAACTAGCCTATCGAACCGCTTTGAAAACCGCTCTGAAGTGGCTTCACTCCCGCAAGAAGCGTCCGAAGTAGCCCAGAACCGGGCCGAGTGGGTCGCCCAATTGCCGACCTTGCGCTACACTCCCGGCTTGACCGAGCCTGCTATAGCAAGGACGATGGAAAACTTCGAGCAATCTATCTTAAGTCCTGCCGGTTTTACTGAGATAAGCCGGATCGTGGCGGAACGTCAGACTACTCCTTTAGCAGGAGCGATCAGCCCGGCTAGTCAGAGCGCCCGGAAAAGTGGCGCGGGTGAAGTAGCTTTGGCGGGTCAGGAGGCAGTCGCCAGCCGTTCGATGGACAGCGCCGAGCTTTCTACGATTTCCCATACAGGAGGGGCCGCTTTGCTTTCCCCAATGACAGCCGCTTCGCCTTTGACTTCGGTGCAAAGCTCTGATGCGGTTTCAGCTTCTCCACTGATAAGCTTTAGTCCGGCCTCGTTTGCTGCTACGGCCCTGCCTGCCGCCCTGGAACGAGTGGTGGCACGTCTTCAGGCTGGGCAACCTGAAGTTGGGCAACCCAGCTTGCAAAGGCCGGAAGCCTTCTCTGAAACAAGCGGGCCGACCATGATTTTGCGGCGACGTGAAGAAACCATTGCCCCATCCTCAACCTCTAACGCTCCTATTTCTACGTCTAACGCTCCTACTTCTACGTCTAGCGCTCCTATTTCTGCATCCAATTTTGTCTCTACTGGTCAGACCAATGGTGAGGGATATGTAGCGAGAATAGCAAATCAAACTCCTGCCGGGATGCCCGCCCCTGCCATTGGGTTTGAGGCTGACCTTTTTGGGGCAGCGACCGCCCCTTCTTTTGTACAGAGCTTACCCGCTTTGCGCTACAATCCGGGGCTGGGTGGCCTGATTGAGCGGAGTAGCCACCCGGAAGCCGCGACCGAAGTTAGCCGGATTCATACTACCCGCGAAACTGCCGCCGACTCCCAGGTTGCACGAGAGGTCGCCAGACCGACCCAGGCCGCTTTTAATTCGGCCCTATCGGTCGGCCTTGCCAATCTTGGACTGATGCCAACGGCTGCACACACGGGACGACCCGGCTTAATAAATAACCCAGCCGGACAGCCAGAAACCGCGACTCTGTCTGCTGGTCCAACCCCGATTGCACGGGCCGTCGAACGATTGGAAGCCGACCGCGACCAGTCTGCCGAATCGTTCTACGCAACTGCCGCGACGATTAGCCCGCCCATGATCTTTGGTGCGCCAGCATTGGCCCAACAGCGCGTCGGGGATTATCGCCCGGCGACACCACCGGCCCAGCCCAGCTTTGAGGCGGGGGCAGAAAGCCTCGGTTTCGAGCCAGTCGCCCGCCCTTATCAGCCAACCGCTGCGGTCGAAGCCGCTGAACCGCCCGAAGCCGCGACTGCTATGCCCCTTGGTCTGATCCATACATCCGAAGCCGCGACCGCCGCACCGTTGGGTCTGATCCATCCGACGGCCTGGATACAACGCAAAGCCCGCCCGGATGGGCCAGCCGCACCCGCTTCGCCTATCGGGTTGAGTACGCCCTTACAGTTAAGCGTAAATCGGTCGATAAGTAATTTTGTGCCGCCCGCACTGGGCAGCCTGCACGCCCCCGATATAATTATGCGGGCCGGGCCGGGCAAACCGCTCGATAGCAGCGTTCAGACCTCGTTGAGTCCGGTGTTTGGGTCGAACCTCGAACACGTGCGGGTTCACGATAATGACCGGGCGGCGGATTTTGCAACCGAGATCGGGGCGGAAGCCTTTACGGTCGGTTCAAACATTTTCTTTGGAGCCGGACGCTATCAGCCGGGGACAACTAGCGGGCAAGCCTTAATCGGTCACGAACTGACCCACGTTTTCCAGCAGGCCAGCTTCCCATCGCTTGGTAATGGGCGTATCCCGGAGACTTCGGGCGAGGGCGAGACGTTGGAGCGGGAAGCGATCCAAAACGAGCAGCTTATTTTACGCCACCTGGAACAATCCAAATCGACCGGGCCTGCCGACCTGGGGACAGCGCGGTCAACCCCACTCCAAACTACGACCGGGCCGACCGTTGCCCGCAGTTTCGAGCCGGTCACTTCAACTCACCTGCAAACCGAACACCGCGAGACCGCTACTCCCAATGCAGCTATTCAGCGGGAAATTACCGAAACGAGTTCCGCACCGACCAGCGGTCACGGCAACGAACACGCCGAGGGCGCGACCGGACATAATGGGCCGGACATCGAAGCGCTGGCCCAACAGGTTCTCCGTATACTCAAACAGGAGCTAGTTATAGAGCGAGAGCGGAGCGGTTTACGCGGTGGCTCTTTCTAAAGGATAGGTTGGTGATGAACACAGATGAACACCGATGAGTTACAAGTGTTGTTCGGACGTGAAGATATAGGATTATAAAGTAAGCCAGGATAAAGTCAGCTACTGAGCTATAAATCTAGTAAGCTATAAAATAAGGAAGTAAAAAAGTTATGGCAAAGAGTAAACCTGCCGGGTTGCCCAAAGATAAAAAGGCTACTATCGTCATCAAGAAAAAGAGTGGCGATGTAACGTTGACCTGCCATTTTAACCCGACCGATTATGCGGTTAGCCGGAGCGTAAGCTGGACCCCCCGGAAGATTGCCGGACAAGATCAACCGGCCTTTGACTTTGGTGGTGGCGCAGCCAATACTATGTCGCTCAAGCTGTTGTTCGATACTTCGCTCGAAGCGGAAGGCCCCAAAGATGTGCGCGAGTACACCAGCCTATTGTGGGACTCGGTCTACATCGACCGGGACGACAAGAATGCGGCTACCAACACCGGGCAACCGCCTCATATTATCTTTATCTGGGGCAAGACCTGGAGCTTTGAAGCCGTTGTGACCCAGATGTCGCAAGATTTCGTCCTTTTTAATGAAGATGGCGTACCAATGCGCTCGAATGTAACCCTTAGCCTGACCCAAGTTAAGGACGACCGCTCTTTTGGTAAGCAAAACCCGACCAGTGGTGGCGTACCGGGCCAGGTTCATATCGTGCGCGAAGGCGACCGCTTGGACTTGCTGGCGGCGCAGTATTTTGAGAAGCCGACCATGTGGCGCAAATTGGCTGAACATAACAACATCAACAATCCGCGTCATCTGACACCGGGCCAACGGCTGATTATTCCGACCAATTTGGAAAATCTGTAAGACTAAGGTAATTACTCAGTCGTGTCACCCTGAGCCGCAGCGAAGGGTCTGGAGGGTCTAGATTCTTTGGCGGGGAGCTATCTTTGGCAAAAACAGGCTAAGCTCCCGCCTCAGAATGACATGGGTGTGTAGTTAAAGGCTAAGACTCATTTTGACGGACGGTAAGTAGTAAAAGGTAATTAGATTAGGAAAGCGGCGGAGCAGATCAGCAATGTCAACCGAACGTGTATTACAAAATCAATTAACCCTGCCCTATTGCACTATCAAGTTGGATGGTGTGGCCCTTCAGCCTGATGAGTTGGCCGATTTGATGATCGTCGAAGTTGAACAAAATCTTTTTCTGCCCGATATGTTCATGGTAAGGCTGCACAATCGTCAAATGAAGTGGTCAAACTCGAACAAATTTAAGATTGGGGCGGTAGTCGAGATTAGCATGGGCCAGGATCGGAGTGTCAAACCTTTGATCGAAGGCGAAATTACCGCCCTCGAACTGGATGCTGCTCCCGGCGGTACGCCAACCCTGACCCTACGCGGCTTTGATCGCATGCATCGTCTTCAACGGGGCCGCAAGACCCGCACCTTTATGCAGGAGAAAGATAGCAATCTGGTTAGCAAGATTGCCCAGGAAGCCGGATTGAGAGCCACAGTCGAAGATACCGGCACCGTTCACCCTTATATCCTCCAAAACAACCAGACAAACCTGGAATTTTTGCAGCACCGGGCGCAACGACTCGGTTTGGAATTGGTGGTCGAGAAACAAAAAATTCTTTTGCGTAAACCGTCCAAGCTTAGTGCCATAATCCTCGAATGGGGCCAAAACCTGACCCAGTTTGTCTCGCGCCAAACCAGTAGCCACACGGTAAACGATATAGTTGTGCGAAGCTGGGACCCCAAAACCAAAAAGGAAATCGTCGGTAAGTCAAGTCGTAAAGGGAGTGTTTTCGGGTCTGCCACGCTGACTTCTAGCTATGTCACTGCCAAAAACCAGGGTGAGGCTCAGAAAATGGCCGCCGCAATCCACGATCAATTGGAAAGTCGCGATAAGCAGGTTGAGGGCGCGTGCCTGGGTGATCCGAACGTTGGGGTGGGAAAGCAGGTCGAGATCAAGGGAGTCGGGGCCAGTTTTAACGGTAAATACTATCTAACGCTTTGCCGCCATCATTACAGCCCCCGACGAGGCTATGAAACCAGTTTTGAAGCCAACGGTTGGCACTCCAATAGTTTGTTGGAACTGACCCGCCAGGAAAGTGGTTTTGAACGTATCAATGGCCTGATCGTGGGGCTTGTTAGCAATATCAAAGACCCGGAAGACAGTGGTAAAGTCAAGCTAACTTTCCCCAGCATGCCCGAAGATAATGGCAACGGGATCGAGAGTGAATGGGCGCGGATTGCTACGCCGATGGCTGGCAAAAACCGGGGCTTTTTCTTCTTACCAGAAGTTGGCGACGAGGTTCTGGTCGGATTTGAAAATGGGGATGTGCATCGTCCCTATGTTGTAGGCGCACTCTGGAACGGCAAGGATACACCACCCAAAAAGAACAGTGAGGTAATTCAAGGTTCGATGGTTAAAGAGCGTCTGATCAAAACGCTCTCTGGTCACATTATTAGCTTTGACGACTCGGAGTCGGCCCCTAAAATCTCGATTATCGATAAATCGGGCAAAAATAAAATCGTGATTGACACTACTGGCAACAAGATTACCCTGGAAACCGACAGTGCTGGAACTATCGAGATAAAAGCCCCAATGGGCAAAGTGGTGATGGAAGCTAAGGATATCGAACTTAAAGGGACGGCCTCGGTCAAAGTAGAGGCCCCGCAGGTCGAAATCAAAGGAAGTGCCTCGGCCAAAATAGGGGGCGCGGCGGTCGAAATCAGCGGAGATGGGACTGCCAAGCTTGCCGGTGGCATCGTGGACATCCAAAGTCAAGCTGTCCTTAGTGTAGCCGGGAAGCCGATCAAGTTGAACTAGAGAGGAACACACTGGAATGAACAAGGACGGTCTGTTCGACTACAGCTTTGTCGGGGCCGGTTGGAGCTTCAAGCCCGATCAGGGGATCGGGGTAAACGGACAGGGCAATATTGCATTGACAGCAGGCGACCTGGATATTGCTAAGTCGATCTTTATTATACTTAGCACCGCACCGGGCGAACGAGTGATGCGAACCGAATTTGGCTGCGGTATTCACGATCTGGTATTTTCGTCGCCCGGCCCGCAAACCTTTGGCCTGATCGCATATTATGTGCAGCAAGCTTTGGGACGCTGGGAACCCCGGATCGACATTATCTCGGTCGATGTCAATACCGACCCCGACCATCAGGAGCGCCTTTTGATCGACCTGAGTTATAAAATCCGGCAGACCAACAGCGACCGCAATCTGGTCTACCCGTTCTATGTGATCCCACGTGGCGAAGACTAAAAGCCGAGCGTATCGTCAGAGGGTAGATTTCAGAGGCGATTTTAGAATAATGATCCAGGCAGTAAAAAGTAAGTTAGAATATAAACCTAAAAAGATCAAAAACAGGTCGGGTAAACCACAAAACCTGACCTTTGACACTTAAAAGGAAAAGGGAGCGTAATTAGAATGGCTCTGCCACAACTAAAACTGGATGAACGCGGCTTTCAGGATTTGGTCGATGAGGCCAAATTGCGGATACCGCGCTACTGCCCGGAATGGACTAATCATAACGTCAGCGACCCTGGCGTGACCCTGATTGAGCTTTTCGCTTACATGGTTGACCAATTGTTGTATCAGGTCAACCGGGTGCCGGAAAAGAATTACCGGGCCTTTTTGGATATGATCGGGGTACGGTTGGCTCCCCCCAACCCGGCCCGCACCGATGTCATTTTTCGGTTGTCGGCCTCCCAGCCAAACCCGATTACGATCCCTAAACATACCGAAGTCGCCACCGTGCGGACCGAAAGCCAGAACGCCCGTATCTTTACGACCGAACACGACCTTTTAATCCTACCGCCCAACTTGAAATATGTGCTAACCACGCCCAATTCGCAAATCTTTACCGATGTTAGCCGGGTGACTCTGACCGCTTATCCGCAGGAAATAGAAATCTTTCAGGAAAATCCGCAGCCGGATAACGCTTTTTATCTGGGCTTTGATAATAACATCGCCCGGAATACGCTGGTGGTCGGGCTGGATTGCGAGAAATTGGGGGTTGGGATCAACCCGAACGAGGCTCCGTTAAGCTGGGAATATTGGGATGAGAAACAAAACGAGTGGCTTCCGATGGTAGTAGCCAGCGATACTACGCAAGGACTAACCACGCCTTATTCCGAGGTGGAGCTTTATGTCCCCTTTACTGCCGGACAACGCGAAATAGAACCGACCGGCGGTAGCGAAAATACGATCCTGGCCTATTGGATACGCTGCCGCTATAAAGAACTGACGAAAAACCAGCCCGGCTATATCAAGTCGCCGGTCGTCCGTAATTTCAGCGCCTACACTATCGGCGGCACCGCCTCGGTCAGCCATAGTCAGATCGTGCGGCTCGAAGAATTGGGCCGCTCGACCGGCGAACCGGGTCAGGTTTTCCGGCTTAAAAACGTGCCGATGCTGGCCCTAAACCCGTCCGAAAGCGAAACGATTCTGACTAGCGATCTGGAGGACGAACATCCGCCCCAGGTCTGGAAACAAGTTCCCGATTTTTCCGAGTCAGGGCCGAACGACCTGCATTTTGTCTGCGATTATGTGACGGGCGAGGTTAGCTTTGGCCCGGCCTTGCGTAATCCGCTCGGTCAGGAAACTCAGCATGGGTTTGTACCCCCCTATGGCAACCGAATTATAATCAATGCTTACCGTACCGGGGGCGGTGTCGAGGGCAACGTCGGTAGCCAGACCATAACGGTTCTCAAAACCTCGATCCCTTATGTAGACCGGGTGATAAATTTGCTGCCCGCAACAGGTGGAACCAACCCCGAAACGCTGGAACAGGCTTTGATGCGTGGCCCCCGCACTTTGCGAGCGCGGAACCGGGCCGTCACCGCCGAGGATTTTGAGGTCTTGACCCGCGAGGCAACCAGTGGGGTCGCGCGGGTGCGCTGTCTGGCTCCCGGTCAGGTAGCGATCAATGGTAACGCGACGGTCGAGCCAGGGGTGGTCGTGCTGGTGGTCGTGCCGGAAGTAGAGGAGGAAATTCGCGAATTGCGCCCGGAACATCTGGCGATCTCGACCGGGATGCGGGTCGCCATTACAGAATACCTGGACGAACGTCGCCTGATTACCACCCACGTCGAACTGGCTTCGCCCGATTTTCAATGGATCACGATCCAGGCCCGGATTAAAACTTCCAGCGCCTTTGTAAACGACCGGGTCAAACGCGAAGCCGAACGGCGGCTCTATCGCTTTATCCGGCCTTTGCAGGGTGGCCCCGACCCGACGATGCGCTTTGAAACGCCAGGTGAGGGTTGGCCTTTTGGTCGCAATTTGTATTTTTCCGAGATCATCCCGATCCTTCAGACCATCGAGGGAGTGGACTATGTCGAAAAAGTAGAGCTTTTCCCGGTCATCGATATGGCACGCGGACAGGCCGGTGCGCCGACCCAGATTATCAATCCGGGGCCACGTGGGTTGCTGTGTTCCTATCGCCATCAGATAATTTTGATCTAGGATAAGATAAAGATGACTTTGTTGAACGAAGAAACGTCTGCACTGAAGCTAGGGCAGATTGGACTAAACGGTTATCATCCTGACGAGCCGGTAGGCGCAGGCATCCGCCATAGCGACTTGCTAAATTATCTGCCCGCGATGTACGCTGGGGATGATTTCATGGGCCGCTTTTTGTGTATCTTCGAGGATACGCTCAAACCTTTAATGCAGATGGTGGATAATTTCCATTATTATTTTCATCCACTGACCTGCCCACCCGAAATGCTTTCCTGGATGGCAACCTGGGTTAGTCTGGTGCTGGACGAAAATTGGTCGCTCGAACAACGTCGCCGTCTGATCCACTCGGCCAGCGAACTCTATAGCCGCCGAGGAACCCGGCGCGGTCTGATCGAGTATATCAAGCTTTACACCTCGGTCGAGCCAGACATTTCGGAATATGTCGATGGTATGACACTTGGCCCCGAAACGCTATTAGGGATTAATACCACGATTGCCGGGCGCGAACGTCATAGCTTTACGGTCACTTTGCGGTTGCAAGGTTTGAGCGATGCGGAACTGGCTTTTAAGGAAACGACCCTGCGGCGGATTATCGAGGCCGAGAAGCCGGCCCATACCGCCTACCGGCTAAGACTTTTAACCAAAGCAAGCGAAAACGAAAACGGAAGCAGAAACGGTCATTCCCCGAATGGCTCCGAGACAGACCGGGCAACGCCGGAAACACTGATAGACTAGAATAACGCACGGGACTGGCGTAAGCAGGCTATCTCTGTTAAATTATAGGAGAAACAGATATTATGACAACCCCGGCCAACTGGCTAAATTCAAAATTGCGCTTTTTGAGGGTTAACCCTTTCCGGGGCTTATTGGTCGATGAGTCTACCTGGGCCGATGCCCACGACTATCATCGCAACCAGATGCGCGTCCACCTGCAAGGCCTACACGGAAGCGGGATTGCGGCGGGCCTCGAAGTGAGCGCCATGCAACCGCCCGATATGAATGTGAGGGTACAGCCCGGTCTGGCTATCGACCCGGAAGGCCACCTGCTTTTGCTACCCGAACAGCAGGTTGTGACGATGCCTTCGCAATCGGGAGCAACAACCGTTTTTATCATATTGGAATTTACCGAAAAAGTGACCCAGGTTCAAAACGTGACCGAAGGTGGTACGCCCCAACCGGCCCGTATTTTGGAAGAATGCCGGGTACGGGCCAGTTTGGAAGCGGTGCCGGGGACGGTCGAACTGGCCCGGATTACCCTCGAAGCCACCACTCGCCAGGTTCGCAACGCCGGAAACCCGGCCCTACCTAGTGCCGGGGAAATCGATTTGACCGGACGGGCGATTATTGCCGAAGGCGGGCCAGTCTCGCAGGGTGGCAAAGCGACCCGCATTTCGATGACGATTGGCATCTTGCGCTATGGACAGGCCGGGCAAGCCGACTGGAAGCGCCACACCGAAGGGTTACGCCGCTTGATCCGGGATACCAGCGCCTACACCAACCTGGATGGCAATCTGATCGAGGGGGTCAACCCGATGGACGAGGCGGTCTTGCGTAGCTGCAAAATGCTCTATCTGACCGGGCGGAGCGCCTTTCGCTATAGCCCGGAAGAAGAACAAGCTTTGCAACGGTTTCTCGACCGGGGTGGGGTCTTGTGGTGCGAACCGTGCCGGAGTGGACTGCCAAGCGGTACACCCGACGATTTTAGCCGCGCCTGCATCGAGCTAACCCAGCACCTCAACCGCCAACCGGTTCAACCGCGCCGGGGCCACCCTTTGCTGGGGGCCTATTATTTGTTTGCCGCGCCGCCGACCGCGATTGACCCGGCGGGAGTGGTCGTCGAGGCCAAGCGGATGATTATCACCACCGGCGATTACGGTTGCCTGTGGGAAGGGCGCGGACAGGAGCAGACCGCTCTGCCGGGCCGGGAAACGATTCGAGCCGCCCAGGAATTTGGCACCAATGCCCTTTTCCTGGCCGCTACAACTCAAGGATAGTTTTACAACTTCGTAGCAGCCCTCGACTTTTACAATGGGAATGTAACTACTCAGGCCGGGCGATCAGATAGGGTCGCCCAAAGCGGGTAATGGGTAGTTACACGGAAATTACTTTTATGTGTCTATAACAAAATGGCTGACCTGGAACAAGAAGCACAAACAGTTGTTATAAAGTTGACCCTGGAAACGTCTAGGATGAGCTTAATAGCCGGTGGCGTAGATGTCGAGCAACAGATTACCTTGCTCAACCAATCTTCGCTTTCGGATATATTCGAGCTATCTTTGGAAGACCTCCCGGCCCAATGGGGCAACTTTTCCAACCCCCGGCTTAATCTCTTTCCAGGCTGGAGCGAGACCGTTTCGCTCAATTTGAAAGTCCCCCAAACGGTTGAGCCGGGTCTTTATCAGGGTAAGGTAGTGGTCGCTTCAACCGGGCAGGCCGAGCAGTACCGCAGCTTTGCCCTGCTTCAGGTCGAAGTACTCCCCGACCCGCACCAGGCGGTCGCCGCAGCAGAAGAAGTCGATGCGCCTGCTACCATTACGAACACTTACCAAAATTCTCAATCAGAACCAGAAAGAGAGTTTTTGTCGGGGCCACCTTCCGAAGAAGAATACGCCCAATTACTGTCCGACCTGGGGCCGAGCTATCGGCAATTTTTGGCGACCCCGCCGCCGCCCGACCCGCCGGAATATCCTCATACTAACGGCTGGACTAACCCGGCCCAACCTATTCTCCCGGCCCCGCAACCCAATCTCAATGGCTATGCTTATCCGACTTCTAGGAGCTACCCGGCCCAGATTGCACCCGCCTACCAGCCCGACCCGTTTAACCCGCCAGCACCACCGCCGACGCTGCATCCGGCCCAGTTCTGGGCTGAAACCCCCAACCCGCTTATTTCCGACTCCAGCGAGGCGATTACCACGCCGCCATCAACCCTTCCGCTTGAACCCGAACCAGAACCGGGCTTGCAGGGGCCGCCGCCCTCGGTTCATCCGGCCCAACTCTGGGCTGAAACACCCAACCCGGTTATCGCCGACTCTTATGAGGCGATAACCATGCCGCCGCCAACCTTTCTGCCCGAACAGGAGCCAGAACCGACCTTTACGTTATCCTCGTCGCTGGTTCCGCCCGACCCTCCACCGGCCTTGCCCGAATTGGCCTACCAGTCTGCCGAGCTAGAATTACACCTAGAAACCAACCGGGTTAGCCTGGCTGCCGGAATTGAGGTCGCCGAACAACAGGTGCGGCTTACCAACCTCTCGGACGCGACCGGTAGCTTTAGCTTGACGGTCGAAGATATTCCAGAAGAGTGGTACACCCTATCGGCCCGCCATTTTCAGCTATTCCCCCGGTGGAGCGAGGAATTTTACCTGCGGGTCAGCGTGCCGCAAGATACGCCCGGTGAGGTCTATCGAGCGCGGGTAGTGGCGACTTCCCAAAGCCATTCCGAGGTACAAAGCCAGGTTATTTTAGAAATAGAAGTACAAGCCACTTCGCTGGATGCAATGCTGTGGGCCGGAGAGGGCCAGGCGGCGGAACCTCTGGTAGCGGGCGGCGTAATCGAGCTTGAGCTAGAAACTCGCCAGATGAGCTTATTGGTCGGCGAAAGCGTGGAACAACAAATTCGGCTGCGTAACGTTAGCGCCCCGCCCGGCAACTTTGACCTCGGCTTGCAAGGCATCCCCTCTGGGTGGTATAGCTTCTCGTGTGCAACGGTCAATTTGTTCCCCAACTGGCAAGAAGAGGTTTATTTGCGGGTAGCCTTGCCAGCGGATGCCGTCGCCCTGGTCTATGCTGCCCAGGTTGTAGCGGTTGCCGTCGGTCATCCCGAAATTCGGGCCGAGGTCGGGCTGGAAATCCAGGCGCAGGGTATTAAACCGACCATAGTCGAGCCATTGCCGGGGGCGGTTCGCGCACCCGACCCAGACGGCCTCACCGTAAAGCAAATCCCAATAATGCTGCCACCGGTCGAACCGATCCAGGTAACGCCATTGGTCGCCCCCGCCCCGACTTACCCGGACCAGGCCCTGCCGCCAGTCGCGCCACCTTACGCACCCCAACCGGGCTGGCAACCGCAACCGGTCGCCGAACCGCCTCGCAAACAACGCTGGTTCCAGCGCCGCAAAGATAACAAACCGTCCGCGCCCGCGCCGGGCTACAACGGGCAACCGCCTTATTACTATCCGCCCGACCCCAATCAGGCTTATCCACAAAATTATGCGCCCCCACCCGGTCAGGCTTATCCGCCCGCCCCAAATCAGGGCTATCCACCACAAAGCTATGCGCCCGCCCCAATCCAGGGTTACGCGCCACAAAGCTATCCGCCTGCTCCTGAGCAAGGCTATCCGCAACAAAATTATGCGCCCGCTCCAATCCAGGGCTACCCACCGCAAAATTATGCGCCTGCCCCTAACCAGGGCTACCCGCCGCAAAATTATGCGCCTGCCCCTGAGCAAAGCTATACGCCTGCCCCCGCTCAGGCTTACGCCCCTGTGCCGGAACAAGTGCCGTCGTCCGACCCTTCGCAAGCCCGTTTGACGCTGGACGAACTGTTTCAGCCTGCGGCTCAGGCGACCCCGATTTCGTTTGGGGCCGCGCCTGATAGCCAGCCGACCAACCGACCAAGCGGTTCAGCTATTACAACCCCGCCCACCCGCCCGCCGGGGGCCACCCCCGGCTATGGCTCGACCAAAATCGGGATCGCGCTTGACGCGCCCCGTATGACGCTGGTCGCCGGGGGCGAAAAAGCCACCCAGACAATTAACCTGACCAACCTGACTAGCTTGCCGGACAATTTCGACATTTCTATCGAGGGTATACCCTCTAGCTGGTTCAATTTGTCCACCACCGAGCTAAACTTGTTCCCCAACTGGAGCGGGACAGTCACCATCGAGATTGAGGTATCCGAAAAGGTTCCGCCCAATTTATATAGCGGACGGGTGATTGTCGCTTCACGCAACCAAGCGGGATTGCGCTCCGAGGCCGGACTGGAAGTGGAGGTGGTCGCGCCGCTCCGCTTGCAAGCCCGCTTGCAACCACGCCGGGCCAAAGCTTTTAAGGCTCATTACAACTTGATCTTGCGTAACCGCAGCATGAGCGAAGCGATCCTTCCGCTTAGGCTTTCGCCATCCAACCCCTATTGTGTCGGGCAGTTTTCGCCTGCCGAAGCGCGGATCGCCGGTCGCCAGTCGGTGACGGTTAAACTCAAAGTCCAACTGGCTCCCAAAACGCCCCAAGAACAGGCTTTGCAGCTTCAAAACTTTGAAATACTGGTTCAGCCAAAATGGATCGTAGCCCAAAGACAGGTCATGACCCCGGACGTTTTGATCGAAGGCGAATATAATAGTGAGTCGCGCTGGGCTGTGATCTGGCGGCATCCCTGGCTGTTTGCAACCGCTACCTTGCTATTACTAATTGTTATTTTCTGGTCGCTCTTGATTTTGCCAGCGATCCAAAACGGCATTTTCCTGTTAGCCGACCGGGTCGCCTATACCAATACCGGCCCGTTGCCAAAGTCGCTCCGGGTCGAACAAAACGATTTTACCGATACGATTCAAAACAAAATCAACGCCTTACCTTCGGTTTTCAAAGTGGAGGTACGCTTTTACGAAGACTTGCCGGTAGCGGGCAAGCCGGACGAAAAACAACTTGTGGTAATCAAATTAACCAGTTTTTTTGTAACCGCCGAAATGAGAGGCCATTTGCAAGTTACGCCGGATACGGGCGAATTGATCTTTAAATCTGAGCCTAACCCAAAGCAATCCGAGTCGTTTCCCTGGTTTTTCGCATCGCCGGAAAAATTTGTAAAGGATAAGATAACCAAAAAGCTTAAGGGCTGGCTGGCACCTCAAAACCAGCGTCTCGACAAAGCTGAAATTGAGGGCAATACCCTTTACTTAAGGCTAAAACCGTGTGGTACAAATGATTTGGGTTGCCAGATTGAGGTCAATAAAAAATAATACGGGCAGCTTTAAAGTACCCTTTTGTATAGCTAAGGCGTATATATAAACTGAGTGTGTAAGTATAGTACTTCTGTACATTTTTGCGAATAAGATAAAAGTACTAATTAAATTATTAAATTTTTTTGGGAAACAGGATATGATAGAGACAAAACTAAAAATTGAACTAATAAACCTAGCCTGCCAAAAAAAGAAAAAGTCGGGTAGCGCCTTTAGCGGAGAAGGCGATAATTCGCTATCAGTAATTGAAACGGGAAGTAGAGCTTATGCTCAAGTATGAGATAACAACTCAGGTAATCGAACTAGCCCCGGCCCAGGCGACCGAGGTTAGTTTGGTTATAGCCAATCAGAGCAGCTTAATCGACTACTTTACGGTCACACTGCAAGGCACCCCCACCCCGGATAAAGGCAGTCTGAACCCGGCCTGGGTTACGTTCAACCCGACCAGTTTTTCGTTGCGCCCGGCAGCCCAGGGCCGCACGAGTTCTAGCTCGGATAGCCAGCAAACGATCCAGATGCTAATCACGCTGCCAGAGGAAGTGATTGCCGGAGCTTATAGCGCCAACATTATTATAGAAGCTCGTACCGGAGCCGATAACAGCGCCGTCATACCCTTTAACTTGTTGGTCTCACAGCTAGAAATCCAGACCCTCGAAATCCAACCGCCCGAACAAGTCTCGCGGCGTGGAACGGCTATCTTCCGAATACTACTTTCTAACCGGGGCAATGCGACCCATCTCTACCCGGTCTATGCCGAAGACGATGAATACGGCTGCCAGTACGAGGTAATCCCGCCCGAAGTAACGCTCCACCCCAACGAACAGGCCACTTTGACCCTCAAGGCCCGCCCTCGTCACCGCAACTGGGCTTCGGAAGACCAGCGTTATTCTTTTAGCGTCAAGCTGGAAGGCTTCCCGCAGGAAACCCCGGCCCGCTTTACCCAACGCTGCGCCCTGCCGCCGGTACGCTGGCTGCGCCGAAGGTGGTTCCGCTTTGTCGCCTTTATCGCTATCTTGCTGGCCTTGCTGGTCGTAGCGGCGATCTTCTTCTTGCCGGGACTGACCCCCAAAGCGATAGCCGCCTGTGGAGCCATTTCTGGTCGCAACGCAGCGGTATTTAGCAACAACTTCAGTACTAGCGTCTATGTCAGCGAGCGCCCTGGCGGGGAACCAACCCTAAAAGTCGCCACCGAAAGCACCCAACGCTTTCCGGGGCTATTCGCCAGCCTGATTTCCGTTTCGGGGGATGGGCGACGGTTAGTCTACGTGACCGCCAATAACGAAGCGTTGGACGATGCAAAACTGGTGCTGGTAGAATTGGAAGATCGCCAGCGCCAGCCTCAGGTCATCGCTACTATTCCTAGCGGGCTGTGGCCTACCGCCCCGGTCTGGTCGGCTAACGGTGAAAAATTAGTTTTTGTACAGCGGACTGCCGGGGCGAATACTACCCCGGAAGCGGCGGCCAGCCCGGTTCCTAGCGCCACTGGCGGTAATGCTACGCCTTCGCCAACGGCCAGCCCAACCGCCAATATCCGCACCAATTTGGAAATGTGGCTGATTGATCTGAGCAAACAGCCAGTCGAAGCGCCCAAACTATTGGTCAAAGATAAACTTAATGTCGATATGTTCTATGGCGACGATACGCCGGTAATGTGCTGGACTTCGACCAATTCGAGCGTATTGATCCAACCCAAGTCCACCCCGGACAAACCGGCTCAAACGCAGACCGAGGTAAACCTGGACGGCACAATTGTGCAATCGACCCCGTCGTCGGGGCTAAACCGGGTGCTGCCGGGCGCAACCTTACCCGCCAAACCTGCCGCCGCCCAGTTTAACAATATTCAAACCAAAGCTACCACTGGCTGCGTCATCAATAAACCCTATAGCCAGAACGACCCGCGTTGGAGCGAACGCTCGCTAAAACTGAGCGATAATAGCAAAATGTCGGCCTTCGGCTGTCCTATTGTAGCTTCGGCGATGTTGCTTAATTATGTCGGGGTCGATACCAACCCCAACGACCTGATTACAACCTGTCTGGGTGATTTCTCTAACCCGCTTTATCAGGATGGCTGGTACGCCGTCGGCAACCAGCGTTGTAGCAATAGCAAATTAAAGGGTGGCTTGCGAGGCGATTTTAGCTGGGAAGCTTTGAATACCAGCCTCGAGAGCGGCCCGGCCATTGTAGGGCTATTGGGCGGACAGACCGGCACGCATTTTCTGGTTGTTACCGGCGGGTCGGACAGCCTGGCCGACTCCTATACCGTAGCCGACCCCTGGGATGGCTCGACCTACAAAACGCTGGGCTACTTCCTGAACAAAGGCTACCGGCTACGCTGGTTGATTAGCTATGAAGCATCGGGAAGCGGGGGCTGTACGGCAGGGGCTAATAACCAACTGGCAATTGACCCCAAAGGCGTGTCAGATGGCGGCTTATACCAGCAACCCCAAAACTTCCAGTTCGATATCGATAGCACTACCTCGGTTACGGCGACTGCCACTATTATCGGGCCGGATGGCAACCTCGATCAGGCTACTCTACAACCGTTGAGCAGTAACCGCCAGGTCACTTTTAGTGATGAAGGTTTTTACACTCTGGATTTTGAGGTGCGTAATGCGGCTGGAACGGCTTCTTTTAGCCGGGATTTCTCGTTTGTGATCGACCGCACGCCGCCTTCGATTACTTATACAATTGTGACGGCCCAGGATAAATCCGGCAAATATTTGGGGCCGGTGACAATCGAACTGAAGGCCACTGACAAATTGAGTGGGATAGCCGGGGTTCAATATCTGGTGGATGGGATAGGCAATTATAAGCTTTATAACAGCGATACAACCACCCCACCGCTTCAGGTCAAGGAGAACGGCGCTCATAAGATCAGCTATTGGGCCGAGGATGGCGCACGCAATCGCACCGAAATTGGGACGATTGCTTTTACGATTGAGTTGCCCAACCCGAACGCCAAACCAGGTACCGGGCCAAATGGCAGCCTTACGCCCAATCCGGGCGGTGGGGCCGGGCCAGGGCCGGGTGGGGCGACTACGGTTGCGGGGGGTGGTGCAGTTGCACCCAAACCAGTAGCGGTGGTTCCTACACCCCGGCCAACCCCCACCCCACCACCGACCCTTACGCCGGTGCCGACTTTTACCCGCGCTCCGACCGCCACGTTGCCGCCGACGGCTACCCCGACCCCCAAAACCACCACTGCGGCAGGGACTACGGCAGTGGCGGCTACACCGCAATCGAACCAGTTGCTTTTTGTATCGACGGCCCAGCTTAATTTCGACCCGGCTACTACTACCCAATCCTTGCAGATCAGCAACAAAGGGACGGTTGGGACGCTTAATTGGACGCTTCAACCAAATGGCAACGCCGCGACCGCCCTGGGATTTAGCGCGACCAGTGGCAAGCTTGACCCAAATGCCAGCACGACCGTAAATGTCAACCTGGTTAAGCTTAATCTGGCCCAAACCGTCCAGGTCCTAAACTTTACGATCAACTCCAATGGTGGCTCTCAGACGGTTACGGTGCTAATTAACCCGCAGCCTTTGCCGACCGCCACTTTTGTAGCGCTTACGCCCGATCAATTGAACGCGCCGCTCATCCCGGAAGGATTAGTGGTGACTGTGCCGGGCAAAGTTAAACCCGACCACGCCAATATTTTCGCGACTTATATTCTTAACTCTGCTACCGTGACAGTCACGATCCAGGCCAGGGTAGTGCCGGATGGAGCCGGAAATTGGGCCTTTAACTGGGATACTACGCCTTTCCCATCGCTCACCTCGGTCTTTTTAAGAGGGCTTTTGTGCGCCGATGCGGCGGAAACAGTTTGTACCAGTATCCCGCTATTGAGCGCGGTTTTCCCACTCTCGGCTACTATCGATCTGCCCCAAAATAGCACGGTACTGACCGATACGGCCCAGATTCAGGTTACGGCCTCTAGCCGGGCTAAACGAACTGTCTTGAGCTATCTTTCTACTGGCAGTTCGGTTCCGATTACCCTAACAACCAGCCCTAATATTAGCAACAACTGGCGGGTCGCCTGGGATACGACGGTTATCACGCCGACCTTCTCTACGGTAGTCGATGCCAATGGCTCGATTGGCATTACGCGCAGCCCGTTCCAATTGCGCGGGATCGTTTGTAGTAGCGACTTGCCCGACCCAAATTTGTGCCGCAATATTCTGGTCCCGGTTTCCAATTTGACCACCGATATGCAGGCGACGGTCGTTCCCGGTCAAGATTTGAACACTGTCAAAGAGTTAGGTAGTAGTTTGACGCTGACGATTAAAAACGCCAGCACCAATATTAATCACGTGTCGCTCTATGCCAATTACAAGGATGCCCCTTCGAGTCTGGTGGCGCAGTCTTTCTGGTTGTCCAGCCTATCAGCCAAGCGTCCGGCTAGTGGGGCAGATTTTAATTTGACCTGGGATGTGCAGGGGATTCCACCCCAGACCGGGGCTAAACTTTCGGTCTATGCCTGTTTTACAGCTGACGAGGCGGTCTGCAAAGTACTGGCTAATTCGCCTTATACCGGGCTGGGTATACCCTACGCCGCACCTTTCAATTTGACTGCCACCAACCGAGCGCAAAGTGCTTCGGTCAATTCATCCTTCCCGCCTTTCCAGGTGACAGCCAGGGATGCCAACGGCTACCCGGTCGCTGGAAAACCGCTCACTTTTAGTGTATCCAATACCTTTTTTGGCAGCTTCCCCGGCAACGCCAGTCAGGTAATCGTCACAACTACCGCCAACGGTACAGCAGCGACCCCTAGCCTGATTACGACCGCTAACGCCAATATCCCCCCCCTCCTCAATCTCCCCCCCGATCTCAACTCGTATGCGGTAACGGTCAGTACCGGAGGGGCCGGTGGTAATAAACTACTCGATTGGGTGCTTTATAACAAGCCGACCAATACGGCTCCTTTCACCTACAACGGTTTTAACGGGGGTGGCCCTTTAGCAACTACGGTCGGGCTGGACATGCCTTCCCCGGCGGTGACCAACTTCTGGCACGATCTTTTCGCTTCCCCAAACCAGAAGATTGATATGAGTCTTTTCCTGCCTAGCCAGGGGGCAACCGGCAGCTTTAAGAGGATTAATGTTCAAAATGCGGGTAGCCCTTCTTTTACACCGCCTTTGCCCGCCGTGAATGTCGATTATACGCCCTTAAATTGTTCTTTTAGCAACCAGAACCGGACGGTAATAATGAGCGGCGGATGCAACTTGCCTTCGTATTATGCCCCGTTTACCTTTGTAAACGCCTTCGTCACCGCCAACTGTGAGGCGGGCAGCTATGCCATGCTTTTCACTTCGCCTTCTATAATGTTTGGGCATCCTAACACCTATCCGCCCGCCAGCTTCTCGTTTGTCAATAATCCGGGTGCGATTGCGTCGTTCGCCCAGACTATCGGAACAAATAACCAGGCGACAGTCGCCAGCAGCCTATTTTCCAAACGGCTGCAAATCGCTCTCAAGGATAATTGCGGCACACCCAACACGATTGCGGCTCTGCCGACCGGTCAGACCGTCACTTTCCAGATTCAGCCGGGTACAAACGGGGCCGGGGCTACTTTTGCAAATGGCACCAACTCTTACACCGCCAACGCTACCGATGTTTTGATCGGCAATGGGACAATCGGTTTGATAACCGCCCCCCAAATGACCGCCAATCAAAACCGAGGTACTTTTACGGTCGTGGTCGCTCTCAACGGCGGGCCGACCACGATCCAGACTAGCTTTCAGTTGACTAATTTATAGATTAACAAGGTTGTCCGACCTATACAGACCAGGGAATTTACACGAGGGTAATGTCGTGAGTCAGGTAAGTCAAAACGTAGCTATTACACTTTCGGCTAGTTCGATCCAGGTTGTGCCTGGGGAGACTTACGAACTAGGTGTAACAGTAATCAATAATAGCCGCGAAGTGGAGCGGTTTGAACTGGGGATCGTCGATCTTGACCCTTCCTGGTATCAATTCGACTGGGCCGATGTTTTGCTCTATCCCGACCCGCCCGGCAACGAAAGCACTTCCTATGCTCGTATTACGATCCCACCTGGAACCGCTCCCGGCACTTATGCCCCAACCATCATGGTCACGGGCAACCAGTTTAATACCGCCCAGCACCCCCTGATCCTGGTCGTCAACCAGGTCGGCGGCGGAGTCACGCCCGACCTGGCTTTGCAACCCGACTCTTTGCAGACCAACGCTAAAGTGGCCCAGTTCCGGCTCAACCTAAAAAACCCGCTCAATAGCCCGGTACGGCTTCAACTGCTGGGTCGTTCGGCCCGCCCGGATGCCCAACTTAGGTTGGTCTCGCCGGTGGTCGATATACCACCTTTTGCCGAGAAAATCGCCCTAATCGAAGTCAGGCCGCTCAAACCCAACTGGATCAAGGCTCCCCAGCGCTTCGATTTTTCGGTTGCTATCGACGGATTGACCCGTGAAGTACACGGCTTTTTGATCCAGACTTGCCGACTGGCCTGGCTCAGGAAAATTCTGATCACGCCCCTGCTGCTGGCGGCAGCCATTATTCTGCCCCTGTTGATCGCGGCCCTGATCGTTATCTTGCTGTGGCCGCGCACTTCCAATGCGCCGGTGGTGCTACAGGCTGCCGAATGTGTCGGCACTAACTCTAATCTGGTCGCCACTTTGCGCGTCCGAGGGGCCGATACCGACGTGATTGTTAGCGAACTGGATGGCGCACGGCCCCGGTTGGTCGTCCAGGAGCCTGCCGAGCGCTTGCCCGGCAACTTCGCCAGCCTCCTCTCGATCTCGCCCGATGGCAGCACACTGGCCTACGTCACGGCCCGCAACGAGGCTCTTGACGACGCTTTCCTGTACACCCTCAACCTCAATTCGCCCAACAAACAGCGCGTCACGACTATTCCGGCTGGTTTGTGGCCCGCCCGACCGATTTGGTCTGGCGATAGCAATCAGCTTAGCTACGTCGTCCGCAACGGCTCCCAACTTGAAATGTGGGTCGTCAATTTGGCTTCCGGCGACAAAAAACCGCGCCTCGTCCAGGCCCCCACCCAATTGACCCCCAGCCTGTACTATGGCGACCCCGGCCCTACCGGGCCACTTTGCTGGTCTACCGATAATACCCGCCTAGTTATCCGGCCCCAAAATACTTTCAAACAGACCGAGGTCAACGTCAATACCGGCCAACTGACCCCCAACGTCGATAAGCCCAATAATCTCGTGGCGGTCGATAAGCCCCAATCTCAGCGCAACCCGCTCAACCCTAAAGAGCCGACCCTGGCCCCACTTGGGCAAGGAGCCTGCTTTATTCCCAATTTTAGCCAGAACGACCCGCAATGGCGCAGCCAGCCGATGCGTAAGACGGGCGATAAAATCGGTGAGACCGGTTGTCCCCTGACTACTGCCGCTATTATGCTCAACTATTACAAGATTAACACCGACCCCAACGACCTCAATTCGTGTTTGGGCGAAGATGCTTCTCCCTTCGACTGGTCTTTCCCGCCTAATCGGTGCAGCCAGGGTCTGGTGCAGGGCGGACAGCGCGAGGATTTTAGCTTCGATAAATTGAACGAAATTCTCAAACGGGGCCAACCGGTTATCGTTGGCTTGCTCGGTGGGCAGACCGGCAGTCATTTCGTGGTCGTCAGTGGTGGCTCGAATAGCATCGCGGCGACCTACCGGGTGAATGACCCCTGGGACGGAACCAACTACAAATCGTTGGCCTACTTTTTGGAAAAAGGCTACCAGTTGCGCTGGCTGATAAACTATACCAGCCCTAACGCGCCGACCTGTCCCGACCGTACCGACCCGATCCAAAAGTTTCAGCCCGGCTTCCAGCTAATCATCCCGACCGATGGCGGTATGTATAATACGCCGATCCAGGTCAGCTATATCGCCGACCAGGACGTGACCGTCGTCGGTAAACTTTCGCGCTCGAACGTCTCTAAAGAGGGCGAAGCCAGCCCTACCAACGAAGCTCCCCAGCCCGTTAGCAACGGCATGGCGGTCTCGCAAGAAGGGCTGTACGTTATGACGCTGGAAAACGCGGAAGGCTCGGCCCGCCTGACGACCCACTTTACGGTAGATATAACTCCGCCGATTGTCGCGCTTGCGCCTTTGAATACCGTTTTTGAACCCAACCCGGATGCGACTACCGGGCGCTTTATCGCTCGCAAAAGCGTTCCACTCGAATTTAGAGCCAGCGATAACCTGACCGGGATAGCCTCGATCCAGTACCAGATCAACGGCGCGGCCCAGCAGACCTATAACACCGATAGCGGAACGAGGCCGATCTCAATCGATAAAGCCGGTGATTACGATCTGGTTTATTGGGCTATCGATGGGGCAGACAACCGCTCACCTGACCAGTTTTTGAAATTTAGCATTGTGCTGGATGCCGGTACGACCCCCATTCCGGGGGTTGGTTCGCCGGGTGCAAGTCCGAACGCCAGCCTGACACCGGGGCTGGACAACGGTAGCCCGACCCCAACCCCGACCCCAACTCCGCCGGGAGCCTTAACTGCCACCCCGCCGCAGCTTACTTTTGATGCGTCGCAGAATAGCGTTACGCTGCAATTGATTAATTCCGGGGCGGGGCCAGCCATCTGGACGATCCAGCAACTGGTTGACCCGGCAGCGACCTATCTGGACTTCGGGCAGCTTTCCGGCAACGTGCCTGCCGGGGGCGCTTTGCCTGTGACGATCCAGTTGCGCTCGTTTAACGTGACGGCTGGCCCGATAATCGCCAATTTTAATATCAGCTACAATAATAATACCGCCTTTATACCGATCATCGTGACGATCAACCCGCAACCGGCCCCGACGGTCGTGTTTGCTGCGCCTGCCACCGGGCCGCTAACAAATCGAAGCGTCGGTATTCAATTGCAGGTCACGCCCAAAGGGTTAGCCCGTCCCAATCACGCCACGATTTTCGCCCGTTATATCGACCAGCCCGGCGGTCAATTGGGGGCTGCCAGGGCGCTCCCGGCCCAATTGACCGAACAGGGCGGTTGGACTTATACCTGGGATACGACCCTTTTGCCGCCCCAACCCCAGATCGACCTGAGTGCGTCGATCTGTTGGAGCGCCGACGAATCGAATTGTGTTGCCAACGCCGCCGTCCTCAATGGCTTGAGTATCCCAAAACCGAGCGCCATCGTCACGCTCAACCCGGCTTCGGATAAGCTTTACGGGACGGTTACGCTCACGGCCCAGCTTACGGGCGACGTGGATCATATCAGTTATAAGTATACGACCCTGGCCGGGCCGGTCGATTTGCCGCCCGCCAACAAAAATAATAATTTTACAGTCAAGTGGGATACAACGGTTATTCCGCCCCAGGGCGGAATCGTGCTGACCATTGCAGTTTGCTGGACGGCTGCCGACGATCCGCTGACCTGTAGCCCGCCGACCAATCAGGCCCAAATCCCGGCAGCCTTTACGGTCGAAGCTCCGGTTATGACGCTCACCCCGCTTTTGGATGCCGATAGCAAAGAGCTACCGCTCCAATTAGCCTTGAGCGGGACCGCAAGCAAGATCAATAACCCGGCAACGGCTATCTTTATCGTGGTTAGCGCGGCTGGCACGACCCAAAACGGGTTTAGCAAAAAGACCGAACCGCTGACCCAGGGTAGCACCGCCTCGCCCTGGACGCTCTCGATAGACACCAGCAAATGGCAGCCCAATGCGGCGATAACCTTTGCCTCTAAAATCTGTTGGGACGGCAATTTGCAAGGAGCCTTCTGTACCGACGGCCCGACCCTGACTGCCAACATCTCGGCTTTCTCGGCTACTTTTGCCGACCCCAAACCGACGACCCTGGCGACCCCGGCAAATCTGGTAGTAACGCCAGTTCCAGCCAAACGTATCGCCTTCGTCAAGTTTATTGCCGCTTATACCAACACCAATTTGTTGCCCAACATAGTTGACGTGCCGGACAAAGAGCTAAATCTACAAGCGACCATTGGCAACAAATTTACGGTAAATTTTGACTCGGTCGCCCAAGGGGTTAAGCCCGGTACTCTCACCTTCAAGCTTCAAGCCTGCGCCGATGCGACTACCTGTGGCGATCTTAGCGCGGTACTGCTGACTTTGCCGGTTCCCAATTCAGCTTTGACGACACCTTTGCCGCTTCCACCAACCTTCACGCTAACCGGGATCACCCAGGACATCTCGGGCAAAATTGGCGGTCGGGGCGCAAGCGAAGTATCGTTGCTGGCCTACTACAAAAACCAGCCCGACCTAAACCCGAACCAGACCCCCAAACAGATCGGGACGGCGATCCCGGCAGTCAGAATAAACGACACGGCCCGCTTTAGCTGGGTCTTTAACGATGTACCGCCCCAGAGCGGAATGGCGATCAATTCGGTCTTTTGCTGGCAAGGCGGGCCAACCGACTTTGACCCGACTAAAGGTTGCTTCGAGGCGGCCCTCTACAGCAATTTGTCGTTGCCGGAGCCAAAAGTCACCAACTTCTACGCCAACATAGATCAGATCAAGGCTACCCCTTCGGTGCCGTACACTGCGCCCGTTTTGCTCGTCCCAATCACCGATACTACCCAACCGGTCGTTCGTATCCCGGTCAGTGCCGATGTTACCAACTTCAACAATGTCCAATCGGTCAACTGGCAGGTGCAACTCTCCAACCAACCGGCAGCAGCGGTCGCCACCACCACCACCCAGATCGACCCATCCAGCGGCAAGGCTATCGGCTGGGCCAACTTGACCCTCGATACCAGCAAAGTTGGGGCGGGGGTGCTGATTACGATCACCGCCAGCCCAGTCTGGACTGACCCGAACGATGCTACCCATGTCGTCGATTACAAATTTAATCCGGCTAATGTAATCAGCATCCCGGTCAAGCTAGTAAGCATGAAGGTTTCGATGGATAGTCTGGGTGGCCCGCCAGTTCAGATCGTACCCGCTACCTCGCCTAACAAGCTGATGTACCGCCAGAAAACCACCTTTACTGGAACCCTTACTGGCCCCAATGGGGTTGCCAACGATGTCAAAAAGATGCTATTCTACGTCTCGCAAGATGGAGACACCCCCAAATTCCTGGGGATAGCCACCCCAACCGTTGCCAACAACGTAGGTAGTTGGAGCTTAGATTGGGATCACGGCAACGGTAACGATGGGTTGCCTAATCCGCGCCCCGGCCTTTCCAACAACATCAGCCTGATCTGGCGGCTGTGCAACTCGACCGCCGTCACTGGTAGCACCGATGCTGACCCGGTCTGTACCCCCTTGACTATACCTAACGAAACGCCGCCCTACAGTAGTATGTTCGGCAGTGCATCCCAGGCGAACGGGTTAAAACTGGTCGGCATCCAATTCGACCCCGGCAGTATCAACAATCTCGATTTGCTCTCGCCCAATGGTGGCTTCTTCAACTCGACCTATACTGCTACCGTTATGATCCAAAATGCTACGGTGTATAACCCTACTACCAACCCGAATGGTACGATCAAGCAAATTCGCATGTTTGCTTTTCGTACTACCCTCGCTGCGCCTGACAAAAATAATGCCGTGCCACTGGTCTTTAGTAACGCCGTGACCAATACGGTCGGCCTCCTCAATCTGAGTGTGGTTGACCTTGCCGTAAACTGGCCCGCTACTCACGCCAATTATGCCAATTTGTTGGGCGGGGCCATTGCCAGCGAGATTACCATTAGCACCCAGTTCTGTACCAATCCCGACCCAACTATTCAGCCGGACGATGCGAGTTGCTCCGACTGGACCGGACGCGAAATAGAGCGTACTACCACCAATTCTAATACCACACCCCCCTGGAAAGCCTATGTAAACGGCAAACAAGCCGTTATCGTTAGCTGGCTGCCCTACCATACCGGGCCGTGTCCGACCATTCCGAGCCTCGATCCTTGCCCGCCGTTCGAGGATTATATTATGCCGAGTGCAACTACCTCGGCTGATCTTAAAGTCAATGTCTACGAGATTAACAAAACTCTGGTAGACCTTTGCGATGTTACTCCACCGATTAGCTCTACTCTGACCCTGGCCTACGCCACCAAACCCAATTCCAGCTTCCAAAAACAGGGCGATATTGCCGCCTGGCCCAAAACTACCTCGGTTATTACTCCGACCATCGCCCCGGCAGCTATCACCTCTGGTTGTAGCATTGGCTATACCTGGCAGAAAGATGATATTCTGTCGGTGGGCTTGCCGATTGACGCGCCCAACGAGCGCAGCCTTGATCTCAAAGCCTCGGTAGTCTTCACGCCGACCGCAACCGCTGTGACCAATCAGGCTGCTGTATCGACCCACGGCTTGGAGTCTGGTCAACCGAATATTATACCGCCTGCCCCATTTTTATTTCCATTAACACTTACCGACCAAACAAAAGCGAATGGGACGATTAGCTGGAGTACCAATGTCAACGCCTATTGTACGGTCGCTTTCACCCCACCCCTGGTCGTTGGAACATTTAACGTCAGCCCAACTTCGGCAAGTCCTGGTAGAAACCATACTCTGATTATTTCAAACTTCCAGGTCACAACGGCTAGTACAGTATTCTCATACAATATAATCTGTATGGTTGGCAGTCCGACTGTGATTTATAGCTCTCCACCGCGAAACCAATCGTTTACCATGACCAACAACGTTCCACCAGTTATAAGCACGCCGGTTTGGACCCCTGATCTTGTCACCAAAGCGGGTGGAACAATTACCTGGAATACAGGTACTGTAAATTCTAGCTGTACCTTGCCGCTAGGAAGTGTGTCCCCGGCTCCCCCAGGTTCGGCTGCGATAGTAGTCGCCCCGGCCACCGGCACTAATTTTACCGCCACTCTCACCGGCTTCTCGCCTATTGATCTTACTAATTTCACTTCCACAATTAATTGTACCAACACTGGTAACAATGTGCCTGCCACCCCAAAAGCGGCTCTCTTTAATTTTCCTGATAATCGACCACCGGTCATATCCGTGCCAGTCTTTACTCCTAACCTTGTCACCAAAGCGGGTGGTACTATCACCTGGAATACGGGCGGTATAAATTCGAGTTGTACCCTACCAGTAGCAAGTGTGACCCCGGCCCCACCCGGCTCGGCTGTGATAACGGTACTACCAGCCACCGGCACTAATTTTACTGCTACTCTCACCGGCTTCTCTCCGGTCGATGTTACTAATTTCACTTCCACGATCAGTTGCACTGCGACAATCAGTGGATTTGGTGCTACTCAGGCGGCTCCCTTTAACATCCCTGACAATCGAGCGCCAGTTATATCCGTGCCAGTCTTTACCCTCAATGCCGTCACCAAAGCGGGTGGTACAATCACCTGGGATACTGGTAGCGTAAATTCAAACTGTACGTTGCCAATAGGAAGCGTCACTCCGGCCCCACCCGGCTCGGCTGTGATAACGGTAGCACCAGCCACCGGTACTAATTTTACCGCCACTCTGACTGGCTTTTCACCGATTGCCGTCACCAGTTTTAGCGGTATAATAAATTGTACTGCGACGGTCAGTGGATTTAGTGCCACGCCCCAGGCCGCTCCGTTTACCATCCCTGATAACATTCCGCCAGTCATCAGCCTGCCGGTCTTTACCCTTAATGCCGTCACGAACGCAGGTGGAACAATTACCTGGAATACTGGTGCTATAAATTCGAGTTGTACCCTACCAGTAGCAAGTGTGGCCCCAGCCCCACCTGGCTCGGCTGTGATAACGGTAGCACCAGCCACCGGCACTAATTTTACTGCCACGCTTACCGGCTTCTCACCGGTTGCCGCTACCACTTATAACTTTACGATTAATTGCACCGGGACGGTCAACGGTATTGCTGCCACACCTAGAACCGGCAGCTTTAATATACCTGACAATCGGCCCCCTAATATTACTATAACCGGCTTCACCTTGAATGCTGTTACTAAAACAGGTGGCACGATTACTTGGAATACGGGCGGGGTCAATTCGAGTTGCACATTGCCGATAGCAAGTGTGACACCGGTTGCGCCCGGTGCGGCTGCGATAGGGGTTGCTCCTGCCACTGGTACCAATTTCACCGCCACCTTGACCGGCTTTACACCTGTCGTAAACGGCACAACTTATAGTTACACTATTAGCTGTAGCTCTACTGTCACCGGGGCGATCACGACCGCCAACGGCACCTTCCTAATCCCCGATAATCAACCGCCGACCGTTACGTTCAATCCTATCGGCCCGATGGTTGCCGGAAACGTGAACGTCGGTTGGAATATCACAGGCGAACCGGTGCCTGCCACAGTCAGTTGTACGCTAGGGGTCGCACCGGGCGGCGTAACAGTAGCACCGGGCGGCGCAACGACGGGCGCAAGTCACACTCGTACCCTGAGCGGCATGCTATCCAGTCAGAATTATGTGGTTACAGCTACCTGCACCGACAATCAGGGCAACGTCGGCACCGGTACGTCCAACTTTACCACGCCCGCTGCCCCAAATATCACCGGCCTGACCGCAGTCCCGGCAGTAGGGGGGAATGTGACAGTGGCCTGGTCAACTCTGGGGGTTCCAACCAACGCCCAGGTAACTTGCAACAGTGGAACCGGGGTGACGGTGACTTCGGCAGTCTTCGATGTCGGGTTTACTACCACCCACACGATTAGCTTGCCGGGTCTGACCGTCACCGCGAACTACACCTGTACAGCCACCAGCATAAGTTCGGCAGGCTACACCGCAACGGCGGTCAGTGCCGGGTTTACGGCGCTGTAAGGACGAGACAGGCAGGGGCGGAGCAATGTCGAACAAGGGATGAAGGATGAGGGATGAAGGGGAACATCCACCGACAGAGCGGTGTCACACAGGGGCCGGAGATATTTTGTTGGATATGGCTCCGCCCATAGACTTCCCTTCTTAATAAACAGGAGACAATCCCGGTACGCGGGCCGGGATAAGTAATACCAAGTCCGGTAAGGTAGATGTCATTCTGAACGAAGTGAAGAATCTTTTTCCTGTACCTGGCTCTAGCCCACGAACCGAGACCCTTCACTTCGTTCAGGGTGACATGAGTTTACTACTTAGCAGGACTTGGTATAA